>NZ_JBKETZ010000003.1:0-349589 GCF_056356295.1 Bifidobacterium sp. LH_558 | reverse complement strand
AAGGCAAGCATCCCCGCGAACGACGCGGGCCGCGCGGGATTTCGCGCTCATTATTTATGACGAACGGAATCCAATTTCGCGCTCAAACATTACGACGAACGTCGAAGTGCAACTAATGAATACATCCCCAATTACACTTATATTAAAAATGCAGTTTATCCTGCAAATGTGGACGGAACCTGCGGATATACAGCTGCTTGCTTAATATTGAATTACTGGCACAATGTTGAGGGAGGTGTTATTGATGATTCTTTCCTTGATTCTAATGGCAATCTAATTACGACAGGAAATAACACTTTGCAAGATAAGTTACTCTCCTATGGTGAATCTAATTCATCTTGGGGATTGACTATTCGTGATGTCCTGATTGATTATTGTAATGAGTATGGTGTTGCTGCTACCTCTACATATTATGTAACGAACTTTGATATATTTGCCGAAATTGGTCGTGACCGCCCTGTAATTGTGTTTGGATATTTCCCCGATTCTCCTACCCAAGTTCAGACACGAGGAAAAGTATTTCATGCTGTTACAGCTTATGGCACATCAACAACTGGACTTGTAACAAAACTGATTGTGCATTATGGATGGTCTGGATATAATCATGTCACATTGGACGGCGGTTTGGTTGGGTCAAGCACGCAGTTTGTGCTGAACTAAATATGCAAGGAGTGGGAAGATGAAAAGAGTATACATAATATTTGTGTTGTTAGGATTTCTACTGGGGCTTTCTGGGTGCGGAAAAGAGGAAAAAATTGTTTTTCCATTTGATCTGTTAGATGTGGAATGTATTGAGTCATATTATGATAACGGAGAATCCGAAATACAGAAAAAAACACTTTCAGAAGAATCGGACATTGATAATTTGTATACATATTTTTCGGAGCTGTCGGTAAAAGCTGCCCAAGAATCATCAGCGGAGGTTGGCTACACGGTAAAATTTGTATTTAATCTTGCTGATGGAACAGATTATGAGATTACCTATACAAGCGTTGCAACCAAAAAGGGTTGTTTGCAATCTGAAACGGCGGGATTCGACTACTCTACATCTTCCGATGTTGTCGGCGTTTGGGAAAGTTTATCTGGAGAAATTGAGCTTATCCCGACTGGAAATATACCCCAATAAAACCCACAGCTATTATTGCAAAAAGGCAGCAGCTCGTCCGCTGCCTTTCTTTTATGTCACGCTTTTAACTCCGATATTCCAATCTGGCAAGACAAGCAAGGAAACTGTACTTGCCGTCTGAAAGCAACAGGCGTTCATAAAGGGAAGTTGCCATTTCCGCCGTTTCTTCTTTGTTGTGACAGTCTTTGCCATACGATGCGACACGCCAAAGTTGCGTTGAGAAGAAACGTCGATATTCTAGTAAATACGTATCGAGTAAATACGTATCGATAACAATAAATCGCGATCAGCCTGAAGGAGTACTGGTCGTTTCTGGAAGCGGCGAAGAAGCTGCTCAGGGAAAGGAAATCGATGGAACAGCATCATTCCGTGCGATGCCAATGTCGCGCCCGCCACGGCTTTACCGGCCACGGCGGTGTCTGCCGAAAGGGGGACGAGTCGTGAGCGCAGCAAGCGAATTCGCCGTTTTGCTTAAGAATCGAGGCAAGGCCAAAGACAAGGCCACGGATACCAAGCCGGCTTTGGGCTTTCTGGCTCCTTGGCTTATTGGAGCGATCTGCCTGACCCTCATTCCCATGATAGTTTCGCTCTATCTGTCGTTGACCAAGTACAACATGCTGACCAGTCCGAAATTCGTCGGTCTGCAGAACTATGCGACCCTGTTTCAGGACACGCGGTATATCCAATCCTTGAAGGTCACGCTCAGCTATGTGATCATCTCGGTGCCGCTGCAGCTGATCGCCGCCCTTGCTCTGGCCGTGGTGCTTGACCAGGGGATGAGGGGATTGACATTCTACCGATCGGCCTTCTATCTGCCATCCATGCTGGGAGGCTCCGTCGCCATCGCGGTGCTGTGGAAGATGGTGTTCGGTTCCGAGGGTCTGTTCAATCAGGCTCTGGGGCTGTTCGGCCTGGAAGTCACCCAGTCGTGGATCGCAAACACCGCCACCGCCAACGGCACGCTTATGGTATTGCATATCTGGCAATTTGGCTCGCCCATGGTGATCTTCCTTGCTGGCCTGCGTCAGATTCCCCGCGAACTGTACGAGGCGGCCAGTGTGGATGGCGCCGGCAAATGGCGGCAGTTCGTGTCGATCACGTTGCCGATGCTCAGCCCGATCATCTTCTTCAATTTGGTGATGAGCATCATCAACAGCTTCCAGACCTTCACTCAGGCGTTCGTCGTCTCGGGCGGCACCGGCGGCCCCAACGACGCGACCTTGTTCTACACGCTGTATCTGTACATGCAGGGCTTCGGTTCGATGAAGATGGGATATGCCGCCGCCATGGCATGGATTCTCGTGGTCATCGTTGCCGTGCTGACCGTAATCAATTTCGTTCTTTCGAAGTATTGGGTGCATTATGACGACTAATACGACAACCACTGTTAACGCCGTCTCGGCGACGTCGGTTCCCGTCCGAAAAGAGGAACACAAGATTCGCAGGATCGTCCTGCAGGTGGTCAAGCAGCTGGTGGTGCTCGCCTTCGCGCTGATCATGCTGTACCCCATCCTGTGGATGGTGGCCTCAAGCCTGAGGAAACCCTCCGAGATCTTCACCAACATGGGTCTGTGGGTTTCCGATCCCCAATGGCACAACTATGCGGACGGCTGGAACGCGCTGAGCTACAGTTTCGGCAAGTACTTCCTCAACTCGTTCGTCATCGTCGCCTTCGCGATCGTGGGCAATATCCTCACCTGTTCGATGGCGGCCTATGCCTTCGCCCGACTCAACTTCAAATTCCGGGGCCTGATGTTCGGATTCATGCTGCTGATGCTCATGATCCCCGTGCACGTGGTGATCATCCCGCAGTACATCATCTGGAACAACCTGGGCCTGATCAACACGTATGTGCCGCTGATCCTGCCGAAATTCCTGGCGATGGACGGCTTCTTCACCTTCCTGTTCTACCAGTTCATCCGCGGACTTCCGCGAGACCTCGACGAAGCCGCCAAAATCGACGGCGCCGGCCACATCCGGATTTTCTTCCAGGTGCTGCTGCCGCTGATGAAACCGGCCATCGGCACCACCGCCGTGTTCACGTTCATGTGGACGTTCAACGACTTCTTCAGCCAGCTGATCTACCTGACCGACCCGGCCAAATACACGGTGCCGATCGCGCTGAGGAACTTCATCGATGCGACCAGCCAGTCGAGCTA
Organism: Bifidobacterium sp. LH_558; assembly: GCF_056356295.1. NCBI lineage: Bacteria > Bacillati > Actinomycetota > Actinomycetes > Bifidobacteriales > Bifidobacteriaceae > Bifidobacterium > Bifidobacterium sp. LH_558. The sequence continues at coordinate 346,304 of NZ_JBKETZ010000003.1, read as the reverse complement.
CGGCCCGATGTTCGCCATGAGCGTGCTGTCCATCATCCCGCTGTTCATCGTGTTCTGCTTCGGCCAGAAGTATCTGGTCGAAGGCATCGCCACCACCGGAGGAAAGTGAGGTAAGGGAAGCAGCGATGGTCGAAGACGGGCCGGGAAAGGCCTCGTTCCTCAGGTATTCGATGTCGCAGGCAATGGACGCTCTGAGGCGTCTAAAGAAATAACCGGCGAAATGCCGACAACAACAAAGGAGTTAAACCATGAAGTCCATGAAGAAGTGGATCACCGCCACCGCGATTGTTGCGGCAGCTTCGATGACCCTGGCCGGATGCGCGGGCGGCACGTCCGCCACGGGCGGTGCCGAGGTGAAGGCGTCGGACGAGGAGGTCACCATTCGCATCAGTTGGTGGGGTTCCGACACGCGAGTGCAGATCACCGAAGACGCCATCGATGCGTTCGAAGCGGAGCATTCCAATATCAAGGTCGAGACCACATACAACGACTGGTCGGGATACTGGGACAAGCTCGCCACTGAAAACGCCGGCAAAAACGCTCCGGATGTGATGCAGATGGACGAGCTCTACCTTGCCTCGTATGCCTCGCAAGGTTCGCTGTTTGATCTGGACGAGGCATCCGAATATCTGAGCCTCGATGGCATGGATGAATCGTTGAGGGATATGGGAAAGGTGGACGGCACGCAGTATGCCGCCCCGATTTCATCGACCGCCTTCGGCGTGGTCATCAATAACGATGTTGTGGAACAGTTGGGTTTGACCGTTCCAGACACCTCCGCATGGACGTGGGATGATCTCATCGACTTCGCGGAGCAGGTCGTTCAGGCCTCGAACGGCGAGACCGTGGGCATCGCGCCGCTGAACAACGGCATGAGCCTGCAGCTGTGGGCGCGTCAGCACGGTGAGAACCTCTTCGAGAACGGTGAGGTCTCCATCTCGGAGGAAACGCTGGCCTCGTATCTGCAGATGTCCTACGACTGGACCCATGGTGACAATCCGATCGCCGGCACGCCGGACCATCAGGCTGAACAGTCCTCCGGAACCGTGGACCAATCCGATTTCGCCACCAACAAGCAGGCGATGATCTTCACGCAGTCCACTCAGATCACCACCTATGCCAAGGCTGCGGGCACGGACAACATGACCCTCGTGCCCATGCCGAACGATGACGCTTCCAATAAGTACGGCTACCTGAAGCCCGGCATGTATTGGGCGGTGTCCTCTCAATCCGAGCATCCGGCCGAGGCCGCCATGCTGGTCGATTATCTGCTGAACAACGAAGAGGTCGGCGAGACCCTCGGCACGGACCGCGGAATCCCCTCCAACAACACGATTCGCGAATCCCTCGCCGAGACCTCCACCGGCACCGATAAGCAAGCGCTGGATTTCCCCTCCCAGATCGAGGACACTCTCGGCGATGCTCCGGCCATCACGCCTAACGGCGCCTCCGACCTCGACAAGATCATCGCCCGCTACAACCAGAAGGTGATGTTCGGCGAGCAGTCGGCCGCCGATGCCGCCACGGCCATGATCAGCGAGATCAACACCGCAATCGCATCCGCCTGATGACGATGCCTGAGGTGGGGTCAGACAGTTATGGCTCCACCTCAGATCATCTTGAACAACAAGTCGTAGTTATGAGGGTACAACCATGTTGATTGATGCCAACACCGTCATTGCGGCGGATGGGCGCCCGTCGTCGGTATGCGCCGCGGCCGCCGACGCACGGCGTGATCTGGCCAAGGTGTGCGGAATCGTGGACGATTCGCATACGGATGGTATGACGGCCGATGCCGCACGCATCGTGCTTGTTGATGCCGAATTCCCGTCCGAAGGCATGTTCAGTGTCTCATCCGTTGCGAGTCGGCGAGAATTGGTTGTTGCGGCCGGTGATGATTTCGGTTTCATCTATGGCCTGTACCACATCAGCCGTGAACTGCTGGGTGTGCCCGATCTGTGGTTCTGGATGGATTGGCAACCCGCTCGTGTCGGCGCGGTCGAAGTGCCTGATGAGTACAGTTTCGAGTCGCAGCCTTTCGCTGTCGCCGAACGCGGCTGGTTCGTCAACGACGAAGTGCTGCTGATGGGGTGGTCGTTAGACAATGATCCCGACCTGCCATGGCAGATGGTGTTCGAGGCGCTGCTGCGTTGCGGCGGCAACATGGTCATTCCCGGAACGGGCAACAACTCCGCCGGGCACGCCGTTGTCGCCGTGGCCCGAGGCCTCAAAATCGCGCAGCACCATGCCGAACCGTTGGGCGCGCGCCTGTTCTCGTCCGCCTATCCCGACCTCAACCCCTCATGGGATGAGCATAAGGACCTGTTCATCGGATTATGGAAGGAGTCGCTGGCGGCGCATGCCGGGCAGCATGTGATCTGGAATGTGGGATTCCGCGGGCAGGGGGATTCCCCATTCTGGTGTGCGGACCCCTCCTACGACACCGATGAGAAGCGCGGCGCGCTGATGAGTGAGATCATCCGCATCCAGCGGGCGATGGTGTTGGAATCCGACCCCAAGGCACGCTGTTGCGTCTACCTGTATGGCGAGACCCTGGAACTTTATCGCCAAGGCGTGCTCGATCTGCCGGACGACGTGATCACGATCTGGTCCGACAACGGCTTTGGTCGTATGGTCACCCGTCGTCAGGGCAACCACAATCCGCGTATCGACGCCATGCCCAACCCGGACGACGATGGTGCGCAGGGTATCTACTGCCATGCGTCGTTCTACGATCTGCAGGCCGCCAACCACATCACCACTCTGCCCAATCAACCGGTGCATATCGTCCGTGAACTGGGTGCCGTGCTGGCCAGCGGAGGCGACGCGTTCTGGGTCGTCAACTCGTCGAACGTCAAACCACATGCGTACTACCTCGACTTGATGGCCCGGCTGTGGCGCGAGGGCGTGCCGGCGCCGGAAGCGACCGCAGACACTGGTTGCGCGCAGGATGCAGTCGAATCCGTATGCCAATCCATCGTCGACCAGCATGCATGGGATTTCGCGGCCACCTATTACGGCGAGTCCGACGCGAGGTCGGTGGTCGAGGCCTACCGGGCGTATTTTGACGCGGCCGTGCCTTATGGAGAGCATTGGGACGAACACGCTGCGGAACAGTACTTCAATCATGGTCCACGCGAATTGATCAACCAATTCATGCGCGACCGCACGTCCGCATGCTCCGATCTGCTGTGGGCCACCGGCGATCGGCCGTTGGTCGAACAAATCGGAATCATCGACACAGCGTCCGTCATGGGTATGGGGCGGTATGCGGCGTTGGCGGAACGCAATGTCGTGGCCTCAGCCGGCATGACGAGGCATGCAGCGAGATTGTTCGACGACTCCATCGCTCTGCATACGCTTGTCTACGTCCATTGCTGCACAGCCACCCATCTGGTGTGCGAGGCGTTGCGTGAAGGACTGGAATCCGATTGGCAGCGGGCGTTCTGGCATGCGGGATTGGCCCGCAGTGAGTTCCAGCGGGCCCGTAAGGCGATGCTGTCGCGTGAGCATGGCAAATGGCGAGGCTTTTATGCCAACGAATGCCTGACCGATGTGGCGCAGAGCGCGTGGGTCGTATCCGGTCTTATGGCGTTCCTGCGTGCCATGGGCGACGGCCCTCATTTCTACCAATGGCAGCGAGACTTCATCTACAGCCGCGAGGAGGCGAAGGTCACCACGTTGCTCAACCTCGAGAACCATCTGACCGACGACGAGCTGTTCGACGCTATGCTCGCCAAATGGGAGGACGGCGGAGACGAGGATATATGCCGGTGCGTCGACTAGAATGTGACTGATACGTATCGATTGAGAGGGGTGTGATGTGAACACTGTGGTTCCGACCGGAATACGAGGCAAAGCGACCAGCAAGGACGTCGCCAAGCTGGCCGGCGTGGCGCAAAGCACGGTGTCGTATTACATGAACGGCAGCAGGCCGGTGTCAAAAGACGCCCGGGCGCGCATCGAAGCGGCGATGGCGACCCTCGACTACCATCCGAACTCCAGCGCCCGTACGCTGCGCACCCAGCGCACGAACCTCATCACCCTTATCGAACGATTGGACTACGAATCGGACGCATCGGATGTGGCGCCGTATCTGACCTCCATCATCGAGGAGTCCTACCGGCAGGGGTATGACGTCATCCTGAACACCACCAAAGCCGATCCCGACAGCCTGCGCCGCATGGACGGACGCAATATCTGTGATGGATTCATCCTGATGGATATCAAGCGGCATGACGAGCGCATCCCCGTGGCCGCCCAGATCGGCCTGCCTACGGTGGTGTTCGGCAAGCCGGATGATGAGCATGGGTTGGACGTCATCTATTTCGACTATGAAAGCGCCGGCACGATCATTGCGGACTATCTGGCCGGGTTCGGACATCGCACCGTGATGTTCCTGGATGAAAATCCTGTGGAGAACACCGATTACATCACATATCAGAGTATGTATGAGTCATTGCGGAAGCGCTGCTCCGATCATGGCATGGCGTTCGACGTCATACCGTTCGATCGAGACCATAAACAGTCGGCGATGGAGTCGATCGGCGAGAATATCCACAATCGTCTGGCTGTGGTCACTCGCCAATCGCACTCCACTAGGGCATGCATGGATGCGTTGGCAAGACGGAATCTGACTCCGGGGCGAGACCTGACGCTGGTGAGCGTCTGTCCGGATTCCAAGATTTCCTCGTTCAGCTTGCGGCCTTCGAACCTTTCGCCGCGTCCACGGGAGATTTCGACACAAGCCGTGCATATGCTGATCGATCGTATCGAGCATCCTGGCCGACCTCAATCAATCATGACCGTCAAAACAGACCACGTCACTACCCGGGACACCACCGTCGATTTCCGAAGCGAAGACGACTGACTGTCACAGCCATATCATTACTAATGAAGCGGAGCGAGAGCCATGACCGAATTGGCATCCCGACGGACAAGCATGCTCGACGCATGCGCCACCGACACCACACTCACCGTGTACTGGGACAAACCGGAATATGTCGATGCGAAGGCCGAGTACACGGTTATGGTGGACGGCACTGTCGTTACGCGAGTCAACCATACTTTCGCACGTATCGCGGGCCTGGTGCCGGAGCATGAGTATCGGGTAGCCGTGCACGTAGGGGAGAGCACGTCGGACGAAACGCGAATCGTGGGCGAAGGCCGATTCGTCACGGAACGTGCCAAACGCGATATCGACGTATCCCAGCCGCCGTACAGCGCCGTGGGCGACGGGCGCACCATGAACACCGCGGCCATCCAGCGGGCGCTTGACGACTGCGACGCCGACTCGAGAGTCGTCATTCCGGCGGGCGTGTACCTCACCGGAGCGCTGCGCATGCATTCGGACAGCGAACTTCATGTGCTTGCAAACGGCGTGCTGCAGGGGGCAACGAATCCGCAGGACTATGAGCCGCGCATATGGAGCCGTTTCGAAGGCGTGGAATGCGAATGCTACGCAAGCCTGATCAACATCGGCCATCTCGATCATACGTCCGGGCCGACCACCCATAATGTGCGCTTGTCCGGCCAAGGGGAGATTCGTGGCGGGGGAGCGGCGTTGATGCGCGCCACCATCGAACGCGAACGTGAACTGAAGGCCGATGAATTGGCGGCCATGGCCGACTACATCGCCACATGCGAGAACGCTGACACCATTCCCGGGCGCGTGCGCGGCCGGTTGGTCAACATCTCGAACGCCGAGAACGTCGAACTGTCCGGACTGACATTCGCCGACGGCCCCAGCTGGACCATCCACGCCATCTATTCGAAACACATCGTCACGCATGGGGCCACCATCCGCTCCAGCGGCGTGTGGAACGGCGACGGATGGGATCCGGACTCCAGCGAGGACTGCGTGCTCTTCGACACGCTGTTCGACACCGGCGACGACATGGTGGCGATCAAATCCGGCAAGAATCCCGAAGGCAACGCCATCAACCGTCCGACACGACATGTGCGCATCTTCTCGTGCACGGCCATGGGAGGCCACGGCATCGCCATCGGATCTGAGATGAGCGGCGGCGTCGAGGACGTGCGTGTGTGGGATACGGACGTCTCGCGTTCCCTGTACGGCATCCACATCAAAGGCACCCCCAAGCGCGGAGGATACGTGCGCGGGGTGTGGGTGTCGGACTGCGCGGTGGCTGCGATCACCATTCACTCCGTCGGCTACAACGACGACGGAGTGCCCGGCCCCGACCAACCGTATTTCGAGGACTTCCATTTCGAGCGGCTGCGAGTGATGGGATGGCAATGGCGTGGTTGCGACGATGTGCGTCCCGGCGTCGCCGTATTGGTCAAAGGTTTCGACAAGCCGGGCCATGAGGCCCGCAACATCGTGGTCAAGGACTGCATGCTCGGCGGCGTGGAACACGGTAGTGGGCGCATCGAGTTGTGCGATTGCGCTTCGCTGACATTCGACAACGTGAGTGCCGGCGCGAGTCCGATCAGTGATGTGGATGGGTCGCTGTCATAAGACGACGGACCGCGGCTAGCGATTGGTCACAGGAATCGCGAATGCCTCGACATCCGATCGGCCAGAGACTACAGATTCCCATACCGTCGTACGGCTTGCGCGATGGCATCGTCGGTGGTGTGCTCGAGGATGACGGGAATCCACGGACGGCGCTCGTTGGCAAGACGAACGATGCCCTCGATGTCGAGGATGCCCTTACCGGCGTCGCAACGGCGGATATTCATGCCGCAAGCCGTCGCGTCGGAAGGCTCGACGGTGAAATCGGAGATATGTACGGCCATGATGCGCTCGCCGAAACGATCGAAAGCCTCATTCGCGATCTGCAGCTGCGTCGAACCGTCGACGGTACGGCCATCGGGCGTGGTGTAGGCGGTCGCGTCGAACACAATGCCCAGCCAAGGGGAATCGATATCGGACAGGAGCCGTTCGGTGGAGGCGATGTCATGAATCGGATGGTTCGCACCCGGTTCAACGCCCACCATCGTGCCGAAGCGCTCGCCGACGGCGACGAGGCGGCGAATCGAATCCAAAGCCTGCCGGTACATCGACTCGGAGAAGTTCTCCTCGGTGAACCGTCCCGGCGCGGCGTCGACGGATCCGGTCTCGCTGGCCACCATCGGCGCGCCGAAGAAACGCGCATTGGCCAGATACGCTTCGAATTTGCGCAGACCTGCCTCGCGTGCGTCCGGATTGGGATGCGTCATGTTGAAGTAGCAGCCCAACACCGCGATATCGATGCCACGTTCGGCCATGATTCGCCGTATGCGCATACCCATCCCCGGGTTGATGGCGTCGGCGCCGCTGGGCAGATCAGGGAAGGACTTGCCCAACGCCAGCTGCGTGGTGTGCACTCCGTATCCGGACAATCCTTCGGCCAGCCGCTCAGGGGTGTCTCCCCACGTCACATCATGTCCGCGTGCGCCGAGATTGATCATCGAATCCGCCTTTCATATCAGGTCCGGCCGTTTAACGGGCCGTCGCGGCCCAACATAGAGGATGCAGAGCGGCCCTACGAATCCGCTGCCAAAGGTTGCCGGCGGAATCGGGCTATATATCACGGATCCGGCGCACACGCCAGAGCTAGCGCAACGATTGGCAACAAAAACCAAGAAACGCGAAAAGCCTTCGTACGTTTAGCGTATGAACGCAAAGCAGCCTGATCACAACATCACCAACATCACCAACATCCCCGCCGACGATTGCGCCGAGCGCGTCGCCTCGACGGGATTTATCCCCACCTGCGCCGATGGCGTCGCCCCGAACCATGATTATGTGGCCGAAATCCCCGAGAACACCGGCTTGGACACGATCTTCCTCGCGCAAGGCGATATGGTCTGCGTCGCCGCCCGCCCCATCACAGCGGGGGAGAGCGTGCAGGTCGAAGGGCATGAGCCGCTGACGGTGCTTAACGACGTGCCCCGCGGACACAAAATCGCATTGGTCGACGTGCCCGAAGGAGTCAACGTCGTCAAATACGGCTTTGAGATCGGCCGCGCCAAGCAGCCGATCAAACGTGGCGAATGGGTGCACACCCACAACATCGCCACGAATCTCGGCGACAATCTTGAATACACCTACGAGCCCACCGACGACACCGTTAAACCGGGCCAGCCCACCATGACCTTCCAAGGGTATCGTCGATCCAACGGCAAAGTCGGCATCCGCAACGATCTGTACATCGTGCCCACCGTGGGCTGCATCTCCGGACTGGTCGCCACTATGGCGCGCATGTTCACCTCGCGTCACAACGGCAACGGCAACTTCGACTCCGTGGTCGTGGCGCGCCATCCCTACGGCTGCTCTCAGCTCGGCGGCGACCTCGAATGGACGCAGAACACGCTGCGCGGCATCGTCGAGCATCCGAACGCCGGAGGCGTGCTGGTGGTCGGGCTCGGCTGCGAAAACAACCAAATGGCGCTGTTCAAGGCCGGACTGGAAGGCATCGACGAATCCCGCGTCAAAACCATGATCTGCCAGGATGAAACGGACGAATTCGACCGCGCGGCCGATCTGTTGGAAGAGCTCAACGAGGCCGCTGCCGGCGACCGACGCGAACCCATCCCGATGAACGAACTCAAAGTCGGCGTCGAATGCGGCGGCTCCGACGGCATGAGCGGCATCACCGCCAACCCCATGGTCGGCCGTTTCGCCGAATGGCTGGTCAGCCAAGGCGGATCAGTGGTGCTTTCCGAAGTGCCGGAGATGTTCGGCGCGGAAACCGTGCTGATGAGCCAGGCACGCGACGAAGACGTGTTCCACGACATCGTGGACCTGATCAACAACTTCAAAGGACATTTCCGCAAATACGGCGAAATCATCTCCGACAACCCCTCACCGGGCAACAAGGCCGGCGGCATCACCACCCTGGAAGACAAGTCCCTGGGCTGCATCCGCAAGGGCGGACGATGCGAGGTCGAGGACGTGATCCTCTACGGGCATCGCATCAGGCGCAACGGCCTGTCACTTATGCAGACGCCGGGCAACGATATGGTGTCCACCACCGCCAAGGGATCCGCGGGCTGCCATCTCATCCTGTTCACCACCGGCCGCGGCACGCCGTTCGGATGCTTCGTGCCGACCATCAAAGTCGCCACCAACACCCCGCTCGCCGAAAAGAAGAAGCGTTGGATCGACTTCAACGCCGGACGTCTGCTCGACGAGCCCGCCTCGGTGGTGGACGAGGACTTCCGCAAACTGGTGCTTGAGGTCGTCGACGGACGTAGGACCAATAACGAGAAGAACGCGATGCAGGAGACGGTCATCTTCAAAGACGGCCCCACCGAATAACGTTCGCAAACGGAGTGTCCTCACGCTTTCTCTCAGCTCGATGTATTCATATACACCTTCGCTTCGAGACGCGCGAGGACATACGCGTTTGCGAACGTTATTGCATAACCCGCACGGATGGCGTGTTATCGGGCTTAGCCGAAGCTCGACGTATGCCAATACGCCTTCGCTTCGGCACGCTCCGATACCGCGCGCATCCGTACGGCTTATTCGGCGAGCCTCATAACGCTTGCAAACGGAGTGTTCTCGCGCTTTCTCTCAGCTCGATGTTTGCGGGAAAATGTGGGCAACGAAATATGGTGTTTCCAGATGACGAGTATTTTGTCATCTGGAAATTTTTTCGTATCGAAAGGATGTACGGCCATGCCGCTTCCCATTCCGCCGGAGGACTCCGGTTACGATCACGCCCACGCCATCGAACTGTCCAAAGCGGCCGGTGCCACCGACGCCGACATCGCCGAATCCGAGACCTTCGGCCTGGCTCTCGACAAGCACAATGCGTGGGGACTGCCATTCAACGGATACTGCAACGCGGCGGGCTACGGCTACGTGTGGGAGCCGACCATGGGCGTGGCCCAGGATGGGTGGGACTCCCACGAGGCGTTCCTCACACTCAGCCGTGGGGCGCAGACGGCCATCGTCTACACCAGTTTGGAACGAGGTCATGATATCGACCGCGAATCCGCGCGCCAGTTTCTGAAGCACGAACGCGGCATCATCATCCACGGCAACCAGCCGTACTGATTGCTGGGCGTTATACGGGATTCAGACGCGGGCGCCGTCGTCGAACTCGTCCGCGCGGGTTTCGGTGTGGCCCTTGTGCTGCATGATCAGGCCGCCCGCGCCGAGAATCGCGCACAGGCCGAAGACGGTGCCGAGAATCGCCGCCAGCGACGGCACGAACACCGAGCCGATCAGTCCCGCGATACCGACGATCAGCAGCACCCAGAACACCAGTTTGGAGGTTTTCACCGGGCCGATTTGCGGGTTCGGCGGCACGAAGTCCTCGCCGTAGCGGTCCATCACATCATCGGTGTCCAGCCAGCTGGAACCGGTGAAATCACGCGGACCCTGCTGGTTGACGCGATCGCGCATAGGGCGCACGTCATCGGTGAAGGTGCCGGCGTCGAGATCGTTCACCGACAGCAGCGCCTCCTTCTCCTTGCGCTGGGCGTGCTTCTCGAAGCGTTTCGCCTGACGCGACGACTCCACATCCTTCAGATCGTCGGCGTGGGCCGCGGCGAACGCCGCCCATGCGTCATCGAGATTTCCGTCATCCGGCGTGGGGTTTGTGCGCTCGTCATCCGCATTGCTATTGTTGAGGTCAGTCATAGATACCACTCTAATCGGGCATGAGGCCAATCATGCGGAGAGGAAACCACAGTGTTGTATTGGTTCTTCGTTAAATCATTGGGATGGGTCGCCCGTCGACGTCTCGGCCCCACGGTCAGCGGCTTGGAGAATATCCCGCGCACCGGCGGCGCGATCATCGCGGCGAACCATCTGGCGGTGATCGATGACGCGCTGCTGCCCATCACCTCGCCCCGCATGATTCATTTCATGGGCAAGGCCGAATACTTCGAAGGCAAGGGACTGAAGGGCCGCTTCAAGAAGTGGTGGTTCACCTCCGTGGGCGTGTTCCCCGTGGACCGTTCCGGCGGCGACAAGTCGTTGGGTGCGTTGGCCCACGCGCGCGAGATCATCGAGGACGGCCATCTGTTCGGCATCCATATCGAAGGCACGCGCAGCCCCGACGGCCGTCTTTATAAGGGTCACACCGGCGCCGCTCGTCTCGCTTTCGAAACCGGCTGCGCGATCGTTCCCACGGCGATCATCGGCACGCGCGAACTGCAGGAGCCGGGCACGGTGATTCCGAAAAAGGGCAGGACCCAGATAATCTACGGCAAGCCGATCGCGGTCGAGCACAAGACCGGCGACGAGATCACCCATGAGGATCTGCGCGCGCTCACCGATCGGGTGACCGCCGAAATCCAAAAGATGAGCGGTCAGGAATACGTGGACGAGTACGCCCAGACCGTCAAGAAGCGCTTGAAGGAGCAGTCCGCGGCCTGACGGATTCCCGCACGAAGCTCCAATCAAAAGCAAAACCGAGGCCTCGTGGACTTCCGCTGTGACGGCGGATTCCACGAGGCCTCGTTTGTATGTAGTCGTATGGATTTGACCGGAAGTCTCAGACCACTCAGACCACGGTGAGAGTGACGACGGTGGCGTTGCCCTCCGTGTCGCGCAGGCGCACCTGCTGTCCGGCGGCGGGATTCTGCAAGCGCACCGTATGCGTCAGATCGCCCAGCGGCGCGGAGACCTTCACCTGCAGGCCCAGCGCCTCCAACGTCTGCGTGGCTTCGGTGGTGCTTTGGCCTCGCACGTCGGGAATCGTCACCATCTCGGGGCCTTTGGAGACGACCACATCGACCGTGTCGCCCCAATGCAACTGTGTGTCGGCCTCGACGGATGCGGAGATCACGTTGCCTGCCTCCACGGTGTCGCTGTATTCCTCGGTGATGTTCGCGGTCAGCTTCAAATCGTCCAAGGCCGCGGTCGCCTCATCTTGGGTGCGCCCCACGATATCCGGCATGCTCACCGGCATCGGCCCCTTCGACAGCACGATGGACACCTCGTCATTATGGTTGAGTGTGGTGCCCGGATCGGGGGAGACGCTTACGGCCGTGCCTTCGGGCAGATTCTCCGAATACACATCCTGCGATTCGTCATGCGTGACGTTGGAGAAACCGGCTTCCTTCAACGCGTCCAGAGGAGTCTTGCCCGATTCGGAGTTCGGGTCGAGGATATCCTCGGGGATGGTGGCCGTGCGCACGCCCTGAGAGACCGTCACGGTCAGTGTGGCGTTGTCGCGTTTGCTCACATGGCTGCCCACATAGGCGGTCGAATCGCCCACGGTGGCTGTGATCACCGAACCCTCGGGGATGTCGTCGCTGTAATCCTCGACGGTTTCGTACGGTATGCCCGCCACCTTCAGGGTGCTTTCGTAATCGCTCCACACGGCGCCTGCCAGCGAACAATCGGTCGCGCCTTCCTCACAGGTGACGTCGGTGGGCTGCGGCACCGACCAGTAGCTGCCGGGACCGAGGAAATACCACCAGGAGCCGCCCGAGCCGACCAACGCGAGCACCAGAACCACCACCAAAGCGATGATCAACGGTTTGCGGGGGCGTTTCTTCTTGGGGGATTCTCCGGCACCGTCTGAAGCGGCGGCGCCGTCGGTCATGATGGTCTGCGTGAACGCGTCATCCAGTCCGCCCAGAATCTGGGTCTGCTCGCCGAAGAAGCCATCGCCACGTGCGAGGGTGGATGCGGCGCCATCCGACTGGGGCAGCGGCACGACCCGCGTGGCCGCCGAATCGATGGCCGTGGTCGGCTGCGCGGTCGCCGAGGCCGGGGGGGCGGGCGGCAGGGATGAACCCGCGACGATCGGCGTGAACGTGGTGTCATCGGCCTTATCCGCAGCGTCAGACGAACCCTGATCCGGGGTTTTGCGGTACTGCCAATCCTCAATAGCCAACGAGGAGGTGAGCGCGCGCAGCTCGTCGGCGGCCTCGACGGCGCTCGCCGGACGCTGGTCGACCTGGCGTGCGGTCAGATGCGTGAGGAACGCGGCTACGGCCGGCGCGATGCCGGGACAGACGGTGGCGACGGACGGCACGTCCTCATGCACATGCTTGAACACCAACGTCACGGGATTGTCGGAATGGAACGGCACATCGCCGCTGAGCATCTCCCACGCCATAATGCCCACCGAATACAGGTCGCCCTGCGGGGTGGCCTGGTTGTTCTCGATCATCTCCGGCGCCAGATACGCGGCCGTGCCCAACAGCATGCCGGTGGATGAGAGCGTGGCCTGAGACGCGGCCTTCGCCAAGCCGAAATCGGTGATCTGCACATGGCCGCGGGAGTTGAGCAGGATGTTCTCGGGTTTGATGTCGCGGTGCACCACGCCGGCGCGATGCGCGGAGGCGAGCCCGTCCAAAGTTTCGGACACCACGCGCAGGGTCTCGCGCACCGAGAAGGTGCGCTGCTGGTTCATCTCATGGCGCAGATTCACGCCATGCACGTATTCCATCACCAGATAGTCCAAACCGTTGAACTCGCCGGTGTCGTACACCTGCACGATATGCGGGTTCGCGATGGCCGCGGCCGATTTGGCTTCGCGCCTGAACCGCTCCACGAACTGTTCGCGGTGGGGGCCCTGCGCGAGCTGGGTGTGCATCACTTTGACCGCCACCGTGCGGTCAAGTCGTTCGTCCACCGCCTCGAACACCGTGGCCATGCCGCCCTCGGCGATTTTGCGGACGACGCGGTAGCGGCCGTCGATCGTCGGCATGGTCTGGCCGTTGGGTTCCTCGAAGGCTTCAGTCATGATGGTGCTCGGTCAATTCCTTGATGTCGTGGTCCGAATGTCGCGGATCCGGTGTGTTCCCATGGAAAGGCCGCGATGCCGCGGCCCGTCACGCTTACTTAAGTGTACATGGCGTCAGTGCGTCGCGAAGGTGTTCATCGTAACGATTCTGGGATGAAATCACGGCATGCGGCAAGCAGCCGGTCCGCCGCCTCATCACGCAGTCCAAGCCGGGCGATGGCCTGACGCGACTGGCTCCACAGCGTGGCGATGCGCTCGCGGGAACGTTCGATCGCTCCGGTTTCGTCGAACAGGGCGATGACGCGGTCCACCTGCGCCTGATCGCGCTGGGTACGGGTGAAGATGGCGAGCAGCTCGTCGCGTTGCGCGTCGCTCGCCGCGGCCAACGCGTCCGCCAGCAGCACCGTGCGCTTGCCTTCGCGGATATCGCCTCCGACGGGCTTGCCGGTGGCGGCGCTGGCACCGATGACGTCGAGCAGATCGTCCGCAAGCTGGAAGGCCAGACCAAGCGGCAGCCCAATCGCCATTGCATGCCCGCGCGCCTGATCGGCCGGCATACCGACGGCGAGCATGGCGAAACGCAACGGCGCGATGGTGGTGTAGCTGGCGGTTTTCCAACGGAACACGTTCAGCGAGGCTTGGGAGAGTCCCTCCGGATCGTCCAGCGGTGAGGTCTCCACGGCCAGATCCAACACCTGTCCGATCTCCACCTCGCGGTGCATGTCGAGGAACGCGGCGACCAGATCGCCGCCGGAAGGCAGGTCGCGTACGGCCTGATGCACGATATCCACGCTTGCCGTGGCGAGAATGTCGCCCAGCATCAGTCCCAGCCCATTGCCGATGCTGCGGCTGCCCACCGCCTGTTCGAGCGCGCGGTGCGCGGACGGCTTGCCGCGGCGCAGATCGGAATCGTCGATGATGTCGTCATGCACCAGCGCGGCGGTCTGGAAGACTTCGATGCCGCACGCCAGATCGACCATGGCGTCACGCAGTCGAGCGTCCCCGTCCAGCGCGTCGAAGGCGGCGAGCGTCAGCAGCGCGCGCAGACGTTTGCCGCCCTCGCTGGAGGACACGGCCTGGGCGACCACCTCATCCATCACCCGCGCGCAATCCGCCGCCAACGCGTCGTCTTCGCCGCAAGGGGAGGGGAGGCCGGCGCGCTCGCGCACCAGTTCGGCGATGCGGGGCTCAATGCTCATACGGTCCGTTTCGGTAAGGCTCATGCCTTCTAACTTATCGACAGGCCATGTCGAATGTTGTGGACGCGTGGGGAAGTTATGCACATCGAAGCCGCTTTCGCGAGGCTGGTTCCACATCACCCGTTCCGGCTTGCGCGGCATACGCGCGCTCGCCCATGGTGGAGACATGAGTCGCGGATCGACCGAGGACTCCCGATTTGCCGCACCATTGCATAACGATGTCAAGGAGGACATGATGAACGCCACAGCCACCAACGTACGGGTGAACGACACACGTTTCCGCGCACGCATCCGCGAGGATGCCGAACACCGGAGCGATCCCATCGACGAGGATGTGCTTGAGGAGATGACGCGGCTGTTTCGCGCCCAACGCCGCAGAGACGGCCACCGCAAAGCGACGACGGCATGGTTGGACGGCCCTTTGGACGATTGGCTCGCCAACCTCGATGACGGCGTGGCCGAATTAAGCGTCGACGATATGGCCGCGATCGCCGTGGGCACATGCGAGACGTTGTCGATCCGCGACGCGCTGATCCTCTCGCTGATCACCGATGAGGAATCCTGTCCCAAAGCGCAGCTTATGGAGTTCGCAGCCCGACCCCACTTAGGGCGCTCGAAGCGGCGCATGTGCGAACTGCTGTCCGCCGCGTTCGAGGATGAGGGGCTCGCTCCTGATATGGAACGTTGCCAGACGGGCGTGATCATGCTGCTCGACATCGCCTGCTCGGTTCCGCCCGAACTCTCCGTGCAGCCGTTGGCGATGGTCGCCTACGCATTGTGGTGGATGGGAGACGAGCATGCCATCCTGTTCGCGATGCACTGCCTGGCCGTCGACGAGGATTGTTCGCTGGCGGCGATCGTCTTCTCGGCGATCAACCGAGGCATCACACCGGCCTGGTGCGCCCGCTGATTTGTGGGGTCGCGTCCGCCGCCGTGCGCGTGAGGGCGGCGGCGGACACGAAGGGAATTGCTCGCGGTGGGAATAATCGTCCTTGCGGGGTGGTTAACTCACATAGTTGACGATTTGCCCTTGCCAGAAGTGCGCCTTTATGGTATGTGCCGATGGCAGGAACACGCAGGAGGAAAGTTTTGGCCACGAAGGAAACGACGGCAACCAAGAACACGGCTGATGCGGATGAGGAGATGACCTCCGCCGCCAAGAAGCCGGCCGGGCGCAAGACCTCCGCCGCTAAAAAGACCGCCGGAGCCAAGAAAGCCGCTGGTGCGAAGAAGACCACGGCCAAAACCGCCGCCAAGAAATCCGCGGACGACAACGCCGAAGTGATCGACGACGCCGATCAGCTCGACGACGTCGACGATCTGGACGCCGACCAGGTGGACGACGTCGATTTGGACGTGGAGGATCTGGACGCCGAGGATCTCGATGTCGCCGCCGATGATGACGTCGAGGTGGATGACGATCTGGACGCCGACGATCTCGACGAGGATGTGCCGGACGATGAGGACGAGGCCGAGAAAGCCAAAGTTCCCGAACGTCCGAAGGAGAAGGGCGCGTTCGTGCTGTCCGATGCGGACGATGACGAGGAGCCTCCCGTCCGCGCAGGCAATCCGAAGCGTCGCGTGATCGCCGCCGGCGCCACCGCCGACCCCGTCAAGGACTACCTCAAGCAGATCGGCCGCGTGAGCCTGTTGAACGCCGAGCAGGAGGTCGACCTGTCCGAACGCATCGAAGCTGGCCTGTACGCGCAGCATCTGCTCGACACCGAAGGCGACACCATGGAGTTCAAGCGCAAGCGTGAGCTCAAGTGGGCCGCCTCCGACGGCAAGAAGGCCAAGGACCATCTGCTGGAGGCCAACCTGCGTCTGGTGGTGTCGCTGGCCAAGCGCTACACCGGCCGCGGCATGCTCTTCCTCGACCTCATTCAGGAAGGCAACCTCGGCTTGATCCGCGCCGTCGAGAAGTTCGACTGGAAGAAGGGCTTCAAGTTCTCCACCTACGCCACGTGGTGGATCCGCCAGGCCATCACCCGCGCCATGGCCGACCAGGCGCGCACCATCCGCGTGCCTGTGCACATGGTCGAAGTGATCAACAAACTCAGCCGTGTGCAGCGCCAGATGCTGCAGGATCTCGGCCGCGAACCCACGCCCGACGAGCTGGCGCGCGAGCTCGACATGCCCGTCGAGAAGGTGCAGGAAGTGCAGAAGTATGGCCGCGAGCCGATTTCGCTGCACACTCCGCTGGGTGAGGACGGCGATTCCGAGTTCGGTGATCTGATCGAGGACACCGACGCCATCGCCCCGTCCGACGCGGTCGCGTTCTCGCTGCTGCAGGAGCAGTTCAAGCAGGTTCTCGAGACGCTGTCTCCCCGCGAGGCGGGCGTGATCAAGATGCGTTACGGCCTTGAGGACGGCCAGCCCAAGACGCTCGACGACATCGGCCGCGTGTACGGCGTGACCCGCGAACGCATCCGCCAGATCGAATCGAAGACCATGTCGAAGCTGCGTCACCCCTCCCGTTCGCAGACCCTCCGTGACTTCCTTGACCAATGAAAGCCGCCGTTTTCCGTTCGGAAAACATAAGCGGCTTTCACGCGAGCCGGAAAAGGTGAAAGCCCAGTGGGCTTTCACCCCGGCGGAGCCATCCTTATAACCCAACGTGCCTCCAGCGGAGCAATCCATATAACAAGGACGGCCACCACCCGCCCGGTCCCACCATGTCCGCAGGCGAGATATCTCGTATAGTCCCCACAAGATAGAGAGTTATGGCAACTGAAGAATACGGCGCCAAAGACCTGTCCGTCCTCGAAGGACTGGACGCGGTGCGCAAGCGTCCCGGCATGTACATCGGCACCACTGACTCGCAGGGTCTTATGCACTGCCTGTGGGAGATCATCGACAACTCCGTGGATGAGGCGCTGGCCGGATTCTGCACCAACATCGTCGTGACCCTGCATACGGACGGTTCTGTGGAGGTGGCCGACAACGGCCGTGGCATCCCCGTCGACAAGGAGCCGAAAACCGGCTTGTCCGGCGTGGAGGTCGTGCTTACCAAACTGCATGCGGGCGCGAAGTTCGGCAACTCGTCGTACAACGCGGTCGGCGGTCTGCACGGCGTGGGCTCGTCGGTGGTCAACGCTTTGAGCTCCCGACTTGAGGTCGAGGTGGACCGCGACGGCAAAACCCACCACATGTCGTTCCATCAGGGCCATCCGGGCGTGTACACGGACGCCGATCCGGCTCATCCCTCGCCTGACTCTCCGTTCAAGCGCACCCGCAAGAACAAGCCCACCGAGCTTGAGGTCATCGGCAAAGTGCCGCCCAAAACCACGGGCACGCGCATCCGCTACTGGTATGACCCGGAGATCTTCAACAAGACGGCGGAATTCTCCTATGAGCAACTGGTCGACCGCGTGCGCCAGACCAGCTTCCTCGTGCCCGGACTGAAAATCACCGTCATCGACGAAAACATCCCCGAAGCTTCTTCTGTCATTCCGAAAGAATCGTCTGTCATTCCGAGCGAAGTCGAGGAATCTCCTTCCGTCATTGAGAGCGAAGCCTCCGCAACCCCCACCGTCGTCGACGGTGCTTTCGGCAAGCAGCCCGCCCACGAGCGCGTCGTGGAGTTCCTCCACACCGGTGGCGTCAAGGACTTCGTCGACTTCCTCTCCAAAGGCGAGGCCATCTCCGACATCTGGCGCATCCAAGGCGAGGGCACCTATAAGGAGGAGACCCAGGCCGTGGGCGCGGGCGGCGAACTGCACGCCGAGGAGATCGAGCGCACCTGCGGCGTCGACATCGCCCTGCGTTGGGTTAACGGCTACGACACCACAATCATGAGCTTCGTGAACATCGTGGAGACCCCCGGCGGCGGCATGCACGTCGACGGCTTCATGAACGCGATCACCAAGCAGATCCGCAAAACCGTCGAAGACAACGCACGCAAGCTCAAGGTGAACCTCAAGGACTCCGCCATGAAGGTGGAGCGCGACGACATCCAGGCCGGTCTGGTGGCCGTGGTCACCGTCCGTGTGGCCGAACCGCAGTTCCAAGGCCAGACCAAGGACGTGCTCGGCACCGCGCAGGTCAAGCCGATCGTCACCCGCTTGACCGACAAGCAGTTCGGTGAGATGATCACCGGTTCCAAGCGCGGGTTCAAGGACCAGTCGGGCCGCGTGCTGGAGAAGATCGTCGGCGAGATGCACGCGCGCATCCAGTCACGCAAGGCCAAGGAGGTCACGCGTCGTAAGAACGCGCTCGAATCCGCGTCCATGCCGGCCAAGCTCTCCGACTGCCAGCCGGGCAACGACGATGTGGCCGAACTGTTCATCGTGGAGGGCGATTCCGCACTCGGCACCGCCAAGGCCGCGCGCAACGCCGGCTTCCAGGCGCTGCTGCCGATTCGAGGCAAGATCCTCAACGTGCAGAAGGCCTCGATCACGCAGATGCTCGGCAACAAGGAATGCGCGGCCATCATCCAGGTGGTGGGCGCAGGTTCCGGCCAGAGCTTCGACATCACGCAGTCGCGCTACCACAAGGTCATCATGATGACCGATGCCGACGTGGACGGTGCGCATATCCGCATCCTGCTGCTCACCCTGTTCTACCGCTATATGCGGCCGCTGATCGAACACGGCTACGTGTACGCCGCCGTGCCGCCGCTGCACCGCATCGCGCTGACCGGCTCGCGCAAGGGCGAATACATCTACACGTATTCCGACGACGAGCTGGCCGTCAAACTCGCGGAGCTTGACGCCAAGCATATCGGCTACAACGACGACATCCAGCGGTACAAGGGTCTGGGCGAGATGGATGCCGACCAGCTGGCCGACACCACCATGGATCCGCGCACGCGCATGCTGCGCCGCATCCGCATGGAGGACGCCGCCAACGCCTCGGCCGTATTCGACCTGCTTATGGGCGACGATGTGCCGCCGCGCAAGCAGTTCATCGTCGACAACGCCGACGACTTCGACCGTTCCAAAATCGATACTTGATGGTTTTCCGTCATCCTGAGCGCAGGCCGTAGGCCGGAGTCGAAGGATCCCGCAGTCCGTGCAATGGCATGGAGGTTGTGAGATCCTTCGGCTCCGCTACGCTTCGCTCAGGATGACGTTGATAATGGTTATTCGTCATGCTGAGCGGAGTGCAACGAAGTCGAATCATCTCCACAGGATGGCGAAGTGTGCGCCGCCATATCGACGTTTATAGTGTGAAGCTGATATTCCATGCGTCGATGACGTTGTCCGGATTGGCAAAGCCGATAATCAGCCACCATGCCAGCACCAGCACGAATCCGATGGTGATCAGCGGCAAACGTTCGACGAACAGTCGTATCAGAGCCAACACCAGCATGATGGCCAACACCACGATGAACGTCATCGACAGGTACCGCAGCCAAGTCAGACCATAGGTCTGGATATACAAGGCGAGTCGCATGGCCGCGGATACGAGCATCACGCCGGTGGCTGCGATAAGGCCGATCTGCATGACAAGCAGTGGTATGCGTCGTGGCGCGTAGGTAAGAATAAAGCCGAATCCGATGAGGTTGGCCGAGGCGACGAATATGAGCTGGAAGAATCCCGTGCGCGCATATTCGGCATAGGTGTAACCATCCGGCAGACCATGCCCCACGAACAGGAACGTGAACTGTATGGCGCAGAACAGCAGATAGAACGCCAGTACGACACCGAGCACGACGCCGCTGATCAATGGGTCGAACGGGCGGCTGCGACGCGCCTTTTCAAGACTGGGCAGCGTGGGTTCATGGTCGCGGGTGTCCACGCTGGCGAGAAGCGAGAACAGGAACGGTGCCGGAGCCAGTATCACCATGACGTGCATGGTCAAGTCGCTCAGGTCGATATTCGACACCATATGGTTGAGCGTATAGGAGAACACTTCGTCCGCCTCCATCAACAGTGGCACGACCATGACCAGAATGGGCACGCAGATCAGCAGTGCCATTCCGATACGCCCCCAGAATCGCCGTAGCGACGTTCTACTGGTTGGGTCTTTCGCGCCGGTGACGAGGGCGGTCGCATCCGAACATGTGCGGGCCAGTATCGGCCAATGCGTGAACCATGAGAGCGTCCATCCGCGCAGCCAGTCGACGATAAGTTCCGATGGGCGATGGGTGTTGAATTTTCCCGATGAGAGTTGCAGAAAAGCCATCAATGCTGCGGGCAGCATGACCAGGGCGGTTGTGGTCGCATATGAGAGATTCGCCGGTGGAATGTGGAATGCGACGGTTTGCGTGGTGGCTGTCATCAGCCAGACGCTTATGGCGAGGATTGCGACGCCGGTGATCCACCACAAGACCGTGCGACGTGCGCGTGCGGCGAACAACGCCGTGCCTATCAGTGCGATGAGCGCGCACCAGCATCCCCATAACTGAAAAAGCGTGGTTTCGTCGCTGATTCCGCCGCTGGCGAGCAGCCGATCGAACAGCAGCGGAATGGCAAGAGCCGCCGCCAGCAAGGCGTACCGTCGTTTGAGCGGTATTGAGAGGGCGGTTTCCTCCCTTGATTCCGCCGCAATCGTATGGGGTGTTGCGGAGGATGCCTTCGGCTGGTCTGCTTGCGGGACCGGAGTAGTTGTCGGTTGCGGTTGGCTCGCGTCGTGCGGATGGTTGTCTGACATGCTGTCCCTCCTTCGTTCGGTTGCCGCCATCGTAAGCTATCGAAAAACGATAGATAGACATCGAATATCATTTCTTCACGGAAGTTGCATATCGATTTTCGATAGGTTATTATCGAAAATCGGTTATGGTGCCGTGTCGTGCGGTATCAGAATGCCTCTTGAGAATCTCAGAGGCGGCAGGAAAGGGAGCGTGATATGGAGCGGATCCATCGATTGAGTGGAGGAGAGGTGTCGGGAGGCGCGCGAGATGAGCGGCATCCCGTCGCCATCGCCGTGCTGAAAGGCCTGGTCGTGCTGTTCGAGCTGCTGTGTCTTACGGCACAGTGCGTCATCGTGCCGTTGTCTGGTGAAGTGGTCGCCGCATACCCTGAAACCGCGCCGATGCGCTGGCTTTATGTCGTGTTGGGGATTCTTGCCGTGGCGTGTTTCGAGGTCGCGTTGGTCGGCTTGTGGCGACTGCTGACGATGGTGCGTCGGCGTGACGTGTTTTCAGGCAAGGCGATGCGGCCCGTCAATCTCATCATCGGATGTGCCGGCGCGGAGGGCGTGCTGGTGTTCGTCGTGCTGTTGCTGTCCACGGTGCTGGAACCGCCCCTGATCTGGGATGCGGCCCAAAGCGCGTTCGTGCCAGCGGCGACGGGTATGCCGGCGCTTTCGCTGGCGTTGGTTGTGGCGCTGTTGCTGATCGTCGCCTTCATCATGCTGATGCTGGTTATGCGCTCGCTGCTCGCACAGGCGATCTCCCAGCGCGACGAGCTTGCGGCGGTGATCTGAATGACGATTCGTGTGAACCTTGATGTGATGCTCGCCAAACGCAAGATGAGCGTGAACGAATTGGCCGAACGCATCGGCATCACGCCGGTGAATGTGTCGGTGCTGAAAAACGGACGCGCCAAGGCGATCCGTTTCTCCACCCTCGACCAGATCTGCGACGTTCTGGACTGCCAGCCCGGCGATATCCTCGAATGGACGGAGGGTGAGGAGTAGCCGGGCGGTCGCGCTGTCTCCGATGCCTTCGACGCCCGGTTCAAATCCGTGTGGGGTACGACCCCGGGATGTTCCGACGTAAGGTCGACGTCCGCTTCGCGCCAGACTGTGGCGTACTTCGAGAAGAGGCCGGTGCGCGCTGACATTCGTAGTGATTTTTCCGTGTATCTTGCATGTCGCGGTATGAAACATGGTTGAATGACATCGTTATCATCCGTGAAGTCGTTATATGTGCGGAAGCGAGGGCGTATTGTGGTCAACCTGTTGTTGGCGGTAATCTACGTGGCGTTCATCAGTCTGGGACTGCCGGACTCATTGCTGGGTGCGGCCTGGCCCACCATGCACCAGGATCTCGGCGTGGCCGTCTCATGGCAGGGCGGCATCTCGATGATCATCTCCGCCGGCACCATCTTCTCCGCATTGATGAGCGACCGCATGACGCTCAAATTCGGCACGGGAAAAGTCACCGCGGTTTCGGTCGGCATGACCGCGGCCGCGCTGTTCGGCTTCTCCGTCGCGCCGAACTATTGGGTGCTGTTGCTTATCGCCATCCCGTACGGCCTTGGTGCGGGCGGCGTCGACGCGGCGTTGAACAACTACGTCGCCGTCCACTACAGCAGCCGTCATATGAGCTGGCTGCACTGCATGTGGGGCCTCGGCGCCTCGGTTGGCCCGTACTTTATGAGTTTCGCGCTGCTCAACGGCCAAGGCTGGCCGTGGGGATATCGCTACATCTCCATCCTGCAGGTGGTGCTCACGGCGATTCTGATATTCAGCCTGCCGTTGTGGAAAACGCGCGGCGCGGAATCCGCCGCCGATGAGAACGATACCACCGAGGCGTCGCTCGAACCGGCCGCGGCGAAGCCTTTGGGCCTGAGGGAAGTGCTCGCCATCCGTGGTGCCAAAGAAATCATGATCATGTTTTTCTGCTACTGCGCGGTCGAAACCACGGCCGGACTGTGGGCCAGCAGCTATATGGTGATGCATGTCGGCATTGACAAGACCACGGCAGCCAGCTGGGCCAGCCTGTTCTATGTTGGCATCACCGTCGGCCGCGCGCTGAGCGGATTCATGACCATGCGGTTCTCCGACCCGTCGATGATCCGTATCGGCCAGGCCACGGTGGTTCTCGGCATCGTGCTGATGGTGCTGCCCCTGCCCAACTATATCGGCGTGGTCGCAGGCTTGGTGACGGTCGGTCTTGGTTGCGCTCCGATTTATCCGTGTGTCATCCACTCCACGCCCACGTATTTCGGCGCGGACAAGTCGCAGGCCATCGTTGGCGTGCAGATGGCCAGCGCCTATGTTGGCTCGCTCGCTGCACCGCCGCTGTTCGGTCTGGTCGCGCAGTATGTGTCCATCGCCCTGTATCCGCTGTATATGCTTGTGATTCTCGTGCTGATGGTTGTGATGCACGAGCGTCTGCGCAAGCTGCGCGGCTAGTTTCGCGCCTGTATGTGCCTCTCGACCGGGATGGTGCGCGGGCCCCATGGGGTGGGGCTGATGCGTCTAGTCTCGGAAGGGGGATGGCTATGGTCGATGACGTAGGTTGCGAGTGTGGCTGATGCGCCGGTGCCGCGCCGGGTTGTCGTTTTGGTGCCGTCGTGCCTGATGGATGACCCGTTCGGAGGCCGACGCGCAGGCGCTCGCCAAGGTGACGGGCACGCTCTACAATCGAACATATGTACGATTGCATGGATGTGTTCGCCAAGCCCACCCGGGCATGGTTCACTCATGCGTTCGGCGAGCCCACCGAGGCGCAGCGGCAGGCGTGGCCTGCGATTCGATCCGGACGCGATACCTTGGTGATCGCGCCCACCGGATCAGGCAAGACCTTGGCCGCGTTCCTCTCATCCATCGATCGGCTGATGTCTCGCGCAGCGGACGAGTCACCTGCCCATGGTAGGCAAGGAGACGCTGACTCCTTACATGTTCGGAAGGCTCACGGCAGGCGCAAGACGGTCCGTGGCGTCACCGTGCTGTATATCTCGCCGTTGAAGGCCTTGGCGGCGGATGTGGCCAAAAACCTCATGCGTCCGCTTGACGGTATCGCTGCAGAATGCGAAGCGATGGGGCTTGACGCACCCGCGGTTACCGTGGCCATGCGCAGCGGTGACACCACGCCGGCCGAACGGCGGCATATCGCCACGCATCCGCCGGACATCCTCGTCACCACACCCGAATCGCTGTATCTAATGCTCACGTCGAAGGCATGCGACGTGCTGGCGACGGTCGACACGGTGATTGTGGACGAGGTGCACGCCGTGGCGGGCACCAAACGCGGCGCGCATCTGGCACTCAGCCTCGAACGGTTGGACGAGTTGGTGAGCCGGCATCAACACGACCATGACACGGAATCGGAACGGAACAATCAAGACGACGTATCGAATGCACGTATGCCTCGGCGCGTGCAGCGCATCGGCCTGTCCGCCACGGTGAAACCGCCCGAAGAAGTGGCACGGTTTCTTGCGGGCTCGCAGCCGGTGGGAATCGTCAACCCCGGAAGCGCGCCTGATATGGATTTAAGGATCGTCGAGCCTCTTTCCGATATGCGCGACCTGCAATCGGCGAATGTGAAGCACCGAGCCGGCGGCGTCGACGCGCGTCCTACCGGCGAACCCGCGATTTCGGGAGTCACCCCGGCCATGCGACGCTTGGCCAAACGCAAAGGATTGGCCAAAGCGGACGGCGACGGCATCGGCTATCAGGCCATCGTCGGCGCGGCGGGCGACGGCATGGGCGGCATGGGCTCGCCATCGGGTGACCAAGCCGGCTCGATATGGCCTGTCGTCGAACGCAGCGTGCTCGAGGAAATCCTCGCGCACAAAACCACGCTGGTGTTCGTGAACTCCCGAGGACTGGCCGAAAAACTCACCGCCCGCCTCAACGACCTCCACGCCGACACCATCGCTATGGCGCACCATGGATCCGTATCCAAAGACCGTCGCAAGCGCATCGAGGACGACCTCAAAAGCGGCAGGTTGCGTTGCGTGGTGGCGACCAGCAGTCTGGAACTCGGTATCGATATGGGGTCGGTCGATTTGGTCATTCAGATTGCGCCGCCGTTAAGCGTTTCCAGTGGACTGCAACGCGTCGGCCGCGCCGACCATCGCGTGGGCGGCGTCTCGCACGCCCTGTTCTACCCGTTGACCCGCGAGCAGATCATCGGTTCGGCCGCCAGCGTCGAAGCCATGCGGGCCGGCGATATCGAACCGATCCACGTGCCCCGCAATCCGCTCGACATCCTCGCCCAGCAGACGGTCGCCGCCGCGTCGATGGACGACCTCGACGCCGATCGTTGGTTCGAGGTCGTCCGGCGTGCCGCACCCTTCGCCGGTCTCGAACGCAGCGTCTTCGACTCGGTGATGGGTATGATGACCGGCGCCTACAACAGCGAGGACTTCTCCGCGTTCCGTCCGCCGCTGATGTTCAACGAGGATTCCGGTCTGATCGCCGCCCGCCCCGGAGCGCAACGATTGGCCGTCACCTCAGGCGGCACGATTCCCGACCGGGGACTGTACACCGTAGTGCTGCCCGAGGCTGACGCGGGCAAAGGGCCGCGCCGTGTGGGAGAACTCGATGAGGAGATGGTCTATGAATCGCGTGTCGGCGACGTCATCACCCTCGGCACCTCCACATGGCAGATTCAGGAGATCACCCGAGACCGTGTGACGGTGCTGCCCGCGCCCGGACGCACCGCGAGACTGCCGTTCTGGCATGGTGATGGCAACGGACGCGACGCTGCCTTCGGACGCACCAAAGGCCGTTTCCTGCGCGAAACCAGCGCCGCCCTCATCCTTGGGTTTCCCGACCGCGATGCAACCTTCTCCGGTCCTCCCGAACAAGATGCAACCTTCTCTCGTCATCCCGAACAGGACGTTACTTTTCTCCGTCATCCTGAGCGGAGCGAAGCGGAGTCGAAGGATCCCTCCCCGCGATTCGCCGAATCCACCGAACAACGCCTTATCGCCGACGGTCTCGACCGCAACTCCATCGACAATCTCGCCACGCTGCTCGCCGAACAGCGGGCCTGCACCGGCGTGGTGCCCAACGACCGCCATCTCATCATCGAACGATGCCCAAGCGAGGAAGGCGGATGGCAGGTCGTCCTCCATTCGCCGTACGGGCGGCGCATCCACGAGCCTTGGGCCATGGCCGTGAGCCACCGCATCAAACAGCGTTACGGATTCGACGGCCAGACCTACGCCGCGGACGACGGCATCATCATCCGATTGCCGGATGGCGTGGCGGTCGGGGACTCCCAGTCGCGCGACGAGGCGTCTGCGGATGCCGCAGCCGTCGACACCCCGTATGCCAGCCAGGGCCGGCAATCATCAGACAGACTGTCGCCCTCATGGCTGCGCAGCCTGTTCCTGTTCGACGCGGACGAACTGACGCGCGACGTGGAAACACAGGTCGGGGAGTCGGTGCTATTCGCAGCCCGGTTCCGCGAATGCGCGGCGCGTTCGTTGTTCCTGCCGCGCACCGATCCCGGCAAGCGCGTGCCGTTGTGGCAGCAACGTTTGCGGGCCGCGCAACTGCTCAACGCCGCGCGCACCCGACGCAACTTCCCACTGCTGTTGGAAACCGCGCGCGAATGCCTGCAGGACGTTTACGATATGGCCGCCCTACGCGAGCTCATGGTCTCGCTCAACGCCGGAACCATTGCGCTGGGGGAAGTGGAAACGCAGCGCCCCTCGCCGTTCGCGGAAAACCTGCTGTTCGGCTACGTCGGTCAGGTGATGTACCAGTATGACGTGCCGCAGGCCGAACGCAGCGCCCAACTGTTGTCGATCGACCCCGAGGTGCTGGAACGGTTGCTGGGAAGCGCCGATATGACCAGCGTGCTCGACGGGCAGGTCATCGCTGAGGTCGAAGCGGAACTCGCCGCACGCACGTTCTGGAACGACCTCGAAGCCTCCGATGTAACCGGCCGCATCGCACGCTTCGCCAAAATCCACGGCCCCTTCACCGCCGACCAGGTGATACGCGAGCTGGATTTGGACGCCTCAACCGTCGTCCGCACGCTCGACGAGCTCACCATGCGCGGCGAACTGCTGCACGGCCGCTTCACGGCCCAATCCATGCCGGGGAAGTCAGGGAAGCCGGGGAATGCCCACACGGATGCAAGGGGAGCGGATGGCTTGGAGTCACATGCCACGGAACCGCGTGCCGTGGAACCGTCTGTAACGGAACCACATGCCGCGGAATCGCAACCTGACCAATGGCTGCACAGGGATGTGTTCCGGCGGATCCGTTCGCGTTCGCTCAAGAAGGCGCGCGCCGCCATCACACCGGTGGATCCGGCGGCGTTCCAAACCTTCCTGCTCGACCGGCAGGGCATCGGTCCTGTTGGCGGCGAACGATACGAGGGCGTCGATGGATTGATGCGCGTCATCGAACAGCTGGAAGGCGTCGCGCTGCCGGCATCCGTATGGGAACGCAGCGTGTTTCCGGCCCGCGTGCGTGACTATCAGCCCGCATTGCTTGACGAGCTCATCACCTCCGGTGGTGTGATCTGGGTCGGGGCGCAATCCGGTGCCAAACCCAAGGGGCGTTCCAAAGAGCCTGGATTGGTGTCGTTCCATCCTGCCGACGCGGTGTTTCCTGAACAATCCACCCGTGGTCAGCGGCGCGAGGCCGCGGGCGTGGGAATCCTGCCCGACGCGATCGCCGATGTGCTGTCGTCGTCGGGCGCGTACCGGGCCGACCAGCTGGCGGATCTGTCGCGCAGGCGATGGGAGGAGATAGCGCCCGAAGTGGACCCCGACACCGGTGAGATCGTCGACAAAGCATGGTCGAGCAGTCAATTCGAAGAGGCGCTCTGGTCGCTGGTATGGCAGGGAAGGGTGACCAACAGCTCATTCGCGCCGGTGAGGGCGTTGGACTCCGGTATGCGTACGGTGCGGGCTCCATCGCGGGCCGCGCGCAGGCATGTCCGTGTGTCTGCGGCCGTATCATCCGCCATGTCGGGCCTGTGGATGGCAGTGGGTGACGGACGGCAGGCCGCAAGCCCGGAACAGGTGGCGATCGCGCGCGTCGAAGCTCTGCTGGACCGCTACGGGGTGGTCGCGCAGCCGCTTGCGGACAAGGAGAATCTGCCGGGAGGATTCTCCGCGCTGTACCCGGTGTTGAGGCGCATGGAGGAGCACGGCACGCTGGTGCGTGGCATGTTCGTCAAAGGATTCGGCGCGGCCCAATTCGCATCCAAAGAGGTGGTCGACGTGCTGCGCCAGGCGTCGGAAGGCCACGTCGAATCGGCGGTGGCATTGAGCGTGCTCGACCCCGCGAACCTCGCCGGATCTGCGGCGGCTTGGCCTGACGTGCCTGCGGGCGCGATCAAACCGATCCGTCGCGCCGGTGGCGTGGTCGTCATCGCCGCCGGGCAGCCGGTCGCCTATGCCGCGGTCAAATCCAAACACCTCACCATATTCGACGAACCAGCCGGGCTGGGCGGTGAGAACCGTGAATGCGGCGAGAACCGTGAGAACCGTGAAAACAGCAAAAACCGCGAGAGTAGCGAGAAGCGCGAGAGTAGCGAGAACCGTGAAAACCGCGAACACGACGCTCTGCTGCGGCGTGCTTTAAGCGAACTCGTATACGCCTTGCGGCGCGATACTCCCATTGGCAGCATCACATTCGCCGATGCGAACGGCGAATCGTTTACCGGAGGCAACCCTTATGCATGGGTGCTGCGTCAAGTGGGATTCACACTCACGCCGCAAGGCATGAAACTATATCGCTAAACGTCCAAGCTGCAATGCTGAACGTCTTAGTGATTCAGGAATTGATCATGGCTTCGATGTTGTTGCCTTCGGGATCATGCACGAAGGCCGCGTAATAGTTCGGGCCGTAATGCGGGCGCGGGCCGGGCTCGCCGTTGTCGGTGCCGCCGTTCGCCAAACCGGCCGCATGGAAGGCCGCGACCGCATCGGTATCGGGCGCTTGGAAGGCCACGTGCATCGGCACGACGTCGGCACCTTCCTTCGCCGTCGATACGAACACGCTGGAGCCGTCCGCATGGGCGAACTGCTGCACGCCGGGGAACGCCACGCCGCGTGCGTATCCCAACGGCTCCAACGCCGCATCGTAGAAGGCGACCTCGCCTTCGAAATCCTTCACGGTGATGGTCAGATGATCGATCATGGCATTACCCTCCTTGGATGATGACGGCCGCGATGCCGTCATCATCCACTGTAATCCATAGGGCTCGCCAAAGCGACGCGGTTCGCGTCAGCCGATGAAGGCGATGGGGGTGGCGAGGTCGGTTCCCGAACCGTCGCGGCGCATATCCGGCTTGGGCAGTTCGACGGGGGAGTTGCCCTCGCTCGACGCATGCAGCGGGTAGGCGCCCACCCATGCGAGGATCAGCGTGTTCTGCCCCTTGAGGAAGCGCTGCGAACGCACGCCGCCGGTGCCGCGACCCTTGGTCGGATACATCTCCAACGGTGTGATCTTCGCCGCACCGTTCTCGGTGCCGGGCAGGGCCTCAGAATCGCCTGCCACGGTCAGCACCACCGCGCCGGATGCCGAGGACAGGCCGTTTTCGCCCTCCTCATACACCCAAGCGATCTTGCCCGCGGGCACCACGTTAAACGCGGCCACCTGCTCACCCTCGGCCAAGCGGATGCCGGCCATGCCTCCGGCCGTGCGGCCCTGTGGACGCACATTGGCCGCCTCGAAGGTCAGCAGCGAGGAATCCGTGGCGATGAACACCAGACGATCCTCATCCTCGGCGGGAGCGGCGAACAGCGCCACATCGCCATCCTTCAGGTCGATAATCGGCCACGAATCCATCGTGGTGGGCGACTCGCGGTTCCACCGCTTGACCACGCCGCCCCGCGTGCCGATCGCCAACGGCGGCAACGCGGCCGTCTCGCCGGAGGAGGCTTCGGCGTTTTCGGAACCTTCACCCTCGCCGGAAGACGGCTTCGCCGGCTCCATCGCAATGGCGGTGATCACCTTCTCGCCCGGCACCGGGTCGGTGCTTTCGGTCATGCCGATCAGCTCATCCGCCTTCACACCGCCGGTCAACGCTAGCGTGGTCGACGCGGGCAACGCGGGAAGATCGGCCACATGCGCCAGCACCAGACGGCCCGCTGAGGTCACCAGACCATAGGATGCGCGGGTCGAGGTCGGGAAGATGGAAACGATCTGATCATCGGGCACACGCTTATCGGAGGCGGAACGCGTGTCGAACACGTCCATCGCGCTGGGTGTGGTGCGCGCGATCAAGCCGGAGGCGCTCATCATCACCACGCACGGCTCGTCCTCGATCTTCAACGCGCCCGCAAGCAGCGCATCCTCGCCGCTCTTCTTCGCGGCCTGCGCGGCGGCCTCCACATCGGCGGCCGCGGACGACACGGTCTGCGCCGAACGCACGGCCTCCATCGCGGACAAGGACACGCTGGAATCGCCCTCGATTTGCACCGGTGCCAACGCGCCGTCCTCACCCGCGTCCAACAGCACCGTGCGGCGCGGCGAACCGTATTTGGCGGCGGCCTCGTCCATCTCACGCACCACCACGGCGTCCAGCTCCGCCTCGGAGGAGAGGATGCGGTCGAGTTCTTCGATGCGGCGCTTCAACTCGTCACGCTCGGCCTCGAGCTCGATGCGGCTCATACGGGTCAGTCGGCGCAGACGCAGGTCGAGAATGTACTGGGCCTGGATCTCATCGAGGTCGAACACGGCCATCAGGCGTGTTTTGGCGGCGTCCGCGTCGTCGGAGGAGCGGATCACCTGGATGACCTCGTCGATGTCGACCAT
This sequence comes from Bifidobacterium sp. LH_558, assembly GCF_056356295.1. Taxonomy (NCBI): domain Bacteria; kingdom Bacillati; phylum Actinomycetota; class Actinomycetes; order Bifidobacteriales; family Bifidobacteriaceae; genus Bifidobacterium; species Bifidobacterium sp. LH_558. The sequence continues at coordinate 315,091 of NZ_JBKETZ010000003.1, read as the reverse complement.
GGCGAGCAGCAAACCGTCGACCAAATGCAGGCGTTCCAGCGCCTTCTTGCGGCGGTATTCGCTACGCCTGCGGATCACCACGCGACGGTGGTCGATCCACACCTGGAGCATCTCCTTCAAGCCCATGGTGTGCGGGCGGCCCTCGACCAGCGCCACATTGTTGATGGCGAAGTTGTCTTGCAAAGGCGTGTGCTTGAACAGCTGCACCAACACTGCATGCGGGTCGAATCCGGTTTTGATCTCGATGACGATGCGTGTGCCGTTATGACGGTCCGTCAGATCGATCGCGCCGGAGATGCCCTCCAGCTTGCGGTTCTTCACACCGTCGGAGATGCGCTCCAGCACCTTCTCCGGTCCCACCATATAGGGCAGTTCGGTCACGACGATCGCCTTCTTGCGGGCGGTCACGTTTTCGACATGTGTGGCGGCGCGCGTGGTCAGCGTGCCACGGCCCGTCGCATACGCCTCGCGAATGCCGTCGCGGCCGATGATGATGCCGCCGCCCGGCCAATCCGGTCCCGGCACGCGCCGCATCAGCTCCTCAAGGGAGGCGTCCGGATTCGTCATCAGATACTTCGCGGCCGACACCACCTCGCCGAGATTATGCGTGGCGAGATTCGTGGCCATACCCACCGCGATGCCCGAACCGCCGTTGACCAGCAGATTCGGGATCGCCGCCGGCAGCACGGTCGGCTCTTTGAGCTTGTTGTCGTAGTTCGGTGTGAAATCGACGGTGTCTTCGTCGATGTCGGCGTTCATGCCCAACGCCGCCGGTCCCAGGCGGGCCTCGGTGTAACGTGATGCCGCGGGGCCGTCGTCAAGGGATCCGAAATTGCCATGGCCATCCACCAAGGGCAGACGCATGGCGAAAGGTTGCGCCAGACGCACCATGGCCTCGTAGATCGCGGAATCGCCGTGCGGATGGAGCTTACCCATCACCTCGCCGACCACACGGGCGGACTTCATGTACGGACGGTCCGGAGTGAGGTTCATCTGGCCCATCTGATAGACGATGCGTCGCTGCACCGGCTTCATGCCGTCGCGGGCGTCGGGCAATGCACGCGCGTAGATCACCGAATACGCGTATTCGAGGAACGATTTGCTCATCTCCTCGTTCAACGGCGTTTCGACGATATGCTCCTTGACCGTACGCGGGTCATAGGCCGGCTGGGCCGGTTTGCGTGATGCCATATGCGCTCCCTCAGTTCGAACAACCGCCCCATAATACCGTCAACATGTCCCAAAGCCGAGAATCGGCGAAAACGGGGTGTCCGAAAGGCTCCGCGAAAGGCACTTCTGAGAAGTCGTTGTGCTTGAATGTGAGATTATGAGCGTCGAAGTGCCGGAAATGGAAGAATTATTGCGTTTGGTGCCCACCGCGCAATATGGGGATGCGTCGCCGCATGGCGACGGGCGGGGGGACACCTCCAATACGTCGTCACATGGGCCGTCACATGAGTTGGCAAACGCGCCGTCAAATGCGCTATCAAACGAGTCACGCGGGGCTGTCCAAGACGAATCCCGCGGCGGCGCGCTGCATCTGTCGTCGCTGCTGCCCGCCGTATCCTCGGCCATTGGACACCCCATCGCCACCGCGGTGCACTCCGACCCGCGCCGCCTGCAAGCCGCGTTGGGCCTGCCCGATGTGAAATCCGCCATCGTCGTGTTGGTGGACGGATTGGGCTACTGGAACATCGCCATGAGACTGGGCCACGCGCCCACATTGCGTTCGCTGATGAACGACTCCGCCAACCAGCGCCCCATCTCCACATGCGCGCCCAGCACCACGGTCGCCGCAATGGCCACCTTCGGCACCGGCACCTGCCCGGGACTGACCGGCATGACCGGCTACACGCAGAAGAATCCGAACACCGGCCAGCTCAGCCAGCTCATCCAATTCAAGGAGGCGTTGGAACCCACCGACCTGCAACGCCAACCCACCATATTCGAAAGTCTTCGGGAATGCGGCGTGCGCGTCACCAGCTCCGGCCTGCCCAAATTCGCCAACTCGCCGCTCACCCAGGCCGCGCTGCGCGGCTCCGACTACATCGGCGGCGTGACCCCGCGCGACCGCGTACTCGCCGCCTGCAAGGCCGCCGCAACCCCCGGCCTGAGCTACCTGTACATCCGCGACGCCGACAAAGTGGGGCACAACTATGGTTGGGACTCCGACCAGTGGATCGCCACCTTCGAACGCATCGACGCGCAACTGGGACTGCTGCGGCGCAGCGCGCCCGCCGGCACGCTGATACTGGTCACCGCCGACCACGGCATGGTCACCGCCGATCCCGCCGAACGCATCGACATCGCCGAGAATCCACAGCTGGCCCAAGGCGTGGAACTCGTCGGGGGAGAGCCGCGTTCGGTGATGCTGTACGCGGACCGGAACACCTCCGCCGAGGAACTGGCTGAACGGTGGACGCAATCGCTGGGAAGCAAGGCTTTGGTGCGCACCAAAACGCAAGCCATCGAACAGGGCATGTATGGAACGGTGGACGCGCGTGTGCTGCCCATGATCGGCGACGTGCTCGTGCAGGCCACGGGCTCGGTCACCATCGTCGATTCGCGCTCGCAGTCGGAGAAGGCCACACGCCTGCCCAGCGTTCACGGCTCGCAGACGCGCTTGGAAATGGATATTCCCTGCCTGATCGACGTGGTGTGAGCGGATTCGCTTCGCCTACGCCGCCGAGAGGATGGCGATAGCCGGGGCCGGTTCAGTCGCCGAACAGGATTTCGTCCCAGCTGGGCACGGCGGAACGTCCGGACTTGCGTTTGGCGGCTTTGCCGGCGGCAGGCGTCTGCTCCGTCGTTTCTGCGGCGGCGAAGGCGGAGCCATTCGACACAGCGGCACCATTCGCCACGGCGGAGGAATCCGGGATGGGGGTCGATGGGGTGTCCGTCTGGGCGGTTTCGTGCGTGGCGTCCTCATTGGAGATCTCCGCCAAAGTCTGCATGATATCCGGCTGAGTAAGTCCGCCCGGATACTGCTGAGGCGGTTCGGTCTCATCCGTTTCGACCGTCGGATTCGCCACGGCTGCGGCCATAGGCCGCTCGATGGGGGAGACGGACGGCTGGCGGGTTTCAGGCCGTGCCGCCGGCAACGTCGGTTCGGGCGTGTTCCACGCGGAGACGGTCCGTTCGATGCGGGCCGAGCGCACGGAGTTGCCCGGCAGCGCCGGTGCCGGCGCGTCGGCACCGGCCTCGGCGGAAGCGTTCAGATTCTGCTCGCCCAGCAGCTTGCGGGCCGTGTTGTTCAGACTGACGACGGAATTGTCGTGCATATCCCAAGTCCACTCGGCTTTGGCGGTGCGTCCGGCGGTGGAGAACTGCGCGGTGATGTGCCAGGGCTCCAGACCGCGTCGGGTGGCCTTCCAGGAGACCGATTCCATGCCGATGCCAACCGAGGCCAGAGTGCGTTCCACCAGTTCGGAAAGGGTGCGCACCTTGCTTTCCTTGGGAGCGGGAACGCTGAGGAACTGTTCGATGGCGTATTGTTTCTCGGTTTCCACGGACGCGGAGAAACGGCGAACCAATGCCGCGCTCAGCTCGTAGCGTTCCGCCACGCGCGTCGGATCGGCGCCCGCGCGAATCAACGACTGAATCTGCGAGATGGGAAGCGCGGTCTGCTGTCGAGGCTGCTGACGATTCTGCTGACGCTCGCTGACAAGCTGCTTGGCCTCGAGAATGGCGCGTTCCAGGGCATCGTCCACCGTGACGGCGAATAGTTGTCCGCCTGAGGAGAACACGAGTTCGCCCGTTTCTCCAACGTGATCGAAGCGGGCTTCTTCAAGCCGATCCTGGGGCATAGGTGCACCACTTTCCGTCCATTGAGACATTACTTCTTCAAGTATGCCCCACGTGTCGAACTTTACGAGTATTTCAAATCGTGTATCCTATGGGCGAGTAAAGGCGTGTTTTGTTTCGGCGCTCAGCCGCGTCGGAACCGATGAAAGGAACCATAATGGCACAGGATTATGATTCTCCCCGCAACAAGGACGAGGATGAGGAGTCGCTGCAGGCTTTGGGCAAAAGCGCCCAGAGCTCGTCGAGTGACATCGACGACGACGAGAACGCCCTCGCTGAGGATTACGAGCTGCCGGGTGCCGACCTGAGCAACGAGGATTCCTCGGTGACCGTGATTCCGATGCAGGGCGACGAGTTCATCTGCTCGCAGTGCTTCTTGGTCAAGCACCGCAGCCAGTTGGCGACCATGGACGCCGACGGACAGCCGGTGTGCGAGGAGTGCGCCGCCTGATGACCTTCGATGTGGCCTACAACGAGCCGGAAAACACCGAGGTTCTTGTCAAATCGCTCGATCCGGAGCATCCCGCGCAGCTGCATTACGCGCACGCGGGCGATGCCGGCGCCGACCTCATCACCACGGTTCGGGTCGAACTCAAGCCCTTCGAGCGCGCGCTGGTGCCCACCGGCGTGGCGATCGCCCTGCCCGCGGGCTATGTGGCGCTCGTCCACCCGCGCAGCGGTCTGGCCGTCAAACAGGGCGTGACCGTGCTCAACGCGCCCGGCACCGTGGACGCGGGCTACCGCGGCGAAATCAAAGTGCCGCTGATCAATCTCGACCCCGAGCATACCGCGGTGTTCCAGCCCGGCGACCGCATCGCGCAGCTGGTGATCCAGCGCTATGTCGAAGCCCGGTTCGTCGAAGCCCAGACGTTGCCCGGATCGGACCGCGCCGAACGTGGCTTCGGCTCGACGGGAGTGTCGACGGACTGACATCGCGCGACGGCGTGGTACGGGACGCGAATGCGCGTACTATGGTTTCAAAACGTACGAGGGAGGTGACTGGTATGGCCGAGGAGACCGGAGAGCAGTATGCCGCCCGCATGCTGGGTTGCGAGATCAGCGCCGATCCGCTCAATCCGCTGGAACCGATTCTGAAGGTATGCCAGGCGCACCACCCCGACGAGGACATGTCGGTCCTCGAACGCGCGTACCGCCGCGCCGTCGTCCAGCATTCCCTCCAACGCCGCAAATCCGGCGAACCGTACATCATCCACCCGCTGGCAGTCTCCCAGATCCTCGCCGACCTGGGCATGGGGCCGATCGTCGTGGCCGCGGGCCTGCTGCACGACACGGTGGAGGACACCGACTACACGCTGGAGGAGTGCCGCGCGGAATTCGGCGACACCATCACCGGTCTGGTCGACGGCGTCACCAAGCTGAGCAAAATGGAGTACGGCGATTCCGCCCAGGCGGAGACCATCCGCAAAATGGTGGTGGCCATGAGCCGCGACGTGCGCGTGCTGGTCGTCAAGCTCGCCGACCGCGTGCACAACGCGCGCACCTGGCGTTATGTGAAAACCTCCAGCGCGCAGAAGAAGGCGCGCGAAACGCTCGATGTGTACGCGCCGCTGGCCAACAGGCTCGGCATGAACGCCATCAAAACCGAGCTGGAGGAGCTGAGCTTCAAAGTCCTCTATCCGAAGATCTACAACGAGATCGTGGTGCTGGTGGCGCGTCGCGCCGGACAGCGGGATGTGTACCTCAAGCAGATTCTGGCCGAGATCAACGAGGATCTCGACGAGCAGAACATCAGCGGCTATGTGACCGGCCGCCCGAAGGACTACTTCTCGATCTATCAGAAGATGATCGTGCGCGGCCACGATTTCTCCAACATCTACGATCTGGTCGGCGTGCGCATCATCGTCGACACGATTCAGGACTGCTACGCGGCGCTGGGTGCCGTGCACGCGCGGTGGAACCCGGTTCCGGGCCGCTTCAAAGACTACATCGCCATGCCCAAGCTCAACATGTACCAGTCGCTGCACACGACGGTGGTGGGCCTGGGCGGCAAGCCGGTCGAAATCCAGATCCGCACGTGGGATATGCATCGCCGCGCGGAGTTCGGCATCGCCGCGCACTGGAAGTACAAGGCGAACGGCCAGGCCGGACGCGCGCTCAGCTCGCCGGACAAAGCCGACCGCCAACGCGAGAACGTCGAAACGCAGGAGCTGAGCGAGGCCGACAACCTCAAGTGGATTCAGCAGCTCGCCGATTGGACGTCGGAAACCCCGGATTCCAACGAGTTCCTCGGCTCGCTGAAAGAGGATCTCGGCGCTGCCGAGGTCTACGTGTTCACGCCGAAAGGCAAGATCGTCTCGCTGCCGGCGGACGCCACTCCGGTCGATTTCGCCTACTCCGTGCACACGGAGGTCGGCCACCGCACCATGGGCGCGCGCGTCAACGGACGCTTGGTGCCGCTCGACACCAAGCTGGAGAATGGCGACACCGTCGAGGTGCTTACCTCCAAGTCGGATGCGGCAGGCCCTTCGCGCGACTGGCTGAGCTTTGTGAAAAGCCCGAAGGCCCGCAACAAGATCCGCCAGTGGTTCAGCAAGGAACGCCGATCCGAGGCGATTGAGGAGGGGCGCGACGAGCTGGTGCGCGCCATGCGCAAGCGCAATCTGCCGATTAACACGCTGCTGACCACCGAAGCGCTGGTCGGCATCGCCGACGACCTCAACTTCGCGAACGCCGACGCGGTGTTCGCCGCCATCGGCGAGGGACAGGTCTCCACGCAGAACGTGATCTCCCACCTCATCAAGGATGCGGGCGCCGATGAGGTGGACGAGGAGGTGGAGCAGGAGGCCCTGCCGCTCAAGCCGGTGGAGCGCCGGTCCACCACCAGCTCCACGGGCGTATCCGTCAAGGGCGTGGGCGACGTGTGGGTCAAGCTCGCGCGCTGCTGCATGCCGGTTCCGGGCGACCAGATCATCGGTTTCATCACCCGCAACCAGGGCGTGTCCGTGCACCGCTGCGACTGCCAGAACATGATCGACCTGCAGGAACGCCAGCCGGAACGTGTGATCGAGGTGGAATGGACCAGCACCAAGGGCGTGTTCATGGTCAAAATCCAGATCGAGGCCTTGGACCGCCGCAATCTGCTGAGCGACGTGACCCGCGTGCTGGCCGACCACGGCGTGAACATCATCTCGGGTTCGATCTCCACGGGCTCCGATCGTGTGGCCATCAGCCAGTTCAGTTTCGAAATGGCCGATCCGCAGCATCTGAACACCCTGCTGGCCGCGGTGCGCAAAATCGAAGGCGTGTTCGATGTGTACCGCATCACCGGTGCCAAGGACTCCGCCGAGCCCCGACTGCGTAAGATGCAGGGATGACGACGCACGTGCGAAACGTCTGAGTCGCGCCGTGCGACCCTCAAACACGACCGAAACGAACAGTCGAGGCGTTGTTTCGTTGGAATCCCGCCAGACTCGTGTTGTGCGGATGTGCGCGGGTGTGTAAGAAAAGGTCGCACGGATAGACAGTCCAACCGTCTTTGTGTGAATATGCCCGCGGCGAAGAACGGGCACGACGCCATTTGGTATTCTCAGCCTTAGGCCCAAGGAGGAACTCGTGCTGCAGATCAAGTCCATTTCCAAACAATACCGAGTCGGCGATTTCACGCAGAAGGCCCTGGACGGCGTCAGCCTGAACCTGCGCGACAACGAGTTCGTGGCCATCCTCGGACCCTCCGGATCCGGCAAAACCACGCTGCTCAACATCATCGGCGGCCTCGACCGTTACGACGACGGCGACCTCGTGATCAACGGCACTTCCACCAAACAGTACAAAGACCGCGACTGGGACTCCTATCGCAACCACACGATCGGCTTCGTGTTCCAAAGCTACAACCTCATCCCGCACCAGACCATCCTGTCGAATGTGGAGCTCGCGCTGACCATCTCCGGCGTCTCGAAGTCGAAGCGCCGCCGCCGCGCCCGCCGCGCGCTTAAACAAGTCGGCCTCGGCGAGCATATCAACAAGAAGCCCAACCAGCTTTCCGGCGGGCAGATGCAGCGCGTGGCCATCGCCCGCGCCTTAGTCAACGATCCCGACATCGTATTGGCCGACGAGCCGACCGGCGCGCTCGACTCGGACACCTCCGTGCAGATCATGGACCTGCTCAAAGAGGTGGCCAAGGACCGTCTCGTCGTCATGGTCACGCATAATCCCGAACTCGCGCAGGAGTATGCCACCCGCATCGTGGAACTGCGCGACGGGTCGATCCGCAGCGACTCCGACCCCTTCGAAATCGCCCAACAGCAGGCGGGCGAACCGGTGCACCGCACCATGGGCAAGGCCGCGATGAGTTTCGCCACGGCCCTGTCGCTCAGCCTGAACAACCTCGGCACCAAGAAGGCGCGCACTTTCCTCACCTCCTTCGCCGGATCCATCGGCATCATCGGCATCGCGCTCATCATGTCGGTTTCGAACGGCGTGAACACGTACATCGACGACATCCAACGTGAGACGATGACCTCGTATCCCATCACCATCGAGGAGCAATCCATCGATCTGAGCAGTCTGATGAGCCAAAGCGCCATGGCGGGCGGCGGCGAGGAGGACTCCGGCCATGCCAGCGACGGCATCTACCCGGACGATTCCAGCATCCAGCGGGCCTCCACGCTCACCACCTCCATCAGCGAGAACAATCTGACCGCGTTCAAGGACTACCTCGACGACCCCGACAGCGAAATCCACCAGTATGTGGGAAGCAATGGCATCCAATACTCGTATAACGTGAAGTTCTCCGCCTACACGCACGACCCCGACGGCACGTTGGTGAACGCGGACGGCGTGACCGTGGGCCAGAGCGCCTCGAACGACTCGATGGCCGCGCAGATGGCCACCAGCACCCCAACATCGTCGACGAGTTCCATGGCGATGCTGACCGGGCAGACGGAGGAGAATGCGGCCCCGAGCTCGTTCAACGAGATCATGCCCGGCGCGGACGATTCCACGCTGATCAGCAAGGTCGTTACCGACAACTACGAGGTGGTCGACGGCGCATGGCCCACCGGCGCCGACGAAGTGGTGCTTGTGCTCGACGAACGCAACGAGATTCCGCTGACCACCCTCTACGAGCTCGGTCTGCTGCCCGCCAGCGACTACCAGACGATGATGGATCAGCTCAACTCCGACGAGGAAGTCAGCACCTCCACCGACAAACTCGACTATGCGACCGCGCTCGACCAGACACTTACCCTGATCCCCGCATGCGACCAGTACGTCAAGGACGATTCCGGCCACTGGAGCTACGTCGGCGACGACGCGGACGAGATCACACGGCTTGTCGACTCCGGCACCGGCACCTCACTGCGGATTGTTGGCGTGGTCAAGCCCGTCGAGGACGCGCAGACCACGCTGCTCAGCCCCGGCATCGGCTATACGCGGGCGCTGACCAACGACCTCATCGGCCACACCGACGCCAGCGCCATCGTCACCGAACAGCGGGCCGACTCCGAGCACAGCGTGCTCAACGGGTTGGAGTTCTCCCCGGCCGACGACGCCGCCAAAGCCCAAGATGCGCGCACCTACGTGGCCTCGCTGGGTGTGAGCGACAAGGCGAGCATGGCGCGCACGCTGATGGCCTCCTCCATGGACGCCGAACAGCTGGCCGCGATGAGCGAACAGCAGATCGCCGACAGCTTCGACCAATATCTGGACGGCGCGGGCGACGACGTGCTTGTGGCGCTTTACGACCGCTACATCTCCACCGGCTCCTACGACGACAACCTCGCCGCGTTTGGCGTGGTCAGCCGTGACGCGCCCAGCGCCATCAACATCTACGCCGACAGTTTCGAATCCAAGGACGGCATCTCGCAGGCCATCGAGAACTACAACGCCTCGGCCGACGAGAACGACCAGATCACCTACACCGACTACGTGGGCCTGCTCATGAGCTCGGTGACCACCATCGTCAACGTGATCTCCTACGTGCTGATCGCGTTCGTGTCGGTGTCGCTGGTCGTCTCGTCGATCATGATCGGCATCATCACCTACATTTCGGTGCTGGAACGCACCAAGGAGATCGGTATCCTGCGCGCCATGGGCGCTTCGAAGCACAACGTCTCGCAGGTGTTCAACGCGGAGACAGGCATCATCGGCCTCTGCTCCGGCCTGTTGGGCGTTGGCATCACCGTGCTGCTGAATTTCCCCATCAATTCGATTCTGCACTACTTCATGGAGACGAACGAGGTGAACGCCGCGCTCAACCCGGTCGCCGGCGCGGTGCTGGTGGTGTTGAGCATCGTGCTCACCCTGATCGGCGGCATCATCCCCTCGCGCAAGGCCGCCAAGCAGGATCCCGCCACCGCGTTGCGCACGGAGTAGGTGGAAGGCGCACGTCCGGCAGTCGGAGTCACAGGCTGAACGTGTCGCCCATATCCGCCAGTCTGGTGCGCAATGCGTCGAGGAAAGCCGCGGCCGGCCGCGACAGGGTGCGTGAGTTTTTCCAGATCAGCGCATGCCGCACGTCGAGCCTGGGGTTGAGCGGGCGGAAGCACAGGTCGCTGTCGGCGGAGGTGTCGACGATTTTGTCGAAGCACAGCGCGCTGCCGAATCCCTCGCTTACCATCATCGCCGCGTTATACAGCAGATTGTAGGTGCCGATGATATTGAGACGGTCGGCGTCGACCCCGCGCCATCCGGACAATTCGTTGGACACCTTCGGCTGGGATGAGATGAACACAGGCAGATCGTCGAGATCGGCCGGGGTGATCGCCTCATGCGAGGCCAGCGGATGGTCCTTGCGCATCAGCAGACCCCATGTGTCGGTGGCGGGGATCTGCACGTAATCGTATTTCGCGGTGTCGGCGGGCATCGAGACGATGGCGAAATCCAACAGTCCGTTGTCGAGCTGCTCGGACACCGCCACCGCGTTGCCGCTGAACAGGTTGCAGCGGATGCGCGGATGCTGCGCGCGCAGGTCGTTGGCGACCTGCCCGAGCATGCGCATGGCATGTGTTTCGCCCGCGCCGATGTAGATATCGCCGGCGATCTGGTCCGACATGGTGGAGATCTCCGTGCCCGTGCGGTCCGTCAGTTCGATGATCTCCTGCGCGCGGTCTCGCAGCAGCTCGCCCTCAGGGGTGAGGGTGATGGTTCGGCTGCCACGGATGAACAGCTGCTTGCCGAGCTCCTCCTCAAGCTCGCGCAGTTGGCGGGAGAGCGTGGGCTGGGAGATCATAAGGATGTCGGCCGCGCCGGTGATGCTCTCCTCTTCGACGACGGCGAGGAAATACCTCAGAACGCGCAGATTCATAACGATTCCTTGATGTTGCGCAGCGCCGGATGACGGCATATCCGGCACATGCTTGGTGGGCATGGATTGTTATCGATTATAGACATTTGCTATGGATTTGTCGCACGTTTACCCTGTGAGCTCATCACCCCACATCGTTCCGCCACGAAGGGAAGGCCCGCATGACACGACATCGCAGCCCATTCGTCCGCTCCGTGATCGCCGGCGCGGCCGCCATCTCGCTGATGGCATCCGCCGGCTGCGCCTCCGCCGACGGCACCGGAACGGAGGCCATTCCCAAGGAGAGGGAGTCCACAATCCTGAGCGGCGGTCTACATGACGAGACGACCGTGAATGTGACGCCCGTCGACGACGTCGTGACGACTCTGAGCGACGGATTGGACACGGCGCGCTTCTCCGGGGACGACGGATTTTCCCGGTTCCTCGCGCGGGGCGGCGCATCATCCGATGCGGGTGTGGTGGACTATCTGGCGGGCGACATGCTCGACGGCGAGGTCATCGGCTCGCTGCTGGGCAGCCTGTTCGGATGCAGCACCATCGCCGCCCAAAGCGATGACGGCGATTGGCTGTTCGGCCGCAACTTCGATTGGGAGAACGTGCGGGCCATGATCGTCGAATCCCACCCCGACGACGCGTACGCCTCTATCTCCACTGTGAATATGGACTTCCTCGACCAAGGCTCGGACGGCATGCTCTCCCGGATGTCGGACGGGGCGCGCATCATCGCCGCGTTGTACGCGCCGTTGGACGGCGTGAATGAACGGGGACTCGCCGTTTCGGTGAACATGATTCAGGATTCCGCCACCATCGACCAGAACACCGACAACCCCGACCTGACCACCACCACGGCGATCCGGCTGCTGCTCAACCAGGCCGCGGATGTGGACGAGGCGCTGGCCCTGCTGCGCTCCCACAATCTGCACTCCTCGATGGGCATGATGATCCACTTGGCCATCGCCGACGCCGACGGCAACAGCGTCGCCGTCGAATACGTCGACGACGAGATGGTGGTGGTCGAGACCCCCGTGCTGACGAACTTCTATCTCGCCGACGGCGACAAACAGGGCATCGGCACCGAGGAATCCCACCAACGCTACGATCTGCTGACCTCCACGTTGGAGAACACCCTGCGGATGAGCGCCGCCGACATGCGCGACGCGCTCGACAGCGTAAGCAAAGACAATTTCGGCGGATTCTCATCCACCGAATGGAGCGTCGTCTACAACCTGAACGAACACACCGCCCGCTACTACCACCGCGAGGACTACACACACAGCTTCACCGTCGCCCTATGACAGACAGCACGGAAAGGAACCCCATGATTCCCAACCTCTCACTGGTCGGCGGATTCGTCGCCGCCCACGCCCGCGCCGCACTCCCGCGCCGGCGCATCAGCCGACTGCAGAACCGCATGCTGCGGCGCTTGCTCCACCACGCCTGGGACCACTCGCCCTACTACCGCAGCCGCTTCGCCGCCGCCGGAATCAGCCGTGACGACCTGAACACCATCGCCCTGAACCGACTGCCCATCACCGACAAACGCGAGGTGATGGAACATTTCGACACGCTGGTCACCAATCCCGCGCTCAGACTGGACGATCTGCGCGAATTCGATGCAAGCAATACCGACCGCGCCGCCACCTATCTGGGGCGCTACCATGTGGTGCACTCCTCGGGCAGCACCGGAAAACCCGGATACTTCGTCTACGACGATGCCGCATGGAAGCGTATGCTGGCGGCCATCACCCGCGGCGCGTTGTGGAATCGGAGCCTGCCGTGGGTGGTCCGCTTTCTACTCAAGCGCCCGCGTGTCGCCTTCATCGCCGCCACCGACGGCCGTTACGGCGGCGTGCTGGCCGTGGGCGACGGCATCGACGATCTGGGGCTCGCCCAACTGCAGCTCGACATCAATATGCCGCTGGACCAATGGATAACGAATATCAACGAATTCAACCCCACCGTGATCATCGGATACCCCTCCGCCATCAAAATCCTGCTGCGGCTGGCCGGCGAAGGGCATATCCACATCCATCCCGAGCGGGTCGTCTCCTGCGGCGAGCCGTTGGACCCCGGCCTGCGCGCGCAGATCGTCGACGCATTCGGCTGCGCGGTGGTCAACTTCTACGGTGCCAGCGAATCCCTGGCGTTGGGCGTTGAAGGCGACCCGGAGGACGGCATGCTGCTGTTCGACGATATGAATCTGATCGAAGTGGATGACGGGCAGATGTACCTCACCTCGCTCACCAACCTCACCCAACCGCTGATCCGCTACCGCATCTCCGACAGACTCCGACTGGTCGACGAGGGCGAGAGCGGGGATGAGAATGGGGCGAGCCGGGTCGTCGGTTCAGCTGATTCCGTCGGTTCCGGCCGTGCGCGCCGCCGGTTCCCCTTCACCCGCGCACGCGTGCTGCTCAGCCGCAACGAGGACATGTTGTGGTTCAACGACGGGCGCGGAGGCAAGGAATTCCTGCATCCGCTGGCCATCGAAGGCTTCTGCGTGGACGGTCTGCTGGACTACCAGTTCGCGAAAACCGGCGACGAATCCTTCGCCATGTGCGCCGAACGCCACCCCGACTCCGACGAGAACGCCATCCGCACGCAGGTCACCGAGCAGATGCGTCGGATTCTGCATGCCAAACATCTCGACCACATCGCCTTCGGCATCGAATTCGTGGACCGCATCGAACCGGACCCGCGCACCGGCAAGAAACGCTTGGTTGTCACCTGCCGATGCGAAGCCGCAGCCGTTGAGAAAGCCGTCTGACCACACGAGGAGCGCCCACGCATGACCACCACATCAGTTCCATCGCGAGTTCCATCGCAAGTCCCGCCGCACGAGAGCCCCGCCGCGCTGCTGCAGGGCCGCGCGCTCGGCAAACAATACCATCGCGGCGAATCGGCCAACATGGTGCTGCGCGGCGTCGACATCGACATCCACGCCGGTGATTTCACCGTGATCATGGGCGCGTCCGGAGCAGGCAAATCCACCCTCCTGTACGTGCTCAGCGGCATGGATCGGCCCACGGGCGGCGAAGTGCGTTACCGCGGGGCGCGCGTGGACGATTTGGGGGAGCGCGCGATGGCCCGCCTGCGCGCCGAGGAATTCGGATTCGTCTTCCAACAGCCGAACCTCGTCGGCAACCTCACCCTGCTCGAGAACGTGATCCTGGCCGGATACGTCGGCGGCGGACGCGACGCGGGTGTTGTGCGACAGGAGGGTGAGCGATTGCTGGAACGCATGCATATCGCCCACGCCGCGCACCGCCTGCCCTCGCAGGTCTCCGGCGGCGAGGCGCAGCGCGCGGCCATCGCACGGGCCGTCATCAACCATCCCGGCATACTGTTCGCGGACGAACCGACCGGCGCGCTCAACCGATGCAACAGCGACGACGTGCTCGACCTGCTCAGCGAACTGAACCAAGGCGGGCAAAGCGTGCTGATGGTCACTCATGACGTGCGCGCGGCCGTCCGCGCCAACCGCGTGCTCTACCTGCGCGACGGCGAACTGCTCGGCGAAGCGCTGCCCGGCGTCTACCGGCCCGACGAATCCAAAGGCCGTGAAACCTCGTTGGCCGCATGGCTTGCGGAAATGGGATGGTGACGGCCATGGCACCATATGCACCGCGCGCGTTGGCCATAACGCTCAAATCCACAATCCTGCGGCATAAGGGCTCGTTGGCGGGAGTGCTGGCGCTGATGATCGTCGCCTCCGCCGCGCTCGCCACTATCCTGGCCCTGCACGCCAACGCCAACACCTACGAACGCGAGGAACTGCAGCGGCTGGGATATGGCGACATCACCGTATGGGCGTCGAATCTGCCCGACGGAAGCGCCGAGGAGATCGCGGACGCGCTGGAAGCGCTCGACGAGGTGGACCATGTGGGCACGCAGACGGTGGTGTACGCCGATTACGAAGTCAACGGCGAACATTCCGACAGCGAAGGCCAGCTGATTGTCTATGACCGCGAACACTACGACTATCGGCTTTTGAACGACCAGGCCGACGGATATGCGGACACGCCCACGAGCCTGAACGCGGGGGAGACGCTGGTCTCGCCCGCCATGCGTTCGATGTTCGACGTGCAGATCGGCGACACCATCGCCTTCCAAGTGGTGCGCGGCGGCGATCCGGAGGAATTCACCGTGTCCGGATACGTCGAGGATCCGTTCATGGGCTCCTCGATGATCGGCATGAAAGGCTTCCTCATCACCGCCGACGACGCGCAACGGATCGCCGAACGCATCGAGAACGCCGGCATCGACGCGCTGGGCCGCGTCGGCGCGATGCTCCGCATCAGCGCCGACCCCGAAAGCGGATTGGACGCCACGGAACTGAACACTCGCATCAACGAGGTGGATGGTCTGCGGCAGGTCGTCGAATCCGCGCATACCGCGGACGCGATCGCCGGCTTCACCCTCACCGCGCTCAACGCCTATATCGGCATGTTGCTCGCCTTCGTCGTGGTGCTGCTCGCGGTCGCCGTCGTGGTGCTCGGCGCATCCATCAACGCCGACATCGAACAGGACACCCATGTGCTCGGCGTCTACAAAGCGCTGGGCTGCACCACCGGCATGCTTCGCGTCGTACTGCTGGCTCAGCATCTGCTCGGCGTCGTGCTGGGATTGGCCGTCGGCGCGGGAGCGTCGCTGTGGACCATACGTCTCGCGGCGCGTTCGACGGTCGACTCCACCGGCCTGCTGGTGCCGGCCGACTTCCCGACACTGCGGTATCTGGCCTGCGCCGCTGTGATCGTCGCGGCCTTCACCGTGTTCATCCTCGTCAAAACCAGACGGTTGGCGCGCGTCACGCCATTGCACGCCATCCAAGGCTCGTCGGCGATGGATACGGGCCGCGGTGGCGTTGCGGACGGGTTGGCTTCCGGCCGCGGCGAATCGGCCCGGCGGCGTCCACCGTTGCGGGCACGTTCGCTCGGCTGGTCCATGGCCGTGCGGCAACTGCATGACGGCCGCCGCTGGTATGCGGGTGCCTGTCTGGTGGTGGCGTTGATCGTGCTGCTCTCGTCGATGGTGGTGCGCGTGGACGCTTGGCTGGGCGCGGACGGTCGCGGCCTGATGGACGCGTTCAACCCGGCCGACATGCATATCGGCGTGCAATGCATCGGCGACTGCACCGTGGACCAGGCGCGCGACACCATCGAAGCGCATACGGCCGTGGTCGACGAATACGCGCTCGCCATGCCCGGCGTGGCGCTGAACGGCACCGACATGACCGCCAATGTGATCACTGAGCCGGAACGCTTCCACATCCTTCAGGGTTCAACCAGCCAGTCCGCCGACCAAGTGGTGGTCACCGAATTCGTCAGCCGCGACCTCGGCGTGGGGCTCGGCGACGCGGTGACCCTCAGCTCGGATCAGGGCAGCGCGCAATACACGATCGTCGGCATCTACCAATGCGCCAACGATATGGGGCTGAACGTGGGATTAAGCGCCGAAGGCTACGCGCGCATCGGCCGCGACAATCCGCAGATGTGGTGCCATCATTTCTTCCTCGCGGATGAAAGCGCCAAACAGGAGGCGCTGCTCGCCTTGGAGGACGCCTTCGGCGGCAACGCCTACATCCACGAGAACGCATGGCCGGGCCTGTATGGCATCGTCGCGGCGATGCGCATGCTGGTCGCCGCGATGGTGTTGGTCACCGCGCTGGTGGTGTTCGTCGCCGTCGCCCTGTCCGGAGCGAAGATTCTGGCGCGCGAACGCCATGATCTCGTCGTCTGCCGACTGATCGGCCTCACCTCGCGATACTTGCGTGCCTCGTTCGCCATCCGTTTCGCCGTGGTGGCGGCCGTCGGAGCGGTGATCGGCACCGTGGTGGCGGCCTTCGCCACCGATCCGCTGGTCGGCATGCTGCTGCGACTCTACGGAGTGAGTGATTTCGTCTCGCATCCGGCATGGTGGCGCGTGCCATTGCCGGGACTGCTGTCCGTCGCGTTGGCCGTCGTGTTCGCCTATCTGGTCTCCGGGTCGATACGGCGCGTCAGTCTGCAAGGGGAGTTGGTCGGCGATGCGTGAGTTCTGCGACATGCTGTTGACCGGCCTGCTGATCGGCTTGCTGTTCGGCGTGCCGGTCGGCGCGGTGGGGGCGCTGGTGGTGCAACGCACGCTCAGCCGGGGTTTCCTCGCCGGACTGCTGACGGGAAGCGGCTCGTCCGTGGCCGACTGCCTGTATGCGGGCGTGGGCGCGTTCGGACTGACGTTCGTCTCCGACCTGTTGTTGCGCTGGCGCGCGCCCATCAGCGTGGTCGGCGGATTGCTGATGGGTGCGATGGGCGTCGCTTCGCTGATGAGACGACGCGACGGCGGCGACGCAAGTCCGTCCGCTGGGCGAATGCGGGTCGATTCGACGCGAACGCGCGATATGGGCATGTTCGCCTCGGCCCTGGCCGTGGGTGTCACGAATCCCGCCGCCATCCTCGGATTCCTGTTCGCGTTCTCCTGCTTCGGCATCGCGGGGCCGCTCGATCCGACGCAAGGCGTCGCCTTGGTGGCGGGCATCCTCGCCGGCACGATGCTCTGGTGGCTGGCCTTGGCGGGACTGACCGCCGTATTGCGCGAACGATGCACGCCGGTCACGGTGGCGCGGATGGAACGCTGTTTCGCCGCCCTGGTGGCGCTGGTCGGCATCGGCATCGTCATCGCAGCCTGCGTCGGAGTGTTCGAACCCTGACCGAATCCCCACGAATCCAGCCAAAACCCATCATCCAACTAACCCACCATTCAACCAAGCTCACCATCCATCCACCATTGAGTAACCCACCCACCATTGTCGAAAGGAACACCATCATGAAGAACACATTGCGTCTGTGGATCGCGGCGGGCAGCGCGCTCGCCATGTCCCTTACCCTGGCGGGCTGCGCCGGCGGCGACACGTCGAACGGCACCGCGGCGGGCGGAGTCTCGTCCGGCACGGGATCGTCGAATTCGTCATCCTCGGGCGAGATCCCCACCGTACTGCAGGTGCGGTTCGGCGACGAAGGCGAACCCTTCGCCCTGAATCTGGACGGCAACGCCACCGCCTCCACCATCGCCGGATATGTGGCCGACTCCGACTGGCGTCTGCCGATCTACCATTACGACGATTTCGAAGACTCCGACGTGATGCAGTACTACGACATCCCCAGCCGCTACGAGATCCCCTCCGACCCGCAGACCGTGACCGAGGAACGTGCCGGCGAGGTCTACTATTCCGACCCGAACCGCATCATCCTGTTCTATCGCGACGCGCAGGTCAGCGGCGAATACACGAAGGTCGGTGAATTCGATCCGACCGACGACTTCGTCAACGCCGTCATCGACAATCCCGTGCTCGAAGGCTGGGGCAACAAAATCGTCCAAATCGGCGTGGAATAAGCTATGCCGGAATGGGGATGAGGATGTTGAGGGAGAAGACGCGGTCGGCGGTGGCGATATCGAGCTGGCCTTGGTATTTCGCCACCTGCCGGGCGATGGAACGCATGCCGAAGCCGTGGAAGCGTTTGTCGGCCTTGGAGGTCTGCGGCAAACCGTCCACCATACGCACCTCGCCCGTATAGTAGTTCTCCTCGCTCACGCGCAGCATGCGGCCGTTGGCGCGCAGATCGAACGTGATCTGTTTCTCGGCCGCGTCCGGCAGCAGCGTCACCGCCTCGATCGCATTGTCGAGGATGTTGCCGAACAGCGCGTACACGTCGGAACGGTCCATGAATCCGAGTTGCTTGCCGTCCGCCATGGCGGTCAGGGTGATGCCATGCTGCGCGCAATACAGGCTTTTCTCCGTCAGCAGCGTATCCAACGCGTCATTGCCGGTGTGGAAGATCGAATCGTACACGCGGATCGAGCGTTCCATCCGCTCCAACGCCTCGGTGGGAATGCTTGGCATGGGGGAGCCGTCGGGCATCATCTCCTGCGCGCGCTGCAATTCCTGCGCCGTTTTGCGCAGCGAAGCGAGATTCTTGCGCACGTCATGGAATTTGGTGTTCACCAGTTCGATGTTCTCGCGGCTCATCTCGTACTGCTGTTCCTTCAAACGGTTGATCTGCTGGATCACCGCCAGATCATTGGCCAGCCGGTCGTTATTCGACACGGCGAGCAGCAGCGCGAACGCGAGCATGCTGCACACCAGGTCGTACAGATAACAGATGACCTGGCCGCCGAATCCCAACGAGCCGCCGTCGACCAGCTCCTCCACCACCAGATTGAACACAATCACCAACGCCAGCACGCCAAGACTCATCAGCACACGAGCCTTCGTATCGCGAATCTTCTCACCATCCACGGTGAAATCGCGGGCCACCAGCAACCAGATCAGCCAGTAGACGACGGCGAACACCACCACATGCAACGGAATCAGCCGCATGTCGTAGATATACAAGCGCAAGCCCATCACGGAACGCAACGCCGAAACACAGGCGAAGGCGATATGCTGCGCGCAGTAGCCCACGGCGACGATGACCAGCGACTCCATCCACGATGCGGAGCAGATCCAACGCAGCATCACTACGAGCAGCGCCGCATAACAGGCGAAGAGCAGGGTGCTCGCCAGAAGACGCAGCGCGGATGTGGCCTGCCCATCGGTTGTCGGCATTGTCCACAGAAACGGCCAAACCATACGGACGGCACCCGTCGCCACACCGGCGGCCAGCGTGACGACAGCACCAATCGCGACGCGGTCCGTGCGATGCCAGTCGAGCCGACGCGTGAACAGCAACACGCCGGCGACGAACTCCAACAGGAAAGGCAGAAAATACGTCAGCTGCAGCATAATGGCCGCCTACGCCCGACTGTAGTAGGCGTTCAACGCCTGCATCAGCGGTTTCTTGCGGGAACGGGAGACGGGGACGCGCTCGCCATCCACCACCACCGTATCTCCCTCGAAGGCGTCCACCCATGCGAGATTGACCAGACAGTACCGGCTCGACGCCACGAAATCATGCTCGCCCAACTGCTCGGCCGTGGCTTTGAGCGAACCCCAATCCCGCCATGTGCCTTTGTTGGTGTGGTAGAACACGTTGTGCCCCGTCACCTCCACATAGCGGATGTCGTGCGAGTCGAGGAAATGCATGTGGTCGTCGGATTTGATGGCGATGGTCGTGCCCTTGCGTGAGTTGATGATGCTCAGCGCCTTGCGCATTTTCAACGCGAATCCTGGATATTCCAACGGTTTGACGAGATAGCCGACGGCATCCACATCGTAACCGACTGTGGCGTATTGGGCCATTTTGGTGGTGAACACGATCACCGTGCGTGTGTCCCTTTCGCGCAGTAGACGCGCGGCCTCCAACCCGTCGATGCCGGGCATCTCCACGTCGAGGAAAATCAGGTCGAAAGGCTTGCGGTCCGCGTCGTCGTAGGAGCGCAGCAACGCCGCGCCATCCTCGAAACGGGTGAGCGTGAGCCGGATGTCTTCGGCGGGATGCTCGTCGCAATAGCGCCGCACCATCGACTCGGTGACGGCGGCATCCTCGTCGACGTCATCGGTGATCGCAATCGAAATCAAAGCCATAGTAGGCATTCTAACCGCAGATCGGAGCTTGCCGCGACGATGCGGAACGGCTCATGCGACCACGATGACGGCTCGTGAAAAAGCCCAATGTGGCGATTCGCGCCGTTTTATGGTGAACATCAACACCACACACAAGACCCGACATTCGGCCCCATGACAAGGAAAGCCACGGCAGGCCGAGGGGTTCGGACTTGTGCTCGGGCACGGCAGCCCGGCGGTGGCCAAACCATACAACCCCATAGAAGGAGAAGAGCATGTTAGGCATCAATATCGCCGACGTGATCAATGTGATCGCATCGTTGCGCACGCAGCTCATCGCGATCGGCGTGGCGTTGGTGATCGCGCTGCTGGTCACGTTCATCGTCAACAAGCGCACCGTGAAGGAACAAAGCGTGCGCAAGCTCGTGCACAGCGAAACCTGGATCGCCGCCGCCGTGGCCATGATTGTGGCCGTGAGCATGATGCTGTTCGGGCCGTTAAGCACCACGCTGTCGCTGCTCTCCGGCGGCGGGCAGCTGTCCGAGGAGACGATGGCCCGCGCCAACGAGATGGCCGTCGACATCCAGCGCGAAGGCATCGTGATGCTGCAGAACGACGACGACCTGCTGCCGCTCGGAACCGGCCAGGTGAACGTGTTCGGATGGGCCTCCACCAATCCGATCTACGGCGGTTCCGGTTCCGGATCGCTTAACGACCAGTACGACACCACCTCCATCCTCGAAGGGTTGAACGAAGCCGGCGTCGAAACGAACACCGAACTGTCGCAGTTCTACACCGACTATCGCGCCGACCGCCCGGCCATGAGTGTGTTCAGCCAGGACTGGACCCTGCCGGAGCCGCCCGCCTCCACCTACTCCGATGATCTGCTCTCCAACGCGCGCGACTTCTCCGACACCGCGGTCGTCGTGCTCGCCCGTCCGGGCGGCGAAGGCGCCGATCTGCCGCACCGTATGGGCGACATCGCCGAGACCGGCCCCGGCGAGGAGACCGACAGCGGCGAGGGCGACGCGAACGCCGTCGCCGGACAGATGGGCGGCGACGTGGTCTACCACAATAACTCCAACGACTATCAGGACTTCGCCGACGACCAAGGCTATCTGACCCTCTCCCAGAGCGAGACCGATATGATCGACCTCGTCACCGAGAACTTCGACAACGTGGTGCTCGTCTACAACGGCGCCAACGACTTCGAACTCGATTTCGTGAACGACTATCCGCAGATCAAGTCCGTGCTGTGGTGCCCGTCCGCCGGACAGACCGGTTTCGCCGCCCTCGGCGAGGTGCTCTCCGGTGCCACGAACCCCTCCGGACACTCCACCGACACCTTCGTGCGCGACTTCTCGCTCACCCCGTGGTACAACAACATCGGCAACTTCACCTACGACAACATGGACGAGTTCAACGCCACCTCGTTCACCGGCACCAGCACCCCCACCTTCGTGAACTACGTCGAAGGCATCTACGTCGGCTACCGCTACTATGAGACGGCCGCCGAAGAAGGTGCGATCGATTACGATGCGGTGGTGCAGTATCCCTTCGGTTATGGTCTGTCCTACACCACTTTCTCTCAGGAGATGGGTGAGGTGACCTATGCCTCCGACGGCACGATCAGCTTCGATGTGACCGTGACGAACACGGGTGATGTGGCCGGTAAGGATGCGGTCGAGGTGTTCTACAATCCGCCGTACACCAACGGCGGCATCGAGAAGGCATCCGCGAACCTTATCGACTTCGCCAAGACGGACGAGCTTGCCCCGGGCGAATCGCAGACCATCTCGGTCGAATTCAACGACGAGGACATGGCCTCCTACGACTATGAGGGTGCCCGTGCCTACGTGCTCGAATCCGGCGACTACGGCATCTCGATCCGGTCCGACTCCCACACCATCATCGAGGAGCAGACCGTGACCGTGCCGGAAACCATCACCTACTCCGGCGAGAACATGCGCTCCAGCGACCAGACCGAAGTCACCAACGTGTTCGACGATGCCGCCGGCGACGTGACCTACCTGTCGCGCGCCGACCACTTCGCCAACTACGACGAGGCCACGGCCGCGCCGAGCAGCTACTCCATGCCCGAGGAGTACAAGGCCACGTTCATCAACGCCTCGAACTACGAGAACGAGAACGACGAGTCCGATGAAATGCCGACCACCGGCGCGAACAACGGCATCGACCTGTACGAGCTGTACGGCAAGGACTACGACGACCCCATGTGGGACGACCTGCTCGACCAGCTCACCTTCGACGACATGGACACGCTGATCGCGACCACCGGATACAACAACGCCGCCATCTCCAAGATCAACAAGCCCCAGCAGTCCGACGTGGACGGCCCCGCCGCGCTG
Source organism: Bifidobacterium sp. LH_558 (assembly GCF_056356295.1). Classification (NCBI taxonomy): domain Bacteria; kingdom Bacillati; phylum Actinomycetota; class Actinomycetes; order Bifidobacteriales; family Bifidobacteriaceae; genus Bifidobacterium; species Bifidobacterium sp. LH_558. Next base: position 292,173 of record NZ_JBKETZ010000003.1, on the reverse strand, counting down.
AACAACAACTTCACCGGCGTCGGCTCCATCGGTCTGCCCGCCAGCACCGTCGTGGCCAACACCTTCAATCCGGAGCTGGCCACCGAATACGGCGAGATCATCGGCGATATGGCGCATGAGATCAACGTGACCGGCTGGTACGCCCCCGCCATGAACATCCACCGTTCCGCCTACGCGGGCCGCAACTTCGAGTACTTCTCCGAAGATCCGCTGCTCTCCGGCGTGATGGCCGCCAACGAGAACGCCGGCGCCGCCAGCAAGGGTGTGTATGGATTCATCAAGCACTTCGCGCTCAACGACCAGGAGACCAACCGCAACTCCATGATCTGCACCTGGGCTGATGAGCAGACGATCCGCGAAATCTACCTGAAGCCATTCGAGATGGCGGTCAAGGATGGCGAAGCCACCGCGGTGATGAGCTCCTACAACTACATCGGCACCCGTTACGCCGGCGCGCATTCGGGCCTGCTCAACACGGTGCTGCGCGACGAATGGGGCTTCCGCGGATTCGTGGAGACCGACTACTTCGGTGGCCTTGGCTACCAGGTGGCGGACCAGATCATCCGCAACGGCGGCGACGCGATGCTCGCCACCACGGACACCACCAACCACATCACCGACCACAGTGCCACCTCGCTGATCGCCATGCGCACCGCGACCCACAACATCCTCTACACCGCGGTGAACAGCTGGATCTACGAGAACGGACAGCCCGAAGTGACCACCCCGACCTGGCAGTACATCTACTACGCCGCCACCGGCGTGCTGGGTCTGCTGCTGATCGCCGCCGAGGTCGTGGCCATCCGCCGCTTCCTCAAGCGCCGCCAAGCTGCGGTGACGGTATCCGCCGAATAATTCGGCAGTTCCCCTCTCCGTCATCCTGAGTGGAGCGTAGCCTCATCCTCCGTCATCCTGAGCGGAGCGCAGCGAAGTCGAAGGATCTCTTGTCTGGCAACAGCGGAGATCCTTCGACTTCGTTCGTTTCACTCACTCCGCTCAGGATGACGAGGGTGTTGCGTTCGGAATGACAAAGCTGTCTGTTGCGTTCGGAATGACAAGGAATCGGGAATGACGTTGATGTCGGTTCCGTCGTCATGCCGAGCGTAGTCGAGGCATCTCATTCCCGATAACGAATCTATAGCCATGCCTCACAGATATGAGTCGGCATCGTTCATAGGTATTTGATATGCCGACTGCGCGATGCCTATGGTAAAGCCAATCCAAACCATTCCATACCTCGTGCAAGGCGAAAAACCATGTCTCAACCATCATCCGAATCCCGTGTGGCGAACCTGCGCATCTTCCTGCTGGCGGTCGGCGCGTTCGGCCTGATCAACACCGAGATGGGCGTCACCGGAATCCTGCCCGCGGTGGCGAGCGAATACGGCGTCACCGTGGCGACGGCCGGCCTGCTCGTGAGCCTGTTCGCCTTGGCCGTCGCGTTCTCCGGCCCCGTGGCACCCTTGCTATGCTCCCGCTTCCGCCGCAAAACGGTGATGATGGCCTCGCTCGCCGTATTCACCGTATGCAGCTTCGCCTCCGCATTCGTCTCCAGCTTCCCGCTGATGCTGGTGTTGCGCGTGATTCCGGCGATCATGCAGCCGGTATACACCTCCTTCGCCTTCTCCGAAGCCGCCGCCGCGGTGAGTCCGAAGGACGCGCCCAAAGCTACCGCGAAGGTGATGATGGGCGTCTCCGCCGGCATGGTGTTGGGCGTGCCCTGCGTGAACTGGATCGTCTCGATGAGCTCCGTGCGTGTGGGCATGCTGTTCTTCGCCGCCGTCAATGGATTCGCACTGTTGTCCTTGCTATTCGGTCTGCCCAGTGGTGAGCGTCCGCAGGCGATGTCATACGGCAGCCAGCTGCGGCATCTTCTGGAAGGGGAGACGTGGCTCGCCATCCTCGGCGTGGTGGCGCTCAACGGCGCGGTGTTCGGCGTGTTCAGCTATCTGTCCGAGTATCTCGGCACGGTCGCCGGCCTGCGACCGTCCACCATCAGCCTGATGCTGCTGGCATACGGTCTGATGAATATCGTGGGCAATATGATCGCGGGGAACGCGCTGACCCGATCGCCGCGCCGTTTCGCCTGCATGCTGCCTATTCCAATCGCCGTGATGTTCGCGCTGTTCTTCGCGTTCGGCGCGTTGACGGTGCCGGTGGCTGTGATTCTGATCGTGCTGGGCGTACTGGCCGGTTGCGTCGGCAACGTCAACCAGTACTGGATCTCCAGCGTGATGCCCGACGCTCCGGAATTCGCCAACGGCCTCTTCCTCGCCGCCACCAATCTGGGCACGATGATCGGCACGCAATTGGTCGGCATGCTGATCGATTCCGTCGGCTCCCAAGTGATTCCTCTCGGCGGCATCGCCATGCTGGCGGTCGCCCTGCCCCTGTTGCTCGCACGCGTCGCTCCGCAGGCGCGCGGCATACTGCGTGCCCATCGCCAGCGGGCGAACGCCTGAACCATGCGCCTCTGCGTACCGGTCAATCTCTTATAAGGAGCTATGCGATGAACCAGTCGAACATCTTCCGCAACACCATCGGCGGCGCGTTTCGCGTGCTGACTGCCATACTGGCGTGCGCGGCGCTGCTTCTGGTCGCCGGATGCGGCGTGCGGAACGAATCGGTGGGGGAGAGCGGTTCCGGAACCGACTCGTCGCAATCGTCCGCAACACAAGACGAATCCGGCGGTACCGACGCCGAATCCGAATCCAATGCCGACGACTCCGCTGCTAACGGCGATACTGGAAGCGACGATACTTCGGAAAGCGAGCAGATAATGAACGCCATTACCATCACCGTCAACGGACAATCCTTCTCGGCGACTCTGGCCGACACCGAAGCCGCCCGCGCCTTCGCCGAACGGCTCCCGCTCACGCTGGAGATGGACGACCTGCACGGCAATGAAAAATACCATTATCTCGACGAATCCTTGCCCACGAACGCTTCGAATCCCGGAACCATCCACGCCGGCGACCTGATGCTGTTCGGCTCCGACTGTCTCGTGCTGTTCTACGAGACCTTCCAAACCTCCTACTCCTACACCCGCATCGCCTCCATCGGCGACCCGGCCTCTTTAGCCTCTGCCGTCGGCCGCGGCAGCGTGACCGTGACCTTCGCTAACTGAAACAACCCTTTCTGTTTACAGGGATAACCGCAATGGTTGTTTCTATTGGGTGCTCGGTCCGAGACGGATGGCTGCCTCTTCGCTAAGAAACGCGGGGAAGCGCCGTGTCATACTGTGCGGCGGTATGGTGTGCCTATGCAAGAGATGCAGAAGGTGCTGTGTGCTCGGAATATGTCGTGCGATATGCCGTCGTCCCACGGCGAGGCAAGTGTGTTCCAAAGGCTGTCGCTGTCGCTTGGCCGGGGTGAGATCGTCGATCTGGTCGGCCCGTCCGGCTCCGGCAAAAGCAGTTTGCTGACCGCGTTGGCCCGATTGAATCCGCATGCGACCGGAGATATGGCGCTTGAGGAGCGGCCGGCGGAGGAGTTCACGCCGCAGCAGTGGCGTCGCCGTGTGGCCTATCTGCCGCAGAAGCCGACGCTGATCGGCTCCAGCGTGGGTGAGGCGATCCGTCTGCCATGGACGTTGGCGGTGCGCAAGGAAACGGGCTCTTCGATGAGGAATCAGCTCGTGGGACGGGGAGCGCGCGCCGGTCGCGAGGCGGACGTTCTCTTGCCGGACGAGCGAATTCGTGAATTGTTGGATGCCGTCGGCTGCACGGATGTTGAACTGTCCCGCCCGGTGCATGATCTGTCCGGTGGACAGGCCGCCCGCGTCAGTCTGGCGCGCACGCTGCTCACCCAGCCGACGGTGCTGTTGGCCGACGAGGTCGATGCCGGATTGGATGATGACAACGCGCGTTTGGTGGCCGACGTGCTGGCCGAAGCCGCCGGGCGAGGCATGGCGGTGATGCGCATCCGGCATCGTCCGCCGGATGGAAGGGCGACACGCATCCTTAGACTGGCGGATGGCGAGCTGACTGATCTGGCGGATTTGACCGGTGCGATCTCACCGGTCGGTTCGTTCGATGAAGCCGAAGAAAGAGTCGTTGCAAACGGTGCGGGAGATACGACGGTTGAGGAGGCGCGCGGATGAGCGGCACGACCTATGTCATCGATATCTGGGGTCTGTTGGTGGCGATGCTGATGGTGACCGTCGCGGCCGCCGTGTCGGGAGTCATGCGTATGGGCGTCGGCCGAACGTTGTTGTGGTCGGCATGCCGGGCATTGCTGCAATTGTGCGCGATGGGCTTCGTCATGGGGTTCGTGATCAGGGCGAACAATCCATGGCTGGTGTTTGCTCTGATCGCCGTGATGGTGGTCGCCGGTGTGCAAATCACGCTTTCGCGAGCCAAAGGCGTGCCGAAAGGGCTTACTGGGCCGGTATTGCTCAGCTTGGTGGTCACGATGGCCATAATGATCGCCGTGGTGGCCGAGCTCATCGTCCGTCCGCAGCCGTGGTATGCGCCGCAGCTGGTGGTGCCGCTCACCGGCATGCTGCTGGGCAACACGGTGAGCGCCCTAGCGGTGGGATTGAGTCGGTTCTACGAAAGCATGGGGGAGCGGCGCGATGAGATCGACACTCTGCTGGCGCTCGGCGCAACCACGTGGGAGGCGGCACGTCCGTCGGTGGTCTCGTCGATTCGACTCGGCCTGCTGCCGACCACCGCATCGTTGGCGTCCAGCGGCATCGTCACGATTCCCGGCATGATGGCAGGCCAGGTCATTGCCGGAGGGGATCCGTTCGACGCCGCCAAATACCAGTTCGTGATCCTCACCGCTATCGCCGCGCTGACTCTGCTCGCCGACAGCCTCATCATGCTGATGGTCTACAAAACCTGCTTCACCGCAGATGACAGGTATCGGTTGCCGGCGGCGTGATGGGTGTGCTTCTGACCGTTATCGATAGCGTCGATACGCCGAATTATCCCGCCGGTTGCGCGATGTCTACATGGCTGAAATCAAAAAAAGTGTTTCAGTGCGATATCAAACGCTTGAAGAAAAGCATGCAGATAGTGAGGACTGTCGGTTTCTTGACCGTTAGTCCATATCCTGTTCCCATTCGCGCAGCGTGTGCACTAGTGACGGAACATGCCGTGGTGCGGTCAGTCGCGTTGGGCGAGCTGTCGGACGTGGTCGAGTTGGTCGAGCACGCGCTGGGGTTGCCCTTCGAGAGGAAAGTCATGCCGGTCGAGTGCGCCGTCGAGTTCGCCCGCGCCGTCCGACTGGAGCGCGGCGAACATCGGCGTCAGCTCCGCGTTGGACTGTCCCGCGCCGGATTCGGCCACGAGTTCCAGCGTCTTGCCGAGCGCCTGGTCGTCGCTGAGCGCGGCTACCAGCACCTGCGCGATTTGCTGGCGCGCCACGACGCCGTCCGCAGGTGTGCCGGCGCGGCCGGTATCGCCCTGCAGGAATGTCAGACGATGCTCGTCCGGCCTGTTGTAGTCGAACCAGCCGGGGCGCACGATAGTGTACGGGTTGCCGCTCGCGCGGACCAGCCATTCGCCGCGGCGCTTCCAATCATGCGCTTGGGTGGAGGCGTTGTAGTTGGTGTCCATGTTGGTCACTCCCAGCGCGGACATGAGCACGATGCGCACCTTGCGTCCGTCGAGCACGTTCAGCACGTTGCGCACCGCGCCGTAGTCCACGGATTCCATCTGCGCGGCGTTGCCGTTGCTGCCGTGGGTGAAGACGATGGCATCCACGCCGTCGAGCGCCGGTCCAAGCGTCTCTGGATCGGTGAGCTGGCCTTCGACAATCTGCGCGGCCGTGGGCAGATGCGCGGTTCGGGCGTCGCGCACCAGCGCGCGTACGTCGAATCCCTGCTTGATGCCCTCGCTGACCGCCAGTCGTCCGATGCTGCCGGTTGCGCCGACGAACAATACACGTTTCACGTTCATGATGTGTCCTTTCTTGGGATGTGCTCCAGTGGAATAGACCATAGAAATCATCCGGAAAAGATACAAATACGTGAGATTGGCATTTCGATATGCGCTTACTGCATATAGCGCCGTTGCCGAGACTCCGCTTAAATGTGGTTCTCCAGTCCGAGAAGAAGGGGCGGTCTTTGTGGTGCGTTATATGGCGTAGGCTGGTTCGATGTTATCCGGATGGTCGAGAAGATCCCGCATCACCTCAAGAAACGCCTCGGCAGGCCGCGACAGCGGCTGGTTCTTCTTCCATGCGAGACTGGTGCGTATCGTCCGCTCGGGAAACAGCGGAAGGAAGGCGAGCCCGTCGTCCAGGTACGGAGTGAGGACGCTTTCGCAGCACAGCGCGTTTCCGAATCCTCGACGCACCAGATAGACGGCATTGTGCGGAAGATTCATGGTGCCTGCGATTTGGAAGCTGTTGTCTCCGCGTTGAATCTGCGCGAAGACGTCGTTGCGGCTCAACGAGCCTTTGGGTAGGAGGACCGTCATATCCTTCAGTTGCTCCACGGTGATGAACCGTTCGTTCGCGAGCGGATGGTCGGCCCGCACCAGCATGCCCAGACGGTCCCGTTCCGGCATTTCCAGATAATCGTAGGCGCTCATGTCAAGCGGCTGCACCAGCAGACCGAAGTCGGCGAGCCCGTTGTTGAGTTCGTCGATTATGTCGTCGCTGTAGGCGTCCTGCAGATGCACCTGAATGCCGGGATGGCGTCGACGCAGGCGGGTGAGCGCTTTGGCGACGGTGTCCATGGCGTTGATCTCAGCCGCGGCGATGTGCAGATCGCCTGCGATGGTCTCGCTGATGGTGAGTTCCGCCGTGGCCTTGTCGGACAATGCGAGAATCTCGCATGCGCGGCGGTAGAACATCCTACCTTCGCGGGTGAGCTCCAGAGCGCGGCTGCGCGATCCGCGCACGAACAGCACCGTGCCGAGCTCCTGTTCGAGACTTTTGATCTGGCGCGACAGCGTGGGCTGGTTGATGCGCAGCACATCGGCCGCCGCGGTGATGCCTTCCTCGCGTACGGCGGTCACGAACGCGCGTAAAGCCCGGGTCTCCAACGGAACGCCACCTCCCTATGCGTGTGTTTGAGCGCTACCCGTATGGTACCTCGCTTGCCGCCGCGAGACCTTCCGCTCCAACCGGATCACCAAGCGAACGGGTCGGTACGGTCGGTTAGAGCGTCATTCAAATGCGGCGGCGCTATGCAGCCGTATGCCTGAGAGGCATCAGATGGGACAGGCTTAGCCGATATGAATCATGGATTTGATGGCGCGGCGTTCATCCATCGCCTCGTAGGCGTCCTGCACATGGTCGAGGTCGAACGAGGCGGTGAATACTTTGCCTGGCTCGATCTCGCCGTTGAGCACGGCGGGCAGCAGCACGTTCCTGTCATAGGTAATGGCCGAGGCCGGGCCGCCCCTAAGGCCGACGTTGCGCCAGAACAGGGCGTTGACGTCCAGCTTCGACGCATCGATATGAGGCACGCCCACACGTCCGACCGTGGCGCCCGCTCCGGCGACCGCCAGCGCGGTCAGCGTGGATTGCTCCGAACCGACACATTCGAGCACGGAGTCGGCACCGTCGCCGTCGGTGAGTTCCATAACGCGTTCCACGGCTTCGTCTCCACGCTCCGGCACGATATCGGTGGCCCCGAACTCGCGCGCCACCGCCTGGCGGTCGGCGTGGCGGCTCATGGCGATGATGCGTTTCGCTCCGAGCAACTTCGCGCTCAGCACACCGCATAGGCCCACCGCTCCGTCGCCGAACACCACGGCCGTGCTGCCGGGCTTGACCTCGGCGCTGACGGCGGCGTGATAGCCGGTGGCCATCACATCGGCCAAAGCGAGCAGCGAGGCGCGCATGTCGGCGGAATAGTCGTCCGGTGTTCCGGGAATTTTGACCAGTGCGGTGTCCGCGTTGGTCGCGCGCATGATTTCGGCCTGATAGCCGGCGTTGCCGCCCGGCTCCACATTGGGGCAGTTCGCGTCGAAGCCGGCTTTGCAAGCCGCGCAGTGTCCGCATCCGTGGGTGAACGGCACGATGACGAAATCGCCCGGTTTAATCTCGCGCACATCAGCGCCGACCTTTTCGACGATGCCGATGGACTCGTGCCCGACGAGCGAGCCGTGCTGGCGCTGGGAAATGCCTCGGAACCACCACAGGTCCGATCCGCATACGCAGGCGTCGAGCACGCGCACGATGGCGTCGGTCGGCTTCTCGATCACAGGTTCCGGCATGTCATGGACCTCCATAACACCCGGTTCCACGAATACGGCTGCTTTCATTGTCTACGCTCCTTCATCGATGCCGTACAGCCGTGCGGATGGCACGGCTTTCGCTGACCTTATCCGCCGGTAGCGGTTACCGGTCAAATCGTGACATGCCTGGTGAAGAGATCCTTCGACTCCGCTGCGCTTCGCTCAGGATGACGGCACTGCACTTCAGTACTGGTAATCCGGCGCGAGCAGGGACATCAGCGTCTGGTCGTGGTGGTGGACCAGTTCGCTGTCGTCGTCGAGCAGCATGGTCGCGCCGGACTCGCGGGTGTAGGGCTCCCATTCGGGCAGGCCGTCCGCGGCGGGCACGCCGTCGCGCGCGAAACTCACCCACGCCTGGCTGATGCGGTCGGCCAGTGCGTCGCCACTCAGATTGTCGAAGACGTAGGGGATCTCCGCGCCATGGTATGACCCCATCACGCCGTTGGAGTGGGTGAACACGTAGGCGTACACGTTCGCTCCTCCTTGATCGGCCTTATGCGACATGATTTTGAGCATCGGCAGTCGGATCAGCGTGTCCACCCGGCTGGCCTCGAGCCCGCTGACGTTGGGATACGCCTCTTCGACGGCCACTGCGATGGCATCGGTGTCGTTTTGGGGTACGTCGGTCGGTGCGCTCATGCCCGTCCATTCGTTGAGATTGCTGCCGATCAGCAACGTCACGTCCTCGCCTGCGGCCGCGAAGGAATCGTCGGTGACGGGATTCGTGGGCAGGAAGTCGCCGTCCACGACCGGCCCCCATTCCATCTGATAGCCGCTGCCTAAGGGTGCCGGAATCTGGTATTCGTTCGCGGTGGTCTGCAATGCGGAGGTCGCGGCGTCCTGCAGGTCGGACACCGACACGGTCTGCAAGTCCTCGATGTTCTCGGCGGTGATGTTCAGATTATCCAGAATATGTTCGGTCAGCGTCTGGCTCTGCTCCTTGGTGGCGAAGGTGACGCCCATCGTTTCGGTGGCGCCGCTTTGCACGATGGCCTTGCTGAACAGCCCCTTGGCGCTCGGCGCACTCATCAGGGCGAGCTGTTTGGCGCCGCCGCCGGATTGTCCGAACAGGGTCACGTTGCTCGGGTCGCCGCCGAAGGATTCGATGTTCTCCTGGATCCATTCGAGGGCGGCGATGATGTCGGTGACTCCCACATTGCCGGAGTCCGCGTATTCCTCGCTATACGCCGACAGGTCGAGATGCCCGAACACGTTGAGACGGTGGTTGACTCCCACCACGACCACGTCGCCGCTGGCGCTGAGGTTCGCGCCGTCGTAGTTGCGCTCGTTGGCCGAACCGGTGGAGAACCCGCCGCCGTGCAGCCACACCATCACCGGGCGGCGTTCGCCGTCGTTGATGCCGGGCGTCCAGATGTTCAGATTCTGGCAGTTGTTGTCCGCGGAATCATCGTCTTCGGATGCGGACATGCCAAGCATGGAACCTTGCGGCGAGGTCGCGCCGTACGAATTGGTGGTGAGCACGCCATCCCACGGTTCGACCTCCTCGGCGGGAACGAAGCGTTTGCTCGCCTGCGCGTATGGCACGCCGAGATAGCGGTACACATCGCCTTGCATGGCGCCCTGCACATCGCCCGCCTCGGTTTGCACGATGGTGTTGGATGAGGTCGGCAGATCCTGATATGCCGGCGGCGAGGGGAAACTCCGGCGGATGACAACGACGATGACAAGAGCGATGACAACGAGCACCGCCACGATGGACGTGATGACGATCGCTATTTTCTTCTTGCGACTCATCGGCGTACGTACTGATGCGTTCATGACGGCAAAACCTCGTTCCTGATTGTGATTCCCGCCAAACACGACGGAAGGATATGCGCCAAGTGTATGGAGTCAGATCATGGCTCCGTAAGGCGGATATGCGGTTGCTCTATAAAAAACCTGCATCATGCTATTCACTATCCGCATAGCATGATACGACGTTTCGCGAGACGACGGCCGGTCGCGCGCCTTAGTATGGCGACATCTCCCCACCGCCAGCCGTCCATCGGCATGCCGGTGGGGCTGGTCAATCCCAACGCAACTCAAAGGAGAGAGCAGATGCTCAGTATCAATTGGAGCGATGTGATCAACGTGCTCGCATCCGTGACGCCGCATCTCATCGCGATCGGCGTCGCGCTGGTCATCGGCATCGTCGTGACGGTCGCCGTCAACAAGCGCACCGTGCAGGCCGCATCCGTGCGCAAACTCGTGCACGGCGAAACCTGGCTGGCGGTGCTGGTCGCCGCCGTGGTCGCCGTGGCGCTGATGCTGTACGGACCGTTGTTCAGCCTGCTGAACAACGCCACCGCCGAACGCCACACCCTGCAGGACAGCACGGTCGCCGCGGCCAACGACCTCGGCCCGCGCATCCAAGACGAAGCCATCACCCTGCTGAAGAACGACGATGGAGCCCTGCCGCTGGCGGCCGGCAATATCAACGTGTTCGGTTGGGCCTCCACCAATCCCGTCTACGGCGGCACCGGATCCGGCGCATTGTCGGACACCTATCCCACCGTCTCGCTGATCGACGGACTCGAGCAGGCGGGATTCAGCGTCAATCAGGATCTCACCGGCCTGTACACCTCCTATCGCGCCGACCGTCCCGAAGTGAGCCTGTTCGCCCAGGATTGGACGCTGCCCGAAGTGCCGGCCTCGCAGTACGGCGACCTCATCGCCGACGCTACAGACTTCTCCGACACCGCCGTCATCGTGCTCGCCCGCGTGGGCGGCGAGGGCGCCGACCTGCCGACCAACATGAAGGCCGAAGGCATCACCTACACCAACAATTCCGAGGATTACGAGGACTATCAGGCCGGGCAGCACTTCCTCGAACTCAGCCAGACCGAGCGCGACATGATCGACTTGGTCACCTCGAACTTCGAGAACGTGACGCTGGTTTACAATGGCGCGAACACCTTCCAGCTCGACTTCCTCGACGACTATCCGCAGATCACCTCCGTACTGTGGTGCCCGCCCGCCGGACAGGCCGGATTCACCTCGCTCGGCGCGGTGCTCGCCGGCGACGTGAACCCCTCCGGCAAGACTTCCGACACCTTCGTGCGCGATCTGACCGCCACTCCCAGCTTCAACAACTTCGGCAACTTCGCCTTCGACAATATGGAGGAATTCCAGATTCCCGAAGACGATCCGTTCGCGGCCAACGCCGTGCCTACCTTCGTCAACTATGTGGAAGGCATCTACATCGGCTACAAGTTCTACGAGACGGCCGCCGACGAAGGCCTCATCAACTACGACGAAGCCGTGCTCTACCCGTTCGGCTACGGTCTGAGCTACACCACCTTCAGTCAGGAGATGGGCGAGGTGACCTACGCTTCCGACGGTACGATCAGCTTCGACGTGACCGTCACCAACACGGGCGACGCGGCTGGCAAGGACGTGGTCGAGGTCTACTACAACCCGCCCTACACCAACGGCGGCATCGAAAAGGCCTCCGCGAATCTGGTGGCCTTCGACAAAACCGACGAGCTCGCTCCGGGCGAATCGCAGACGCTGACCGTCGAGTTCACCGACGAAGACATGGCCTCCTACGATGAGAACGACGCCGAAGCGTATGTGCTCGAACAGGGCGACTACGCGGTGTCCATCAATACCGATTCGCATACCGTGATTGCGGAGCAGACCGTGACCGTGCCCGAAACCATCGTCTACGACGAGTCCAACCCGCGTTCCGACGATCAGGTCGCCGCCACCAACCAGTTCAGCGACGCGGCCGGCGACGTGACCTATCTGTCCCGTGCGGACGGTTTTGCGAACTACGCCGAGGCCACCGCCGCGCCGAGCACCTACTCACTGGCCGACGAATACAAGGCCAACTTCGAGAACAACGGCTCCTACGATCCGGCCGACCACAACAATGCGGACGACGTGATGCCGACCACCGGTGCCGACAACGGCGTGCGTCTGGCCGACCTGTACGGCGCCGACTACGACGACACGCTGTGGGACGACCTGCTCGACCAGCTCACCTTCGATGAGATGGACACGCTGATCGCGCTCGGCGGCTACGGCACCCAAGCCATCGATTCCATCGGCAAAATCGCGCTCACCGACCTCGACGGTCCGGCTTCGCTGAACAACAACTTCACCGGCGTCGGCTCCGTGGGCTTCCCCTCGTCCACCTCGTTCGCCTGCACCTGGAATCAGGATCTGGCCCGCGAATTCGGTGAAATCATCGGCGACATGGCCCACGACATGGACGCCTCCGGCTGGTACGCGCCGAGCATGAACCTGCATCGTTCCGCGTTCGGCGGCCGCAACTTCGAATACTATTCGGAGGATCCGCTGCTCACCGGCACGATGGCGGCCACCGAAGTGGCGGGCGCGCGCTCGCGCGGCGTGTACTCCTTCATGAAGCATTTCGCGCTCAACGATCAGGAGACCAACCGCTGGGCGATGCTCACCACATGGTCAAACGAGCAGGCCATCCGCGAAGCCTATCTCAAGCCGTTCGAGATGTCCGTCAAGGACGGTGGCGCGCAGGCCGTGATGAGCGCCTACAACTACATCGGCGTGACCTACGCCGCCGCCTACGCGCCGCTGCAGCAGACGGTGCTGCGCGACGAATGGGGCTTCAACGGCATGGTGCTCTCCGACTATTTCGCAGGCTTCGGCTTCCAGAACGCCGACCAGATGATCCGCAACGGCAACGACATCATGCTCTCCACCACGGACGTGACCAACCATGTGACCGACCGTTCCGCCACTTCGGTGATCGCCATGCGCAACGCGGCGCACAACATCCTGTACACCGCGGTCAACAGCTATCACTATGAGAACGGCGAGCCCGCGCGGACGATTCCGATCTGGCAGACCATCACCTGGGTCGCGGTGGGAGCGCTCGGCCTGCTGGTCATCGGCCTTGAAGTCGTGTCCATCCGACGCTTCATCCGCCGTCGTCGCGAGGAGGGCGCAGTCTCCGCCTCCGTGACGAGCGAGGCCTGATAATCCTTCTCATCCATTGCATTGCCTGACGTGGCGTCCGGGGTACCTCCATTCCCCGGACGCCACGTCTTTTTCTTTTACGAGCGGGATGCCACGGCCGAAAGGAATACGTTGAGGAAGTCGGCGTCGTCGGCGCGGCATACGCCATGGAATTCCGCGGTGGCGTCGGCGTCGACGATTCTCACGAGTTTGCGGTCGCGGACCGGGCGCTCGTAGATGCGGATGGATTCCTGCGTGACGAAGTACAGCAGGTCGGTGGTCTGCGCGATGGCGGTGAACGATTCGGAATCGGATTGGCGCAGCAGACGCGAGGCCGGCAGCCGTTCGCGGCACACCTCCTCCCAGAAGCCGATGCCGTCGAGCAGCAGAATGTTGTATCCGTTGAAGTCCTTGAACTGGATCTCGTCGAATCTCGCCAGCGGATGGGCGTGCGGAACCGCCAGATACAGCGTCTCCGTCATAAAAGGAGCGCCGATGAGATTCAGCTCATCCAAAGTCTCCTTGAGGGGATAGTTGAATATGGCCAGCCGGTAGGTGCCGTCCGCCACGCCTTCAAGCATGTCGGAGTCGGGTTTCATCTCGCTGGACACCGTCATATCGGGATGCAGGCGCGAAAGAATCCGGGACGCCTCCCACAGCGGAGCCGGCGCGCAGGATGCCACGGCGATGGTATGGCGGCTGCGGTCGTATTCGCGCACACGGCGCATCATCTCGTCGTGCATGTCAAGCAGCCGGTTTGCGTATTCGACCGCCATCTCGCCGTTCTCGTTCAATGCGATGGTGTTGCGGTCGCGCTCGAACAGCGGCACCTTGAATTCGCTTTCCAGCCGACGCATCGTGCGGCTGAGCGACGGCTGCGACATATGCAGACTGCGGGCGGCACCGGACAGCGTCCCCTTCTTTGCGAACGCGACCAGCTGTTCGAGATCCTCCATATCCGACATACCCCATGACTGTACACCATGTGGATGCGCCGGTCGACGCCGCCCGCCCATAGCCGTCGGCCGAATCGGGTCAGGAATTCCCGCGGATCCGGCTGCCGCCGAACACGTCCAGATCCATATGGTCCAGGGCTTCGTCAATGGCGTGGATCTCGTCGGCGGTGAGCGTCACCTGCGAGGCGGCGAAATTCTCCCGCAGACGCTCGGGCTTCCTTGAGCCGGGGATGGGGATGATCCACGGCTTCTTGCACAGCATCCACGCCAGTGAGATCTGCGCGGCGGTGGCCTGCTTATCGCGGGCCAGTCGTGCGATCAGTTCGGTGAGCCCTTGCGCTTTGCGTCGGCCTTCCTCGCTGAACTGCGGCATGGCGGCGCGGTAGTCCGCCGCGTCCGTGAACGTGGTTGCGGCATCGTAGCTGTTGGTGAGGAATCCATTGGCCATGGGGGAGAACGCCACCAGCGCGACATTCAGTTCCTCCAAAGTCTTGAACAGCGATTCGTGCCAGCGGGCCATCATCGAATACCGGTTCTGCACGGCGGCCACGGGGCAGACCGCGTGGGCGCGACGCAGATAGGCCTCGTCGGCCTCGGAAATGCCCCATGCGCGGATCTTGCCTTCGCGGATGAGTTCGCCCATGACCTCCGCCACCGTCTCCGGAGAGGTCTTGGGGTCGATGCGGTGCTGGTAGTAGAGGTCGATGGTGTCGACGCCCAGGCGTTTCAGACTGCCCTCGACCGATTTGCGAATGCTCTGAGGCGAGCTGTCGACCATGAGCGTGCGATCCGGCGCGATCGCGATGCCGAATTTCGTGGCGACCACAACGTCGCTTCCCATGCCGCGAATCGCCTCGCCCACCAATTCCTCGTTGTATGCCGTGCGTCCGTCGGCATCGATGCCCGTATAGCTTTCCGCGGTGTCGAAGAACGTATATCCCATCTCGTAGGCCTCATGCAGCACGCGGACCGCTTGGCCCTGATCCATGGGAGCGCCGTAGCCGTGGGTGAACCCCATGCAGCCCAGCCCCAGCGGAGACACCACGATCTTCGATCCGCCAAGCATCCTTTGTGATGTGTTCCGCTCGCCCATAGCTGTCCCCTCCGTCATGTGTTCGCTGTGTTTTCGCTGTTCCGCGGTTCCGTCGGCAATGCGCGTGGCGCAAGTGTGCCGCGGCACCGGCCGATTCCGTTCGCTATGAGTTCATGCTATGCGCCTGTACGCGTCCGGCGCGTAAGGATTCGGCAATCGCCCATACGCAATGCGCATAGCTCCATACGGCGGCGGCATAGGCCACGAGAGCTGAACCTGATCAGCAACCTTTCGGTATAACGGCACCGGTCGTGAGGGTTGAGTCCGACCATCATCCTCTCGGCATGGCGGTATGGCATCGGTGTGAATGTTTTCAGGAGTCCTCTACGCGCATTGTCCTTCTCTAGCGTGGATGAATCGCCACTTACTGTCGGATTGCCCACGCCAGGCGCTTCCCCAACGTGGATAAGTTGGTAGTAGGTGGCGATTCATCCACGCTAAGCACGTTCTCAACGTGGACAAGTTGGTAGTAAGTGACGATTCATCCACGATTGGCACTCTCAACGTGGATAAGTTGACAGTAGGTGACGATTCATCCACGTTTAGCGCACTCTCAGCGTGGATGAGCTGACAGTAGGTGGCGACTCATCCACGCTTAGAGTCCTCAGCGTGGATGAAATGCCACATGCCGACGATTCGTCCACACTGAAATCCTCTCAGTGTGGACGAATCGACACTTACTGACAGCCCATCCACGCTGGATGGTTGGCTCTGTTACAGATTTAGGCTGGCGACCCAGTCCTGAACATCCGATTCGGATGCGCTGGATGAGAAGCGCTGACCTTCCTGCCAGTCGCCGGTGCCGGCGAGTTCGGCCAGTTGGGTGGCGCTTGAGCCGAGTCCCGAGCTGGTGGAGGTGCAGAACGGAATCACCGTCTTGCCGGTGAAATCGTTCGCCTCTACGAATCCGTTGACCGGCCACGCGGCGACGGCCCACCAGATCGGATAGCCGATGAACACAGTATCGTAGGAATCCCAGTTGGGCACTTCGGTGGTCGTCAGTTCCACATCGCGCTGGTCGGGATTGTCATGCTCGCGCACGACGCGGCTGTCATCGTTCGTCCAGTTGAGGTCGTCGTCCGTATACGGTTCGGATGGAGTGATCACGAAGATGTCGGCGCCGGCGGCATCGGCGACGGCGTTCGCCACCTCCTCCGTATGGCCTTGGGCCGAATAGTAGACCACGAGCGTCGATCCGTCGCCGCTGGTGGTGGGGGTGTCGGTGGTCGTCGACGAGTCGGACTGGGATGCGGCGGAATCCTGCGCGTCGGACTGCGAGGTTCCTCCGCAGGCGGCGAGACTGGCGGCGAGTACGATGCTCATGGCCGCCGCTGCGATTTTCTTCATGGGAATCATCCTCCTAAAAGTCGGTTGCGGTGGATGGTTCGACCATAGATTCCGGTAACCGCTACCGGTCAAATTCGCGGCACGCTGTGAGCGAACATCACCGTAAAGCTCCAACGAGGTGACGTTCGGCGGGGAGCTCCGGCTCGTTGAACGCGGCAAGCTCCTCGGGCATCGCGGCATCCGGGTCGTCGACCTCGATGAGATTGCTGTAGTACTTGGTGCGCCTCTCGAGCACACCGTTGTAGAATTCCTGCTTCGCATCGATATAGTCGATGCTGCGCTGGATCTCGGCCATGCGCTGTTCGAGAATCTGCCGCTTGGCCTCCAGAATCTGTTTGCGTTCGGGAATCGAGGACTCGCCCTGCAGGCACAGGTCGAGGTATTCCTTCATTTCCGCGGTTCCCATGCCGCAGGCGCGTAGGCAGTTGAGGGCTCCGATCCAGGCGATGTTCTTCTCGTCGAACACGCGACGGTTGTTCTCGTCCCGGCGCACGTTGGGCACCAACCCCGCCTTGCAGTAGAACTTCAGCGTTTCGTAGCTCATGTTGACGAGTTTGCATGCTTCTTTCATCGAATACATCGTCGCATCCTTCCGCAACGGCGTGTCGCCGATTTGACCGGTAGCCACTACCGGCTCCTATGCTCAACGATAACACGGCAACACAAACGAGCAAGGAGTTCATATGAACAACATCACCCTGAGCAACGGCGTGGAAATCCCCCAACTGGGATTCGGCGTCTTCCAGATTCCGCAGGAGCAGACCGCGCAGGCCGTGCGCGATGCGATCGAGGTCGGATACCGCCATATCGACACCGCCCAGTCCTATTTCAACGAGAAGCAGGTGGGCGAGGGTATCGCCACCAGCGGAATCGACCGCAAGGAACTGTTCGTCACCACCAAGGTGTGGATCGAGCATTACGGCTACGAGAACGCCAAGGCCTCGCTTGAGGAATCCTTCAAGAAGCTCGGCCTCGACTACATCGACCTGGTGCTGTTGCATCAGCCCTTCGCCGACTATTACGGCGCATGGCGAGCCCTCGAGGAGTTCTACCGCGAAGGCCGCATCCGCGCCATCGGTGTGAGCAACTTCAATCCCGGACGTCTCGCCGACATCGCCGCGTTCAACGAAATCGCCCCGATGGTCAACCAAGTCGAGACCAACCCGTTCCACCAGCAGACCGCCGCGCATGAGAACATGGTCGCCCGCCATGTGGCGCATGAGGCGTGGGCGCCGTTCGGCGAGGGCCGCAACGGTCTGTTCGACAATCCCGTGCTCGCCCGCATCGGCGAGGCTCACGGCAAGTCCGTGGCCCAGGTCACGCTGCGCTGGCTGATGCAGCGCGACGTCATCGCCCTGGCCAAGTCCACCCACAAAGAGCGCATGGCCGAAAACCTCGATATTTTCGATTTCGAGCTGACCGCCGACGAGATGGCCGCCATCGCCGAACTCGACAACCGTTCCAGCCTGTTCTTCGACCACGACGCCCCCGAAACGGTGGACCTTTTCGTCGAGATGGTCGCCGCCCGTCACGGCAAGGCCTGACGGTTGCGTTTGAGCGGCATGTCTCAATTTGACCGGTAGCGGCTACCGGAGAGTAGTGTCGCTTCCATCGACATTCATCGTTCAACAAAGGAGCATCATGACAACCCTTGTGGCCTATTATTCCGCCGAAGGATACACCAAGCGCGTGGCCGAAACCATCGCCGACGCCACCGGTGCCGACCTGTTCGAAATCACCCCGGCCGAACCCTATACGGACGCCGATCTGGACTGGCGCGACGCCAACAGCCGCGTCGTGCGAGAGCATGACGATCCGACGCTGCGCGAAATCCCGCTGGACAGCGCGGCCGTGCCGGACTGGGACTCCTACGACACCGTGTACATCGGCTATCCGATCTGGTGGGGCATCGCCGCATGGCCCGTCAACGGTTTCGTCACTGACAACGATTTCACCGGCAAGACGGTGATTCCGTTCTGCACCTCATCCAGCTCGCCGCTGGGCGAAAGCGATACTCTGCTGGCGGGACTCGCCGACACCGGCGATTGGAAGAAGGGACATCGTTTCCAGTCCACCGTCTCCGATGCGGAGATTCGCGACTGGGTCGCCAGCCAGCAGTAAGACATTCCCTCACGCTCGCGTGGGGGAGGCGATGATGCGAGGGATGGCGTTGAACATGATCAGTGTGATGCGTTCGACGCTTTCCTCGCAGTCCCGTTCAATCCAACGCTGCAGAACGGCGGCGATTGAGGCGATCAGCGCGTCTTTGAAATAGGCGAGTTCGGCGTCGTCGTTGATGCCGATATCCGCGCCGGCGGGCCGGATGCGCTGGTCCCATAGCGTTTCTCCGCCCAAATCCAATGGCAGACGGC
This sequence comes from Bifidobacterium sp. LH_558, assembly GCF_056356295.1. NCBI lineage: Bacteria > Bacillati > Actinomycetota > Actinomycetes > Bifidobacteriales > Bifidobacteriaceae > Bifidobacterium > Bifidobacterium sp. LH_558. Next base: position 273,266 of record NZ_JBKETZ010000003.1, on the reverse strand, counting down.
GGCTGTGCTTCAACGTGACGCGGTAGAAATAGCGATGCTGCCTGATATGCGTCAGATAGATGCGCAATGACCCCTCGGAGAGCGGCTCGTGTAGGCCGGCCTGCCGGAACGCTTCGGTCAGTTCGTCGTTGAGATACTCCTGCATGGCCGCGAACATGTCATCCAAATCGGTGAAATGCTCGTAGAACGTGGACCTGTTGATATTCGCCTTACGGCAGATATCCGCCACGGAGAGCGGGCGGTCTGTGCCGTTGTCCAGCAACATCACCGCGGCGGCTTCGATGCGTCGGTCCGTCGCCAGAAACCTCGCGTTGTTCTTCACATTCACCATGCTTCCATTATTCCAACAGATGTTGAAGTAATGATGATTGAATCGCCGTAAAACCGCACGTATCGTCGATTTCGGCACGGCGGAACCCCCGTCGGCAAGCATGAGAGGAATGCAAATGAGCAAAGCCAACTACGTGACCCTGGTGCTTGGCACCGTCTCCGCGCTGGTGTTCGCGCTGGGCATGTGCATGTGCCTGCTACCCGAATGGAACGCGTTCATGCCTGGCGTGATCGTCGGCGTGATTGGTGTGGCGCTGTTTCTGGTCACATGGATGGTGCGTCGCCATTTCGACGGCAAGCCCGCCATCGTCTGGAACGCCAAAGCCGTTGGCGTGAGCGTGTACGCGTTGGTCTCCGCGCTGGTGTTCGGCGCGGGCATGTGCCTGACCATGGTGTTCACCCAGTGGATGATCCCCGGCATCGTCGTCGGCATCGTCGGCATTGTGATGCTGCTTGGCCTCATCCCCATGATCAAAGGCGTCAAGTAGTTGATTCGTGAGCCATTCGTCAAAGGCATGCACTTCGCTGTCGGCTCAGCATTGGAGATGTGTCTTCTTCCAAGCCGTTTTTCGCATGCTCCTGAGAGATTGAGTCTTGTTCGAGATGGCTTGGCATAGCAGACAAGACGGAACGACTTCCATAGCGGTTGAGCATGGAGGGGCATCGGCGCTAGGTATTTGATATGCGCCTGTGATGGTGTTTGAATGCCGGTAATACGACAGGAAGGACAGCATCATGGGCGCAACGGCAACGAATACGGCCTCATTGAATAATCTCGACACCTCCGCAGTGAGCGGTGGAGCGATGGAATGCGCGTGTCTGGCAAAACAGCAGCTGAACGAGCATGAGCACCACCGCGAATCCGCGGACGTGTGCCAGCAGGTGCTTACCGGCGAGCGCGCGATGTTCCAAGCAGCGAACCAGCGCATCGTCGACTCGACGTTCGCCGACGGCGAATCGCCGCTCAAGCACGCGCATGACATCGAACTCATCGGCAGCATGTTCAAATGGAAGTATCCGCTGTGGTACTGCGAGAACATCGTCGCGAAGGACTGCACCTGGTTCGAGATGGCGCGTGCCGGCGTGTGGTACACGAACAACATCACCGTGGAGAACAGCGTCATCGAAGCGCCGAAGAACTTCCGCCGCGCAGACGGCGTGCGGTTGACGAACGTGCAGTTCCCGAACGCGGCCGAAACGCTGTGGCACTGCCGCAACGTCACCATGCATGACGTGAGCGCCAAAGGCGACTACTTCGCCATGAACTGCGAGAACACGACCATCGACGGCTTCACGCTGGTGGGCAACTACTCCTTCGACGGCGCGAAGAACGTGGAGGTGCACAACGCGCGCATGCTCTCCAAAGACGCCTTCTGGAACGCCGAGAACATCACCGTCTACGACTCCTTCATCTCCGGCGAATACTTCGGTTGGAACTCGAAGAACATCACTCTGGTCAACTGCACCATCGAAAGCCTGCAGGGCATGTGCTACATCGACAACCTCGTGATGCGCGACTGCCGCCTGCTCAACACCACGCTCGCCTTCGAATACTCCACCGTGGACGTGCAGATCGACGGCGCCATCGACAGCGTGCTCAATCCGTCGGGCGGTGCAATCCGTGCTGAGCGGATCGGCGAACTGACCATGAACCCCAACGAGGTGGATGTGTCGGCCACCCGCATCATCTGCGATGCCATCGATTCCCGTCGCGACACCAAGCCCGCATCGTTCTAACCAATAGAAGAGATCCTTCGACTCCGCTACGCTCCGCTCAGGATGACGGAAAGTCCTCCTCGTCATCCCGAGCGGAGTCGAGGGATCTTTTGTGCTATAGGAGTAGTTATGACCTACGATTTCGACACCCTGATCGACCGCCGCGGCACCGGATCGCTTAAATGGGACGAATACAACGCCGAACTGCCGATGTGGGTGGCGGATATGGATTTCGCCACCGCTCCGGAGATCCGCGAGGCCTTGCAACGCGAACTGGACCGCGGTGTATTCGGCTACGCGATCGAAACCGCCCAATGGCGGCGCGTCATCGCCGACTGGTGGGAGCATCGCCACGGTTTCCGCTTCGATGAGGAATGGCTGGTGTTCTCCACCGGCGTGGTGCCTGCGATCTCCAGCATCGTGCGCAAGCTCACCACTCCGGCCGAGAACGTGCTGGTCATGACACCCGTCTACGACATCTTCTTCAATTCGATTCTCAACAACGGCCGCAACCCGATCGAATGCCCACTCGTCTACGACGAGACGACCATGCGTTACTCCATCGACTTCGCCGATTTGGAACGCAAGCTCGCCAACCCGCAGACCTCGCTGATGCTGCTGTGCAATCCGCACAATCCCATCGGCATCGTATGGGACGCCGATACGTTGGCGCGCATCGGCGAACTCGCTTGGAAGCACCATGTCATCGTGGTCTCAGACGAGATCCACTGCGACCTGACCATGCCCGGCGTCGAATACACGCCGTTCGCCTCGGTGAGCGCGCATTGCCGCGACAATTCGGTTACCTGCGTGGCTCCGACGAAAACTTTCAATCTCGCCGGATTGCATTCCGCCGCGGTCGTCGTGCCGAACCCAACCCTGCGTCACCGCGTATGGCGCGGCATCAACACCGACGAAGTGGGGGAGCCCGGCGCGTTCGCGATCCCCGCCACCGTGGCCGCCTTCACTCAAGGAGAGCCTTGGCTGGAAGAATTGCGCGCCTATCTGGCCGAGAACCGCCGCGTGGTCACCGACTATCTGCATGATCCCGCGAACTGGCCAGCGTTGCCCGAGGGCACGGGCGTTCGCGTGGTGCCGGGCGATGCCACCTATCTGCTATGGCTCGACTGCTCGAACGTGTTGAACGCCGCCGGCAAGCAAGATACCGAGGACTTGGGCGACTATCTGCAGCGCACAACCGGCTTACTGCTGACGGCAGGCGGCCAATACCATGGTGACGGCGCGCGGTTTGTGCGTCTGAACGTCGCCTGTCCCCTCGAACGTGTATATGACGCGCTCGACCGTTTCCTCCGCGGCGTCAACGCCTATGTCGCTGACAAACAGCGCGACTGATTGGACCGGAATTATCAGAGCATACGAATGGGGTGTCGCTCATTTCAAGCAGACACCCCAAAACTTGTTTATTGAAACTGGAATTACTTCAGCGTGAGGTATTCGGCGTCTTCCACAGGCTCCAGCCATTCGGTCGAGACGTTTTCACCCGGCAACATGATCGCGATATGCGCGAACGCCTCGTTCGGGGCGGCGCCATGCCAGTGCTTGGTACCGGCGGGCACATAGACCGCCTCACCGGGCTTGAGCTCGTGCGGCTCCTCGCCGGCGAACTGGTAGTAGCCGCGACCGCCCACAGCGATGAGAATCTGCGGGGAGCCATGGTGGATATGCCAATTGTTGCGGCAGCCTGGCTCGAAGGTGACGTTGTGAACGCCGATTTCAGGCGCGTCGATCAGCGGGGCAAGATAGCTCTGGCCGATGAAATACTGCGCGAAAGCGTTGTTCGGTTCTCCAATCGGGAAGCTGCTGGGATTCTCCATAATTGTTCTCCTTGATTGTGGTTATTGGTTGATTTGCTTATATAGGCGGGCGCTCGCGGCTACCGGTTGGTCAGGCTTTCCTGAAGTTCGGGATACCGCGCGCCCACCACTTCGAATTCGTCGAGATGCTTGCGGATGTCGGCCAATTCCTCGGCCGTGAACTCCACTTCCGTCGCGCCGATGTTGTCTTGCAGGCGATTCACATGCTTGGTGCCGGGAATCGGCACGATCCAAGGCTTCTGCGCGAGCAGCCACGCCAAGGCGATGCGGGCCGGCGTGGTGCCTTTCGCTTCGGCAAGCGAGCGCACATATTCGGCCAGCGCCACGTTGTGGTCCAGATTCTCGGGAGAGAAGCGCGGGATTTTGCTGCGGTAGTCGTCGTCCGAGAATTTCGCGTTGCGGTCGAACCGGCCCGTAAGCATGGCTTTGCCGAGTGGGCTGAACGGCACGAAGCCGACGCCCAACGCCTCCAAGGTGTCCAAAAGCTGTTCTTCCGGCTTGCGCCACCACATCGAATACTCGCTTTGCACGGCGGTCAACGGGCATACGGCATACGCGCGTTTGATGGTGCACACGCTCGCCTCCGACAATCCCCATCCCAACACCTTGCCTTCGCGGATGAGGTCCTGCACGGTGCCGGACACCTCTTCGATCGGCACGTTCGGGTCGACGCGATGCTGGTACAGCAGGTCGATATGGTCGGTGCGCAGACGCTTGAGCGATCCCTCCACCGCGGCGCGGATGGTTTCAGGGCGGCTGTCGAGCGTCTGCACGCGGCCGGAGGGGTCGAGTTCGTTGCTGTGCAGGTCGAATCCGAATTTCGTGGCGATAACGATTTCGTCACGGAACGGCTCCACGGCCTCGCCGACCAGCTCCTCGTTGGTGAACGGTCCGTAGACCTCGGCGGTGTCGAAGAACGTGACGCCTTCGTCGTGCGCTTTGCGAATCACCGCAATGGACTCGTCATGCGGCAGGAACGGCGGCCAGCTCATCGTGAATCCCATGCAGCCCAGTCCGATGGCCGAAACCTCTAGGCCGTTGGCTCCCAAAGTACGTGTACGCATGATGCCTCGCTTACCGAGTGTTCGTTGATGGTGATGTTGTCATCATTGAACACCGTGCGCGCCGATGCCGCCAATAAACAAACGACATGCGCCGCCATGCGTTTTGGGTATCGCGGGACGTGCGGGTTATGCGGACTTCGTAGGCTCGTCGGCGCGCAGGAATTCGACGAACGCGGACGCGGCCGGCGTCATCGACTGGCCCTTCTTCCAAGCGATCACCGCGCCAGTCTCCATTTTGGGGGAGAGCGGGCGGAACAGCAGCCTCTCGTCCACAACCGGAACGTCGAAACTGAAGGAGATTCCCACGCCGTTGCGCACCATCGTCGCGGCGTTCATCGACAGGTTGAAGGTGGCGGCCATGGTGATCTGTTGCGCCACGTCGCCGAACCAGCTCATCACCTCGCGTTGGACCTCCGCGCGGTACGGCATGATCATCGTCGCGCCGACCAAATCCTGCGGGCGGATCACCGTCAGCTTGGCCAGCGGACTGTCGGCGCGCACCAGCATGCCCCATCGGTCGGTGACATGCGTGCGCACATAGTCGTAACGGTCCACCGCCACCGGCTCGCTCATCAACCCCAAATCCAGCAGTCCCTGTTCCAGTCGCTCCTGGGTCATGTCGGCGGTGAGCGTGCGGATGTCGAATCGGATGTGCGGATGCAGCGCGCGGAACGCGGCGATGCGGCGGGACAGGTACGTCATGCTGCGGGATTCCGCGCAGCCGATGGCGATATTGCCGGTGAGGTTGCCCTGCGAGTCGCGCAGCTCGCGTTCGGTTTTGTCGGCCAGCGCGACCAGCGTCTGCGCGCGGTCGTACAGCAGATGGCCTTCGGGAGTCAGTTCGATGGTTTTGGCGCCGCGGTGGAACAGGGCGATGCCGAGGTCGTCCTCGAGTTTCTTCAACTGGCGGGAGAGCGTCGGCTGCGAGACCTGGAGCAATTCGGCGGCCCAGGTGATGTTGCGCTCCTCGGCGACGGCGAGGAAATACCGCAGCACATGCAGGTCCAGCGGTGATTTCGCGGGCTTGGCTGGAGGGATGATGTCGCTCATGGCTGTCTGTTCCTCGATTCGGGTGTGATGATTGTTCAGCATATAACAAAAGAGCGGCCGTCAAGCCGCTCTTTCGCTATTGGACAGGTTTATCAGCTGATGGTGATTCCAGTCGTGCGCGCCGCTTACTGCACGTCGATCGACAGGATCATCGCCGGCTCAAGCGGGCGGTCCATCGGATCGGTGGCGACGGCTTCGAGCTTGTCGACCACGGCCTTGGACTTATCGTCCGCGACCTCGCCGAAGATCGTGTGGTGACCGTCGAGCCACGGGGTGGGCACGGTGGTGATGAAGAACTGCGAGCCGTTGGTGCCGTGGACCTTGCCGTCCATACCGCGGCGCAGACCGGCGTTCGCCATGGCCAGCAGATACGGCTTGTCGAACTTCAGGTCGGCGACGATCTCGTCGTCGAAGTTGTAGCCGGGGCCGCCGGTGCCGGTGCCGAGTGGGCAGCCGCCCTGGATCATGAAGTCCTTGATGATGCGGTGGAAGCTCAGTCCGTCGTAGAACTTCTCATGGGAGGCCTGGCCGCTCATCGGATCGGCCCACTCCTTCTCGCCGGTGGCGAGGCCGAGGAAGTTGGCCACCGTCTCCGGGGTCTTCTCGTCGAACAGGTTGATGGTGATGTCACCCTCAGAGGTGCGCATAATAACTGTAGTCATGCCCTCAAGTCTCGCACGCCCGCCAGACCGGAAGTTGATAGCGGCAACTGGTTGTCTCCTGTCAAGGCGAGTCGGCAAGTCGACCGATTGCCGGAAACGACGTCGCTTGATCAGTCGTCTACGCCCATGCGTAGTTCGAGGGCGTCGCCGGCTTGGTCGAGGGAATCGTCGATCGCATCGAGACGGGTGTCGAAGGTGAAATACGTTTGGCGGTCGATCGCGCCGCTTCGCACGGCGGCCTCGATCTGGTCCTCCAAGGAATCGATTTGCAATTCGAGCTGCTCAAGCGGCGCTTTGGCGTCGATATACGCTTTTGGACGGTCCGCGAGGTTCGAGGGAACGGAAACGCTGCCCGCGGTTTCGACCGCGGAAGCGGCCTGCTGTTCCAAGTCGGTGATCGCGGCGTCGAAATCGTTGGTGCCGGTGGAGGATTGGCTGTCGTTCGAGTCTGCGGATGATCCGGAGCCGTCGGTCGAGTCCGTCGAACCGGAAGTGCCGCCGGTCTGACCGTTCTTCAACTCGTCGATTTCCTGCTGCATGCTGTCGAGTTTCTCAAGAATCTGCCGGTCGGCGCTGCTGGTGCATCCGCCCACCAAGGCGAGCGCGGCGATGGCGGCGATGGAGGTGGCTACGATACGCGTCATTGTGTTGCTCATACCCACTCATTCTACGGAGCTGGAGTCGCAACATTCCAGTCGAATGCGCATGAACTATCTCACGCCTCTCGTCATCGGCGTGGAGATGCTTCGACTCCGTTGCACTCCGCTCAGCATGACGAATAACCATTATCAACGTCATTCCGAGCGAAGCGGAGCGTAGTCGAGGAATCTCAGTGCGTTTGTGGGTGGAGGGATCCCTCGACTGCGCTCGGGATGACAGGTGGCGCGCTCGGGATGACGGTGCGGTGCGCTTGAGAGGATGACGCGGTGGAATGCCGACGGTGGTGCGCTCGGCTTAGAGCACGCCGAAATGGGTGAGCGCGTTGAGGACGCCGTCGTGGTCGACGTCGTCGGTCACGTAGTCGGCGGCGGCTTTCGGCGCTTCGGTGGCGTTGCCCATCGCCACGCCGATGCCGGCGAACGCGAGCATCTCCGTGTCGTTGCCGCCGTCGCCGAACGCCATCGTCTGTTCGCGGCACCATCCGTACCGCTCCATGAACCGTTGCATGCCGCGCGGCTTGCCGCCGTCCGCAGGGATCAGATCGGTGAAGTCGGGATGCCAACGCACGCCCTTGACGTTGCCGCACAGTCCGACGATCTCGCTTTCAAGGGCTTCGTCGACGAAGGGACTGATCTGGAACGTCTCATGCGTCTCGGGCCGCACATGCGGGTCGCCGATATGCGTGGTCGGCGCGGTTTTGCCGAGCTTTCGCCATGTCGCGCGCATCGCGTCGGTGATCTGGTTGAAGTAGACGTAGTCCTCTTCGCAGTAGTTCGCCACCACATCCGGATGCTCGTCGAGCCATGCGGTGATCGTGCGCACATCGCTCGGCGACAATGCTTGGTATTCGCGATAGCCGTGGTCGTCGAAGCAGTATTGTCCGTTGAGTCCGACGATGCCGTCGAACGCGACGGGGATTGTGTCGAGCACGACGCCCATATGCGAGGGCGCGCGCCCCGTGCAGACGAACACCTTGATGCCGCGTTCCTGCAGGCGGTGCAGCGCGTCGATGGTGGAGGCGGGCACCTCATGGGTGGTGAAACTGGTGAGCGTGCCGTCGATATCGAAGAATACGGCCTTGATGCCATGCGATGCCATCGTAGGAGCCTCCCGTCTTGTGAATCCCAAGACCATTGTGGTGCGTGCCGAAGACCGAAACGGCAAGGCCGTAACGCGTTATCAAGGGCGCGGATTCATTGGCATCTTACGCACGCTATAAGCAACACGTATACGGCAATCCGCTATTTTCCGCCATTTTCGCGATGTTCATCCTCTATGGTGGGGTCTCGTCAACAACCGCGTCAATCTTTTCGAAGAAGGGGAAGAGAACATGACAACCGCAATCCAGCAGCCGGCCTCGCCGGCCGATCCGAACGAACCGGTGCGCGTGAACCACACGCTGCGCAACGCCATCATCGCCATCGTCGTGGTGGCCATCGTCGCGGTCGGCGGATTCTTCGGCTACCGCGTATTCGCCGGCGCCAGCGAAACCGCCGCCAAAGGCTCCGAAAGCAATCCTGTGAAAATCGGCGTGGTCGGCGCCACCGATTCCCAGTGGCAAATCTTCCAGCAGAAGGCCGAGGCGGAAGGCATCTACGTCGACATCATCGACTTCCAGGACTACACCTCCGAGAATCCTGCGCTCGATTCCGGCGATCTGGATCTGAACGAATTCCAGCATCTGCTGTACCTCGCCAACTACAACGTGAGCAACGATAAGGATCTGCAGCCAATCGGAGGCACCGCCATCTATCCGCTCGGCGTCTACTCCACGAAGTACCAGTCCATCGACGAGATTCCGGCCGGCTCCACCGTCGTCATTCCCAACGATGAGACCAACCAGGCGCGCGCCATCGGCGTGCTCGAATCCGCCGGACTCATCACCCTCAACGGCGACTGGACCGCGTTCTCCACGCCGGCCGATATCGACGAAGCCAACAGCAAGGTCACCGTCACCGCATTGAAGGCCGAACAGGTCGCCAACAGCCTGAGCGATCCGCAGGTGGCCGCCGGTGTGGTCAACAACGACTATGTGTCCGACGCCGGACTCGATCCGGACGACGCCATCTACCAGGACGACGCCGAATCCGAATCCGCCCGCCCGTACATCAACGTGTGGGTGGCGCGCAAGGACGACGCGAACAACGAGACCTACCTGAAGCTCGCCCAGCTGTTCCAAGATTCGGAGGTGTTCGGCGCGCTGCAGGAGAACTCCGGCGGCACCGCGGTGGACGCCACCGGATTCAGCGCCGAGGAGCTGCAGGGCTTCCTCGCCGACATCGAAGCCGACACCAGAGCGGCCGAATAATCCACATTTGCCTGAACTGCGGGAAGGGGCGCGATTCAGGCACCAGCCGTGGCATCTCGGACCGTTCCCGCCTCATTACGCGGGGTCGACGGCCGGGATGCCGCCATGCCTGTACGACTACGAATCCCATCGGATTCATGAAGAAAGCGAAGCAATGAGCGAACCCATCATTGTGCTCGACCATGTGGTCAAGGAATTCCGCGGACGCGGCACCGGCGGGAGTGAAGCCGCGGCAGGAACGCGTGCGGTCTCGCGTGCGGTCGACGAGGTGAGCCTGAGCATCGGCAAAGGCGAGATCTTCGGCATCATCGGCTACTCGGGAGCGGGCAAATCCACGCTGGTGCGGCTGATCAACGCACTGGAACGCCCCACTTCGGGCGCGGTCAACGTGCTCGGCACCGACATCACTGCCCTGCCGGAATCGAAACTGCGTCCGATCCGCCGCAAAATCGGCATGATTTTCCAACAGTTCAACCTGTTCTCCACCAAAACCGTGGCGCAGAACATCGCCTACCCGCTGCAGCTCGACCATTGGCGCAAGGACTATCAGGAACGTCGTGTCGCCGAACTGCTTGATTTCGTAGGCCTCTCCGAACATGCAGGCAAATACCCGTCGCAGCTTTCCGGCGGGCAGAAGCAGCGCGTCGGCATCGCCCGCGCGCTGGCCACGAATCCCGAGATCCTGCTCGCCGACGAGGCGACCAGCGCGCTCGACCCGGAGACGACCACCGAAGTGCTGGGGCTGCTCAAACGTGTCAACGAGGAGCTCGGCATCACCATCGTGCTCATCACCCACCAGATGAACGTGGTGCAGCAGATCGCCGACCGCGTGGCCGTGATGAGCGCCGGCCGTGTGGTGGAAAGCGGCGACGTCTACGATGTGTTCGCCGCGCCACGGCAGGAGGTCACCAAACGCTTCATCGCCACCGCGCTTTCCGGCGTGCCCGATGAGGCGCGGGTCGCCCAACTGCACCGCGACTGGCCCGGCCGCATCATCACCGTGCTCATCCGGCAGCGGGACATCCAACGCGCCGCCGACGAAGCCGCCACCGCCGAACACAACGGTCTTGACGGCTCGGCCGGCCCCTCGGTCACGATTCCGGCATCGGGACAGCACATCTCCGAACTCATCGCGCGCCACGGCGTCACCTCCAGCCTGCTGTACGGCGGCATCGACACGGTCGGAGGCATCGCCATCGGCGCGATTACCTACGAATTCTCCGGCAGCGAGGAAACGCTCGTCGCCTTCCTCGACGACCTTCGTCGCGACGGCGACGTGGTCGACTTCGGCACCGCCGACCATCCCGTCTCCTATCAGGAGGCCATCGCCACACAAGGAGGGGCGCGATGATCGTATTGTCCTCACGCAGCGATTGGACCGTGCTGCGACCGCTGCTGTTCGAATCCATCGGCCAGACGCTCACCATGGTGCTCGTCACCCTTCTGATCGGCGGATTCCTCGGTCTTGTGCTCGGCGTGGTGCTGTACGGCACGCGGCCGGGCAGCCTGTTCGAAAACGCGCTTGTCTACCGGGTGCTCGACGTGATCGTCAACATCGTGCGGCCCATTCCGTTCATCATCTTCCTGGCGGCCATGCAGCCGGTCACCATCACAGTGGTCGGCACGTCCATCGGCACCGCGGCGGCCATCTTTCCGATGGTGCTGATGTGCACCTTCGCCACGTCCCGTCTGGTCGAGCAGAATCTGGTTCCGGTCGATCCCGGCATGATCGAGGCCGCCCGTGCGATGGGCGCGTCCAAACTCACCATCATCCGCACGGTACTCATCCCCGAAGCGTTGGCGCCGCTGATCCTCGCCTACGCCTTCCTGTTCATCGGCGTGCTCGACATGTCCGCCATGGCCGGCTACATCGGAGGCGGGGGACTGGGCAACTTCGCTATCGCCTACGGATACCAGAAGTTCGACCAGACCGTCACCTGGACGGCCGTGATCATCATGATCCTGCTCGTGCAGGTGGTGCAGGGACTCGCCAACGCGCTCGCCAAACATCTGCTTAAACGCCAACGGTAGCGGCCATCCGCGCCACTGATTCACAAGGATTAGGATGGAAACCATGACCGAACACATCGAAATCGACGACGAGCTTGTCGACATCCGTCATCATCTGCACGCCCACCCCGAGCGGAGCTTCTGCGAATTCGAAACCACCGTGTATCTGGAACGCCAGCTTACGGCCCACGGCATCGAAATCCTCGACAATCCGATGGAAACCGGCGTGGTGGCCCTCATCGAAGGAACCGCAGGTCCGGGCCCATGCGTCGCCCTGCGCGCCGACATCGACGGCCTGCCCATCGACGAGGACTCCGGTCTCGACTTCCGGTCGGAGAACAAAGGCGTGATGCACGGCTGCGGGCACGACCTGCATATGACCGGTCTGCTGGGCGCGGCCTTCTGGCTGGCCGAGCACCGCGACCGCTTCGCCGGATCGATACGGATCATGTTCCAACCCGCCGAAGAGACCGGCATCGGCGCGAAAGCCGTGATCGAGGCGGGACTGCTCGACGGCGTCGACGCGATCATCGGCACGCACAACAACCCCAATTACGCTCCCGGACAGATCGCCATCGGCGCCGAACCCATGATGGCCGGCTGCGTGCGGTTCAACGTCACCCTGCACGCCGAAGGCACGCACGCCGGATATCCGCATAAAGGCACCGGCCCGATCGAGGCGCTCGCCTCCATGATCCTGAGCCTGCAGACCATCGTGAGCCGCAACGTCTCGCCCTTCCATCCGCTGGTGCTATCCATCACCGAAGTGCACGGCGGGCACGTGTGGAACGTGGTCCCCGCCGAAGCCGGCTTCCAAGGCACGGTGCGCTACTTCCACAAGGAGGACGGCGAACTGGTCGGGAGGCGATTCCGCACCGTCGTGGAGCAGACCGCCGCCGCATACGGCATCCGGGCCGACGTGGAATGGGATGACTTCCAGGACCCGCTCGTCTCCGACCCCGATTTGGCGATGGCGCTCGCCTCGGAAGTCAGCGACTACGCGCAGCTGGAGCCCATCCGCCCGTCCATGGCGGGGGAGGACTTCTGCGAATACACGAAGGTCACGCTGCCCGTGTTCGCGTTCATCGGCTCGAACGGCGTCGAAGGCTGCCCCGACTGGCACAGCCCGCATTTCGTGGGATTGGACGAATCTATCCCCACCTTCGTGAACTTCTACGTCAACGCCGCGCTGCGCGTGCTGAAGGAACTACACTAAAGGAACATGACTCAGATTCGTTTCGCACTCGCCCAGATCGATACCCGCGTCGGCGACCTCGACGCCAACGCCGCCAAAGTGCTCGACCGGGCCCGACAGGCCGCGCAGAGTGATGCGCAGGTCGTCGTGTTCCCCGAGATGACCCTTACCGGATATCCCATCGAAGACCTCGCCCTGCGCGCCACCTTCCGACAGGCCGCATGGGACAAGGCCAACGCGCTCGCCGCCGATCTCGCTGCCGAAGGACTCGGCGAGTTGTTCGTGGTCGTGGGCACGGTGGGCACCGACCGCGCGAACGACAAGCCGCGCAACCGCCTGGTGGTGCTGCACGACGGCGTGGTGTGGGCCGGATATGACAAGCACTTCCTGCCCAACTACGGCGTGTTCGACGAGTTCCGCATCTTCTCCGCCGGGGGGGACGCCATGGTGCTCGACGTGGACGGCGTGCGTCTCGGCGTGGCCATCTGCGAGGACATCTGGCAGGACGGCGGCCCGGTGGCCGATCTCGCCGGCCGCAACATCGACGCGCTCATCACCATCAACGGCAGCCCCTACGAGGAGGGCAAAACCCAGACCCGCTGCGAACTGGTGCGCCGCCGCGCGGCCGAAGTGGACGCGCCGGTGATCTACGTGAACCAGGTCGGCGGCCAGGACGACCTCGTATTCGACGGCGGCAGCTTCGTCGTCGACCGCGACGGCACGCTGCTGCAACGCTCCCCGATGTTCATGGAGGACCTCGCCTGCTGGACGCTCGACACGTCAGCGGAACGTCAGGAACAGGTCGGGATCGCGCCCGATCTGGACCCGGACGAGGAGGTGTACACCGCCTGCGTGCTGGGATTGAAGGACTACATGGCCAAGAACCGCTTCACCGGCGTGACGCTCGGCCTGTCCGGAGGCATCGACTCCGCGCTCGTCGCCGCGATGGCGGCCGACGCGGTGGGCGGCGAGAACGTGTGGGGCATCTCCATGCCGAGCATGTACTCGTCCGACGGATCCAAAGACGACGCGGCCGACCTGGCCGCGAACATCGGCGCGCACTACGACGTGCAGCCCATCGAACCGCTGTTCGTGGCCTTCCAGAACCAGCTCGAACTCGAAGGCGTGGCGGCCGAGAACCTGCAGGCGCGCATCCGCGGCGTCATCGTGATGGCCTACTCCAACTCCAAGGGCCTGCTGGCGCTCGCCACCGGCAACAAATCCGAACTCGCCTGCGGATACTCCACCATCTACGGCGACGCGGTGGGCGGATACGCGCCCATCAAGGACCTGCTCAAAACCCGCGTGTGGGAGCTGGCCCGCTGGCGCAACCGCGCGGCGGCCGAAGGCGTCGGCATCGGCGGGCTCAAGATCGTGGGCAACGAGGCGGGGGATCGCGGAGTCGCGCTTGCCGACGGCGTGATGATTCCCGTCAGCTCGATCGAGAAGGCCCCGAGCGCTGAACTGCGCCCCGGACAGAAGGATTCCGATTCGCTGCCCGAATACGAGCTGCTCGATCGGGTGCTCGCCGCCTACATCGAGCATGCGCATGGCCGCGCCGATCTGCTGGCCGACGGGTTCGACGAGGGCACCGTCGACACGGTGATGCGTCTGGTGGACCGCGCCGAGTGGAAGCGCCGCCAGTATCCGCTGGGACCCAAGGTCACGGCGCTGGCGTTCGGACGCGACCGTCGTCTGCCCATCACCGCGGCTTTCCGCGAATAACGCGACCAGTCGCAACACGACACAACGTGACACAACGCGTGGTTGGGCCGCGTCCGCAAAACGCATGCGGACGCGGCCCAACCGCGTGTTCGCCTGCGGCGCGACGCTCCGGCGATGTGAACGATAACGGAATGTGAGGTAGCTCACGCGAGTTTTATGGGTTCTCCCAGCGGGCGAAGACTACACTAGGGAAGCAATGGTGCTGTGACGATGCGGCATCACAACAAAACAAACACCAAGGAGTGGATATGACAGCAGTTGAGACGACCGCGGTCACCCCGGAGGAGCTGGACGCCAAGGCGTGGGCCGGCTTCGAAGGCGGAAACTGGCAGCAGGATATCGACGTTCGCGACTTCATCCAGAAGAACTACACCCCGTACGACGGCGATGAGTCCTTCCTGGCGGATGCCACCGAGAAGACCAAGCATCTGTGGAAGTACCTCGACGACAACTACCTGGCGGTCGAGCGCAAGCAGCGTGTCTACGACGTGGACACCCACACCCCCGCCGATGTCGACGCCTTCCCGGCTGGCTACATCGACTCCCCGGAGGTCGACAACGTGATCGTCGGCGTGCAGACCGACGAGCCCTGCAAGCGCGCCATGATGCCGAACGGCGGCTGGCGTATGGTCGAGCAGGCCATCAAGGAAGCCGGCAAGGAGCCGGATCCGGAAGTCAAGAAGATCTTCACCAAGTACCGCAAGACCCACAACGACGGCGTCTTCGGCGTGTACACCAAGAACATCAAGGTCGCCCGCCACAACAAGATCCTCACCGGTCTGCCGGACGCCTACGGCCGCGGCCGCATCATCGGCGACTACCGCCGCGTGGCCCTCTACGGCGTGAACAAGCTCATCGAGTTCAAGAAGCGTGACAAGGACTCCGTGCCCTACCGCAACGACTTCACCGAGCCGGAGATCGAGCACTGGATCCGCTTCCGCGAGGAGCACGACGAGCAGATCAAGGCTCTCAAGAAGCTCATCAACCTGGGCAACGAGTACGGCCTCGACCTGTCCCGCCCGGCCCAGACCGCTCAGGAAGCCGTGCAGTGGACCTACATGGGCTACCTCGCCTCGGTCAAGAGCCAGGACGGCGCCGCCATGTCCTTCGGTCGCAACTCGACCTTCTTCGACATCTACATCGAGCGCGACCTCAAGGCCGGCGTCATCGATGAGGCCGGTGCCCAGGAGCTCATCGACAACATCGTCATGAAGCTGCGCATCGTGCGCTTCCTGCGTACCCAGGACTACGACGCGATCTTCTCCGGCGACCCGTACTGGGCGACCTGGTCCGACGCCGGCTTCGGCGACGACGGCCGCTCCATGGTCACCAAGACCTCGTTCCGTCTGCTCAACACCCTGACCCTCGAGCACCTCGGACCTGGCCCGGAGCCGAACATCACCATCTTCTGGGATCCGAAGCTGCCGGAAGGCTACAAGCGCTTCTGCGCCAAGATCTCCATCGACACCTCGGCCATCCAGTATGAGTCCGACAAGGAGATCCGCTCCCACTGGGGCGACGACGCCGCCATCGCCTGCTGCGTCTCCCCGATGCGCGTGGGCAAGCAGATGCAGTTCTTCGCCGCTCGCGTGAACTCCGCCAAGGCGCTGCTCTACGCGATCAACGGCGGCCGCGACGAGATGACCGGCATGCAGGTCATCGACAAGGGCGTGATCGATCCGATCACTCCGGAAGCCGACGGCACCCTGGACTACGAGAAGGTCAAGAACAACTACGAGAAGGCTCTCGAGTGGCTGTCCGAAACCTACGTCGAAGCGCTGAACATCATCCACTACATGCATGATAAGTACGCCTACGAGTCCATCGAGATGGCTCTGCACGACAAGGAAGTGTACCGCACCCTGGGTTGCGGCATGTCCGGTCTGTCCATCGCCGCCGACTCCCTGGCCGCCGTCAAGTACGCCAAGGTCTACCCGATCTACAACAAGGACGCGAAGACCCTGGAAGGCCACGAGTACGAGTACGTCGAGGGCGCCGATGACGATCTGATCGTCGGCTACCGCACCGAGGGCGAGTTCCCGCTCTACGGCAACGACGACGATCGCGCCGATGACATCGCCAAGTGGGTCGTCTCCACCGTGATGGGCCAGGTCAAGCGCCTGCCCGTCTACCGTGGCGCCGTCCCCACCCAGTCCATCCTGACCATCACCTCCAACGTGGAGTACGGCAAGAACACCGGTTCCTTCCCGTCCGGCCACGCCAAGGGCACCCCGTACGCTCCGGGCGCCAACCCGGAGAACGGCATGGACTCCCACGGCATGCTGCCGTCGATGTTCTCGGTCGGCAAGATCGACTACAACGACGCGCTTGACGGCATCTCGCTGACCAACACGATCACCCCCGACGGCCTCGGCCGCGACGAGGAGGAGCGCATCGGCAACCTGGTCGGCATCCTCGACGCCGGCAACGGCCACGGCCTCTACCACGCCAACATCAACGTGCTGCGCAAGGAGACCATGGAGGACGCCGTCGAGCACCCGGAGAAGTACCCGCACCTGACCGTGCGCGTCTCCGGCTACGCGGTGAACTTCGTCAAGCTCACCAAGGAGCAGCAGCTCGACGTGATCAGCCGTACGTTCCACCAGGGCGCCGTCACCGACTGATCGTAGTCGTGACGCACCGAGTGTGAAACGCTGAAAAAGGCGGGACCCATACGGGTTCCGCCTTTTTCGTCCCCTCCCGTCATACCGAGCGGAGGGGACGTGACGAAGGCCACATCGGCTTTCCGGCGAGCCACCAGCGGCCCCGGCGCGGGGGCACTAGACTGGGTGTCAGTACACGACCGAAACGAACCCAGGAGGACGATGATGTCTGACGCGACCCAATTCCGCACCACCACGCGGCATATGCTCAAACAATCGAAGGAATACGCCTCCCAGACGCTGATGGGCGGCCTGTCCGGCTTCGAATCTCCCATCGGACTCGACCGACGCGACCGCATCGACGCGCTTAAAACCGGCGATATCGGCTTCGTCCACTCATGGGATATCAACACCTCCGTCGACGGCCCCGGCACACGCATGACCGTCTTCATGAGCGGCTGCCCGCTGCGCTGCCAGTACTGCCAGAACCCCGACACATGGAAGATGCGCGACGGCAAACCCGTCACCTTGGAGGCCATGATCAAGAAGGTTGACCGCTACAAGGACCTGTTCAAAGCCACCGGCGGCGGAATCACCTTCTCCGGCGGCGAGTCGATGATGCAGCCCGCGTTCGTCTCGCGTGTGTTCCGCGCCGCCAAGGAGATGGGCGTGCACACCTGCCTCGACACGTCGGGCTTCCTCAACAAGAACTACACCGACGAGATGCTCGAAGACATCGACCTGTGCCTGCTCGATGTGAAATCCGGCGATGAGGAGACCTACCACAAGGTCACCGGCGGCCTGCTGCAGCCCACCATCGACTTCGGGCAGCGCCTCGCGAAGGCCAGCAAGAAGATCTGGGTGCGTTTCGTGCTCGTGCCGGGCCTGACCGATTCCGAAGAGAACGTCGACAATGTGGCGAAGATCTGCGCGAGCTTCGATGGAGCGGTGGAACACATCGACGTGCTCGGATTCCACCAGCTCGGCCGCCCCAAGTGGCACGAGCTGCGCATCCCATACCCGCTGGAGGACGCCAAAGGACCCAGCGCCAAACTGCGTCAGCGCGTCGTCGAACAGTTCCAGTCCTACGGCTTCACCGTCTACTAAACCCATCGGAGTCCATCCGAAGGGGAGTGCAGGCTGCAAGGAATTCGGCGAAATATCAGGCGTACGGGCGTGTGGATGCGCCGTAACGGGGCTTGGAGCCTTTAGCCTTGGTATATGGCAGACATCTACGCATTTCCGGCGGGTGCGCCCTCAACGGCGTCGGCGCCCCGGCAAGACGGATTGCCCGAACGGCCTGCCGGCGTGCCCGATGAGGTGTGGAACGCCGTGGAGTCGGTTCGGGATATGACGCGTGTCGCCGACGTGCGTTACCGCGAAATACCCATTCCCTCCACGCTGGCCGACTATGGCATTGGCGTTGAGCTGGAATGCGGTGAACACGGCGAAGACGCCGCGTCGTTCCTATCGGATCCGTCCTCTTCGCCGCGACTTGCCACGGGTTGGATTATGATTCTGTTCTCGGCGCAGTCGCGTATCGACTGGGCCGGTCGCTGGCGGTGCGTGGCCTTCACCCGATTGCCGCTGCACACCAGCGAGAACGATGGACTCACCCCACGCATGTATTGGGAAGACATGTGCGACCATCTGGCGGATGTCATCCCCGACTCGGTAGGTGGCACGGTGACCGTGACCCAGAACACCTCGTTCGGCACATTGGCCGCCGAGCCGGACGCCGGTTGCGAGATGCGCGTGTCTTGGTCGCCGCTCGAGCTGCCCGATGGCGGACTCGATGCCGGCGCGCAGGTCGGCATGTGGGCCAGGTTCATCAGATCCACTGTTCGTTTCGACGAGGGATTGGTTAGTGACTCATCAGATTGACCGCCGCATCGCCAAGGCGGAACCGCGTCTGCTCAGCGAGCCGCGCGGGGGAGTGCCCGACGTGATCGATACGCTCGCCGGATTCCGTGAGGCGTGCGATGCTTTGGCCGCGGCGTCCGGCCCGTTGGCCGCCGATGCCGAACGCGCGTCCGGATACCGCTACGGCCATGAGGATTGGCTGGTGCAGTTCAAACGCGGCGACGCCGGCATCATGCTGTTCGACCCGGTGGCCTTGGGCCAGGCTGGTGCCGATTGGGCTGACTTCAATCGCGCCGTGGGCGACGCCACCTGGATTCTGCATGATTCGATGATGGATCTGCCGGGTTTCGGAGACTTGGGGATGACCCCGCAGCGCCTGTTCGACACGGAGATCGCCGCGCGACTGCTCGGCATGCACCGTTTCGGACTCGCCGCCGTGATCGAGCATTATCTCGGCGTGACCTTGGCCAAAGAGCATTCCGCGGCCGACTGGTCGTACCGCCCGCTGCCGCGCGACTGGCGCAACTATGCCGCGCTGGACGTGGAACTGCTGATCGAACTGGAATCGTTGATGCGCCGTGACCTGCGCGAGCACGGTAAAGACGAATGGGCCGAGGAGGAGTTCGCGTTCGCCCTGCGCGAGGGACTCGCCCCCAAGCCGGCGCATCCGGCACCTTGGATGCGTATCTCACGCATCACCCAACTGGGGCGCGACCGTCGCGGACTCGCCATCGCCAAATCGCTGTGGGAGGAACGCGACCGGCTGGCCCGCCAGTACGACATCGCCCCCAGCCTGCTGCTGGCCGACTCGTCGATTATGGAGGCCGCGCAGAAGAAGCCGCACAATGTGCGCGAATTCCGCGCGATCCGCTGCCTCAACGAGCGGGTGCGCATGCATACCGGCAGCGCGCAGGACAAAATGTTCGAACGGTACGCGCCCATCCAACGCGAGGTCAAGCCCCGCGTGTGGAAAGACGCGATCCAACGCGCGCTGGACCTGAAACCCAGCGAACTGCCCGTCATGCCGGCATCCAACCAGCCGGGGGAGAACGAGACGAACGCGCCTAGGTCGATGCGCCTGTGGCAGACCCGCCATCCCGAGCGATATGAGCGTTTGCAACGGGTGCGCAAGGTCGTCAACCAGATCGGCGAGGACACGCGCACGCCGGCGGAAATCATCGTCAAACCGCAGATTCTGCGCAACCTCTGTTGGCTCGATGACCCCTCGAAAGTGGACGTGACGCGATTCCTCGAGGAGCAGGGCGCCAGAACATGGCAGGTGAAACTCATCGCAGCGTCCGTGAGTAGGGTTATCATGTAGAGGTTGCCCTACGGCAGAATGTAAGAAAACACGACTTTCAGGAGCGTTAAGCGTGAAAATCAGCGTTAGGAATCTTGAGCCGACCAAGGTGAAGCTCACCGTCACCGTCGACCCGGAAGAGTTCGAACCCTATCTGGACGAAGCCCGCAAGGAGATCGCCAAGCAGGCGAACATCCCCGGCTTCCGCAAGGGACATGTGCCGGCGAAGCTCATCGAGCAGCGTTACGGATTCGCCGGCATCGCCGGTGAGGCCGTGAACAACGCGGTGCCGGAGCTCTACTCCAAGGCGCTCGAGGAGAAGAAGATCCGCCCGATGGCCCAGCCCGAGCTGGACGTGCAGGAAGTCCCCGCTTCCTCCAAGGACGAGACCAAGCTGAAGTTCGTCGCCACCGTGGAGCGTCGCCCGGAGATCAAGCTGCCGAAGATCGACGGCATGGAGATCGCCATCGACAAGCCCGAAGTCAAGGATGAGGACGTGAACGCCCGCCTTGAGTCCCTGCGTCAGCGTTTCGGCACCCTCGTGGGTGTGGACCGCCCGGCCGCCAAGGGCGACTTCGCCAACATCGACCTGGATGCCCAGATTGACGGCGAGTCCGTCGACTCCCAGGAAGGCGTGAGCTACGAGCTCGGCTCCGGCACCATGCTCGACGGTCTGGATGAGGCCCTCGAAGGCCTGTCCGCCGGCGAGGAGACCACCTTCGAAGGCACGCTGGAAGCCGGCGAGCACGAGGGCGAGAAGGCTCAGATCAAGGTGAAGGTCAACTCCGTGAAGGCCGAGGAACTGCCGGAACTCGACGACGACTTCGCTCAGGAAGCCTCCGAGTTCGACACCCTCGAGGAGCTCAAGGAAGACATCCGCAAGAACGCCGCCGACGCCGCCAAGGGCCGCCAGGCCACCGAGGCCCGCGACGCGTTCATCGCCAAGCTGCAGGAAGACCTGGAGATCCCGGTGCCGAAGGGCGTCAAGGCCTCCATGGTCGAGGAGCACCTCAAGGGCATGACTCCGGATCCGGAGAAGGCCACCAAGGAGCAGAAGGCCGAAGCTGAGGAGCAGGTCGAGAAGGAACTGCGCGATCAGATGACCCTCGACGCTCTGGCCGAGATGCTGGACGTGCAGGTCTCCCAGGCCGACGTGTTCAACTTCCTCGCCTCCATCGCCCAGCAGTACGGCATGGACCCGAACAACTTCATCCAGGCGATCATCCGCAACGGCCAGCTCGGCTCCGCCGTGCAGGAAGTCGGCCGTTCCAAGGGCCTGCTCGCCGGCATGCGCGCCGTGAAGTTCACCGCCGACGGCGAAGAGGTCGACCTGTCCGCGTTCCTCGGTGAGGACGACGAAGAGGCCGACTCCGTCGAAGCCGCTTCCGCCGCCGCTGCCGTGGCCGACGAACTGGCCAACGCCGACGCCGAGTGAGCTGCTTGACTGACGTCGAGTGAGCTTGCGCTGACTCGGCCTCGGTTGTCATCGTCGTTGTCGCTACTGGCAACACGATCGACAGCTAGCCACTAGCTTCTAACGAAAGACCGGAACCTGTAACGGGTTCCGGTCTTTTGCTATTGCGTGCAGTTGTCGTTTTATACCGCGTACTCGTTACTCGTCATGCCGAGCGTAGTCGAGGCATCTCATCCCGCTACTCCGCCTAGTTCGCGTTGATGCTTCTTGGCTGGCTCCTACCGGGTGTTTGATTCCAACTCAACAATCCTCTGTTCGACGTCACGCAGCCGATTGCGCAGCGCCGATTCAATATCGACTCCATTTGCGTCGGCCTGTTGGATGACGCGCAGAATCTGATCAGCGTAATCATTCGGCGTCGGCTGGGATGAGGCTTTGTTGGTACCGGCGCGATCCATGGCTTTTACGAACAGTTCCGGATCGGCGGCCTTGGCCACGCGATGCACGATCTTCGCCGCGCGAGGGAACGCGCCCTGCGCGTGCGAGATGCCTTCGATGGCTGATTTGCGGCGCTTTTCGCGCTGCTTCATCTGATTCCATGTCGCCAGAACCTCTTCGGCGGACTCCTCTTTGGCTGCGTTCGCGTCATCATCGGGCGCGAACACATTCGGATGACGCGTGATGAGCTTATCGACCAGACGGTCGCACACCTCATCCAAAGTGAACGGATCGGCCGAGTCCTTTGCGCATACTGCGGCCTGATATAGCGACTGCATGAGCAGATCGCCAAGCTCCTCGCGCATGCCCTCGCGGTCGTTCTCTTCGACCGTATCGACGAATTCGTAGGTCTCCTCAAGCAGGTTCTTGAGCAGGGTGGTGTTGGTCTGCTTCTCGTCCCACGGGCATCCGCCGGGATTGGCGAGAATCGTAACCAGAACGCGGGCACGCTCCAACGCGGTCGGCGCCTGAACGACGGGATCAAGCTTCGAACACCGTTCGAATCCTGCGGGCAGTTGGTAATCATCATGTGCGGCTTCAGTCATGCCACCCATACTAATCTCGCCCAAGTAACATCGCCCATCCGATGGTTGTGATTGGTTGGCGTGCACCTCGTCATGCCGAGCATCCCTCTCTCGTCATGCCGAGCGCAGTCGAGGCATCTCAGCCATCCTCATCCTGTTAGTGTCCACCTTCCTGCCATGTTGAGTGTTCCTCCCTCGCCATGCCGGGTATCCCCTTTCCCAGTCATGCCGAGCGTAGTCGAGGCATCTCCATCTCCCTGTCGTACACTTATCCCAGCGAGATTATGACGGCGAAACGAGGGCACATGAGCGACAACAGCACGGACCGCAAAGCGTTGGAGGCGCTGGCGGGGGAGCCGTCTCAGGAGCAGATCGCCTACTACCGCAAGCCGTTCATGGTGCTGTGGGCCGCCGTGCAGGAGGCAAGTAGCGAGTTATCTGAGGATTACGACCTTTCACCGGAAATGGCCCAACTATGGGTTGCCGAACGAATGCGCCAAGTCTCCGATTCTCTGGTGGATCGCTTGGCGGAGAAAGCCGCGTCACGCGGTATCAGCAAATCGAATATCGCCCGCGCCGCCGACGCCAGCCCTGCCAACGCCCTACGTCGCTTCCCTCGTCTGCGTGACGATTCCGATGCCGCCAAAACCCGCCTACTCATCGACGACGTCCTCGATTCGTTGGAGTAATTCCTGTCAGCGTTATCAGTGTCGTCAGCGTTGCCGATTTGATACCTACTGACGATTCGTCCACGTTCAGGATGCTCTTATCGTGGATGAAATGCCAGTTACTGCCGATTCATCCACGTTGCGGGGCTGCTCAGCGTGGCCGATCTGTCACATACTGCCTATCCATCCACGCTGCGCTGCCTCAGTGTGGATATCTCGGTAGTAACTGTCAAATCACCCACGTTGAGGAGGCGCTCAGAGTGGATGATCTGTCATATACTGCCTATCCATCCACGCTACGTTGTCTCAGCGTGGATATCTTGGTAGTAACTGTCAATTCATCCACGTTGCGGAGCTGCTCAGTGTGGACGATTCGTCATTTACTATCAGAACGTCCACGGTGAGAGGCTGATTCCCGTGGATATAACGTCACTTACTATCAGAACGTCCACGTTGAGAGTCCAGCTCCCGTGGATAAGCTGTCATTGACCATCAGAACGTCCACGCTGATAAGAGCTGCGCATCGACATGCGCGTCATCCGCCACTACAAGGAATGAGTGTGAAACGCATGATGAATGCTTGGAAAATATGCTGTCAAACCCTTATCCTGTGTTGGAAAAGTGGCAGATGGCAGCCTAATTCGTGTTGGAAAATGTGCATGCTGAGATGATTGGGTATGTTTGAAGGGCATGACAACACGGTGAAAGAGTGCTGATATGGCGTTGAGAATGACGGATGACGAGTTCGCGGCCGCGGTCGAGGAGGCGCTGGATTCGATTCCCGAACGGTTCCGCGAAGTGCTCGACAATGTGGGCATCGCCATGGCCGACGAACCGAACGAGCGCGAGCTTGCCTCCATGTGCGGTTCCCACGGCGAGTTGCTGGGATTGTATGAGGGCGTGCCGATCACGCAGCGCACCACCGGCTACGGCGGTGTGATGCCCGACATCATCACCATCTTCAAAAGTCCGCACGAGCGCGTCTGCTCCACCCGCCAGCAGCTCGTCCGCCAGATCGGCATCACCGTGATCCACGAGATCGGCCACTACTTCGGCCTCGACGACGACTACCTCCATTCGCATGGGTACTAGTTGTTGCGGATGGCGCCTGCCGTGGTAATGAGATGCTCTACTTGGTCGATGAACGGCGGAACATCAACGAAGATGATGTGGGCGAGTAAATCCCAGTTGCTGCCTTCATAATCGTGAACGATGCGATGTCTTACACCGGCGACACCTGACCAAGGAACTTCAGGGTGATCGGCTTTGAACTCTTTGGACAGCCGATACACTTGCTCCCGATGTCGTGAAGTGGCGTAGCCAGCATCCATTGCAAGGTGTAGTCGTCCTCAACCTGTTGCTGTGTAATTTCTTTGTCAAGGATGGTTTGTTCTAGTTTGCGACCGATTTCTGCGATGCGCCGGAGCCTGTGCAAGTCTTTCTCGTTCATAGCAACACCGCGTCCTCGAATACAGCATTGCGGAACGGCCCGTCGTTGAGTTCGCTCAGCTCGTACATGTCCACGTCTTTGCCGGACTTCTCTCGTAGTTCTTCAGCCATGGCGAATACGTTCAATGGGCTGAATCCGGGATTGCCTTCAAGCAGCACGTCGATGTCTGAAGTCGATGTGGCCTCGTTACGTGCGTATGAGCCGAACAGGCGTGCCGATTTCATACCGTAATGCGACAGCATGGGAACGATGAGCTCGCGAAGTTCATCATGGCTGTATATATGTGAAATCATGACAACTCCTTCGTGCTGGAAGCTAACCTACCCTCATATTAGTTGACATGTGATTGCTTGGAAAACATGATAATGGTGTGATGCCCGACATCATCACTATCTTCAAAGGTCCGCACGAACGTGTCTGCTCCACCCGTCAGCAGCTCGTCCGTCAGATCGGCATCACCGTGATCTACGAGATTGGCCACTATTTCGGCCTCGACGACGACTACCTCCATTACTAGATTGTCGCAGAATGATTTTGTGCCTTAATTGATGCTGCCTGCCCTGATGTTGTGTGTTGGTATATCGGGCGCGAGACGAAGGACTTGGGCTCGCATGCGTTGACTATGGAGTCAAGGCATGTTTGTACAGTAGATACAAAATTTCTGGTTTTTAACAAAGTTGTGAGGAGGGGCGTGTTGTCTATTCAAAATGATTTCGCTGGTTTTGCAAAGAAATTTAAAGGTTTAAGCGCGGATGCCGAGTTCGAGAGAATTTTCGGGTTTTCGAGTGAGATAATTAGACAGTCTGCGAGGATTGCGCTTCGACGCTATCGTGAATCTGATGAGTTTCATACGCAACTGAGTGGTCCAGGTTCGATTTTCTACCATGCGTTCGTGGAGGAGGTCCGGGCATCTATCGATGTCGAAGACGATTGGATTGCCAACCGTTCCGCTGATAATAGAACTGCGCCGCGTGCATATCGACGTGATGGTCTAGGTTTGGCTTTTGCTCAAGGAACGAAAGCCACTGGCGATACCAATCTGGTGTTGCGGTTGAAGAAAAAGTTAGGGCCGGTGACGTTGTTGGAAATCCAGAGCAACAGTTGTTCGGATCTGGTTCAACTGAGTTTTGATGCTCTGGAACAAGAGTCGAAAGCACGACCTCAGACCTTATGGTTCGTGGTGTACCACTGTGAGGAAGATGTGGTTCATCTGGAAGTGTCTTTGCCTGTTGGTGCGACGGACGACGGTAAGATAATGGGGTGGGACAAACGAATTGTGCTGGCTGATGTCGGCATGATGGAACAGCCTGTGGAGGATCGAGCAGATGAGCGTGGTGAGGATGACGAGCCTAGAGTCGCCATTTCCGCGCGCTGATTCGAATGGGCCATCGCTGAATCCGGATAGAATACGTTGCGCCCGTGAAACGGCTGGAATGAGCAAAGTCCAGCTCGCTGACGTCTTAGGCGTAACGCCTCGTACCATAGCGAATTACGAAGAGGAAGGCGCTCCCGCGGCCAAAAGCAGACTCTTGGCTGAGGCTCTGGGTGTTATGCCCTCGTTCTTCTCCGTGCTGCCCTCTGAGTCTGCTATCGAGGATTTGTCTATGGAACAGGTGTGGTTCCGATCGTTGCGGAAGTCTACAACTAGGCAGCGGAAATCGGCTGTTGGCCATGGTCGGAACGCTTTGTTGTTCTTCCGTTGGATTACCGATCATTTTCTGCTTCCGGAATGTGACCTCCCCATGGGTGAAGAAATCGCCTCGTCGCCAGTGCAATATGCCGTTGCTCTGCGTGGAGATTGGGGTTACGGGGAAAACCCGTTGCCTGACATGATGCGTTTGGCTGAATCCCATGGAATTCGTTTATTTGGATTGCCGGATGTGGGGCGTGAGGTGGATGCGTTCAGTTTCATGTTCGATGGGGTTCCGTATATTGCGGTCGACACACATAAGACCCCGGAACGCATTCGCTTCGACATCGCCCATGAAATCGGTCATTTGCTCATGCATGAGACTTCTCTGACTGAGTCTGATTTGAACGGACGTGATGTGGAGAAAGAGGCGCATGAATTTGCTTCAAATCTACTGATGCCAGAACGCCGTGTTGCGTCGATGATTCCTCATCATGCGAGCTTGAAGCAGATTCTTGAAGCGAAACGATACTTCAGGGTCTCTGCTGCGGCTATGGCATATCGTGCTCATGCACTCGGACGTCTGACTGATTGGGAGTACCGTTCCGTGTGCTCCGAGCTCAGTGTGCGGGGCTATCGATCCGGAGAACCTGACGGTATCAAGCGTGAGGATTCGCAGGTGTTTCGATTCATCAGCGACTCCAACCGACGCAAGGGAATTTCCAGCAGTACCATCGCCGAGGAAACAGGCTTAACTGGAAAAGAATTGCATGACCTGTCATTCGGTAATCTCCTGACCGTTATCGAAGGAAGCTCTACTGGGAGCCGTCTTTCATCAAGAGATGGAGCAAAGCCTGCGCTGACATTGCACGTGAATCAAATGGTTCGCTGAGCCTTCGCCATCACCAATCTTCCGAGATTACTGAGAATGCGTCGGCTCCCCACCAGTCAGCAGCTCGTTCGTTAGATCGGTATCACTGTGGTTCACGAGATCGGCCACTACTTCGGTCTCTACGACTACCTCCATTCGCACGGGTACTAAAAACAGAGACTCTTGCCGTGTCATATAAAAGTTCCGTTGTGTGGAGCAGTGGCTTCACGGTATATCTGTGAATTTTGCATTTTGCTGTAGACGAAGTTGTTGAGTGAGCCTGTTTTCGCTTTGCCAGACTGCAGTGACATCAATCTATGATGAGGTTGTTACGGGAGATTAGTGTTACTGGTCGTAGGTCTACAAGTGAAAACGTTTAGGTTATGGCTGCTTTATTGAGTTGTTCAGTAAGTGAGTTAGGACACACAAGATACAGCCATGATGAGAGTATCCTTTTACATTGGGAATTATTTGATAATACAATTCCGCATAGGGAGAATGTCCGATGAAGGTATCCAAAATCCATGTCAGAAACTTCAGATCGTTAGCTGATGTCGATATTCCTCTTCGTGAGGATATGACTTTGGTCATAGGTCGCAACAATACTGGTAAGACATCGCTTGTTCATGTAATGAAGAAATTCCTGCAGCCAAAGCAGAAATTTTCGCTGTACGATTTTGGTCCGGAGTCCATTGAGTATATGAAGACCTTGCTTGAGAAGGAGGATGGTGATTTAACCGGCCAGAAAATCAGCATGGATTTAACAATCGAATATGGGAAGGATGAGGATTTTGGAGCAGCGGGAATCCTTCTCATGGATCTCGATCAGGGGATTCAAGAATTTGTTGTACGTTTTACCTATGCGTTGACGGTTGAGGGACAACGGAAACTGCGCAAAGAGCTCGACGTGGCTTTTAGCGAGGTTAAGTCCAGAAATCCTTTGCAGAAAGCTCATTACTACGAACGCTGTCTCAGAGATGCACTCTTTTTGTCATCCTATGGAACACGATTAGTGGAAGCAGTGAACCCAATGAATTCATCTGATACACGACAGTTGAACAGCAGTGTCATAAAAGACGTCATTGCACTAGAAATCATCGAGGCAAAGCGTGAATCCAACAATAAAGAGGGGAGAGTGTCCACTCTATCAACACTTGCGCAACGGTATCGAGACCAGCTGCAGCACCTCGACGCGCAATTGTTAGAGGTCGATCAGGCGATTGATGATGCGAACAAAGCTTTAAGTAATCAATACGATTCCCTATTCGAAGAGGTTATTGAAGACATACGGGCTTTATCATATAACTCTGGTGAGAGTAGAATACATATTGAATCAAATCATGATAGTGCGAACATGTTTCGACAGTCCACAAAAGTCACTTATGGTGAGAGTGATGATTTGATTAGATTACCTGAAGATTTCAATGGTCTGGGTTATTTGAATTTCTTTGAAATTATATTCCATATCAAGATAGCGATTGAGTCTCTGAAACAAGGCAATACCACTTATAGCCAGGACATTGATAATCAGAAAACTCCTGCGCTGATTAACTTGCTATTTCTGGAAGAACCTGAGGCACATACGCATCCTCAGATGCAGTATGTTTTCATCCAAAGAATCGAAAGCATCATAAATCAGTCGGTGCGGCCAAACGCAGTGCGTCCGTTTAATCTTCAGACTATAATCACCACACATTCCCCTCAGATTGTATCTCAGGCTAACTTCAATGACATTAATCTCATGACTCGACCAATTCTTGGCGAGGCAACTAATGACAATGCTCTTGCGCAAGCATCACGTTTTTCCAAGGTTGATTGCAAGTCATTGGCTGATATGAAATGGCATATGCAAAGTCAAACTGCAGAGATGGATAGTCTTACTAAATTCACAAAGAAATATATTTCCTTAAATCATTCGGAATTATTCTTCGCTAAGAAAGCTGTTCTTATCGAAGGTCAAACCGAACGAATACTCATGCCAACGTTTATGCAGATTATTGACACTGAACAGGCCGGTAATGATTCGTGGGATAGTCTTTTGTCCCAACAAATTTGTATCCTCGAGATGGGCGGAGCATATGCGCATAAGATATTGCCAATATTGGCGACTTTAAATATTAGAACATTGGTCATTACGGATATGGATCCAGTAGTTGGCGCAACGGGAAGAAGTGTTTCATTTGAAAAGGCAGATCGAACTTCAAATGCAACGATTAAGGCTATCGCAAAGATAGAAGATATACTTGGAATAAAAGAGTTTGTTAATCATGCATATAGAATTAAAGAGTCTAATCAATTACTTGAGTATGTGAAGGACGATTTGGCTGGACAAGTATATCTTTGTTCTCAAACATCGTTTGGTGATTGCGTAAATCCGTCTACCAGTTTTGAGGATGCTTTCCTTTGTGAAAATAAGTTCTTCTTTCAAGAGAACTCATTTTCTGCTGAGTATAGTAATTGTATGAAATTTAAGAAAAAAATGAAGAGAGAAAGTAATTACTATGAAATCGCAAGGCAAACAGGAATTAACAAGGCTAATTTCGCGATTGAGCTTATGATGGCATATTTCTCGGGTAAGCAGTGGAATATTCCGACCTATATCCGTAAAGGTTTGTTATGGCTGAATGGATCACCCGATGAACGAGCGTAACTCTCCATGCGCTATAGATGCGATTCGTGACTGTTTGGGTCAACGGCGGTCATTTATACTTAGAGGCGGTGCCGGCAGCGGCAAAACACAGACTCTGGTTGATGCGGTGAGAATGGCGCACCAAATCGAGCCGATGGCTTCTGTCGCCTGTATTACTTATACCAACAATGCCGCCCAAGAGATTATGACTCGCGTTGACTCTCCGGATGTTGTTGCATCCACCATTCATTCGTTTCTCTGGAATCTTATATCACCATTTCAGGCTGATTTGGTCAGAGACTTCAAGACTTATTTGATGGCTAAATGGGCTCATAGCCTATCTGATGATGATAAGAAATCATTGAATGATGTTAAGGTCATTAGATATGAGGATTATCCTGATTTACCACAAGGAATCATCAGTCATAACGAATTATTGGCATTAAGCCTCGCAATGTTCACAAGGCATTCGTTGCTGATGGACTGTTTTCTTGCTAAATATCAGTTCCTGTTCATCGATGAATATCAGGATGCCGATGAAAATGTAATATCTTTGTTTCTTGACTGTATTCTTCCATATGCGCAGGAGGAAGGCTCCGACAAACCAAAACTGTGCATCGGTCTATTTGGAGATCCCATGCAATCTATATATAACAAAGGTATTACAGATATCGATTCTGGTCGACGGTTCGCAGGCAATTTTGCTGAAATATGGAAGCCTGACAACTATCGCAGTTCATCTGAAGTTATCCAAGTGATCAACAATATACGTGCTGATGGCAAACTTCAGCGACCTTCTGGAAAAGTTCGTCATGGAATAGTTACATTCCTTCACGGTCCGCAGGCTACATTCTCTGGGGCTCATATGGCTTCGTTCACTGTAGCTCGCGATCTCCCGCGATGGGCTGATCGAACGGCTAATTCAGATGCGAATTGGAAAATCCTTAGCCTCACTCATCGACAAGTTGCGAACATAGCAGGTTATGAGGAATTTCGCTCAGCATTCAGTAATAACAATCGCTTGTATGGGCAGAGTGTTGACGGTGATAATCTGGTGCTCGCGCTGCGTAAACTAGGAGGTATCCTTCACCACTATCGTGAGAAAAAGTACTCTCGGATTCTTGACCAAGTTACACCGAATGCTATACGGAGCTTTGCGGACAAGAAACGTCTTATTGGATTGCTTGATCAAACGGTAGATGACTGCACTACCATTGATATGGCGTTCAATTTGTTGTCCGAGAGTAACCTATTCTTTTCTGCCTCGCTTATTGACCAGCTTCGTCAAAAAAGCAAAGCCTTTTCTCGTATCTGTGGTTTACAGGCCGTCAATCTTATTCCATATTATGAGGAATGTGTGAACCTGACATCCTTCGAGACCATGCACGGATGCAAAGGACTTGAATATGACAATGTCTGCGTTGTGCTCGATGACACTTGGAATATGTACAGCTTCGCGAACTATCTAGCTGGCAAAGGTAAAGACACAGTGAGGGAACGCACTGCACGGCTCTTTTACGTAGCATGTTCCCGAGCCCGGAAAAATCTCGTCGTGCTCTATCCAGACTCGGAACTTGATGTTATTGCAGGTGCTAAAAAAATATTTGGGGACGATAATGTCTTGGATGCTTCACTTTTTGTCTAGGCAGATTCACGGGTTGTTTAGAGTCTAAGTGCGTGATTGACAAACGTTTTCAGGAATCTATAGATAATAGTGATAATGTGACGTGATAGTCGCCGGTGATTTGGATTCAGATGAAGTAGTGCATATTCGCGCAATGCGCTGTCAGTCAGGACAGTCAATAAGAGAGATGGAACGTTGTTTTTTGCGTCTATGATCTGGTAATCAATTCATAATGAATTCACTAGATAACTATAGAATCAAACAATCGTTGGTTTAGGCGAATTTAGCGCAAATATGAACATCCAAGAATTGCATTATAGAAATATCTCAGAGAAACGTCTGTGTTCTTATCCGTTTTGAGAATATCGAGATGTGAAACTTGTCTGGTGAAGACGATTTGTGTGTGCATAATAGTCGTATGGCAAGTTCTGTGTTATCAAAAACAGTCATTGTGGATCTCCCCTATGCCACATTCGAGGATTCGCAAGTTGAAGAAATACTGAATCGGCAGCTTGGAGAGCTTTCCTCTGATGATGTTGCTAAATCTCGGCATGCGTTGCTTGATTATCCCACAGTATATGTGGTTCATGCGGATAGGAATACGGAATATACGGTGTACGTGGGGGAGACCAATAATATTCGGCGTAGGACAAAACAGCATATCAGTCGCGATTCCATTGTGCGTGAGGACTGGAGTGAGCTGCGTAGGTGGATGGATGAAGAGCCCGAGAATGTGTCCCAGTATGTTATTGGTAATGAGCACTTCAACAAATCATTGACATTAGATGTCGAGAACAGGTTGATGAATTATTTGCTTGGCTCGCATTCAGTGAAAAAATTGAACAATCGACGGACAAATGCTCAAGGGGATTACTATACCAAGGAAGAATTCGAGCAGATTTTCAATGAAATATGGCTTGGTCTACATGATATGGACCCCAATCTGTTCCCTGCAGAGCAGATTATTCGTGATTCTGCTTTATTCAAGGCATCGCCATTCCATGAGCTGTCCAATGATCAAGTTGAAGCTGAAAATATCATTATGTCGGTGGTTGAAGATTTGTTTGAATCTTCTGTGGAACGATTGCTTGCAGAAAAGACAGGATTTAATACTAATCAAATTATGCAGGAGGATCACCCAAAACTCATTTTTGTTCAAGGTGCTGCTGGTACGGGTAAAACTGTGCTTTTAAGTCATCTGTTCTACCGTTTATCTGTGGAACTGGGGTTTGATAGTCGATTTGAAGATGAAGACGATGAGGATATGCTCAGTAGCGGAATAGATATGCTTTCGAGAACCAACAATCGACAGAACTCTTTTAAGTCGTATGTTTTGGTTAACCATCATGAACAAAAAACAGTATATAATCAAATCGCAGTGAAATTGGGTCTGCAAGACACATATGATGATGTGGTGCTATTGCCCTCTGAATTCATCAATCGTTTTAGTGAATCAGCTGTTGGGAAAAATGGGAAACCGACAGGACGTGGTATTCCAAGCAAGCCAAGAGGTAAGGCAGATGTAATTCTAGTTGATGAATCGCATTTACTTCTTACTCAAGGAAGCCAGAGTTATTCTGGTGAGAATATGTTGTATGACCTGCTTAGACGAGCGAAAGTTGTCATTGCTGTTTTTGATCCGCAACAAATACTTCAAAGCGCACAGCAGTGGGATTCAAAGTCGTTGACAACAATTCTAGGGGAACAGTTGGATAATAATCCGTCAGTGGCCGATAAGGATGCCTTTGATTTTGTTCCTATGACGATTAGTGGTGACATAGTTGATGTTTGTCATATCCGACTTGAGCAGCAGTTTCGTATTGCTGCCGACGAGGCGACGTTTAAGTGGCTTGACGATTTCATTGGGTCCCATGAGAAGCCTGGAACTATTGGTAAAATTCCTCATGACCGGGGTGAAAAGAATGAAGGAAGATATCTTCGTGATCCTTATGAGATTAGGATATTTGATTCGCCGATTGAACTCATGAGCGCCATTAAAGACAAGGCCAAGGAAAAAGCGGATGGTGAAAATGGACATGGGCTTTCACGCGTGCTGGCAACCTATGATTGGCCATACAAGAAGGGGAGGCCCAATCCAAATAGTCCGGATGGATATTGGAATGTTGAGCTATATCGCAGTTCAATCTATGATGACGACACTGGTGAAGAGAAACAGATTTGGAGAATGGGTCATGCGCCAAACGATGAAGGTAAATTCGATGTAGAAAACCCTGATGGGAATCCTTCTCGCTTTTGTCATCCGTGGAATTATTGTTTGCCTGAACTCGGCTCTCGGACGAGTGCCAAAGACGGGAAAGCATGGGCCGAAAAAGATTACACTATCGATGAGATTGGATCCACCTTCACCATCCAGGGTTTTGATTTAAATTTTGCGGGTGTGATTATTGGTCCGTCAGTCAAGTATAAGAATGGTCATATTGTGTTCGACAAGACTGCAAGTAAAAACACTAGGGCTACAAATATGCGTAACGGTTCTATCGACTATTCGGAATCCAATCTGCGTAATGAACTAAATGTACTGCTCAAGCGAGGTGTGCATGGACTTTATCTGTTCGCGGTTGACCCAGAATTGCAAAAGGCATTAAAAGACGCTGCCAAATAATAAAGGCTTAGAATTCCTGCATCTGGATTCCTTACTGCAGACGTTTTTGATACAGAGAATCGACTGTTTTCAAGCTATGTGACTAGTGAGGCGCCCATGAGTTAGGCTGGACAATAAATCCGCATCAGAGACAGTAATGCTTGTGTCTCAGAATCGGTTCGTTCGTGGTTGCCTGTGAGCACATGGATAAGACGATCAGATCGAGCAGCGTTATGGGAACGAGGCGCGTGCGGCTTCATAGAGCGTCTCCTTGGCGAAACCGCTGGTGTTGATGTACAAGCCTCTGTCGGAATCGTGTAGTCCTCCGATGAATAAACGCAGTGCGGGCACTCATGGGGAGTGATGATGCTTCACTTCGACGATGATGCGTGGAGGTGAAAGCCTCAAATCATCTGGTGAGGCAATGACATCATGGTCCTAGCCGTCGCCTTTCGGTGTCATGGAGGTGCGGTATTCCATCGCACGCAGCAGTTTTGATGCGCTAGTCTTGCAAGCATGACGCAACAGTTTAAACCGTGGTTCAGTATTGAGCAGCAGGTGGCGCGTATCGAGGCGCGTGGCATGGTGGACGCGGGCGAGTTTGCGGCGGAATTCGCTCGCATTGGATACTATCGGCTGTCTGGTTACTGGAAGGTGTTCCGTATCGGCGGATCCGGTGGCGATTTCGTAGCCGACGCACGGTTTGCGCATGTTATGGCGTTGTATCGGTTCGATGATGCGTTGCGCGCCACGCTGTTCGCGTCGATGGAGAAAATAGAAATCGCATTGCGCGTGCGTATCGGTCATGTGCTTGGTGCGCGCGATCCGCTGGGCCATATCCATCCCGAAGCGTTGCGGCCGAATCTGAGCCGCAACGGGTGGGAGCGGTTCGTGCGCAACTATGAGAATTCACGACGTAACAGCGACGAAGACTTCGAAGGCCATTACGGCGCCGACTTCGACGGCGAACTGCCGGTATGGGCGGCGGTCGAACTGCTGTCGTTCGGCGATCTCAAACACCTGTACGGGTATCTGCGCGACGAGGACCGCGGCGCAATCGCCAAAACGCTCGGCGTGAAAGCCAGCACGTTGGACGCCTGGCTCGACCCGCTGAACGATCTGCGCAACGTGTGCGCGCATCACCGCCGCATCTGGGACCGCGAATTCGAACTGAACGGCAAACCCATAGCCATGGAACGCGTCATCGGCATCGTCGCCATGTTGCTGAACGCAATGGGGGAGAGCGGCCAGCTCGCCGCCCTACGCGACTGCGTCAAATCCTTCCCATCCGATCTACCCAACAACGTACGCGCCCCACGTGTGTCCTGGCCTGGCGAAGCGCGGTGAAAACCCGTAAGACCATACAATGGTGAGCATGCAGTTTCTTATCTTGTGCGTTGTGGCGCTGGTCATCTCATCCATCGGGTTCTATCGGTTCGTGTGGTTCATCTCGTTGGGCTACGGATTCTCCATGGCCGGCATCGGCGTCGCGTTACTCGTCATCTTCGGCATGAGCGGCGCACTCACTTGGGTGACGGCGATTATGGCGGTGCTGCTCATCGTTTACGGGCTGCGACTCGGCGGATATCTGCTGGTGCGCGAACAACGCAGCGCAGCCTACCAGCGCACGATGAAGAACGAAATCAAAGACGGCTCCGGCATGAACCCGATCCTCAAAATCCTGATCTGGGTGGTGTGCGCGCTGCTGTACGTGTGCGAGGCATCGCCGCTGCTGTTCCGACTGCAGAACCATGCACCCACGGACGCGGTCGCCATCATCGGCATGATCGTCATGTTGCTCGGCATCGCGCTGGAATCGGCATCGGACTACACCAAAAACCGCTTCAAGAAAACCAATCCGCAGCGTTTCTGCGACGTGGGCCTGTTCCGCCTCGTGCGTTGCCCGAACTATCTGGGCGAAGTGCTCACCTGGACGGGCATGTTCGTCTCCGGACTCACCGCGCTCAACGGCGTATGGCAATGGTTGGCCGCCATCGCCGGATGGGTGTGCATCGTATGGATCATGTTCGGCGGCGCACGCAGACTGGAACTGCGCCAGAACAAAAACTACGGCAACGATCCCGAATATCAGTCATACGTATCCAAAACGCCGATCCTCATCCCGTTCGTACCGCTGTACAGCGTCGCGAAATACCAGTGGCTGGTGGGGTAGCAGTCTTTTCAGACTGTGGCATGGTGAAAGCGATCTCGGAGTCTGGTCTGGCCTCAATTGGGGCGTCGAGTGCCGGACCAGTGCCGGACCCCTGCCGGGCCAGTGCCGCGCATTATGCGAATAGCTACATTGAAGACTTGGCTGAGCGAAACGGAGTATTCTTGCTGAACTGATTGGAGGGGCTATGTCGTTGAGTGTTGAACAGAAGGTTGCGACGAGGCGTGAATTCGCGCGGAATTTTGAATTGTTGGGAGTGACTCCTGCGCAGGTGGCCGCCGATTTGGGCGTGAACGAGCATCGAATCGAGGACGTCATGAACCTGCGCAACGTGCGGCATCTTGAGGATGCCTGGGTGTTGCGCCGGTATCTCATGGCGAAAGCGGCACAGCAGGGCGTTGAACTGGTGCCGTTCACTGCGCTTCGCGGGAACCCGGAGGATTACTGGTTTCTTGACGCGGATCGTGTGAATACCATGATGCTTGACTGAGCGTCTTGGCGCTGGATTTTCATGGGTCCTCAGGCGATGAAACGGATGTAGGTGCGGTCGTCGAAAGCGTCCGAATCGGGGAAGAAGCCCTTTGTCGAACGGTACTTGCCGATGAGCTGCGGGTCGGTGCGGCGGATTTGTGCGAGCATGGTTTCTGATTCGTTGAGCGTGGGGAGCAAACGCGGATAGCCGTCGCTGGCAAGTATTATTTCGTCACCTGGCTCGACGGGAATGATGCGAACAGGCCAGTCGGGATTCGTATAGCCGTCGAATACGAAATAGCCGAATTCGCCGGGGCGATTGGCGAAGCGTGATTGCAATCGTAGAAACGGCAGAATCGCTGCTCGCGAATCAGCGGTTGAATCGGCCTGCGCGACGAAACTGCGCAGGTCGGCAAGTAGCGTATCCACGCGCTTCACGGTCGGAATCTGCACACCGTTGACCATCGCTTGGCAGTCGCCGAACAGCCAGATCTCATGACGCGGCGCGCTGTAGACAACGGCGTTCGCTTGCAATCGCTCCACGGGTTGCGTTGCGAAGAACTCTGCCGGTTGGGAAGGGTCGCTGCTGTATTGCGTGCGCAGAGCCGCATCCAAAGCATGCTGCATGCCACGCATGTCCAACGGCATGAGGGTGTTCGTGGAATCGGGGTAATTCAGAGAATCAGCGTCTTTGGTATCGCACTTGCACAACGCGGCCAGCAGCGTATCCTTCGCCACAACACCGGGCGAAGGATGCCACAGGTCGTATTCGGCTTTGGATGTCACCCCGTCGATCACGGCAATATAGGCGTCGCCGACGAACAAGCCGTCCTCATTCAATGACGGATCGCCATGCTTGCCCACGGTTTGTGATTCCAATATCCTCACGACATTAAGTCTAATCTGTGAAAGGCTGCGCGGGAGGAGATTCTTCGACTAAGCTACGCTTCGCTCGGAATGACGGAAGAGGCAATGCTTCGCTCAGAATAATGAGGCTGTATCGTCATAGTCGAGGCATCTCATTCGGATAACGGGTGCTGAGCTTCGCTCGGAATGACGGAGGGTGCAACGCTTCGCTGGAGACAAGGGTAGAGGAATGCCATGGAATCTTTGGCGTATACTGATATGTTCAAGTGAAGGTCAATGGAGGTGCGCGCATGGACGTTATGGATGTGGCGGATTTCTTCATCGCAACGGCGAATGAGGGCAACCCCGAAGAAGACGACGGCATGACGAACATGAAGCTCAACAAGTTGTTGTTCTTCGCGCAAGCCGCCAGCTTGCAGCGTTTTGGGAAGCCGTTGTTTGATGCGCCTTTGGAGGCATGGAAGTACGGTCCTGTGGTCAAGGATGTGTATCGGACGTTCAGCGGATATCAGCGTGATGCCATCGCCAAAGTCGCGCGTCCCTTCGACTGGAAAACCATTGATCCGGAGGTTTTGCAGTTATTGTGCGACGTGTATCGCACCTATGCGAGGGACTACTCGGCCATTGGTCTGATGCGGATGACTCATAAGCCCGGAACGCCATGGAGCCAAGCGTATGAGGAGAACCGGAACAACGTCATACCCTGCGACTCCATTCGTGAATGGGTGGTACGGACACCGTTGATGATAGACGAAGCGTCGGCACCGGACTCTTTGGTCGTCGAAGCAGAGCTAGATAAACACGGGCGCCCATTCCTTCCAGAGGGATGGGAAGACGATGATGACTGACGTTCGCCTTGGCAAGTGCGCAGAGTTTGGTTTCCGTATCGGGAAGATCCCAGCAGAGGCAAAATCGGCCGGTTGTGGTCAAAGAGGTGACCGACGATGGCTGCGTGGTGATTTGCGTGACCAGCAAGGTCGAAAAGAGTCACTTTCCGGATTTCATGTTGTTGAAGGACTGGAACGAAGAGGGACTCGACAGAGCGTCCGCAGTGAGGTGGAATCGTCTGTTGAAAGTTCCTCTCAGCGCGTTGGGAGAACACCTTGGTGATTTGTCTCCTTACGACCGTCTGGAATTGCAGATGCGATACCAGTTTCACTGATTCGTTGGAAGAACGAGAGGCATGCGGATATGACTGAATCGTTTTCGCAGAGGGTGTATGACGTGGTACGCCGCATTCCGGAAGGCAAGGTCGCCACATATGGACAAGTGGCGGCGCTCGCGGGCGCGCCGCGATCGGCGAGGTTCGTGGGATTCGCGTTGCATTCCAATCCTGATCCGGGCGTGACTCCATGCCATCGCGTGGTGTTCAGGGACGGCTCGCTTGCCCCGGGATTCGCGTTCGGAGGCCCCGATGTGCAACGGGAACTTCTGGAGAACGAAGGCGTCGTATTCGTTCCGCCAAGCAAGGATACCGGTGAGGCTGCCGGCGCAGATGGATGGCGTGTGGATCTCCGTCGTTGTCAGTGGGATGCCTGAAAACAACATTGCCCGTTAAGTGGATCGCATATTCTTGCCCGTTCGCCGATTCCGGGGGTGATGAAAAAAGTAAAGATACCCCCGGAATCGAGGCATGCTAGGGAGGCCAAGTCACTTCATGGTCTCAAGGAGCACGTGCACAAAGATGCCTGCGTGTCAGAGGGCGTAGGTGCGGTCCAGTAGGGTGTCGATTTCGGTGAATCGCTTGATTTTGGCGTCGGGATTCCAAATCGGGTGTCCTGCGGCGACGACCAGGTCCGGATGTTCCAGAACGCGCAGATCATCCAACGGATTGCCGTCCAACACCAGTAGATCGGCGGCGCGGCCGGTCGAAATCGAACCGGTGACGTCCTCCACGCCAAGAATCTCCGCATTCACCGCCGTCGCCGCATGCAGGGCCTCGGCGGCGGTGAATCCGCCACGTTTGACCATGAAATCCAACTCGCGCCATGTGGCGTATTGCGTGACGAACGTCATCGCCGCATCATTGCCCACGCCCACGCGCACGCCAGCCTCATGCGCCTGCTGGATGCCCGTCACCATGCCGGCGACCACGGTGCGCGTGTTCTCCAACTGGATATCCGTGATGCCGGACACCGACTGGTCGACGTCCAACAGCGGCAACGCCGCGCTCAACGTCGGAACCAACGCCGACCAGCCGCGCAAAGCGTTCGGATTATCCAAGAACAGCTCAATCAGCTCATCATCCAGCGCGGCAC
The DNA here is from genome assembly GCF_056356295.1 of Bifidobacterium sp. LH_558. Classification (NCBI taxonomy): domain Bacteria; kingdom Bacillati; phylum Actinomycetota; class Actinomycetes; order Bifidobacteriales; family Bifidobacteriaceae; genus Bifidobacterium; species Bifidobacterium sp. LH_558. The sequence continues at coordinate 233,269 of NZ_JBKETZ010000003.1, read as the reverse complement.
CATGTTCGATGGTGTCCACGCCGGCGAGCAGCGCGCGACGCACGCCCTCGGCGCTTTGCGCATGGGCTCCCACGATCACGCCCGCCTCATGCGCGGCATCGCAGATCGCGCGCATCTGCTCCATACTCATTTGCGGAGCGCCGGCTTCACCCAGTTCCTGCGCATCCGTCACTCCGCCGGTCGCCGCGATTTTGATCGCGTTCGCGCCATGCGCGATGTTCTCCAGCGTGTTCGCCCGCGCGGCATCCTCATGCTGGCAGATCAGTGCGATCAGTGGCGCGCCATGGCCTTCCGGAATCGCCAGCAGAGGGCCGGACGCCAACAGGCGCGGGCCGACGATCTCACCCGCTTCGATGCGGTCGCGCAAGGTCACGACCTCATAACCCACGTCACCCATCGTGCGCAGCGTCGTCACGCCGGAACGCAGATGCATCATCACGCTCGACTTGGCTTTCGCCGCGGTATACGGCCGCCCCAACGGCGAATGCGCGAACGTGGCCACTCGGCGCTGCCCCGACGGCGTGGTGAGTTTGGGATTGATCGGCTTGCCATCGGAGAACAGATGCGCGTGCGCGTTGATCAGCCCCGGCATCACCGTCTTGCCGGTCGCGTCGAGCATATGGTAGCCGGAGGGAATTGGCGTGGACAGGCTGGGGGAGACCTGCTCGATACGGCCGTTCTCGCCGACGATGATGGTCATGTCGTCGAGTGCGGTTCCTTCGGCGTCGCCGGTGACCAGCGTGGCGTGCGCGAGGGCGAACGGTTCGATGATGGTGGAAGGTTTTGCGCGCATATCAGGCTCCTTTGCGTACGGACAACTGTCCACCAGTGTAGTCGTGTTGCGGGGAGATCCCTCGACTCCGCTCGGGATGACGGAAAGAGCGGCTCGCGATGACGGAAAGATGACCTGGGATGACGGGGAAGGTGTTGCGTACAGTAGCGGGTATGAGGATTGTATTGCAACGAGTGAGCGCCGCGTCGGTGGATGTGGTGGATGAGGCGACCGGTGAGCGGGACGCGAGTTTCGAGCCGCAGAGCATCGGCGAGGGGTATATGCTGCTGGTCGGCGTGGGCGACGAGGACGGCGACGAGCATGTGGCGTGGCTGGCCCATAAAATCGCCAATCTGCGCGTGTTCGAAGACGAGAACGGCAAGATGAACCGTTCCATTCAGGATGTCGGCGGCGAAGTGCTGTCCATCTCGCAGTTCACGTTGTTCGGCGATGTGCGCAAAGGCAACCGTCCGAGTTTCGTCGCCGCGGGCAAGCCCGAGCACGCCGAGAAGGTGTGGCGGCAATTCGGCGACGCCCTGCGTGCCGAAGGTCTGACCGTGAAGGAAGGAAAATTCGGCGCGCATATGCGGGTGAGCCTCACCAACGACGGACCCGTGACCATCGTGATGGACACCGACCAGCTCATGCGCAAAGCGTGAACCACTCGGCATGGATGGTGGCGTCATCGCGATTCATCGTCGTTGGTTCGCGATGCCGACGGCATGCGTCGCATGATGCGGGCATCGCGACATCCTCGCGGAGGTGAGCATGCGTACGCTGGCCGCCGAAAAAGCGTGAAATCGCGCCTGCCGTCGCTTGAAGGCGGTAGGCTAGACACTGTTTGAAAACATAGAAGGAGAACCACGGTGAGCAATATGTTTGCAACCGCACCGGTCATGGCCGGCGACGAGGCGCCCGCGGGCCCCGCCGATCCGATCTTCAACCGTCTGCTGAAGGACCGCATCATCTGGATGGGCGAAGAGGTCAGGGACGATATGGCCAACCGTATCTGCGCCCAGCTGCTCATGCTGGCCGCCGAGGACCCGAAGAAAGACATCTGGCTGTACATCAACTCGCCCGGCGGCTCGATCACCGCGGGTATGGCCATCTACGACACCATGCAGCTCATCGAGCCCGATGTGGCGACCGTGGGCTTGGGCATGTGCGCTTCGATGGGCCAGTTCCTGCTGAGCTCCGGCACCAAGGGCAAGCGTTACCTGACCAGCCACGCCCGTGTGCTCATGCACCAGCCGTCCGGCGGCATCGGAGGCACCACCACCGACGTGCGCATCAACGCCGAACTCATCATGGATATGAAGAAGACGCTCGCCGAACTCACGGCCGAGCAGACCGGCCACACGGTGGAGGAGATCTACCGCGACAACGAATACGACCACTGGTTCACCGCGCAGGAGGCGTTGGACTACGGTTTCGTGGACCAGGTCATCACCACGCGCGACTCGATGAAGAAGGGGGAGTGACCCATGGCAAGTGAGGAAGCGAAGTTCGCCGCCCGTGCCGACCGTCTCGCCGGCCCCACCGGCGTCGTCGGATTCATGCCGTCCGCGCGCCGCGAGGCCGCGTTCGCGCCGCAGAACCGCTACGTGCTGCCGCAATTCGAGGAGAAGACCCCGTACGGCTTCAAGCGTCAGGATCCCTACACCCGTCTGTTCGAGGACCGCATCATCTTCATGGGCGTGCAGGTGGACGACACCTCCGCCGACGACATCATGGCCCAGCTGCTGGTGCTCGAATCGCAGGATCCGAACCGCGACGTGATGATGTACATCAACTCGCCCGGCGGATCCATGACCGCGATGACCGCGATCTACGACACCATGCAGTACATCAAGCCCGACGTGCAGACCGTCTGCCTCGGCCAGGCCGCCTCCGCCGCCGCGATTCTGCTCGCCGCCGGCACCAAGGGCAAGCGTCTGATGCTGCCGAACGCGCGCGTGCTCATCCACCAGCCGGCCATCGACCAGGGCTTCGGCAAGGCCACGGAGATCGAAATCCAGGCCAAGGAGATGCTGCGTATGCGCGAATGGCTGGAGAACACGCTGGCCAAGCACACCGGCCAGGATGTGGACCGCATCCGCAAGGACATCGAGGTCGACACCTTCCTGACCGCGCCGCAGGCCAAGGAATACGGCATCGTGGACGAGGTGCTCGAACACCGCCAGTGACCGCGCGTAACGCGCGTGCTATTGCGTGCTGATCACGTACTATTGCGTATCAGCCGTCTGCGAACTGCGCATGACCTTTACAAGCGATACCCCTGAACCCGCACGGGTCAGGGGTATCGTGTGTTCAGAGACATATCGTGACGAAGGAGATGGCCATGGGGCGTGTGGTGAGCTACAACGAGGATATTCCACGTTGCACCTTCTGCAGCAAAACCGAACGGCAGGTCAAGAAGCTCGTCGCCGGTCCCGGTGCCAACATCTGCGACGAATGCATCACGCTATGCGTCGACATCATCTCCGAGGAACGCCAGCAGGACGCGCAACTCAACGCGTTGAGCCTGCCGAAGCCCGCGCAGATCAACGATTATCTCAACCGGTATGTGGTCGGCCAACAATCCGCCAAACGCGCGCTGTCCGTGGCTGTGTACAACCACTACAAGCGCGTCAATATGGAATTGCGCGAATCGGCCGACGAATTGGACGATGATCGCAGCGGCGCGCAGGCCAAAGCGCGCGAACGCCAGCGCCGCATAGCCAGACGCGACGATCCCTTCGCCGATGTGGAGGTCGCCAAATCGAACATCCTTTTGATGGGGCCGACCGGCGTGGGCAAAACCTATCTCGCCCAGTCGCTCGCCCGCGTGATGAACGTGCCGTTCGTCATCACCGACGCCACCACACTCACCGAAGCCGGATATGTGGGCGACGATGTGGAAACCGTATTGCAGCGCCTTTTGCAGGCCGCAGACGGCGACGTGAACCGCGCCCAGCACGGCATCATCTATATCGATGAAATCGACAAAATCGCCCGCAAATCGGGGGAGAACACGTCCATCACGCGCGATGTGTCCGGCGAGGGCGTGCAGCAGGCGTTGCTGAAGATCCTCGAAGGCACCATCGCCTCCGTGCCACTGGAAGGCACGCGCAAACACCGCGAGCAGGAGACGGTGCAGATGGACACGCGCGGCATCCTGTTCATCTGTGGAGGCGCGTTCGTGGGGCTCGCCGACATCATTAAAACGCGCCTCGGACGGCGGGCCAGCGGTTTCGGCGCGACCTGGCATGACCACGAGGTCAAAGACGAGGAACTGCTGAGCCAGGTGAGCGCCGACGATCTGGCCGAGTTCGGCCTGCTGCCGGAATTCATCGGCCGACTGCCCGTCATCAGCGTGCTGGAGGAGCTGACCGCCGACGATTTGGCGCAGATTCTGACCCAGCCCGCCAACGCGCTGACCAAGCAGTATCGCAAACTGTTCGCGGTTGACGGAGTGGATCTGGCGTTCACCGACGAGGCCGTCCGCGCCATCGCCCAAACCGCCATAGCTCAAGGTACGGGCGCGCGCGGTCTGCGGTCCATCATCGAACGGACCCTGCAGGAGACGATGTTCCAACTGCCCAGCATGGAGGACGTGCGACAGGTGATCGTCGACGAAGCCTCCGTCAACGGCGGAGGAAGCCCGAAACTACTGCGCGAAGCCGTCGACGACCTACCCCGCAGACGCGTCGCCTGACAATGTGACACGCCGAGTTGCGATATGCCTCAGCATGTGTATCATTATTCGAGTTGCCTGAACGACTTCAAGTTCAGGCGGCATGCGCGAGTAGCCCAGCGGATTAGAGCAGCTGACTACGGATCAGCAGGTCGCAGGTTCGAATCCTGTCTCGCGCACATCCCGAACCACGGGGACAACAGTGGTATGCGCGAGTAGCCCAGCGGATTAGAGCAGCTGACTACGGATCAGCAGGTCGCAGGTTCGAATCCTGTCTCGCGCACCAGAGGAAACCCTTGGGAAACCAAGGGTTTTTCTGTTTGAATCCCATGACGATGATGTGAAAGGTGCGTCGCCTGATGAGCGTGTACGACTTCGATACCATTTTGGAACGCCACGGCTCCTCATCCGCCAAATGGCATCAGATCGTGGAGGAGATGGGCCACGGCAACGAGGACGTGGTGCCGCTGTCGGTGGCGGATATGGAGTTCAAGCCTGCGCCGCAGATTGTCGAAGCCATCGTCGAGGCGGCCACGCATGATGTGTTCGGCTATGATTACGCGACCGACGACTATTTCGCCGCCTTCACCGGCTGGATGGCCCGCCGCCACAACCTTGAAGTCGATCCGGCCACCGTGCGCCTGTCCGACGGCGTGATGCCCGCCATCAACGCCGCCCTGCGCGCCGTCACCCACCCCGGCGACAAGGTCATCATCCAACGCCCGGTCTACTATCCCTTCACCTTCGCCTGCGAACGCAACGGCCTGACCATTCTCGACAACGCGCTGCGCCTGAGTGACGAAGGCCGCTACGAGATGGACTTCAACGATCTCGAAGCCAAAGCCGCCGACCCACGCTGCACCGCGATTCTGCTGTGCAATCCGCACAATCCGGTCGGCCGCGTGTGGACCGCCGACGAACTGAAGCGCGTGGGCGACATCTGCCTGGAGCACGGCGTGACCGTGCTGTGCGACGACATCCACGCCGACTTCGCCCATCCGGGGCACCGAACCGTGCTGTTCTCGTCGCTTGGGGAGCGGTATGCGAACAACGTGTTCGAATTCACCGCGCCCACCAAAACCTTCAATCTGGCAGGCCTCTTGTGCTCGAACGCGATCATCCCGAATCCCGAGCTGCGTAAGCGCTTCGACGTGGCGGCCGAGAACATCGGCGGACTGACCGTCAGCCACTTCGGTCTGGTGGCTTGCCAGGCCGCCTACAACCATGCCGAATCATGGTTGGATGAGCTGATGGTCGTGCTGCAGCGCAACCTCGGCGTAATTCGCGACTTCGCGGCGCGCACCGAAGGCATCCGCCTGATTGAGCCCGAAGGCACGTATCTGGCATGGCTCGACTGCCGTGGACTCGGCTTCGAAACCCCCGAGGCGCAATGCGAGTTCCTACGCAACAAGGCCCGCGTGTTCCTTGACGAGGGTTCGATGTTCGGTCAGTGCGGCGACTATTTCGAGCGGGTGAATCTCGCCTGTCCCACCGCGCTGCTGGAGCAGGTGCTCGACCGGTGGAGCAAGGCCCTGTCCGAACGCTGAATCGCACGCTCCGTTTCGGTTCAGTGATGGCCGGTCGCGTGCTGCGTCGGCGTGTCGTTCCACCGGGTAAGCCCGGGGCGGAACGTCCCTACGCGGTCCGTACAATGGAACGGATTTAAGGAGCGGCGATGAGCGTGAACACCACCATGACAGGCACCCGGGGCGTGTGGGGAAGGATTCGGCACATTGCCGCCTCCGACCGCATATCCGGCCTGATTATGCTGGGATTCGCCCTCGCTGGCCTGGTGCTCGCCAACCTGCCGTGGACCGCGCACATATTCGAAACCGTTTCGGAGACGCAGCTGGCGATTCCGTACACGAATATCGCCCTGCCGCTCGGCCATTGGGCGCAGGACGGCCTGCTCACCATCTTCTTCCTGATGGTCGGATTGGATCTGAAGCAGGAGCTCACCACCGGCTCGCTGTCCAATCCCAAAGCCGCGGCCGTGCCCATGCTATGCGCCGTGGGAGGCATGCTGGTGCCGCCGATCCTGTTTTTGTCGGTGACGGCTCTGTATTCACGGTTCGCGCCGCCCGCTCCCGGCTTAGAGCAGATCGCCAACGGTTCCGTGTTCTCGTTCAGCGACATCGCGCAAGGCTGGGCGGTACCCACCGCCACGGATATCGCCTTCTCGCTCGCGGTGCTGGCATTGTTCGCCAAAGCGCTGCCGGGCTCGATCCGTGCGTTCCTGATGACGCTCGCCACGGTCGACGACCTGCTGGCCATCATCCTGATCGCCGTGTTCTTCTCGTCGCTCAACGCCTGGTACTGGTTCCTCGGCATAGCCGTATGCGCCGTCGTCTGGGCGCTGCTGGTACGTATGCGCCGCGTGCCATGGATCGCGGTCGGCTGCGTGGGCATCCTTGCATGGGTGATGATGTTCGAAGCGGGCGTGCACCCGACATTGGCCGGCGTGCTGGTCGGCCTGCTCACTCCGTCGCGTGAGATGCATGGAGAGACCAGTCCGCGCGCCGAACGCTACCACGACAAGCTGCAGCCGTTCTCGTCGCTGCTGGCCCTGCCGATTTTCGCCCTGTTCGCCACGGGCGTGCATTTCGACGCGCTCACCCCCGCGCTGATGATCTCGCCGGTGGTGGTGGGCATTATCGTGGCGCTGGTGGTCGGCAAACCGTTGGGCATTATGACCACCGCCTGGATCGCCACGCATATCGGCGGTCTGAAGATGCCGCGCGGCCTGCGCGTGCGTGACCTGCTGCCCGCCTCATGCGCCTGCGGCATCGGCTTCACCGTATCCTTCCTGATCGCCTCGCTGGCCTATACAGATGCGGAACTCTCCGCGGAGGCCCGGTTCGGCGTGCTGGTCGCCTCGCTGATCGCGGCCGCCATCTCCGGCGTGCTGCTACATCGCCAATCCCAGCGCTATGAGGCCGCGCAAGCCACGGATGCGGGGGAGCGAAGCTGTCAGACTCCGGCCGAACAGCTCACCACACTGTCGGATGGCACGCAAAGCGCGACCATCGAAGCGTTCACACCGGAACAGATGGCGCAGATCAAAGCGCGAAAACTACGGGAGACCATACGCCAAAGGAGGCATAATGAGCGAACATGAGAAGCAATCGCCGTTAGGCAACACCTATCATCGTGGTCCGGTGATCATGCGCGGCGACATGATTCCGCAGGAGAGCACCACCGCGAATCTGCTGCGCCCCGACCAGAACGCCGACTGGCTGCATATGGATCCGTGGCGCGTGCTGCGCATCCAATCCGAATTTGTGGACGGTTTCGGCGCATTGGCCGAACTCGGACCCGCGATATCGGTATTCGGCTCCGCGCGCGTGCGCGAACAGGATCCGGATTATCAGGCGGCGCAAACCATGGGACGGCTCATCGCCCAGCGAGGAATCGCCGTGATCACCGGCGGCGGCCCCGGCATCATGGAGGCGGCCAATCGCGGCGCTGCCATGGCCGGCGGACGGTCAGTGGGATTAGGCATCGAACTGCCGCACGAACAAGGCATCAACGAGTGGGTGAATCTCGGCATGAGTTTCCGCTACTTCTTCGTGCGCAAAACCATGTTCGTCAAATACTCGTCCGGCGTGATCGTCTGCCCGGGCGGATTCGGCACCTTGGACGAGATGTTCGAACTCCTCACGCTCGTACAGACGCACAAGGTCACCTCCATGCCGATTGTGCTGTTCGGACGCGACTATTGGCAAGGATTGTTGGATTGGCTGGCGGGGGAGGTCAGTGGACGGGGCATGATCGCGCCCGTCGATCCGCATCTCGTGACGGTCACCGACGATCCCGAAGAAGCGGTGGCCGTCGCCGCCAGCGGTCTCAGCTAGCGTTTGACGGCGATCACCGTGCCGGTGCCGTCGGGCGTGAGCGTCGAATCGAATTGCTCGTTGGCTTCCAGGGATTCGAGGAAAGCGCGCATCGCCACGGTTTTCTCGCTGCGGTTCGCGGCGTCGAGCACTCCGCCCTGCGCCAGCACATCGGTGAACACGATGGTGCCATGCTCGCTCAACAGCCGTGGCGCCTGGTCGAGCGTGGCCTGATAGTTGGCCGCGTCGCCCGCCACCACGATCAGATCGTAGTCGTTCGCGTTCAGACGCGGCAGGAACACGCTGACGTCGGCGTTCACCGCGCGCAACGAGGTCTGCGTCTCATCCTCCAATGTGTGGAAGATGTTGCGGATCATCGTGATGCCCTGCGCGGAGGAATCCACCGCGGTCAACTGGCCGCCGTCACGCAGGCCTTCCAACAGCGCGACCGTCTCCACCAGCGAGCAGGTGCCCACGGCGATCACGGACTGCGCGCCGGTCAACGAGACCATCAGCGACAGCAGTTCGGCCTGCGCCGCGGACGTCTGCGGCACTCCGTTCTGCTCCGCGGCGGCGCGAACCTCGATAAGCGTCTGGCTTTGGCGGGCGAAGGCGCGATCCTCGGCGAACTCCCACGCTTTGGCATGATTCGTATGCTGCATTCTATCCATAAATCCTCACTCTACCGTCTCATTCAGGCGGCGGGTAGCGCGTCGAGCGCAATATGCCACCGCCGATACCAGGTGTCTTGCAACAGGCGAGGCTAGCGTTCGCGCACCTTGGCCACGATCTGCCACATCTCCTCGCCCACATCGATGCCGCGCGGGCATTGGCGCGTGCAGGCGCGCACCGACTGGCATGCGGACACGCCGTCGGCGGTGTCGATGGCCTCCAGACGTTCGGCGGTCTGCCCGTCGCGCGAATCGTTGACGAAACGGCTGGCCCAGATCAGCGCGGCCGGGCCGATGAACGCGTCGCCGCCGGCATACACCGGGCACAAGCCCTCGCATACGCCGCATGCGATGCAATTGGTCAGCATCTCATACTGCGCCAACTGTTCGGGATGCTGCAGATATTCGAACACGTCGACCTTGCCCTCGCTGGTGGTGGCGAGCACGCCATCCGCCTGCAGATAAGGCTTGAGCTTACGGATCTGATTGAGCATCGGATCGATGTCGGCGATCAGATCGCGCTGCACGGGGAAGCCGGGCAATGCGGCAAGTTCGATCACGCCCAGACTGCCATCGGCATCGGCGACGGCAGCGCCCGCAGGCGTGCTGCCTGAATCGGCCGCGGCATCGCCGGTCGCGCGGAAGCCCTCGTCGTCGACGGCCGGATTGGCGCCGGCGGGCTTCGCCCAATCCTTCACCATAGCGGTGCACAGCAGATTCGGGGTGCCGTTGATCGCCACCGCATCCGAACCGCACATGCCATGCCCGCAGGAATAGCGGAAGGCGAGCGTCGGATCCATGGTTCGTTTGATGGTCAGCAGCAGATCGAGCACGCTGTCTTCCGCGCTGGCGGCGACCACATACTCCTGCACCCACTGCTTGCCGCGCGGGCGACGGCGTGCGGACGCGGCGTCGGATCCACCGAACGGCGAGCTTTTCTTCGCGAACGGGCTGCCGCCGCGCGCACGGTCGCGCTCACGCTCGGCACGCGGGGTGAAACGATGGATCTGCAAAGTCACAGTGGTGTTGGTCATGCGTTCCTCCTCTTTAGTATTCGCGCTTCTGCGGCGGCATATCCACGATACGCACCGGTTGCCAGACGACCGTGCCGTCGGCGTCGGTCATGGAATGCGCGAGGAAGCGTTCGTCGTCACGTTCGGGGAAATCGGTGCGCTTCAACGAGCCACGCGACTCGTGCCGCGCGTCGGAGGCGACGAGCACCGCCCCGGCCAAAGCGATGAGATGGCGGATTTCCCAGATGGCGGTGATCTCCTGATTGAACGCGGCGGTCTGCTCGTGGGCGGTCAATGCTTCGGCGCGGGGAGTGAGATCGTCGCGCAGCACGGCCATCGCTTCGTCCAGACTGGCGGCATCGCAGCGCACGGCCGCGGCACGCTCCATCACGGAACCCAACTCGGCCATCAGCGTGTACGGATTATCGTCACGTGGGGTTGCCTCATCCGCGGATTCAGGCGCGCCGGCGAGCAGCGCGCGCAGCTGCGCCTCCCGGGCGGATTCGACGGCGTCAACGGCCTGTTCCAGCACAGTATCGGCATCGGGATCGGCCATCGGGCCATCCACCGGATCGTCGGCGATGCGCTTGGCCAGCGAAGAGCCGGCGCGCGTGCCGAACAGGCAGGCGTCGAGCAGAGAGTTGCCGCCCAAACGGTTCGCGCCATGCACGGACACGCAGGAGCATTCACCCGCGGCGAACAGGCCGGCGACGGGTTGACGCGCGCCATCGACCCACTGGTAGACCTCGCCCTCCGTGGTGACGGGGATGCCGCCCATCGTGTAATGCGCAGTCGGCTTGATCGGCACCCAATCCTTGGCGGGGTCGAGGTTCGCATACTGTTTGACCGTCTCCACCACCTGCGGCAGCACGGCGAGCATATGCGCTTCGTCGACGCCGGTTAGATCCAGCCAGACGCAATCCTTCGGACCATCCGGATCCTTGGGATCGGCCACGCCGCGGCCGGCGTCGATCTCGGCCATAATGGAACGGCTTACCACATCACGGGCCGCAAGATCCTTATGCTCCGGCGCGTACCGGGCCATGAAGGCCTCGCCGTCCGCATTGCGCAGGATGCCGCCTTCGGCGCGCGACGCCTCGGAAAGCAGAATACCGGTATGCGCCAGGCCGGTGGGGTGGAACTGCACGAATTCCGCATCCTCCAACTGCAGGCCAGCGGCCAAGGCCAACGCCATGCCATCGCCGGTCAGATCCCACGAATTCGACGTGGTGTGGAACAGACGGCCGGCACCTCCCGTGGCCAACAGCACGTTATGCGCGCGCACGGCATGCGTTTTGCCCGCATGCGTGTCATAGGCGACCACGCCGGCCACACGCGACTTGTCGTCGGTGAGCGCCAGATCGGTCACATACCATTCCTCGGCGAACTCAACGCCGGCCGCGACGCACTGCTGCCACAAAGTGTGCAGAATCTGATGACCCACACGGTCGGCCGCATACGCGGCGCGCTTCACCGGCTCTCCGCCGAAATCCTTGGTGTGGCCGCCGAAACGACGCTGCGCGATACGGCCCTCGTCGGTGCGCGAGAACGCCACGCCCTGGCGTTCCAGATTGATCACGGTTTGCGGGGCGTATTGGGCGAGCAGCTGCGCCGCATCCTGATCGACCAGCCAATCGCCGCCCTTGACGGTGTCGTAATAATGCCAATGCCAATCATCGGCGTCCACATTGCCCAGGGACGCGGCGATGCCGCCTTCGGCCGAACCGGTATGCGAACGCAACGGCTGGAGTTTGGATATCACCAGCACCTTCGGATCGAGACCCTGCGCGCGCAGATCCTCCATTTCGGGGGAGTTCAGCAACCCCAGCGCCGCCGACAGTCCGGCCGCTCCGGCACCGACGATCACCGCATCATACATATCTTCCAACTGCTTCGGACTCATACCCTCGATTGTCCCACAAGGGCAGACCTACGGTGTCGCGACAACCGTGCGGATGTTGTCGTATTACGACGGGGCCTCACCGGTGGCAGTGGCGATGCCGCCGTCCAAATCGATGACGCCCAGAAGCTCCAGTTCGCCCAAAGTCTCCATCACTTTGGCGATGGGATAGCCGTCGTCGTTCCGCTCGCGGCGCAGAACGCTGAGCAGCGCGTCCGGCGTGGGGTAGAGGTGCTTGGCCCGGCAGTCGGCGATCAGCGACATCATGTGTTGCTGCGTTGCAGTCAGTGAGTCGGCGGGGTTGTCTTGCGAAGCCTCTGACTCGCAATTCGATGGGTGGTGACTTGCGTCGTCGGCGGCGGTCGTCGGATGTGCGGTCGCGGCCGCTTGCCTTTGACTGTGGTCGCGTTCGTTTGCGGCTGCACGTAGGTCCGGTATGGGCGATGATGCCGTCAGCGGTTTCGATGTCGGTCGTTCCGTCGGATCCGTCGGTGAGGCTTGCGATGGCACCGCCGGAGGGATGTTCGGTTGGGGTTGTGTGGCGTCACCTCCGGGCCAGGCGGGCCGGTGCGCTGCATGGCAGATATCCTCGATCGAGGTGGCGGCGCACAGCAGCATCGCCTTGTTCTGGCTGATGATCGCGTTGCAGCCCGCGTTGGCGGGGGAGTTGATATCTCCAGGCGCGGCATACACCTCACGTTCCAATTCCGCCGCCCATCCGGCCGTGTTCAACGCGCCCGACCGCAGACGCGCCTGGGCGACCACCAGTGTGGAACTCAACGCCGCGATGATGCGGTTACGCAACAGAAACCGACGCGCCTCGGGAATCGTTCCCGGGCACAACTCGCTGATCAGCGCGCCATGATTCGCCTCGATGGCTTCGAACAGCTGCTTGTTGCGTAACGGCCCCATATGATGCAGACCTCCGGCGAACACGGCCACGGTGCTCCCCGCATGGTTTCGAGGCAGATTCTCCGCTGCACGCAACGCGCCCCAATGGGCGGCCGCGTCCACGCCCATCGCCCCTCCGGACACCACCGTATGCCCGGCCGCGGCCGCCTGTTCAGCGACGGTATGCGCCACATACCGCCCGTAGTCGCTGATGTCACGCGAGCCGACGATGCCAATCGGTTTCGGACAACTGACCAGCGCGTCTGGATTCCCTTTGCCCCACAGGCATAGCGGAGGCGCCCAATCCGAACGGATCGATAGATCCATCAGCTGTTCTGGCCAGCATCGGTGGTGCGGGGCGATGATCCATTGCGTGCCCTCGGCGGTGAACCATTCGCCGAGCGTGGTCACCTGCGCCGAGGGCATCTCGCCCATGCGCGCATGCCAACGCGCCAGCGAGGAGTGGAAGGCGTTCATCGCCTGCGGGGTGACGGAACGCCCCCAGCGGGCGATGCCGGTGGCGAAGGTCCGGTCGAGTTCGCCCAATGCGTTTTTCGCGCCACCTTCGCCACGGTTAGGTGCGGTTTCTGCCAATAGGCACCACAGCTCCTCGGCGCTGGGGCTTCCTTTGAGCAGGGCGACCATGAACGCGTCCGCGCCGTCGAGCAGGAAGGTGAGCGCCGCGCGATACAAGGTCTCCGCATCTGGTTCGGGGATGGAGGCCATGCGTGCGGGAATCGGTGGGGAGGATATGTCGTTCATGTCAGAACTCCCGGGTTTTCATGGCGATGGCCTGGCTCATCATATCGGCGTCGGGACTGGTCGCTCCCGCGAGGTCGGCCAGCGTCCATGCCAGGCGCATCGCGCGGTCCGCGCCGCGCAGCGTCAGCCGCTGCGTCGACAAAGCCCGATTCACCAGGGTCATCGCATGTTGGGAGGTGTTGCGATGCAACCATGAGCCGGATGCCTGCGCGTTGCAGCTCCAGCCGCTGTGTTGGAATCGTTCCGCGGCGGCCTGCCGTGCCTGCGTGACGCGGGCGCGGATCGTCTCGCTCGCCTCTCCGGTGGCGGCGTTGGCGCTTGCGATGCGGGAGACCGGCAACACTTGGATTTGAATATCGATGCGGTCGAGAATAGGTCCGGACAGGCGCGCGAAATAGCGGATGCGGTCCTTCTCCCGGCAGGTGCACAATTCGCCGTTGCCGAAGGAATAGCCGCAAGGGCAGGGATTGCTGGCCATCACCAGTTGGAAGCGGGCCGGATAATAGGTGGTGCCTTTCGCGCGGGACAACGCCACATACCCCGATTCCAACGGTTCGCGCAAGGTTTGCAGCGTGCGGGCGGAGAACTCCGGCGCCTCGTCCATGAACAGCACGCCGCGATGCGCGCGCGTGATCGCGCCCGGCGTGGCCAAACCAGCGCCTCCGCCCACCAACGCCGCCGTCGACGAGGTATGGTGCGGCGCTTCGAACGGCGGCACGTCGCTGATGCCGTATTGGGGGAGCGTGCCGCACAGCGAGCGGATCGACGCCACCTCAAGCTGCTCCGCCTCGTTCAGCGGGCACATGATGCCGGGCAGACGCGAGGCGAGCATGGTTTTGCCGGTGCCGGGCGGGCCGGTCATCAGCATATGATGTCCGCCGGCGGCCGCGACCTCAAGGGCTCGTTTGGCGTTCTCCTGGCCAAGCACCTCGCGCATATCTCCCGTTTTGACGGCGGATTGCATGGCGACGTCGGCCGCGGACGAGTCGCTTGCGAGCGGCGGTTCGTCGGGCAGCGTATATTTGGCGTCGCCTCCCATCAGTTCGATGAGTTCACCCACATGGCGCACGGTGAGCACCTGCAGTCCATCGACCATTTCGGCTTCGTCGCGGTTGGCGTACGGCACGATGACATTGCGGATATCGCGTTCCCGTGCACGCAGCAGAATCGGCAGCAATCCTTGGATGGGCAGCACGGAGCCGTCCAGATTCACCTCGCCCAACACGATGGTGTCAGCCAGACAATCGGGCGGAATCGCGCCCGCCGCGGACAGGACGCTGGCCGCGATCGCCAGATCATGTGAGGAACCACGTTTGGGTAGGCTCGCCGGACTCATATTCACCGTGACCCGTACCGACGGCCAGGTGAATCCGGTCGCCTGACAGGCGGATTTCACCCGTTCGCGAGCCTCCGACAGCGAAGCGTCGGGCAGGCCGATGATGGAGAAATACGGCAGGCCGGGACTGACGAAGGCCTGCAATTGGATGATGAACGCCTTCAATCCAATCAAACCGACCGACAGCGTGCTTCCGATGGACATCCTCCCCACCTCCTTTCGATGTCGGCGCGACGGCCATGTGGGCCGCGTGTGCGCTAGAACGCGTTGGTGATGTGGTTGATCACGGGTCGTTGCCCGCGGGGAACGAGGGTGATGACGTCAAAACGCACGCCGCGATGCGCGATGCGATGCGCCGGCTCCATCAGCCATTCGACGGCGGCATGGCGCAGATGCTGCTGCTTGTCGTGCGTGATCGCCTCCTGCGGCAGCCCGTAGTGCAGGGAACGTCGGGTTTTGACCTCGACGAAGGCGATGACACGGCGCGGATCCATCGCCACGATGTCAAGCTCGCCATAACGCGTCTGCCAATTGCGGTCGAGTATCGACCACTCATGCGAACGCAACCATGCGGCGGCGTAATCCTCGCCGGCCGCGCCGAACTGTTTGGCGGTGAGCCGGCGGTCGCACAACCGCATGGCGAGATCCGTCAGTGTGTTCCTACCCTCGTCGGGCGGTTCCATAAGGGGTTGCGGTGCCGCCGATTGCGTCGGGGAAATCGCCGGAAGCCGCGCGGGCGAACATGTTGGCGAACATGTCGGCGAAAGTGTTGGTGAAAGTGCTGTGGTAGTCATGATTCCACTGTCGACGACGCTCAGGGTTCCGCACAAGCGGAACTGGAGAATGTGAATCCAGCGATAGGAATTGGCGTGTTGTGGATTCAAGGTGGATAACTTTTGGGATTTCCACCGATTTCGCGGCCATGTGGATAACCGCTTGCGGCAACAAAAATGGCCGTTCCGAAGAACGGCCATCAGAAGAAACGAATGGGCCGCGAAAGCCACGGCCCGAAATGCTACTTGACCAATCCGGTCAGCTCGCCCAGATTGAGTTCGAAGCTCACGCCGCGCTCCTCGAAACGCGGCTGGTTGCGGGTGCTTTCCATCGCATGACGCACGAATTCGCCGGCGATCTTCGCGGACTCTCCCAGCGGACGCCCGGCCATCACCGCGCCGCACAGAGCCGAAGCGAACGCGTCGCCGGTGCCGTGGATCATGTACGGCAGCTTCTCATGCACGAGCTCGACCTTCGCCTGTGCGCCAGTCGTGGCCGAAGCCACGAAATTGCGCAGCGTGCCGTCGCCACGATCGATGCCCTTCAACACCACGTTCTTCGCGCCCAAAGCCAGCAGCGCGCCCAGCCAATCCTCGGCCTCGGCATCGGTGAGGTTCTGACCCGGATACTCACGGCCGGTCAGAATGCTCGCCTCGGTCAGATTCGGCATCAGCACGTCCGCTCCATCGGCCAGCGCGCCCATCGCCTGGCACAGTTCCTCGGTGTAGGTGGGGTACATTTTGCCGCCGTCGCCCATCACCGGATCGACCAGACGCAGCGCGCCGGGATACTCGCGGTAGAGACGCTGGATCAGCGCCACCTGCTCGGCGGATCCGAGGAAGCCCGAATAGACGCCATCGAGCTCCACATTCTCCTTGCGCCACGCATCGAGATAGCCGTCGAGGATCTCGGTGGTGTCGTGGAAGGTGTAGTCGGCGTACATCGTATGCGCGGAGAACAGGGCGGTGGGCACCGGGCACACGTCGCAGCCCGCGGCCGAAAGAATCGGAATCGCAGCGGTCAGCGAGCACTTGCCGTAGCCGCACATATCGTGCACGGCGGCCACGCGCGGAATGTAAAGCGGGTCGCGGTCGAACAGGGTGACGTCGGTCATGGAAGCCTCCAAACGAACAATGGAACGGTACTGCTGGTATCGACTGTAACGGGATGCGGGACAGGATCGCGGGGCATGTCCGCAATCCGACAGGAACCGTCGAGGCGAAACAGCCCGTCGCGTGGCGGCGGCGGGGCCGAGCAAGCGATCGTGCCGGCGTGTCGCCACAGGTGGCGGCGTGGTTTCCGTGTGGTTGAGCGGCATGGAATCCCAATGATTCCAACGAGTTAGAGAAGGCCATAAGCAACGGCGATAGCGTTCGGCTTGCGCCGCGCTCAGCCACGCAGGTAGCTTCTTAACCATCGCCTCGCCAACCGCTCCACGGCGGACGGCGATGGGCAGAAACGAACCACACAAATCCTCACCACATGGAAGGGAACATCATCATGGCTGAGAAGAACGCGAACTACCGTTTCGAAACCCTGCAGCTGCACGTCGGCCAGGAGCAGGCCGACCCGGCGACCGACGCGCGCGCCGTGCCGATCTACCAGACCACCAGCTATGTCTTCCACAACTTCGACCACGCCGAGGCCCGCTTCGGTCTGGCCGACGCCGGCAACATCTACGGCCGCCTGACCAACTCCACCCAGGGCGTGTTCGAGGACCGCATCGCCGCCCTCGAAGGCGGCACCGCCGGCCTGGCCGTCGCGTCGGGCGCCGCGGCCGTCGAATACGCGGTGCGCAACATCACCCAGTCCGGCGACCACATCGTCTCCGCCAAGAACATCTACGGCGGCACCTACAACCTGCTGCGCCACACGCTGCGCCGCGACGGCATCACCACCACCTTCGTGGACACCGACAATCCGGCCGAGTTTGAGAACGCCATCCAGGAGAACACCAAGCTCGTCTACTTCGAGACCTTCGGCAACCCGAACGCCGACCTGCCCGACTTCGAGGCCATCACCGAAATCGCGCACAAGCACAACCTGCCGGTGATCGTCGACAACACCTTCGCCACCCCGTACCTGTTCCGCCCGCTGGAGCACGGCGCGGACATCGTGGTGGAATCCGCCACCAAGTTCATCGGCGGCCACGGCACCACCTTGGGCGGCGTGATCGTCGAAGGCGGCAAGTTCGACTGGGCGGCAGTGCCGGGCAAGTTCCCGACGCTGACCGAGCCGGATCCCTCCTACCATGGCCTGAACTTCTACGAGGCGCTGGGCGGGGCTGCGTTCGTGACCCGCGTGCGCGCCATCCTGCTGCGCGACACCGGCGCCACCCTGAGCCCGTTCTCCGCGTTCCTGCTGCTGCAGGGCGTCGAAACGCTCTCCCTGCGCGTCGAACGCCACGTCGAGAACGCCCTGAAGGTCGTCGAGTACCTGCAGACCGTGCCTGAGGTCGAATCCGTCTCGCACCCCTCGATCGAAGGCCGTAAGGACCATGAGCTGTATAAGAAGTACTTCCCGAACGGCGGCGGCTCGATCTTCACCTTCGACATCAAGGGCGGCAAGGACGCGGCGCGCGTGTTCATCGACAACCTGCACCTGTTCTCCCTGCTGGCCAACGTGGCCGACGCGAAGAGCCTCGTGATCCACCCGGCCTCCACCACGCACTCGCAGGAGACGCTCGAGGAGCTCGAGGACCAGGGCATCCACCAGGGCACCATCCGCCTGTCCATCGGCACCGAGAACATCGAGGACATCCTCGACGATCTCAAGGGAGCGTTCGCCGCACTGCGCGAATCCGGCCTGTCCAAGTAACACAACACGTTCATGACGGGCGTCATCCAGGGGGAGGCGCTCGACATGAATCCGAAAGTGGCGGCGATGGGACGTGAAGGGCGTCCCGCGCCGTCGTCCACCACAAAACGAAAAAACACTTACCCCACAAGGGCCTCGCACCGAGTCATGCGGCGCGAGGCCCTTCGCGTTCCGTCTGCCCAACGCAACGGGCGGACTCGTCCTCAAGGATGAGGCGGGACCGTGCGCATTTCCACCCGGCGCACGATGGGACGCGCGGGCGTTGATTCGTACCTTGGAAGTATCACCCGGCACAAGGTCCGGGCCCAGACAAGAAACAAGAATCAACGAATAGGGGAGAACATGACAACGGAGAGAAAACTGGCCTATCCCACGGCCATCGAGGCGATCGACCTCGTCAAGGACTACGGGCGCGGCGAGAACGTCGTGCATGCCCTGCGCGGTGTGAACGTGCGCTTCGAAAAAGGGCGCTTCACCGCCATCATGGGCCCCTCCGGTTCCGGCAAATCCACACTGATGCACACGCTCGCCGGGCTTGACTCCGCCACCGACGGCCACATCATGTTCAACGGCGGCGACATCACCGCCATGACCGACAACCAGCTCACCCTGCTGCGCCGCAAGAAGATCGGCTTCATCTTCCAAAGCTTCAACCTGCTGCCCATGTTCACCGCCGAGCAGAACATCCTCATGCCGATCACACTCGCCGGAGACAAGCCCGACCGCGCCTGGTTCCGCCAACTGGTGCGCACGCTCGGCCTCGAACAGCGACTGAACCATCGCCCGAACGAACTATCCGGCGGCCAACAGCAGCGCGTCGCCATCGCCCGCGCGCTGATCTCCAAGCCGGCGCTTGTATTCGCCGACGAACCGACCGGCAACCTCGACTCCGTCTCCAGCGCCGAAGTGCTGGGATTCCTGAAGAAATCCGTCAAAGAACTCGACCAGACGATCATCATGGTCACACATGACGCGGTCGCCGCCTCATACGCGGACCGGGCCATCGTGTTCGCCGACGGACGCATCGTGGCCGACGAAGCCAATCCGACCGCCGAAGTGATGAACGAACTGCTCATGGCCGAACGTGAGCGCGCCGCCCGCCAGGCCGCCGCCGAAGCCGACGTCGTTCCCGCGGCCTCCGGCCCGCGCCACCGCCGCTAATCCAAGGAAAAGAAGCATTATGTTTTCCATTACTTTGAAACTTATGAAGAAAAGCGCGAGGATGCTCATCCCCGCGGGCATCGCGATCCTCATCGGCACCGCGTTCATCGCGGCGACGTTCCTATTCGGCAACGCGATGGACTCCTCGCTGCGCACCCAACTGACCGCGCAGCTCGGCGGCGCGAACTATTTCGCCACCCCCAAAAACGAGTTGAACGAAACCGAAACGGAGTCGCTGTACTCCATGACGGTGGCCGACCTGCAACTCGACCGCATCCGTGCCATCGACGGCGTGAACGACGCGCGCGCGGACATCGCCGTCAGCACACAGGCGAACCACGGCTCCAAACACGCCTCCATCCTCACGGTCAGCACCGCCAAAGAGGCCGAAATCCTACCGGTCGACATCACGGAGGGCAGCCAGCCCATCGACAACAACGAAATCGCACTGCCGCAGTCCGTGGCCGAACAACTCGGCGTGCGCATCGGCGACACCATCACCATCGGCGACGGGCAACAGACCCAATCCACCGAACTTGACGTGCGCGTGGTGGGCCTGACCGACGACCCCAACGGCGCGTTCTCCTACTACGGCGGCGCGGCCGTGGCCTCGGACAACGTGATCGCCGACATATGGGGATGCGACGATTTCTCCCAAATCACCGCCACCATGCTGATGCTCGACCTTGACGAAACGAAAGCCGACGCCGCGCTCGCCGACATCGCCAAACTGCTGCCCTCGGCGCTGACCGTCGAATCCCGCCAGACGTACTCCGACCGTGCCATGGAAACCATGACCGGTAACGGCACCGACATCACCACCATGTTCCTGCTCGGTTTCGGCGTGCTCGCCATGCTCGTCGCCGCATTGGTCATCGCCAACACCTTCCAGGTGCTTGTGGCCCAACGCCGCCGCACGCTCGCCCTCCTGCGCACCATCGGCGCGAAGAAGGGCCAGCTATACGCCTCCGTGCTGTTCGAAGCCGGCGTGCTGGGATTCGTCGCCTCACTGCTGGGCATCGCGCTCGGTATCGGATTGATGGCGCTGCTATGCCATTCCAGCGCGATGAACATCATGTTCGGCACGAACGCCGAACTGGTGATCACCTGGCCCGTGTTCGCGGTGCCCATGGCATTCGGCATCATCATGACCATTCTCGCCTCGCTCGGCTCCGCCCGCACCGCCACTTCCGTCACCCCATTGGAGGCGTTGCGTCCGATCGAACTGACCGACACGCGCCGCTCCAGCATCGCGCGCGCCCTGCTCGGCGGACTGATGGTGGCCGCAGGCGCCGCCATGACCGTGGGTGCATTGTGGCAGATGCATGGACTGTTGGCCTCGTCAAGCGAGATGAACGACGGGTACACGCCGGTTCTGCTGCTCGCCATCGCCGGCTGCGCGCTGGTGTTCGTCGGCATGGTGGTCACTGCGATCTTCTGGCTACCGCTGCTCATCAAAGCCTTCGGCGCGCTCGTCTCGCTCGCTGGCCCCTCGGCCAAGGTCGCGCATGCGAACATCCAGAAGAATCCGCGCCGCGTCGCCGCCACCGGTGCTGCGTTGCTGATCGGTGTGACGCTCGTCTCCACCATCGTCACCGGTGCGGCCAGCGGCAAGCAGACCATGGACGAGGCGCTTTCCACCCGCTATTCGACCGACGTGGTGGCCCTCGGCGACATCAGCGACAAGACGCGCGACTCCATCGCCGACATCGAAGGCGTGGCGAACGTCGTCTACGCGCCCACCTCCACCGCGATCGTGACGGATGCGAACGGCCATGAAACCTCCGTGCTGCTCGTCGGCGTCGAAGACAAAACGCAGGTCGCGAGCGTGGTGCGCGCCGACCTGACCGACGCCGCCATCGACGAACATACGGTACTTATGCCCGAGTATTCCGTGGCCGGTGCCCACCTCGTCTTCGACGGCGGCCAGCGCATCGAACTGACCGACGAGGAAGACTCGCCGACCGGAAACACGCTGGACTTGAACATCACGCAAAGCGACTACCGACGCATCTCCAGCATGTACGGCGCGGTCGCCTTCGTCAGCGACGCCCTGTTCGATGACGGCACCATCGCCGCACGCGGACACATGACGCTGATGCGCATCGAAGAGGGGGACCGCTCCCTCAACGACATCTTCACCGAACTGCAGAACGTTCTGGCCGACGAGTCGGGCGTGAGCCTGACCGGACCCGTCGCCGAACGCACGCAATGGAACGGCATCATCGACTCGATGATGGCCATGCTCGTCGGACTGCTCGCCGTGGCCGTGCTCATCGCCCTGATCGGCGTGGCCAACACGTTGAGCCTGTCGGTGATCGAACGCACCCGCGAATCCGCGACCCTGCGCGCCATCGGCATGACGCGCGGCCAGCTGAGGCGTTCGCTCGCCGTCGAAGCGCTGCTCATCTCGGTGGTCTCCGGCGCGGCCGGCATCGCGTTGGGCACTCTGTTCGGCTGGGCCGGATCCTACATGGTGTTCAGTGTGGTCGGCGAAACCGTATTCCCCTTCGACTGGGCCACCAACGGCATCGTGTTGCTGATCGCCGCCATCGCCGCACTCCTCGCCAGCGTCTTCCCCGCCCGCCGAGCCGTCAAAACGCCTCCCGTTGAAGCTCTGGCTGAAGCCTGAGCTTCAACATGAGGCCTTCGCGGCAAGCCGCTCACTTCGCCTACGGAGAGTCCACTGGACTCTCCGCTTGACGGCTCAGCCCGTTGAAGCTCTAGCCGAAGCCTAAAGTCCCGCGTGCGCCGTACGGCGCACGTGACATACAAGAAGTGCCCGCTCATCATCACGATGGGCGGGCACTGTCCATTTCAGAAAGGCAGTCGCGGAGCTAGACGAGGTGGTTGTCGTAGGCGAAGACGACGGCTTGGACGCGGTCGCGGGCGTTGATTTTGGCGAGGATGTGCGCCACATGGGTTTTGACGGTGGGTAGGGAGATGAACAGTTTGTCGGCGATCTCCTGATTGCTCAGTCCGTGCGCGATTTCGATAAGCACCTCGCGCTCGCGGTCGGTCAGGTCGTCGAGTTCGGGATCGGTGTAGTAGCCGGATGCCGCCTCGCCGGCACCGGCCGTGCCAGGATTTGTCATCCCATACGCCTGCGCCGCACCGGCTCCGTCGGCGGTCGCGTTATGTGCGCCGGCATAGCCGTCTTGCATCATCTTCTCGATGAGACGCTTGGTGGCTGACGGGGCGATGATCGCATTGCCGTTGAACACCGTGCGAATCGACCCCAGCAAGGTCTCCGGTTCCGTGTCTTTGAGCAGGAATCCCGAAGCTCCCGCATTGATCGCGGCCATCACATACTCGTCCAAATCGAAAGTCGTCAGGATAATCACGCGCGTCTGGCGAGCGGCGTCATCGCTTGGTATCGCAGGTCCGGCCATACTCGCCATCGAGGATGCGGCGGAACCGCCCGTGGCGGCCCCCAGCGCGGTGATGCGTCGCGTGGCCTCCAAACCATCCATGCCGGGCATACGCACATCCATCAGCACCACATCGGGGCGCATCTGTTCGGCCAACGCCACCGCCTCAGCACCATCACGCGCCTGCCCGACCACCACCATATCGCTTTGCGAACCAATCACCATCGCGAAACCGGCACGCACCAGCTCCTGATCATCGGCGATCACCACGCGAATCCGCTGTTCTTCACTCATAGTCTCACCTTATCGAATCGGCCGGCGGCGCACTGGCGGAACATACCCTGATTTTTCCCTGAGATGGTGATGCCGTCCGTATGCCGCACCATCCGCACCGCATCGTCCGGCACCTGTCGTGTTCTTCGGAGCGCGCAATCCCTTTCCTCTGGCGCCGTACGACTCATGCCAATCGGGCGGAACGGTCGGCGCTCGGTTCCGTTTCGGCGATGTCGCGCAGCTGCTCATCCAATGAGGCCGCGGGTGCCAGCTGCAATTCGGGATTCTGCGCTTCGGCCGTATGCGCTTCGTCGCTGAAGCCGGTCTCGCGCAGTACGCGCAGCAATTGGCGCATACGGGCCAACGCCTCGCGTCCCTGATGTCCGATCGCCTCGAAGGCCGCCGCGATCGCTTCGCCGGAAGGCTCCTCGCCGCGGGCAGCCGCCTCGTCCAACATCGCGAGTCCCGCTTCGGCCTGTGCGCTCACGCTGGTGAGGGTGGTCGTCACCTCGGTCTGGATGCTCGCGCTGATGCGGTCGCGTTCCATATTCGCCGCCAACACACGCTGCTTGGCCTGTTCGGCGCGCAACGCCTCCTCACGCGCCTGCAGCACCAGCGCGTTCGAGCCGCGCGAGCGCGACCATAGCGCGCCGGCGATCGTGGCCGCGCAGCATAGCATCACAATCATCATGTACAGCACCGGCATCAAGCGTTGAAAGGCGGTCATGCCGGAGACCAGTTCACGCTGTCCCGTCGCCAACAGGTACAGCGCGTACGCCAACGAGAAGTCGCTGCGTGTCGTCGAGTCGAAGAGTATGGGCACCGTGGCCGACCAGACCTTCGCGCCGAACAGCAGGGAGAGTATCGCCGAGATGACCGCATACCGCTTCCACGTATGCCTCCGCTCGTACAGCACCGCGGAATACAAGGCCACCAAAGCGAATACGTTGGTGAACATCACCGTCGGCAGGAACATCAGTTGGAAAGCCGACACGGCGGCCACGACCAACGCCACGGCATCGGGGAAGCGGCGGCGGAACATCAGCGGCAGAATGGTGCCGCCGCTGACGAACCATAAATACGCCGCCGAACCGGAGTCATACCAGTATCCGCCCAGCAGGACGGACGAGGTGAGCGACGTGCCCGACAGGAATCCCAACAGCAATAGCGTGCCGAGCACATCCGTGGCCAGATAGTGGCGTTCCGTCCACTGCGACAGTCGCTCGATCCAGTTGAAACGTTCGCCGTGGAGCGAATCGGGTTGATCGATCGGCTCGCTTCGCAAGGCCTGGGCGGCCGTGGAAAGAGGTAGGGGGATGGGGATGGGGAGATCCCTCGACTGCGTTTCACTCCGCTCGGGATGACGGGGGAAGAGATCGTGCGGGGGCGTTTCGACAATGGTCGGGGATACCTCGGTTGAAGTTGGGGATGTTTCGGATTCGGTGGGAGCGTAGGGGAGGAAAGCGGTGACTTCGAAGCCGCGGGAATCCGTGCGCGGGCCGGCCGCCACCGAACCGCCGGTCGCCTCGATGCGCTCGCGCATGCCGACCAGACCGTATCCGGGCTGATGGCCGTCCCGCTCCGCCTCGACGCCACGTCCGTCGTCCAGCACCTGCAAGGTCAGTCCATTGGCCTCCCAATGTTCGATGACATCGACCCGCACTCGAGTGCGCGACGACGCCCCGCCCGTAGGTGCCAGCGCGTATTTGCGCACATTGGTCAGCGCCTCCTGCACCAAACGGTACGCGGCCATACTCGCATCCTCGCCCAGCCGCTGCGGCACTGGAACGCCGACGATACGACGCTCCAGCATCCAGTCATCGCCCGCCGCTGCCTGCGACTGCTCCACCAGCGAGGCGATGTCGCCGTAGCCGGCGCTCGCCGACCAGCCGAATACGGTGAGCAAGCGGCGCATATCACCCAACGCGCGCCGCGACTCGTGACGAATCGTCTCCATCGTGCTGCGCGCGACCGCCGGATCATGCACGCCCGCATACCGCCCGCCATCCGACTGGATGATAATGATCGACAACGTGTGCGCCACCACATCATGCATATCGCGGGCGATGCGCGCGCGTTCCGCCAACGCGGCGATATGCTGCTCCTCCTGCTCGCTGGCCCGCAACGCCTGCTCGCGCTCGCGCATCAGCCGCAGCGTGTACAGGCGGGCGCGCTGCCAGAAGGCGAGCACAACCACCGAAACCACGCACAGGGTGACCGCCAAACCGACGCCCATGGTCTCGGTGGCCACCGTGCTGGCGCAATCAGCGGTCATCTCGAACGTGCCTGTCGCGGAACGGCACACGCGAGCGGACGGGAATGGGGGCGGCGCGAACAACGGTCCCGCGTCAATCGAGAAACCACCCACAACGGAGGCGAGCACGCTCATCACCGCCGCCACCACAAGAAAAGCGCGCGTGTGCTTCGGATCGCCGTACACGATCACCGAATACAGCAGAACCAGCGCGGCGTAATCGCCCAACACCAGACTCGGGCCGAACACCAGCTGCAGCGCCGCCAGTGCGACGAACGCCAACGCGGCGGCCTGCGGCCAGCGTCGGCGAAACGCCAACGGCACCATGACGACGATCGTCCAGAACACAGCGCTTGAAGGCGTTTGCTCGAACAATGCGCCGGTCCCATCGGTCATCGAGGCACTGGTCACGCCGACGAACAGCGCCGCGGCCAGCATAATCAATGTGTCCACGAACAGCGGATTGCCTACCATCCACCGCCGCGCGCGCCGCCACCAAGCCATGCTGTTCGTCATGAGGTTCAGCCTAACGCCTCCGCCGCACCTGCCGCCATCCGCCTCGCGGACGATGCGATCAGGATGCGCGGCAACCGGGCTCGTCGGCACTCCCACGATGGGGACGCGCGCGTGATGTGTGCGCGCCCGACGGGCGGGCGCACCGGTGCGTCGCGGCACGGTTTGTCTCGTGCAATGAGTGAGATAGAGGCATGACTTTGCTTACGAAATACTATGTGCCAGGACTGGCCATCGAAGACCATTCCGTCGACGTGCCGCTCGACTGGGCCGGCAACGAACCGGGCCACGACATCAGCGGCGAAACCATCAAACTCTTCTACCGCGTCGTCACCGCTCCCGAACGCGTGCACGACGACCTGCCTCTGCTCATCTTCCTGCAAGGCGGCCCCGGCGGATCCGGCCCCCGACCCCTCTCCGCGTCCGACGGATGGATCGGAGAAGCCATCAAGCATTTCCGCGTGATCCTGCCCGACCAGCGCGGCACCGGACGCTCGAACCGCGTCGACACGCACACCATGGCCGCGCTCGCCGCCCGCGCCGGCTCGCCGGCCGAAGCCGCCGCCGCGCAGGCCGCGTATCTCAAGCATTTCCTCGCCGACTCGATCGTGCGCGACTTCGAACACCTGCGTCTGAGCGAATTCGACGGCCGCAAGTGGGTGACGCTCGGCCAAAGCTACGGCGGATTCCTCACGCTGACCACCCTTTCGCTGTTCCCACACGGCGTGATCGCCAGCTTCACCACCGGCGGCATTCCGCACGTGCCCGCGGACGCGACCGAAGTGTACGAGCACACCTTCCCGCGCATGGTCACGAAAACCACGCAATTCTATGAGCGCTACCCGCAGGACGCCGAGCGCGCAGCCGCCATCGCCGACATGCTGCCCACCGCGGCCGAAGTCGCCGAACGGCTCGCCGCCGCCGGAATCTGCGGTGAGGGGGCCGACTATTCCGCCGGCCTGCGACTGGGGGAGATCGACCCGTCGATCCCGCTGCTGCCCAACGGCGACCCGCTCACCGTGGAACGCTTCCAGACGCTCGGCTCCGACTTCGGCATGAAGCCCGGCTTCGAGCGCGTGCATTGGATTCTCGACGACGCCTTCCTCGCGGGCGACGGCTCGGCTGTGGCCGGCGGCACGCTGAGCGACGAGTTCCTGACCGATGTGATGGATGCCACCGGTTCGCGTCCGCTCTACTGGCCGCTGCAGGAGTTCATCTACGCGAACGGCGAGATGGACGCTCCGATCCGTTGGGCAGCCCAGCGTGTGCGCGACACCCGGCCCGAGTTCGCGACCGACCGCCGTCCGCTGATGCTTACCGGCGAGACGATGTTCCCGTGGATGTTCGAGCAGGAGCATGCGCTGCGCCCGTTCAAGCCCGCCATGGACCTGCTGATGGAGGACACGCGCTTCGGTGTGATCTACGACGAGGAGCAGCTCGCCCGCAACGAGGTGCCGCTGCAAGCCGCCGTGTACTTCGACGACATGTATGTGGATTCCGGCATGCAGCTCGACACGTTGAGCCACGTCGGCAACTCGCACTACTGGACCACGAACGAATTCGAACACGACGGGCTGCGCACCGGCAACGTGTTCGAGAGGCTGTGGAACGAGGCGTTGAGCCGCGGCGATTTGGAAGAGCTGTTCTAGAAAGGACTCTTATGGACACCACTGTTGGATTCATCGGATACGGCAATATGGCCCAAGCCATCGCTTTGGGTTGGGTGAACGCCGGCGTGCTGCCGGGCGAGCGGATCGTCGCCTGCGCCGCGCACTTCGACAAGCTGGAGGTCAACGCCGCCAAACTCGGCGTGAAGCCGGTCCGCAGCGCCGCCGAAGTGGTGGAGGCCGCCGATGTGGTTATCGTGGCGATCAAGCCGTACCAAATCGAATCGGTGTTGGGGCCGCTCGCCGACGCGTTGAACGCGCCGGGCAAAACCGTGGTGTCCATCGCGGCCGGATGGGATCTGGCGAAATACCAGGAGCTGTTGGGGGAGGGCGCGCACGTGCAGTGCACGATACCGAACACGCCGATGGCCGTGGACAAAGGCGTGCTCGTCACCGAAATCGCCAACACGCTCACCGATGACGAGACATCTGTGTTCGAAGCGCTGTTCTCGCCGATCAGCCTTATCGAACGTGTCGATACCGCGCATATGGGCATCGCCATGGTGGTGGCCGGCTGCGCGCCCGCCTTCACCGACATGTATTTGGAAGCCTTGGGTGACGCCGGTGTGAAATATGGTTTGCAGCGCGCCACCGCCTACCGTCTCGCGGCGAAGATGATCGAAGGCGTGGGAGCGTTGTATCTCGACACCGAAACGCATCCCGGTGCCATGAAGGACGCGGTCTGCTCGCCGGGCGGCACCACCATCAAAGGCGTCGCCTCGCTGGAGGAGAACGCCTTCCGTGGATCCATCATCAAAGCCGTCGACGCCATCGTCGGATGACGGGACGGGCCGCTAAGCTAGGGAACCATGTCTCTTACCATCGGAATCGTCGGACTGCCGAATGTGGGCAAGTCCACCATGTTTAACGCATTGACCCGCAACAACGTGCTCGCGGAGAACTATCCGTTCGCCACCATCGAGCCCAACACCGGCATCGTGCCCCTGCCGGACGATCGCCTGCCGGTGCTCGCCAAACTGGTGAACACGAGCAAGGTCGTGCCCGCGACCGTCACCTTCGTCGACATCGCCGGCATCGTCAAGGGCGCCTCCGAGGGCGAAGGCCTGGGCAACAAGTTCCTGGCCAACATCCGTGAGGCCGACGCGATCTGTGAGGTCGTGCGCGCCTTCGAAAACGACGATATCGTGCATGTCAACGGCAAGGTCGATCCGGCCGACGACATCGAAACCATCAACACCGAACTGATCCTCGCCGACCTGCAGACCATCGAGAACGCGCTGCCGAAGCTCGAGAAGGACCTGCGCGGCAAGAAGATCGAGCCGTCGTATCTGGCCGCCGTGCAGAAGGCCAAAGAGATTCTCGAATCCGGCCGCACCATCGATGAGGCCGCCGCAGCGGGCGAAATCGACAAGGCCGACGTCTACGACCTGCATCTGATGACCGCCAAGCCGTTCATCTACGTGTTCAACGTGGACGATGACGAGCTTTCCAACGACGAGCTCAAAGCCAAGCTCGCCGCCTCTGTGGCACCGGCCAAGGCGATCTTCCTCAACGCCCAGTTCGAGGCCGATCTGACCGAACTCGATGAGGCGGACGCCCGTGAGATGCTCGCCGACGCGGGCCTCGAGGAATCCGGTCTCGACCAGCTGGCCCGCGTGGGCTTCGACATCCTCGGCCTGCAGACCTTCCTGACCGCAGGCGAGAAGGAAGTGCGCGCCTGGCAGATTCACAAGGGTTGGACCGCCCCGCAGGCCGCCGGCGTGATCCACACCGACTTCGAGAAGGGCTTCATCAAGGCCAATGTGGTGAGCTACGACGAGTTCGTCGCCGCCGAAGGCTCGATGGCCAAAATCAAGGAGGAAGGCAAGCTGCGCACCGAAGGCCGCGACTACGTCATGGCCGACGGCGACATCGTCGAATTTATGTTCAACGTCAGCAAGTAGTGTCTTCTTACATGAATGAGTTGAATGAGAATCATGAGAGAATTCTGCGCTAAGTGGTGGAAACGCATCGCGACCACCGATATGCTGTTCATCGCCATCCTGACGCTGATCGCGTCCTTCATCGGCTCCTGGCTCAAACAATTTCCCGGATTCAGCCTGTTCGGAGCGCTGATCATCGCCCTGCTCATCGGTATGGTGATCCAATTTCCGATCCGATCCTTCTATGTGGGGTCCGATGACGGCCGCAAGGCCGGCGTCAAGGACGCGGCGGGCCTGATCTCCAACAAGCTGCTGCGCTTGGGCATCATCCTGCTCGGTTTCAAACTCAACCTGCAGGTGCTGTTCACCCAGGGCATCAAATGCCTGCCCATCGCGGCCGTGATCGTCACGCTGGTGATCGTCGTCACCTATGCCATCGCCCGCGCGCTCAAGGTCAACCCGATGCTCGCCATCCTCACCGCCGGCGGCACCGGCATCTGCGGCGCGGCCGCCGTCATGGGACTGTCCGGCTCGATCACCGTCTCCGAAGAGGAGGAAGAGGAAAAAGCCGACGACGAGGTTATGGCCGTCGCCACCGTCGCCATTATGGGCACCGTGTTCGCGCTGATCGAAATCGCGCTCTTCCCGCTGTTCGGCCTGACCTCAGCCCAGCAGGGCGTCGCGGCCGGTGCCACGCTGCATGAGATCGCGCACGCGGTCGCCGTCGGCGGCGCGTTCGGCGAAGAGGCGCTCAACATGGCCACCATCATGAAGCTCAGCCGCGTGCTTATGCTCGTGTTCGCCGCGATCATCATCGCCATCTGGTGGGATAGGAAGCATTCCACGGTCAAGCATGAGGGCAAGCGCAAGGTCGCTTTCCCGTACTTCATGCTCGGCTTCATCGCAGCGTCCGTGCTCGGCACCTATGTGCCGTTCCTGACCGCGATCTCCGCCAACTTGGTCGATGTCGCCTATATCGTGCTCGGCATGGCTATGGCCGCGCTCGGCATCAACGTGAATTTCAAGGCGATCGCGCAAAAGGGCGCCAAGGCGGTGCTGGCCAGCTTCATCGCTTCCGTGCTGCTCATGTTCTTTGGCGTGGGCATCGCGGTGCTGTTCTTCTAGAATCTGCAAAAACGTGAGGCGCCTGACCGGCATACGTCGGTTCAGGCGCCTCGGTGTTTATGGAGGAGATTCCTCGACTTCGCTCGGAATGACGAGGATGGTTTCGCTCGGAATGACGAGGAGGGCCGCGCTTATGATGGCGGGTGGCGGAGCTTAATCGTCATTCCGGACCGAGTCTTCTCTCGTCATTCCGAGCGAAGTCGAGGAATCTCAGATGGCGCAATCGCGGTTTGGAATAGCAAAAAGCCCGCATCCGTAATGATTCGGACGCGGGCTATAGAGATGAAAGTCTAAGCTTACTTGCGCACGATGCCCTTGATGGCGTTCCAAGCGCTCACCGAGAGGGCGTAGTGGCCCAGGGAGGGGTCGGCGGCGGCCAGCGGGGAGCGGAGGGCTTCGTTGATCATGTTCTTGTTATCCATGGTTGTGTCCTTTTCTTGTATAACGTTTTTCTTATTTGATTATCAAGTCTGTAGTCGGTGCGTCTTACTTGCGCACGATGCTCTTGACGGCGTTCCAGGAAGCCTGGGCCAGGGCGTAGGAGCCCAGCGAGGGATCCGTGGAAGCGAGGGGAGCGCGGAGCGCTTCGTTCATGATCTTGTTATCCATGATGTTTTCCTTTCCTCACTTGTTGTGTTCCTTGTTCTGTTGACAATGAATACATTACGAGGCTCGTTCGGGTTTCGCTAGCCATTTTCATCGCATTCTTGATATAATCATCGGGTAATCAGAGCGATTTACCTTTTGTTCACATTGCACTCAGGTTTTGGTAAGGAAAGGAGCGAGTATGGCGGTCGTTGAAGAGGCGAAGCTGCGGTATCTGGACTTTCTGAGCCGTGAGGATCGCGTGCGGCACCATCGCTACGTCGAGGAGATGAAGCAGTACGAACTGATGAGGTCAGGCGATGGGGCGGCCATCGCCGAAAGCGTGAAGCTGTGGGATTCCGGATTGTATGGCCATGTCTGCGACGATCCGCTGCGCAATGCGAAATATCTGTTCGTCACCTCCATCACCCTGGCCACGCGCTTCGCCATCGAAGGCGGTATGGATGAGGAGGACGCCTACAACGCCTCGGATCTGTACATCCAAGACGTGGACCGATGCGCGAGCGTCGCCGAAGTGCGCCGCATGCACACCGACATGATGACGTTCTTCACTTGGGCGATGGCCGACCTGCAGAAAATCGACGTGCATTCCAAGGCGGTGGCCGAATGCATGGACTACATCCACTATCACCTGCACGAGCGGATCACCGTGGCGATGCTCGCGAACCATGTGCATCTCAATCCCACATATCTCTCCGAGCTGTTCTCCAAGGAGACCGGCACGTCGATTTCGCAGTACGTGACCGACCGGCGTATGGAGGCCGCGGCGAATATGCTCAGATACTCGCAGTACTCCCTGGGTGAGATCGCGCAGATCCTCGCCTACAGTTCGCAAAGCCACTTCAGCAAAGTGTTCAAAAAACAGATGGGCGTGACTCCCGGCGACTACCGCAAAGCCAACGCCCAAACGGGCATCTGGCCGGAATAAAGCTCATACGCTCAGAATGACGCGATGGAGACGCTGCGGTAAATTCTTTGCGACGTCTCGTCCGCAATGCCGTCGCTTCCGTGTGGTTTGGGCTACGGTGGATTCCAGTATCGAACAGGAATGCGGCACGCGCAGACACGACAGGAGACGCATGTGCCGCGACGAGAAGGAACGCGAGGGCGCATCAATGGGCATGCCGCTGGATTTGTATGTTATCCGCCACGGCCAATCCGAGGCGAACGTGATCGTGCAAGCGGGGGAGCAGGGCGACAACTCGCTGTTCACCCAAGACAATGTCACCGTTCCCGACCGCTCATGGAGACTCACCGCCACCGGCCGCAAACAGGCGGACTGCATCGGCCGTTGGCTGGTCTCGCAACAGCAGCTGTTCGACCGGTATCTGGTGTCTCCATACGTGCGCACGCGCGAGACTGCCGCCACGATGGCGCTGCCGAAGGCCAAGTGGGAGGAGACGCGCGTGCTGCGCGAACGTTCCTGGGGCGAGATCAGCACCATCACCAAAGACGAGTTCCGCAAGCATTACGAGCGCAACTGGATGTTCAAGGCCACCGACCCGCTGTATTGGCGTCCGCCGGCGGGTGAATCCATCGCCGACGTGGCCGAGGACCGCGTGCATAACCTGCTGACCGCGCTCAATCGCAAGTCCGACGCGGAATCCGTGGTGATGGTCAGCCATGGCGACTTCATGCTCGCGCTGATGCTCACATTGGAGGATCTCTCCGACGAGGAGTTCATGCGCCGCGCGGACGCTCCGGAATGGGCGATCACCAACTGCACCTGTCTGCACTATTCGCGCCGTGACCCCGCAACGGGCCGCACGCACAAGCGCCTGCGTTGGGAGCAGACCGCCCGTCCCGTGCTTGATCAGGAAACCGGTCGTTGGGAGATCAAAGTGGAGCCGTGGCGCGAATTCCAGCGCCCCTACCTGTCCAACGGCGATCTGGTGGATGTGGTCCACGCCGTCGATCCTCACTTGGAGGAATATGCTCGCTGAGACGCGGGCAGATGGTGCACCTCGTCGGCTCTGACGGGTCGGTCTGCATCTGGAAGGAATACGCCTGTTGAAACGGCTCGGGCGGGCGGGGAAGCTGATTCGGGATTGCCCGCGTCGGTGCAGTCGCGTTACAGGTCGGCCGGCCAGTAGATCGGATTGCAGTCGTCGGGAATTTCGCCCGCTAGAATCTCCCTGCAGTGGGCCACCTTGTCGTCGATGCAGGCCGCCCGTCGCTGGAGCTGTTCCAGCTCGTCCCGCGTGCGCGCCTGCAGGTCCTGAAGGATTTCGAACCGCTCTTGGATGGTGCCGTCGCCTTGCTGGCATAGGGAGAAATAGTGTTTGACCTGCGCGATCGGCATGCCGCTTTCGCGCAGGAACCGTGCGCACCGCAGCCAGTTGAGGTCGTCGGCATCGGCGGCGGCACCTGCCTCGACATCACCAAAACCATCGCCTTCGGCGTCAAACAGTCCGGCGACATCGGGGAGTATCTCACCTATGCGAAGACTCCGGACACGACGGAGCATCTTCCGGTCGGCACAATCATCACCTTCCCCTCCTCGGGATCTGACATGAACGGTTCGACGCAGATCCTCGGCGTCGAAACCGAAGGGCGCGGCATCGATGAGATCGTGCACGACGGCATGCAGGCCATGTTCGCGCTGTACCGAAAGTACGGCATGCCGACCCGCTTCTCGCAGATCCGCGACATCCGCGAGGACGACGCCGCTCTGCGCGAATGCATCGAACAGCTGGGACCGCTGGAATCCATCTATACGGATATCGACACGAAAACAATCATGCGGTTGATCCGCGAAGCGGTGTGAGTCCGCGCGCACAGCCTATTTAGTATTAAGTGCGCTCAACCGCAGGTCCGAGGCGAAATGATGTTATTAACTCGTTGCGCGTGAAATGATGATGATCACGCTCCAATGAGCTGAACACGGGAAGCCGGTCAGCTCTCAGAACGCGATCATCATTCACTATGGCATCGTCACTGATCAGAGCAATATGGCGCTAAGCGTCCTTGGAGTGACGGTCGCCGATTTGGAATTCGTCCGCATGCTCAAACATGTACCGGACGGTGATTGGATCGTCTCCGGTGAGCTTCTTGAAGTCGTCCGTGAACACGTCCATTTTGCCTTCGCGAATGGCCTGCGCGAAAGTGACCATACCGTCGGAGGAGAATGGGGCCTCGGAACCTTCCTGGAACACCCCATCCGTGGTGCGCGGCACGCCCATCGCATCAAACACCTGGTAGTTCTCTTCGTCGGTGATCTCCTGGTAGACCACATGGTTGCCGGTCACGGTGTTGCCGATCTCGACGAACTGGGCGATGGTCATCAGCTCGGGACCGTTGATATTCTCAATGGCATGGTGCAAATCGGTATTGCATAGCGCATAGGCTACGGCCTTGGCGCAGTCCTTGCGTGAGATATAGGCCATCAGACCATCGCCTTGACTGTTCTTGAGCACGCCGTCGGTGTGCACATAGGTGAAGT
Organism: Bifidobacterium sp. LH_558; assembly: GCF_056356295.1. NCBI lineage: Bacteria > Bacillati > Actinomycetota > Actinomycetes > Bifidobacteriales > Bifidobacteriaceae > Bifidobacterium > Bifidobacterium sp. LH_558. The sequence continues at coordinate 198,529 of NZ_JBKETZ010000003.1, read as the reverse complement.
AGTTGGTGATCATGGCCTCGGCATACTGCGAGTTGCGCAGGAAGATGTAGTCGAGACCGGCATCCTGAACGTACTGCTCCGTCCAGGCGTGGTCCTTTTTCTCAACGCTTGGATTCGTGGGATCGGCGGCGTTGACCAGCGAGGTGTACACGATTTTGGTCACTCCCGCTGCCTTTGCGGCGTCGATGGCGTTGCCGTGGGCTCGTTGGCGCTTGACACCTACGAACGGCATCGACACCAAGGCCATGACGTCGCCGCCTTCGAACACCTTCTCAAGCCCTTCCCTCACATTGAAATCGGCGACGCGCGTTTCGACACCGAGCGCCGCGTACCGTTCGAGAGAGGCCGGGTTGTAACCAGTGAAAATAAGTTGTTCGGGCTTTGCGATCTCAAGCAGATATTCGGCGGCCTGGCCTCCAAGATTTCCATCAACGCCGGTGAGAATGAGTTTGCCCATAAGAATCCTCCTTGATTGAGATGGTAAAGACACGCTGATTATACGGCGTAAGGATGGAATCCCGCTCATAGCGAGTCCCTTTTGTCTGATTGCCGCAGAGCAGCGTTATCACGGCAAAGACAGCTCAATGCAGCGCTCATACATACCCAAGAAGACAATTGCATAACAGCATGGAGATATCAACGTTGTTTTATATGTAAAAACCAGCATACCTTTAGCGAAAAGAGCAAAGCATTTGTCAATCGCGGCAGGCGCTTTGCTCTTTCAAGATTATTACGAGAGGAGATTTCTATGACAATTTATGAGGGAGTTGGCCGATGCGGTTGATCCGCGAAGCGGTGTGAGTCCGCGCCGCGGCGTCATGCTTGTGAGCGGCGGCGCGGATTGGGTCAGGTGGGTCACGCCTTGCCGGAGCCGGCGTTGGGATTGGATGTGGTCGAGGCGATCGGTGCCAATAGGACGCGACCGGTGCCGCGGTAGACGTTGACAAGTCCCTCGCCGCTGGCGGCCGAGCCGATAAGCGTTTTGCCGGAACGCTCCACCGTGAACTGCAGTCCGGTGGTCCAAGCGATGGCGAAATTGCCGTCGACCTTCAGCTCCTCGTTGTTCAGGTCGATGGTGACGAGTTCGGAGATGGGGACGGGGGATTCCAAAGCCACGGTGCCCTGACCCTGCAGCGACAGATTGAACAATCCCTCGCCGCCGGCGACCATGGCGCTGGGGCGCGAGACCATCACCGCCCGCTGCTGCACTGAGGATTGGCAGGCGTAGAACAGTCCGTCGTTGACGGTCATCGCGCCGCCCATCTGCTCGGGGTCGATGAGTATGATATGCCGGTACGTGGGTTCAAGCACCAGCGTGCCCACACCGGTGTATTCTGGTTTGATGGCGGATTCCTTGGTGACCGCGCCGCGGGCGATTTTGCCGATGAAATCGCCCATGCCCTTCACTCCGGTCGTGGCTTGAATATTGCCGACGGACCATTGCATGGCACCGGCCTGTACGGTGACGCCCATGCGTCCGTCCAACGTGCAGACCAGCTGGCGGCGGCGCACGTTCATCTCGGCGGCGAAATACGCGGCCATCGCGCCGCCGTAGTCGACGGAGAAGTCGCGCTGCCACTCCAACACTTGGAACATGCCCTGCTGGGCGATGATTTTCGCATCGTCGTTATCGGTGAAGTTGTAGATTTGCATTGACGTTTTCTTTCTCTTCTGCGGAGGATTCGTCCGTGAACCCTCGCCCATTCTCTCACCTCAGGCGAGGCGACGGCTGCGCGACGCTCGGAATGCTGATGAAGGCTTCGCAACAGAAGAAGAGCCGCTCCGAATGTGTTCGGAGCGGCTCAGGACGTTAGTGAACGTCAGGGGTGGTGAAATCAGGCTTCGGGCCAGACTTCGGCGGCGACGGACTGGACGAGGGCGATCTTGGCCCACTGCTGGTCCTCGGTGAGCTTGTTGCCCTCCTCCGTGGAGGCGAAACCGCACTGCGTGGACAGGCACAGACGCTCCAGCGGCACGTACTGGGAGGCTTCGGCGATGCGCTCCTTGATCACGGAGGCATCCTCAAGCTCGGGTTTCTTCGAGGTAATCAGGCCCAACACCACGATCTTGTCGTCGGCGACGTGCTTAAGCGGCTCGAAACCACCGGAGCGCGAGTCGTCGAACTCCAGATAGAAGGCTTTCACATCCTCGTCGGCGAACAGATACGGCGCGATCGGATCGTAGCCGCCCTCGAACGCGTAGGTGGAGTGGTAGTTGCCGCGGCACACATGCGTGGTGACCACCAGATCCTCAGGTTTGCCGGCGATGGCGGCGTTGTTGAGCTCCACGCCCAAGCGGCTCACCTGCTCGATATCCACGGCGCTCATGCCGGTTTTGGCCACGAAGTCGGTGTCGCAGTAGATGCCCCACGTGCAATCGTCGAACTGCACGTTGCGGCAGCCCGCGGCATACAAATCGGCCAGCACCTGCTGGTAGGCGGCGGCGATATCGGCCTTCAGCGCCTCGTCGTCTGGATAGGCGGCGCGCAGGGAAGCCACCTGGCCCTCGGCGCGGTCGAGCGTGATCTCCGAATACAGCTGGATCGGCGCGGGAATCGTCTGGCGGGCCACCTGGCCGTCATCCTCAAGCGCCTTGACGAACTTGAAATGCTCGACGAAGGGGTGGTTCTCGCCGCTGATCTTGCCGGTCACCACAGCGGTGTCGGCGCGCGTCTCCTCATCATGGAACATATAACCCTGCAAAGCGGAGCGGCGCTCCACACCCTGCAATCCCCACATGAAATCGAGATGCCAGTAGCTGCGGCGGAACTCGCCGTCGGTGATGACCTTGAGTCCGGCGGCCTTCTGCTTGGCGACCAGATCGGCGATCGCCCGGTCCTCGACCGCCTTGAGCGCGGCGTCGTCGATCCTGCCCGCCTCGAAGTCGGCGCGGGCATCCTTGAGCTCGGTCGGGCGCAGGTAGCTGCCGACCACATCGGCGCGGAACGGGGCGTTCTTCGCATACGTCATGGGTGGATGTTCCTTTCATGAGGTCATCGGTTCATCGGGTACGTGGGTTGCGGGCATCGCCCTGCAAAACCATTTCACGATACTGGATGACGGCCGTAATCGTCGACGTTGTCCGCATGCCGGCGTCGTATGCGGAATCTCCTCCCAACCGTTCTCCCAGTAAGGCGTAAACGGCTCGTGACACATGATGGCAATGGGGCGATTACAATAGCCAAGGAATATGCGGACGCGCCGGGTTTGCATGGCCGCCGACGGCGACCGAAAACCGGCGGGCCCGCGCTCAACAAGAAGTGAGGAGACTCCATTGTCCAACCTGTTCTCTTGGGCGCTGCACGGCGACGGCAAAACGCTCGCGCCGGGCGAGGTCGTCGAACCCGACGAGCGTCTGACTTGGGGCCGTACCATCGGCATCGGCGCGCAGCATGTGATCGCCATGTTCGGCGCGACCTTCCTCGTGCCGATCCTGACCGGCTTCGACCCATCCACCACGCTGTTCTTCACGGCCATGTCGACCGCGCTGTTCCTGCTCATCAACAAGAACGTGCTGCCCAGCTACCTCGGTAGCTCCTTCGGCTTCATCGCCCCGATCGCCGCCGTCACCACGGCGAACAAGGGCATCGCCGTCGCCTCGTTCGGCATCATGGTCACCGGCATCCTGCTCGCCCTCGTCGGCGTGCTCGTGCATTTCGCCGGCGCCAAGTGGATCGACATCATCATGCCGCCGGTCGTCAACGGCGCCATCGTCGCCATCATCGGCTTCAACCTGGCCCCCAGCGTGTGGAACAACTTCCAGGTCGCTCCCGATACCGCGCTGGTGACCCTGCTGGCCGTGCTGCTCATCGCCGTGCTCTTCCGCGGTCTGCTCGGACGCCTCAACATCCTGCTCGGCGTGATCGTCGGCTACATCTACGCCTGCTTCCGCGGACAAGTCGACTTCTCCGCCATCGGCGAGGCCGACTGGATTGGTCTGCCGCAGTTCCACCTGCCGCAGGTCGACTTCTCGATTCTGCCGATGTTCATCCCCGTGGTGCTCGTGCTCGTCGCCGAGAACGTCGGACACGTCAAGTCCGTGGCCCAGATGACCGGCCGCGACTACGACGACCAGATGGGCACCGCCCTGCTCGCCGACGGTGTGGGCACCGCGCTCGCCGGCTTCGGCGGCGGCTCCGGCACCACCACCTACGGCGAGAACATCGGCGTAATGGCCGCGACCAAGGTGTATTCGACCGCCGCCTACTGGTGCGCGGCCGGCTTCGCCCTGCTGCTGAGCCTGTGCCCGAAGTTCGGTGCGATCATCAACACGATCCCCGCCGGTGTGCTCGGCGGCGTGACCACGTTGCTCTACGGCATGATCGGCATGATCGGCGTGCGCATCTGGGTGGAGAACAAGGTCAACTTCGACAAGCCGATCAACGTGATGACCGCGGCCATCGTGATGATCATCGGCATCGCCGACTTCACCTTCGCCGTCCAGGGCGTCTCCTTCAACGGCATCGCCCTCGGCACCATCGCCGTGCTCGTCGCCTACCACGGCCTCAAGGCCATCGGCAAGGCCACCGGCACCATCGACAAGGACGATCCGGACGTGAAGTGATCGCCTCCAGCGTCATATGACGAAGCCCACGGACGCATATTCGCGTTCGTGGGCTTCGCCATATCTGCGGCAGGTGCGGTCGCGTCTACTCGAGGTTCGCGTGGAATTCCCACAGCGAGTCGAGGTCGATGCGGGAATTCCTCACCATGGACATGGCGATGGCGTCTCCGACCAGCAGCAACGACTGCTCGAACAGGCTGGTCATCGGCTGTTCGCTCGGCTTGGTGCCGGAGCCCGGCTTGCCCGCGGCGGGCACGTGCACGAACAGGTCGGTGTACTGCGTCATCGGGCAGTCCTCAACAATGCCGATGCGCGCCACTTTGGCGCCGTACTGTTTCGCCTTGCCGGCGATGAACAGCGGGAATCCGGTTTTGCCGGAGCCCGAGCCGACGATGAGCAGATCCTGGTCGCAGATGGCCGGCTCGGTGATCTGCCCCACCATCACGGTGTCGATGCCCAGATGCGCGAGGCGCTTGGCGATGGCCTCCAAGGCCAGCTGCACGCGGCCCACGCCAACGAAGAACACCTTGCGTGCGTCGGTGATCATGGCGACCAGCTGGTCGATCTGGTTTTCGTCGACGTTGGCGAGCACATCGGAGAGTTCGTTGACGATGATGCGTTCGCATTCGCGGAATGAGGTTGTTGCGGTCATGATGGAAGTTCCTTTCTTGCGGTGATGTGTGCTCTCAGCGGTTGTTGGCGGTTTTCTCGCCGGTGGCCTGCTCGTAGGCGTCCAGGGTCAGTCCCCAAGCCTTGCGGATGTCGGGGTCGCGCTTGAAGATACCGGTGTTGCCGAGCACGAAGGTGTTCGCTCCGGCCTCGCGCATGGATTTGAAATTCTTCTCGTTGCAGGAGCCGTCGATCTGGATCTCGTAATTCAGCCCGTGTTCGTCACGGAACCGCGCCAGCTGCTCGATTTTGCGCAGGGTTTCGGTGATGAGCGGCTCGCCGCTGTAGCCGATCTCCACGGTCATCACGGTGACGAGGTCCACGCGTTCCAGCAGCATCTCGCATTCGGCGAAGGAGGTCAGCGGGTTCACGGCGATGCCGGCGCCGCATCCGTTTTCGCGGATGATGCGCAGGGTGCGGAAGGCATGCGCGCCGAGCGATTCGACATGCGGGGTGAGCATGGTCGCGCCGGCGGCCACCAGTTGGTCGATCCAATGGTCAGGGTCGGTGACCATCATATGCACCTCGTTGCGCAGGGTGCTGAGGGGGAGGATCTGTTCGATCCATGAGGTGCACAGGCCCATGCTGGGGGAGAAGTGCCCGTCCATGATGTCGACGTGGTAGGTGTCGGCCACGGTGTTGAGGTATTCGACCTGCGGGGCCGGGTTGCGGAAGTCGGAGCAGTACAGGGATATGGCGAAATGGGGTTCGGGGAATGGGGCCGTCATTGGAGTTCCTTGTCTGGTGAAAAAGGGTGCGTTGATCCAGAGGTGCGGCGAACCTGCGGTTTCGCCCACCCCGGTCGGGTTGCGTAATGGTTGTGCCGGCTACTGCTGGGTGACGCGCACGGCGATGCCCATGGCGGTGAGCGCGTCCACGCAGTCGGGCGTGCCTTCCGTCACGATGACGTCCAGCGCGTCGCATTCGGCGATGCGGTAGGTGGAGATGTGCCTGAATTTCTCCGGTGTGATGAGACTCATGACCTTGGCGCCGGCCTTGATGATCACGCGCTTGGTCTCGGCCGACTCCATATACGGTGTGGTGATGCCGTGTTCGGGGTCGATGGACGAGACGCCAAGCAGCACCAGGTCGCAGTGCAGCTGCTGCAGCACGGTGAGCGCGGCCGATCCGATGGTCTCCTTGGACTTGTGGTGCACGATGCCGGGCAGCATGTTGACTTCGACATGGTCGTAGTCCGACAGCCACAATGCCACGGCCGGACTGTTGGTGATCACCGTGCCCTCCCAGTCGCGGGGGAACGCCTGCGCCGCCAGATAGTTCGTGGATCCGCCGTCGATGAAGATCACGCGGTTCTCGCAGATCTCGTTCATCGCGGCTTGTGCGAGGCGCTTCTTCACATCCACGCCCAGGTCGACGCGGTTTTCGAAGCGGCTCAGCTCGGTGTCGGGTTTGATCGCTCCGCCGTGCACTCGTTGCACGGCGCCGATCTCGTCGAGTTCCTGCAGATCCTTACGCAGGGTGGCTTCGGTCACGCCGAGCTCCTTGGCGTAGTCGGCGACGACGATGCGGCCGTTGGCTTCGAGGTGCTTGAGGATCAGTTCCTGTCGTTCGGCCTTCATCATCATGTCTCCTTGTGGCTGGTGGTGTGCGCATTGGTTGGGTTCATCATACCAAGAGTTTTCGTTTTTTATCGTTATGGTGATTTTTTCATTTCAAAACCTTTCGTTTCGTGTTGACAACTATCGTAACCTTGTGTTATAACTTTGTCAACAAGCAAAACGAAACAAATCGAAACCAAAAACGAAATGGTTCGGAAAGCTTGGGTGAGGCACCGGCACGGCGACGTGTCATAGTGCCGGCACCGAATTCCATAACCGATAATGAAACAGGAACGGCAACGCCGCGACGTTCAAGTGAGAAAGGCTCCCATCATGAAGCGCTCGGAAATCAACGCCACCATCAAGCAGTTCGAAGAATTGCTCGACAAGTACCACTTCCGCATCCCTCCGTATCTGAGCTTCACCCCTGAGGAATGGGCCGAAAAGGACCACGAATGGGATGAGATTCGCGACAACATGCTCGGCTGGGACATCACCGACTACGGCGAAGGCGACTTCGAACACAAGGGTCTGGCGCTTATCACATTGCGCAACGGCAACGTGAAGGACGACAAGTACACCAAGGTCTACGCCGAGAAGATCATGATGAGCATGCCCGGTCAGCTCTCTCCGATGCACTTCCACTGGAACAAGATGGAAGACATCATCGTGCGTGGCGGAGGCACCGCGGTGTTCCACCTGTACAACGCCGATCCCGAAACCGAGGAACGCCTCGACACCCCGGTGCTGGTGTGCCGCGACGGCCGACGCTACTACGTGCCCGCCGGCGAGGACATCGAACTCAACGAGGGCGAATCGCTCACCTTCTACCCGTACACCTACCACGAGTACTACATCAAAGAGGACTCCGTGCCCACGCTGGTGGGCGAGGTGTCGATGTGCAACGACGACAACATCGACAACCGCTTCTACGAGCCCGTCGGGCGCTTCCCTGAAATCGAGGAGGACGAGCCCGCCTATCGCCTGCTCTGCAACGAGTATCCGGCCGTCGAGGACTGACCGCGCCGCCGGCCTCCATCAATCCGATTCAATACACCACTCCAGGGCGCGGCCCACCATGGGTGACGCCGCGCCCTTGGCCTCGCATACCCAAAACCAAGCGTTTTCCAAGGAGAATCTTCATCATGACCAACCTGTCACCCGCAACCGTGGTCACCATCGGTGAGCTGCTGTGGGATATGCTGCCCGACGGCAAGAAGCCGGGCGGCGCGCCCGCCAATTTCGTCTACCATGCCGCGCACAACGGCGTCGAAGCCACGGCCGTCACCGCGGTCGGCGACGACGAACTCGGCCGCGAACTCGTGTCCGCGCTATCCGTGGGTGGAGTCAACGTCGTCGCGCAAGTCAACGATTATCCCACCGGCATCACCGCAGTCAGCCTCGATGCCGCCGGCATACCCTCCTATGATGTCGTGCACGGCGTAGCCTGGGACCATATCGCCTTCACTGACGATGTGAAGGAGCTCGTCTCCCACGCCGACGCGATCTGCTACGGCACCATCGCCGCCCGCGAGGCATGGGGCACAAGGGATGCCATCTACGCGATGATCGACGCGGCGCGCGCCGATGCGATACGGTTCTTCGACATCAACATCCGTTCCGGATTCGTGAACAAAGAGGTCGTCACGCGGTTCATGGAAGGCGCGACCATCCTCAAAATCAACGATGAGGAGCTACCCATTGTGGCCAACCTGTTCGGCATCGACGCGCCCGGCGAGTCGATCGCGTCGCAGCAAAACGTCATGCGCGCGCTGGCCGAGCAGTTCGACCTCGACGTGGTGATCCTGACGGCCGGCGACGAGTACAGCATCGTGATGGGGCACGACGAGATCTCTATCCTCCCCACGCCGAAAGTCGAGGTCGCTGATACGGTCGGTGCCGGCGATTCCTTCTCCGGCGCGTTTCTCGCCTACCTGCTGCGGGGGTATGATCTCGGCGCGGCGCACCGTCGTGCCGTCGAAGTCGCCGCGTTCGTCTGCTCCCAGTCGGGCGCGTGGCCGCAGTATCCCGAAGAATTGGAGGAGGCGTGATCATGGTGAATGTCAACAAGAACCATACCGATGCGTACGCGGGTGGTGCCACGCGCTCGGATATGCTCGCCCATGTGGGCAGCGTGCAGCAGGCCGCCTACGTCCGTCCGATTACCTATCGGGAAGGCCGCGCCCACGGACTTGACGCCATCGAAGTGAAGAACGGGCCTATGAGATTCGTCTCCATGGCCGACAAGGCGCTCGATGTGAGCGAGTTCGAATACCGCGGCCAGAATCTCACGTTTCTGTCCAAGCCGGGCCTCAATGGCCGCAACCAGTTCGACACGCATGGTCAGGAGGCGCTGCGCTCGATTATGGGCGGACTGTTCTTCACCTGCGGATTCGAGAACATCTGCGGTCCGTATTCGACGCCCGAGGGATCAAAATATCCCGCCGGCGACTACCCGATGCATGGCCGTGTGCGCACCACTCCCGCCGAACATGTGCGCGCCGACGCGCGCTGGGAGGGTGGCGACTACGTACTCGAGGTCTGCGGCGAGATGCGCGAGGCCGAGCTGTTCGGAGAGAACCTCGTGCTGCGCCGCACAATCCGCACGGTGTATGGTCAGCCGTCGATCACCGTGGATGACGAGGTCACGAACGAGTCATTCCGTGACGAGCCGCTGATGTGGATGTACCACTGCAACTTCGGCTGGCCGCTACTGGACGAAGGCGCCGAGGTCGTCATCCCGAGCCGCGTCGTCGCACCCCGCGACGAGACCACCGCCGCCGATACGACGGCATGGAACGAAATCGGCACCCCGGAAGCGAACAAACCCGAAAGCGTATACATCCACGAACTCGCCGCCGACGAATCCGGCCGCAGCTTCGCCGCCGTCGTCAACCGCAGGCTGGGACTTGGCGTCGTCATCGATTTCTCCGTGGAGGACTTCCCCCATTTCATGGAATGGAAATCCATGGCGTCAGGCGACTACGTGGTCGGACTCGAACCCTCGAACTCCAAGGTGTACGGCCGCGGCTGGCACGAGGAACGCGGCGACCTGCCCATGCTCGCGGCCCAAAGCTCGCAGCGCAAAACACTCACCTTCACCATCGTCGAAGGGGAGCGGTCCATCGACGCCCTTATCGCACGCCGCGACGCCCTGCTGGCGTAAGCCATGCCTCTCCATCCAACTCCTATCGCCGCGAATCGGCTCTTTCAACGAAGAAGGAAACCCATCATGTCCTCATCAATCCCTGTGCCCGCCATGCCCGAATCCAAGTCGAGCAACCACTCCGTCGCACGACGCCTCGCCATCATCGCCGCCATCGGCGGACTGCTGTACGGCTACGATTCCGCCGTGATCAACGGCGCCACCGAAGCCATCAAAACCCAATTCGCCACCGGCGACGCGGTCCTCGGATTCGCCGTCGGCTCCGCATTGATCTCCGGCGGCATCGGCGCGCTACTCGCCGGCCGCATCTCCGACAAAATCGGCCGCGTGCCCATGATGAAAATCGCCTCCGTGCTGTTCTTCATCTGCGCCGTCGGCTGCGGCTTCTCCACCAGCATCTGGATGCTGGTCGCCTTCCGTGTGCTCGGCGGATTCGCGGCAGGCATCGCCGCCATGGTCGCGCCGGTGTACATCGCCGAGATCTCGCCGGCCGACGAACGCGGCGTCCTGGGCGCGATGCAACAACTCGGCATCGTGATCGGCATTTTCATCTCGCTGCTGGTCAACGCACTGCTGGTCCACATCTCAGGCGGCGCGGACGCCGCCATGGGGCCGCTGGACACCTGGCAGTGGATGTTCATGTGCATGGCGGTGCCCTCCGTGCTGTATTTCGTACTGGCCTTGACCATCCCCGAATCGCCGCGCTATCTCGTCGCCCAGCATCGCGACGAACAGGCCGCCACGGTGCTCGCCTCGGTCAGCGTGGATTCCTCACCCATCGATGAGCAGATCGCACGCATACGCGACTCCATCGGCACCGACCACAAGCCCTCCTTCCGTGATCTTCTCGGCGCGAACGGCCGCATCCGACCGATCGTGTGGGTGGCCGTGGTGTTCATGATCTTCAACCAGTTCACCGGCATCAACGTGATCTTCTACTACTCCAACTCGCTGTGGAGCGCCGTGGGCTTCACCGAAAAGGACTCGTTCACCATCACCGCCATCACCTCGCTGGTCAATATCATGGCCACGCTGATCGGCATGACGCTGGTCGACCGCATCGGGCGTCGCCCGCTGCTGCTCGCCGGATCCATCGGCATGGTCGTGGCACAGGGCGGTCTCGCGCTGCTGTTCGGCACAGCACCAATCGTCGACGGTTCCCCGCTAATGGGGCCGGTCACCGGACCTCTGGCCTTGGTGTGCGCCAACTTCTTCGTCATCGCCTTCGGTGTGACCTGGGGCACCGTGTCGTGGGGCATGCTCTCCGAGATGTTCCCCAATGCGATGCGATCGGCCGGCATGTCCGTGGGCACCGCGGTGCAGTACACGTCGAACTTCGTTGTCACCGTGTCGTTCCCGATGCTGCTCGGCGTCAACGTGGGATTGGTCTACGGCCTGTTCGCGCTGTTCGCCTTCCTCTCCTTCTTCTTTGTGCTGAGGTTCGTCAAGGAGACCAAGGGCGTCGCTTTGGAGGATATGAAGGCCTGAGGTACTGACCTGCGGTCGCACGGAGCTCGTCGCCCCGGATCCGCGTGTGAACTTTGACAAAGTGTGAAACGAACATGAGATTCGTAGAAACGCCGAAGTTCCGCGAATCCGGGGCATGTGCGATTGTGAGGTTCCGTGCGATTAGGGTCGCACGGGCGGGAGGATCGACTCCTTCCGTGCGCGAGGTACCATAGACGGGAATCCAAGCAAACCGGTTCGAGGAGGAAAGAGCATGGCTAACGGCAACGGCAAGCGCATCGCGATCGTCACAGGCAGCGCATTGGGATTGGGATACGAGCTGGCGAAGCAGCTCATCGAACAGGATTGGATCGTGGCGGGCATCGACTTCAACGCCGAACGCCAGAGCGAACTGACTAAGGAACTCCCCTCGGATTCGTACCATGCGTTCGTCGGCGACGTCTCCGACGAGGCCTTCGTCAAGGACTCCGTCACTCGGATCTCCGCGCTGGGCCATATCGACCTGCTTATCAACAACGCCGGGCAGCCGAGTTTCAAAACACCCACCGGCTATGAGGGCGCGGATGTCGACAAATGCCTCAAAGGCCTTAAGGGCATGATCCTGTGGAGCGTGGAGACGCTGAAGGCCACAGGCGAAAAAGATGTCAAAATCGCGAATGTGATGAGCACCGCCGCCACACGCGGCAACGCCAACGAAAGTGTCTACTGTGCCACCAAATGGGGAGAGAAGGGCTATACGGCAAGCCTTCAGGCCGCATACAAGGGCACAAGCGTGAAAATCGTGGGCCTCTATCCCGGCGGCATCGACACCGCGTTCTACCGCGACAGCCACGACTACGTCTCCGAAGAGAAGCAGCGCACCTTCATGGATCCGGCCGACGTGGCGCGTGTGATGCTGTTCAACCTCGTCAACGATGCCAACCTCACCGTCTCCGACCTGCAGATCGAACGCAACAGCTGACGATCAATCCTCGAGATGATGCAGGGCGCGGACGATGGCGCAACGGTCGTCAATCGTGCCCTCATCCGCGCACATGGTGGCGTACCAGCGCTGATTGCGCAGCGTGCCGGCCGGATCGGCCGACATGTCGAGCAGCGTGTTCAGATCGCTGGCGTACTGGAAGTGCAGATGGCTGAGCAGACCGCCTTGCGCGAACGCGCCGCGCGCGGGCATCGGATCGATGGCGAGCAGCCAACGGAACGGGCAGTCCGCAGGCGCGTCGGCGGCTTCGAACACCGTGGTGGGGGAGCCCTCGAGACCCTTCGGCACCACATGGTGCACGGTATAGACGAATGTGCCGAGCTCGTTGCCGCCCTCCGTCAGCCAGGTCAGCGCGAAGCCGTCGTCGCCATGCGCGTCGACGCGCCAACCGGAGATGATCTGAGGCTGTTCGGGGCTGGTGGTGGCGCAGGCCATCGACCAGAACGCGCGGATGCCGTGCGCGGCCATCGGCGCGGTGGCCGGATTGGCGAGAGCGGCCTGCTGGGCCTGCTCCCATGTGATCTGCATGGCCGGATCGTTGGACGCGATGTAATGTTCGAAGCTTTCCCACTGGCCGACCCAGTCGTTGGGATTGAACGTCATAATTCCTCCTTGGCAGATGGTGTGGTGGATTCCAAATCGATGATGCGGTCGCACCAGCCGGCGGCCAGCTCCTCGTCATGCGTGACGACCAATACCGCGGTGCCGGCGGCGGCCAATCGGCGTAGCAGCGTGCCGACCTGTTCCATATGATGGCGGTCGAGTCCGCTGGTCGGCTCGTCCAGCACGACCAGTCGTTTGCCGCACATCATCGCCGAGGCGATGGCCGCGCGCTGCTTCTGCCCGCCCGACAGGCTCATCGGATGACGGTCGGCCAATTCCGCCAGGTCGAGCTCACTCAGCAACTGTTCGCAGCGGTCGGCGACTTGCGGGTCGGTTTCGTCCAATCCGAGCAGCAGTTCCTCGCGCACGCTGTCGCTGAACAGCTGATAGTTCACGTCCTGCATCACGAGGAATCCGGCGCGGGTCAGCGCGGCGGGGCGTGCGGGTCGCTCATCGAGCAGGATGCGGCCGGAAACTGGCTTGATCAGGCCGGTGAGCGTGCGCACCAGCGTGGTTTTGCCGCAGCCGTTGCGCCCCATCAGACCGGTGATTTCGCCGGATTTCAGCTCAAGGTCGGGGATGGCGCGGCTGAACGCGTCACGTTTGCGATAGCCGACGCGCAAGTCTTCCGTACGCAAAAGCACTGCGCCGCTCGCCGGTTGCGCTGTGGAATCGACGCGCGTGCTTTCGGATGGGGGAGTCTCGCTGCCGGGCATATGGTCGGCGGGATTCGCGAGGTTGCCGTCGCTCAGTTTCCGCTCGATCCGCTGGCGATACGGCGTAAGATCCAACGCGCGCAAACCCCAATCGTGAATCCGCTCCTGCGGCAACGCGAGGAATTCGTTTGCGGACAGGTCGTGCGTGATGCGGCCATGCTCGCAGACCACATAGCGGTCGGCGACGCCGGTAAGCCAGGCGAGCCGGTGCTCGGCGACGATCACGGTCAGCCCGTCCGCCTTCATCCGCTCGATCGCCTGACGCATGTCGTCGATGGCGGCCGCGTCGAGATTGCTGGTCGGCTCGTCCAACACCACCACTTTGGGGTCGAGTACCGTGGCCGCGGCGATGGCGATGCGTTGCTTCTGTCCGCCCGACAGGTGAAACACGCTGCGGTCCAACAGATGGGTGACGTCGAAACGACGGGCGACGGACTGCACCCGTCGGCGAATCTCATCGGCGGGCAATCCCATATTCTCGCAGGCGAAGGCCAGCTCGTCGGTAGTGTTCGCGTTGAAATACTGCGTTTTGGGATTCTGGAACATGCTGCCCACCAATGGCGTGAACTCGTCGATCGGTGTGGTCGCCACAGCGAGACCGCAGGTATGCTGCGCGCCGGTGAGAGTACCGGCGAAGAACGAGGGCACCAAGCCGTTGAACAAGCGGGTGAGCGTGGTTTTGCCGCATCCGCTTTGGCCGCACAACACCACGCATTCGCCCTGTCGGATGGTCAGCGTCGCGTCGCGCAGCGCATAGTCATCGCCGGCGGCGGCATAACGGAACGACGCATGATCGGTGACGCAGATGGTGGAATCCGTCATCACAGTACCCCCGCGATATCCAAGGCCAACGGCAACGTGCAGACAAGCATCACCAGCCAGTCGGCGGCGCGCATGCGGATTTCCGTGCGCGAGGTGTGCGCGCCCACACGTCCCAGACCTTTGGTCAATGCCGCCACCGACAGATCCTGCGCGACGGTGGTCGCGTTCATCAGCAGCGGAATAAGAATGTATTCCAGCGACTGCGCGGGATGCCGCAGCAGCGCCGCCCCGCCCGACGCGATTCCCCGCAGCGCCATCGCGTTGCGAATCTGCCGATAATCCTCGGCGATGGTCGGGAAGAAACGGATCACCACCACGCAGGGGATGACGACCGCTTCAGGCGCGCGCATATGCCGCATCGCGCACACCAGCTCACTGGCCGACGTGGTGGCGAAGGCGTACGCGCCGGTGATGAAGCAGGGCAGCATCATGCGCATGCCCGCCGACAGCAAAGCGGCGAACTGCAGCCAGACGTTGGTCGTATCGGCCGGAACCAGCATGCTCACGACAAGCAATACGGCATAAACACACGCGAACCGCGTCGCCATGCGCGCACGCCCCGACACGAGCTGCAACGCCAGAAACATCGCGACCAGCAGCACTTCGGTATGCGTGTTCACATGGAAGAACAGCAGCAGATTGGCGACGAGCAGTAGGTACAGCTTCGCCCGCGGGTCGAGATGCAGGAATCGGCGCGAGTCGCGTTTCGTGTTGTCGCGGGATGCGGACGATACGCTGACGTGCGGGGCGTTATAGGTCATAGACGTAAGGCTGCGTGTGGGATGCGGGTCAGAGCGTGGGCGTTCGGGTTAGGCGATGCCGGCTTTGACGAAATGCTTGCGCATCATCCGCTGGCCGAACCAGCCGCCGAGAATCGCGCATACGAGAATC
This sequence comes from Bifidobacterium sp. LH_558, assembly GCF_056356295.1. Taxonomy (NCBI): domain Bacteria; kingdom Bacillati; phylum Actinomycetota; class Actinomycetes; order Bifidobacteriales; family Bifidobacteriaceae; genus Bifidobacterium; species Bifidobacterium sp. LH_558. The sequence continues at coordinate 183,091 of NZ_JBKETZ010000003.1, read as the reverse complement.
GCGCCCATCGACAGCCAGAACGTGCCGACGTTGATGTTCTCAAACACGCCGTTGATGTAGGCCGCGTCCTTGCCGCGGTTCTCCAGGCTCGCCACATAGGCGTCCTTCATGAACCACAGCGGCAGGATCGGGCCGGTGAGACCGTAGGAGAACACGACGTAGCTGACCAGCAGCAGCGTCTTGCTTTTGTACTTGCCGGCGCGGGCGATGAGGTCGGCGGCGACGGGGAAGATGATGCTGGCGAGGAACGAGAGCACGAAATGCCCGGAGATGAACAGGAACAGGCCGATCACCACGCCCATCACCGTGATGCCGCCGAATTTGCCCACGCGTGCGGCCAGCAGCATGAACACGCAGCCGGAGATCAGCGCGGAGACTGCCGGCAGGAAGATCGAGCCGAAGCCGCCGGTGAACAATGTGCTCGACAGCGTGGCGACGCACACCATCACGAAATACAAGGCGGTGAACACGCCGATGGTGATGAGGTCGGGCACGGTGAGACGGTTGCCGCCGACGGTGGGAGTGGTCTGTTCGGTCATAAGAGGGTGGCCTTCCTTCGTGTGATGCCTGTGGGCGATGCGAGGTCAGGCTTTTCAATCTATCGAGCCGGCGCGCAAAAGGCAATACTTTTTATGTAAAAATCGGTATTCAACGATATGTTCCCATATTGACTGTGTTCGCCTTTCGGTTTGCGTTTTGGCGTATGCGTCATCCCTGGCGAGTTCTGTCAACGCGAAGGATATAGCATACATGCTATAGTTGGGGCATGAAAATGATTGATGAACTCAAAGACGAGCGCGTGCGGCTTGGGATGAGCCAGAAAGCGGTCGCCGAGGCGATGGGAACCACGCAGTCGGCCGTATCCCGCGCCGAACGTGTCGGCAATCCCACGCAGGATTTTCTGCAACGCTACAAACAGGCGCTGGACGGAGCGTTCCGTTCCGAAAGCACGCTTGAGCTGGAGACGATCAAACTCATCGTCTCCACAGTATGCCGCAAATACGGCTTGGCGGAGGTATGGCTGTATGGTTCCATGGCGCGAGGCGAGGCGCGATCCGACTCCGATGTGGACCTGTTGTACCGCCTTGAGCCTGACGCGCGTTTCGATATGATTCAGCATGCCGCGTTGGTCGAGGAATTGCAGGCTATGTTGGGCAGGGAGGTTTCGTTGACCTCGCTGAATGCATTGGAGCGTCATGCCGAAACAAGCCGGGCCAGTCGCCGGTTCTTCGACCACATCAAACCCGACATGGTCAAGGTGGCATGATGTCCGAGACGTTCCACGCGGATCAACGCTATCGCGACGAAACCAACCTGCTTCGTCTGGTCGAACATCTGGAGCACGCCTTCGCCGACGCATCCCAAGCGGAATCAGCGGATGAGTTGGAATCCAATCGGACGTTGTTCAACTCGGTGGCAATGGAGATGCTGCAGGCGCAGGAATCCGCGCGTCGGTTATCCGATGAATTCCTCGCATCCACGCCGGCCTTGCCATGGAAGGAACTGCGTGGCATGCGCAACATCATCGTGCACCAATACGACGAGATCGAATCGCATACGCTTTATGAATCGGCCACGGTGAACGTGAGCTCATTGCTCGAACAGCTGCGCCCGTATGTCGACGCCATCGAAGACGAGTGAGATCCCTCGACTCCACTACGCTCCGCTCGGGATGACGATGAAAGGGATGCTTTGACGCAATCGTCCACTCGGAGGACGTTGAAAGAGATGTTTGGCGCACGCGTCCGCGCGGAGATTTCACGCTGAGGGTGAACAAATGGGGAGTCGATTTTGACCTCAAGCGCTTGAAGTTTTTAACGTCGTGCTCATCACCGTCAGGTGCATATCGAAAGGACACGACCGTGACGAACCATTTGAACTCCATCAACGGGCCCGCCGACCTGAAGAAGCTCGACCGCGCCCAACTGCCCGAACTGGCCGACGAGATCCGCCAAGCGGTTCTCACCAAGGTCACCGCGGCAGGCGGCCACTTCGGACCCAACCTCGGCGTGGTCGAGGCGACCATCGCCCTGCACTACGTGTTCGATTCCCCGAACGACAAAATCGTGTGGGACGTCTCCCACCAGTCCTACCCGCATAAGATCCTCACCGGACGCAAAGAGGCCTTCCTCGACCCGGCCCATTATCACGACGTGACCGGCTACACGCATCCGAGCGAAAGCGAACACGACCATTTCGTCGTTGGCCACACCGGCACCTCCATCTCCATGGCCGTGGGCCTCGCCAAAGGCCGTGACCTGAACGGCCGAGGCGAGAACGTCATCGCCTTCATCGGCGACGGCTCGCTCTCCGAAGGTGAGGCGCTCGAAGGCCTCGACAACGCCGGCGCGATGGACACGAACCTCATCATCGTGCTCAACGACAACGAATGGTCCATCGCCGAAAACCAGGGCGGCATGTACGAGGGGCTCGCCGAACTGCGCGCCACGAACGGCGCTTCGGAACGCAACATGTTCCGCGACTTCGGCCTCGACTACCTGTATGTGGCCGACGGCAACGACACCGCCGCGCTCGTCGAAGCCTTCGAGCAGGTGCGCGACATCGACCACCCCGTCGTTGTGCACATCCACACCGACAAGGGCCGCGGATCAGCATGGGCTGAGGAGAACAAGGAAGCCGGCCACTGGCGTCTGCCCGAAGCCGCGCTGAAGCAGATGGAGGAGGCGGGCCCCGTCGAAGACGTCGACTCCGTGACCGTGGACTTCCTGGAAAGCAAGATGAAGGCCGATCCCACGGTGGTCGCCATCACCGCCGCCACCGCCGGATCCGGCTTCCCGCGCGACTTCCGCGAGCGCGTGGGCCGCCAGTTCGTCGACGTGGGCATCGCCGAACAGCATGCGATCGCCTTCGCCTCCGGCATCGGCAAGGCGGGCGGCAAACCGGTCGTGGAAATGTACTCCACCTTCATGCAGCGCGCCTACGACCAGCTGCAGCAGGACCTCGCTCTGCAGGGCAATCCGGCGACCATCATCATGATGAGCATGGGCTCCATCGCGCCGGCCGACAACACGCATGCCGGCATGTACGGCATCGCCATGGCCAACACCATCCCCGGACTGACGGGCCTGGCACCGGCCACGCTCGAGGAATACCTTGCCATGCTTGACTGGTCCATCGACCGTGCGAATCGTCCGGTGCTCATCGCCCAGCCCGGCTCGCTGTATTCCGAGGCCGATCTGGCCGCCGCTTTGGGCGGACCGATCGCCGAAGCGGGAGCGGACTCGTTCGATGAGAAGGATCTGTCGTACCGCACCATCGCGCGCGGTTCGAAGGTCGCGATTCTCGCGCTGGGCGACTTCCTGCAGCTCGGCGTGCGGGTGCGTGCCGAACTCAAGGACAAGCTCGACGTGGACGCGACGCTGATCGACCCGCGCATGTTCTCCGCCGTCGACGCGAACGCGCTGGACGCGCTGCGCGACGAGCATACGGTGGTCGTCACCTTGGAGGACGGCATGCTCACCGGCGGCTTCGGACGTGAGGTCGCGGCGCATTTCGCCACCGACAAGACCATGACGGTGCTCAACTACGGTGCGGACAAGGAGTTCAACGACTGCGTTCCCACCGACGAACTGTTCCGTCGCTATCATCTCGACCCTGAGACGATCGCCGAGGAAGTTCGCCTCGCGCTGTAGTCCGGACATGCGATAGCGGCTCTCCCGTCTGCCATCAGGCGGGAGAGCCGCTTTGCTATGAGCTCGCGATATGTCGGGTAAGGGGATTGATTGTGGGCGCTACGAGGCGCGTGTCAGCAGCGTGCGGCGGCGGGTTGTCTTTGATGAGGCGCTGGGTTGCGTCTTGCCGATGGCTCGGTAGAGCGCCGCAGCGGTGATCGCCCCGACGGTTTCCATGAAGGGCTGCACAAGCATCAGACCGTACAGCGGCCAAATCCAGTTCGCCAGCGCCATCAGAGGCAGATCGACGGTGCCTTTGCGCAACAGCGAAAGCACCATGGCTTGTTTCGCCGAACCTGTCGCCTGAAACACGGCGATCAGCATGAATTCGATAACGATGGACGGCAATGCCAGCGATCTCAACCGCAGGAACCGTGCGCCGTAATCCACAACGGTCGGCTCGTCGATGAACAGACTCACCAGACCGCCGGCGAACAGCTGATAGACCAGCAGGCAGGCAATGGAGGCGACGAAACCAAGGGCCAGCGTGGTACGGATGGCCGCACGCATGCGCCGATGGTCGCCGGAGGCGAACGTATAGGCCACCAGCGGAATCACACCGTCCGAAATGCCCATGATGAGCTGGAAGGGAATGGTCTCCAGCCGTTGCATCACACCCATGCCCGAGAGCACCTCGGTGGGCTGTGCCGACAGGAATCGCACCATCGCGCTGTTGGACACCGACGACAGGATGATCACCATCGCGGCGGGCAGTCCCACAGTGACTATGGCTCGCACGTCGGCGCGCGGAATAGGCTTGGGCAGCAGGCTCATGCGCACCATGCTGTCGGCGCGATGCCGCACCACATACGCCAACAGAAACGCCAGGCCGGTCGCATTCGACAGGGCCGTGGCCAGCGCCGCGCCGGCGACCTGAAGGTCGGCGACGAAAATCAGCAGTGGTGCCAGCACCATGTTGACCGCCACGCCCAAGCACATGCCGACGCTGGCGATCGCGGCCTTGCCCTCGGCGCGCACGATGGCCGCCACCACCAGATTGAGAATCGTGAACGGCGCGCCGACCATGCAGGCGAACACCAAATAATGCCACGCGAAGCGGGCAACCTCGCCGTGCGCGCCCAGTAGGCCCAGCATCGGCCGGCCGATCACGGCCATAATCAGGGCAAAACATACGGCGCTGCCGGCGGCCATCCATACCGTGGCGGTGGCGGTGCGTCCAGCGCGTTCGAGATCACCCTGACCAAGCTGGCGCGACACCAGGCTGCCGCCGCCCACGGCGAACAGATTGGACACGGCGTTGAGCAGCATGAACACCGGATAGGTGACGGTTAGCGCGGCCACCTGCGCCGGGTCGCCGGTCTGACCGATGAACCAAGTGTCAGCCATGTTGTAGACCAGCACCACCATCTGGCTGATGACCATCGGCACCGCCAACGTGGCGATGGCGCGGGGAATCGGCATCGTCTCGAACAGGGCCTTCGAGTCGGCTGCGGATCTGGTTTTCAAATGAATAGGCATGATGGGAATATCTCCAATGTAATGTCACTTGAGTTGCATATTTCTTGCGAGGGACATATCATCACGAAGCCGGACGCATCGCAATGGACAAAATCTTCGATATCGGGACTTGTGCCACGGTTCGGCCCTCATGGTGGCATAAGTCGCATAAGAACCCGCGTCGCACGAGGGCGGCGTGCGGAAGGAGGGAGTCGGAATATGGTCAACCGCAATGATTTGCGCGTCGTCAAGACAATGGACGCCATCCATACCGCATTCGAGGCCATGATCTGTGAAATGGATTATGGGAAGATTTCGGTGACCGAACTATGCCAGCGTGCGCGCGTCAACAAGAAAACCTTCTACCGCTACTATGCGACGCTCGACGATCTTCTGGCTGAATTCCAGTCGGAGATGGGCGCCGCGTACATCGAAGCCACCAGAGACTTCCAGCTGCCACGCGACATTCCGCAGGTGTCGCGGGTGTTCTTCGAATTTCTTGAATCCAAACCCGTGTACTCGCGCATCACCTGCGCGCCCACCTACCGGCGCACCCAACAGAGTCTGACCGACACAGTGGTCGATGACCACTGGCGCAAGTCCGGTGCGCTGGAACGCGTGCCCGAGCCCGAGAGAGCCGTCGTCCTCGCCTTCGTGCGCACCGTCGGCGTCGAAATATACCGCCAGTGGGTGGCCGGTGGGCGCAAGGTGCCGCTCGAACGCATCATCGAGATGACGTCCATCCTGCAATCGGACGGACTGGGCGGACTGCTGCGCCCGGACGCGGATGCCTGAGGCGCGCGTCGCGATTGATGACGCCTGTGCGGACGCAGGGAGAAAGAGGAAACGGCTGGGCGGTGAGATGACTATCGGTCAAGCAGATGTTCGGCCGATAGCGCGCGGTCGGTGGCGAGCACCAGCGCGCCGGCCAAACCGTTGAACCGGCCGAGAGGGCTGCGGCCAATGGTCAGGTTGCGCGTGGTCAACGGGCGCGCCTTGCGGTAGACGGTGGTGCGAATCACCGTGAGCAGCTCGTCGCTGGCCTCGACGATCATGCCGCCGACAATGACGTGACGCGGGTTGAGTACATTGCATAAGGTGGCGATCATGGTGCCGATCGCCTCCCCGGCTTCCTCGACCGTCTGCTCCGCGCCGAGGTTGCCGTCGCGCAGCCGTTCGATCAACTGTTCGACCGTGGTGGGTGCCTCGGCGGCGGGGGAGAGCTCCTGCAGTCGGCGCAGCATCGCGGGAACCGCCGCCACCGCCTCAAGGCAGCCGGTCTGGCCGCAGGCGCAGCGGCGGCGGATGCGCGGGTCGAAACAGGTGTGGCCCACTTCGCCGGCGGCACCGTTGAACCCATGGAAAATACGGCCGTCGGAGCCGATGATCCCACCGCCGATGCCGGTGCCGATTTTCACTTCGATCAGCGGCTGCTCGCTGGCCGGCATGATGGCGGCGTCTCCGAGCGCCCGAAGATTTGTGTCGTTCTCCACCATCACCGGGCAGCCCAATGCCTCGCCCAGATATCCGACCGTATCGAAAGCATCCCATCCAGGCATGATCGGAGGGCGGATGGGGGAGCCGTCGCGCATATCCAGCCTGGCAGGCAATCCCAGCACGGCATGACGCATCGGAAGATCGGGCCGAGTTTTGCCGGCCAAGCGCCATAACTGTTCGGCAAGCCAATCCAAAAACTCGCTGGGGCTGAATGCCGATACGTCGATGATGTGGCGCTCGCAAGCCAGCAGTCTCATATTCATATCGGCGACGGCCAGCATGGTGTGTCGGGCGCCGACGTCGGCAAGGGCCAGCAAACCAAGCTTCTCGTTGATGGCCAATCGTTCCGCCGGCCGACCTCGGTCCACAGCGATGGTGCCGGTGGGAGTGAGCAGTCCGTGCCTGATCAACGTGTCGACGCAGGCGGACACCGTGGAGCGGGGTAGTCCGGTTTCGCGCACGAGCGCGGCCTTGCTTTGCGCCGTGTGGGAGGCGACGAGCAGCGCGACTTGGCTGGGCAGGCTGTTGCCCGCGGTGTGTTCCGCTCGTGCGCGCTGGCAGGGTATGGCGAGGTCGCGCAGTTCGGGAGGCTCTTCGACGGTGGGTGCCATCGTGGAGCTCGGAGACGGGGAACTGGGGGATTGCGCGGTGTTCATGAGGGCTCCCTTGTTGTCGGCGTGATGTATGGAGGCGTGCGTGGTTTTTCCGGCCGTGCGTCGCTGCATGACTTTCAACAGATTAATAACAGAATACGACATAAATCTGTCGTTGAGTGACATTAATCATCCTCGTATCGTAAGAATCACCTTAAGGAACATGGCGACACAGCAGTACAGCAGTTGCCGAGCTGGTACCAACGACGAAACCACCAAACACACACCGCTTACGCCCGAGCGCATGCGCGGTATACGTCAAAGGACAAGCAATGAACGCTCCCAAATTCGCAGTCTCGCTGATGTGCATGGACTTCGCCATCGCCGGCGAGCAGGTCAGCACGCTAAGCCAGCATGCCGACTCCTTCCATCTGGACATCATGGACGGGCATTTCGCGCCAAATCTGTCGCTAAGCCCCGCATGGCTCAAGAAAGTGCTGCCGAACAGCTCCATCCGCAACGAGGCGCACGTCATGGCCGACGATCCCGACATGTGGCTCGAACCGCTCGCCGACGCCGGCGTGAACGTCGTCTCTCCGCACGTCGAAACGCTCAACACCCATGCCTTCCGCACCATGAACGCCATTCGTTCGCTCGGCATGGGCACCGGCCTGGTGCTCAACCCTCTGACCACCTTCGATTCGGTGGTCCCGCTGCTGGAACGCATCGACATCCTGACCATCATGACCATCGACATCGGCTTTGCCGGCCAGCCGTTCATCGACGAAATGCTCGCCAAAATCGAGCAGGCGGCGGCATTCAAGGCCGATCACGGTCTGAACTATGAAATCCAGATCGATGGCTCATGCAGTGAGAAAACCTTCGCGAAACTGCGCGCGGCCGGCGCGGAAACCTTCATCCTCGGCAACGCCGGTCTGTTCTCTCTCAACCGCGACCTTGACCAGGCGTGGGCGCAGATGCGCGCCAACTACGAGCGCACCACCGGCGAAACCCTTCACGCCGAAGACTGAGCCGACGCATCTCATTCCTTCTCATTTCTTTCCATCCCACCTATTTATCTATGCAAAGGAGCATCACCATGTCCATCACTACCACAGGCACCGCATCCCACGTGGGCGCGCCCATCTCCTCCGCCAGCATCGCCACGGCGGACAGTCCCGTCAACTCGGCCACGCTCAAAACACCGGTCGTGCTCGGCATCGACATCGGCGGCACCAATCTGCGCGTCGGCTTGGTCGACCAACTTGGAGCGCTTGTGGACAGCCGCCGCGTTTCCTCCCAAGAGGCGCTCTCCGGAGCCGATCCGATGGGCAAGCTCGCCGACTATCTGGATCGCTATCTGGGCGAAACGCTGGACGACACCTATGATCTTAAGGCCATCGCCGTGGGCTTCCCCTCAGTAGTGGACGCGAGCCGCACCACCGTGATTCAAACCACCTTCATTCCCGGTCTCAACAACGTGAACGTGCCCGACCGCCTCTCCCGATTCGGAGTGCCGGTATTCATCGACCGCGATGTGAATATGATTATCCGTTATGACGCGAAGCGACTGGGATTGCAGGGCGCGCGCGGCGTCACCTTCGGCTGCTACGTGGGCACCGGCATCGGCTGCGCCCTGGCGGTGGACGGCAACATCCTCGTCGGCCTTCACGGCGTGGCCGGCGAACTCGGCCACATCTATGAGGCCACCGGCATTCGTTGCGGTTGCGGACTCGACGGCTGCTCGGAGACAGTGGCCTCAGGCAACGCCCTCGTGCGCGAACTCGAAGCCCATCATCCCGGTGCTGTGATCGACGACGCCTTCAGCGAATACGGCGACGAGGAATTCGTCGACCAGTGGCTCGAACACCTCGCGTGGACTTTCTCCACCGTCATCAATCTGCTCGACCCGACCACCATCATCATCGGCGGCGGCGTCACCCAGATGAAGGACTTCCCCAAAGCAAGACTGGAGGAGAAGATCAAGCGCATGTCCCGCAAACCCTATCCGGCCGAAGACCTGCCTATCGTCTATACGATCCCCGGCAAGTACGACGGCGTCATCGGCGCGGCCCTGTGCGCCCTGGAACAGCTGTAAGGCACAATGGATCTCAAGGAAGGACCACTGCGATGACCAAAACCACTTACAGCCCGCTGATGAAGTTCTCGTTGCTGTCCATCTCGCTGCTGCTCACCTCAGCCAACGCCATCTCCGGCGTTATGCCGGCGCTGGTCGAACAGTTCGCCGACCAGGATCGGTCGACTGTGGAATTGCTGAGCACCGTGCCCTCGTTCTCGATGATCATCATGATCATCCTCTCCGGATTCATCGCCCGCGCCATCGGCGACAAAGCCACCGTGACCATTGGCCTGGTCATCGCCGTGGTCTGCGGCGTGATCCCCTTCGTCGCCACCGGCTCGTTCCCGATCATCATGGCCTCGCGCATCGGACTGGGCGTCGGCTTCGGCCTGATCAACTCGCTGGCAGTCTCCATGATCGCCTCGTTCTTCACCGGTGACGAAAAGGCCACGCTGATGGGCTTCCGCTCCGCCTTCGAATCCCTCGGACAATCCGTGATGACGCTGATCGCCGGATTCCTGGTGACCTTCGGATGGAACATGTCCTTCCTCGTGTACCTTGTCACAGTACCGATTCTCGTGCTCTTCGTGCTCTTCGTACCCAAAGCACCGGTCGGGACGGAAACCGGGGGAGAAGCGGAACAGGACGGCGACACGGCGCAAGCCGGTTCCGCCGCACCCGCGAAGCAGCGCGTCAATGCGCCCATCATCCTGATCGCAGTGTTCCTCGTCGTGGCCGTGACCATGTACATCGGCCTGACCGTGCGTCTGTCGTCCGTGGTGACGGACTCCGGCTTCGGCACCATGCAGCAGGCCTCCACACTGCTGAGCGTCATGACCATCGGCGGCATGCTTATGGGCTTCGTTTTCGGCCTCATCAACAAAACGCTCAAAGCGCAAACGCTCACCGTCGGACTCGCGGCGCTCGCCGTCGGCGCGATCGTCATCCATTTCGCCCCGAACTTCGCAGTGCTGTGCGTCGGCGCGATGATTGCCGGCATATCCTACCCGACGATGATCTCCTACACCTTCAACCAGATCTCCGAAGTGTGTCCCAAGGGTTCGGACACGCTGTGCACCTCCGTGGTGCTCGTCGGCTGCAACCTCGGTGCCTTCACCGCGCCCTACACGCTGCGCCTGGTAGGTGCGCTGACCGGTGGTTCTCTTTCGGCGCCGTTCCTCGTCTACGGCATCGTACTGCTGGTTATCGCCGCAGGCTATGCCGCATGGAACATCATGCATGGCGTGAAGAAGGCCTGACCGGATACCGTTGCAGATGGGCGCGGCCGGTGATGCGCCGGCCGCGCCCATCTCGTATGCGCCGCACCCCGCGCCGACGTCATCTGGGATGCATAATGTGCGGGCATTACGGTGGCTCTCCCTGTGTGTTGTGGCGGGGAGAGTCGCTGTTTTTTCTGGAAGCGGATGTTCGGTTGACTTCAAGTACTTGAAGTCATTAGCGTGAACGGTATGACACAGCAAGACACCACAACCGGCCGGACGCAATGGCACACGATTCGCGAAGCGTCGCTGCTGAGCGGATTAAGCGAATCGACCCTGCGGTATTACGAGCAGATTGGCATCATTCCGCCGGTGGCGCGCGACCCCAGCTCCGGGCACCGTGTCTACACCGACCATGACATCGACGTGCTGCAGACCCTCTCCTGCATGAACGCGATCGGCATGTCGCTCGATGCGATGCGTCAGTATCTGTCCAACGCGACCGAAGTCCTGTCCGGTGAAACCGATGCCGTCGACCCGCAGGTCGTGCGCGAACGGGCGAAACAGCAGGTCGAACTGCTCGACTCCCAGGCGCTGCGGCTGGCTGAACAGCTCGAACGCATCAAAATCCAGCAGGCCTACTGTTCGATCAAAACGATGTATTGGAACGCCATCGCCGAAGGGCGCAGGGCCGACGCCGAACGCATCCTCGACGACAACCGCGACATCGCAGAACAGGTGCGCCGCTGCGCATAGCCGGTTTGGTAGAAGCGGTCCGGTCGGGCCATGAGTGGGTGGAGCGGATTAGCCCAGTGATTTGGTCATCCATCCGTGCTCGCCGTCGTCGAACAGCTCGTCGGTGACCTGATATCCGAAGTGCTCATACATCGGAAAGTTCTCTTTTTCGGCGTGCACGGCGGCGGTCACGCCCCCGGCCGCCAGAATGCGGCGCTCCGCTTCGGACAACAGCGTTTTTCCAACGCCGTGCCCGCGTTCGTCGGCGACCACCGCCAGCCGGGCGATCACCCAACGACCCGGTTGGTCGGCATGCTCCGGATCCGGAAAGAACCGACACGTCGCCACGGCGCGGTCGCCGTCGAAAGCCAGAAGATGCGTGGCGCATCCCGGCTCATCCCACTCGTCGAACTCCGGACGGAACTCCTTCTCTCTGACGAACACCGCCGTCCGAATCCTGCGAGCCTCATCCGTCGCCACGTCGTATTCCCGAATCTCCATATGCGCCTCCGTTCCAACCATACCGTAATACAGTCAGACTTTCTCCGTGGGCATGACCTCAAGGAACAGATAATCGCGGTACCGTTCGCGGACCAGCTCGACCAGACACCGTGCCTGTCGATTCGCTGGACTACAGCTGGGCTAGGAAGAAGAAGCGCGGCATCGGGATGAGCACAGTGCCGTCCGACTGCAGCGGATAGACCTTGCTGAGGCGTTCGACGAACATTCGTTCATACTCCTGACGCAGTTCGTCGGTGGGCAGCTGCGCCAGATACGGACGCATGCCGGTGCCGCGATACCATGCGACGACGCCTTCGTACCCGTCGAGCGCATGCCAGTAGGTCGTCTCCCACACTTCCGTGCGGCGAGACAATGGCGCGATGAGATCGTAATATGCACCAACATCGAATCGGTCACCGCCCAAATGATGGTAGGGACGGGTGCCTGCAACGCCGATGTGTTGCGCGAACGGGGCTTCGGCCGCCATCTCGCGCATGATGGTGTGAGCGGGCTGCTTGATGGTCTGCGTGAACTGACAGGCTGCGAAACCACCAGGCCTCACGCGCCGCAGCATGGCCGGGATCACCTCGCGATGGTTCGGCACCCACTGCAGGCAGGCGTTGGAGAACGCCACATCGAAGTTGGAGGGCAATGTGTCGAGATTGGCGGCATCAAGTGTTTCGAACGTCATGGCAGGATACGCGCGCCGCGCGGCCTCGATCATCTCCGGTGACGAGTCGATGCCCAGCGTCTCGGCATTCGCATAGCGGGAGGCGAGCTGCGCCGTACTGTTGCCCGGACCGCAGCCGATATCCAGCAGCTTGTGCGGCAGCCCATCATCGGCGGGCAGCCGATTCACCAGATCGCGGCTTGGCTGTGTGCGCTGGTCGGAGAATTTCAGATACTGTGTCGCGTCCCATGTGAATCCCATGCTTCGCATGATACTGCGTGGCATCCGGTTACTGTTTGCGCCGTCCAACTACGTGTCTTTGGCGGTTATTGCGTTCCAACCGAATCGACAAGCCGAGTGTTACCAGCAGTAGCGCGGCCGTGGCGAGGAAGCATACGCGCATGGCCGAGGCGAAGGAACCCATCGATGCAACTATCGTGCCGAAGACGGCGATGCCGAGCGTGCTGCCGACCTGACGCATCGTATTGAACATCGCACCCGCGATGCCCGACTGCTCCGGCGCGACGGAGCGCAGCACCAGCGCGGACGTCGGCGGAGTGACGAAGGAACAGCCGCATCCCACGACGGCGACCAACAACGCCGCCGACCAGGCGTTCAGATGCGATCCGAGCAACGCCATAACGGTCAGACCGGCCGTCATAGCAATCAATCCTCCGACCACCGGCACACGGGTTCCATGCGCCACGGCGATGCCGGGGGAGCGCAGATTGCCGATCATGCCGGCGAACGCCGAGGGGATGAACGCCAATCCCGACACAAACGCGGAAAGACCCAGTTCGTTCTGCAACAGACTGGTGGTGAGGAACACCATGCCATACCAGGCGATCATGAACACCAGTCCAATCACCATGGACACACGCATATCGTACGAACGCAGCGTGCTCGGCGGCATCATCGGATGTTTGACGTGACATTCGACGGCCGCGAACGCCGCCAACGAGATGACGCCGATTGCCAACAGCGCAATAACCAGCAGCGAACCGAACCCGCGCTCGCCGCCTTCGATAAGACCTGCGACCACACCTCCCAAACCGAGAATCGCCAAAACCTGTCCGGCAAGGTCGAACGGAGCCACGCGGCGTTCGGAGGGGCGCATCTTCGGAACCAACACGAGAATCAGCACACAGGCGGGAATGTTGATGGCGAACACCAGACTCCAATGGATCGGCGTCAACAGGCCGCCCAGAATCGGTCCCATAACGGCGGCGACGGTGCCGCCGAAGGCCCAATAGCCCATCGCCTGCCCCTGCTCGACCGGATCGGGATAGTTCTCGCGGATCACACTCATCGACGAAGGCAGCAATGCCGCCGCTCCCACGCCCATAATCGCACGTCCCGCGATCAGCATCGGCATCGTGAACGCGAATGTACAGATCAACGAACTGATGAGGAACAGCGCGGAGCCGGCCGCGAACACCCGTTTGGCTCCCAACCGGTCGGACAGGTTGCCGGTGCCCAGCAGCAGCGTGGCGAACGGCAATGTGTATCCGTCCACCACCCATTGCTGTCTGGACATGCCGCCTCCCAACTGCTCGCCGATGGTCGGCAGTGCGAGATTGACGATCAGCACGTCCATGCAGCTCAAGAAGAACGCGGTCGAAGCCGCCGCCACCGGAACGCGCGACGTGTGGTCATGCCGGGTTGAATCGGCGAAAGACATATGCGATCTCCTTGCACGAGTGCGTTGCATCCTACGGTTCGAAAGCCGTCACCACGAACGGCGGCGACCTGCCGCTGCGGATACTGTATGCCGGTCGACGCCATGCAGGCCAATACGCAAACGCTTGATTCGACCATGCCCTATGAGCATTCTGGGTGCCTTCATCAGACGGTCTGATCGGCCGTCAGGCTGGTGCTGTCTGCGTGCGACGGTCATCTTTCACGTGCGCGATGGTCATCGTGGGGACCGTCGACGGAAATGATCAGGATGCGCGCGTGATGAGGGTGCGAACCTCGTCGAGATAGGCCTGGCAGGCGTGGGACATGGGTTGTCCTTTGCGCCAGACCAGACTCAGATGCGCGTCCATCGGCGGATCGAGCGGCCGGGAGACCAGATCGCCCGTTCCCGTTTCGCCCGCATCCAGCAGGGAATCGCGCAGCGCCAGCTTGCATCCGAATCCCTCGGCGACCATCAGCTGGGAATTATGCGTGACGTTGGTGGTGCCGATGACGTTCAAGCGGGAGATTCCGCCGCCGATCCATCCGGACAGGTCATTGCGTTTGAAAGCGTTGCGCGGAACGATCAGAGGAACGCCTTTGAGATCCTCGCGGCGGATCGAGGGGCGCGAGGCAAGCGGGTGTTCCCGTCGCATCATCAGCACCCACTGGTCGACCACCGGCAGTTGCAGATAATCGAAACGAGACATATCCGCCGGTTCCAGCACCAGGCCGAAATCATCCATCCCCGCGTCGACACGTTCCAGCACATCAGTGGCGTTACCGTCGAACATATGGAAACGGATGCCCGGATGGCGCGCATGCAATGAGGTCATGGCACGGGCGAGCAGGCGCATGGTCTCGCATTCGGCCGAGCCGATGTTCACATCGCCGGAGAGTTCCTGATTGGTGTTCGCCAGATCGCGCAGCGTCCTGTCGCTGATCGCCACGATCTCTTCGGCGCGGCGGCGCAGCAGACGTCCCTCCTCGGTGAGCTCCAGCGTGCGGCCGCGCGTGCCGCGGACGAACAGGGGAGCGCCGATCTCTTCCTCCAAGGCTTGGATTTGGCGCGATAGCGTAGGTTGGCTCATACGTAGCATATCTGCGGCCGCGGTGAACCCTTCCTCCTCGATAACCGTCAGAAAATAGCGCAGTACCCGAATCTCCATGGAGGGTTTCCTCTCTCGCGGCCAGTCCTTACAGGATACGGAGGCCGTGCGGGCATTGTCAATGCTTGGCAGGCATGGAGTGCACTAACAAGTCGGTATTTGCATCGCAATGTCGCCGCCGTTATGTTCAAGCCATTGACCGAGGCCGACGGTCATTCGCGTCAGAAAGGTTGCACTATGGTCACGAACACCCCCAGACGGAATACAGGAACCGACGCTTCCAGACGATCGAAAATCATCGCGCTTGTCGCATCCGTGGTCGCCGTTGCGCTGGTGGTGTCCGCCGTCTGGTGGTTTGGCCCGTGGCGGCGCTCCGAACGGTCCGTTGCTCCGACGACGCTATCCAAATCGGTGGTTCGTGACGATTCCGGCGACACCACAATGATGGTGGTCGAAGGCGGCACGTTCGCCATGGGCAGTCCGGAATCGGAGCGGCAGCGTGGAGCGGACGAGACGCGGCATGAGGTCACGGTCTCCGACTTCCGCATCAGCCCCACCGAAGTGACCCAAGTCGACTACCAGCGCGTGATGGGCGTCAACCCCAGCCACTTCCAAGGCGACGACCTGCCCGTCGAACAGGTGAGCTGGTTCGACGCGGTCGAATACTGCAACCGTTTGAGCGAATCCGAAGGGCTTGATCCCGCCTACACCATCGACGGAGACGACGTGACTTGGGACCGCTCGGCCAACGGATACCGCCTGCCTACGGAGGCGGAATGGGAGTATGCCGCGCGGGCCGGAACCGACACCATCTTCACCACCGGCGACCAAATCACCGCCGCGGACGCGAATTTCGAAGGCACCTACCCCTATCTCATCGAGGAGAACTACGTCCATCACACCAATCCGGACGTGGTGCAGAGCGAGAACAGAGGCGAGAGCATCGCCGTCGGGTCCTTGCCGGCGAATGCTTACGGACTGCACGACATGGAAGGCAACGTGTCGGAATGGGTGTTCGACTACTACGGCGAATACGACACCATCCGAACCACCGATCCGTATGGCCCCGAAACCGGCTCCTTAAGAGTCAACAGGGGCGGCGGATACGACGATTTTGCCAAACAACTGCGCAACGCCTACCGTTCCGCCACCAATCCGCGTTCCGTCGACCAGAACATGGGTTTCCGCATCGCGCGCAATGTCGAGCCGATCGACGAAGCCGTATCCACAAGCAATGCGCTTGACGTGGAAATTCCGGAACATCCGAGCATCCTCGTCGCGTATTTCTCCTATTCGGGCAACACCGAGCATGCGGCCGAACTCATCGCCGAAGCGACCGGCGGAGACCTGCATGAGATCGTGATGGACGAACTGTATTCGGGCAACATCTACGAGTCTTCGCAGGCCGATCTGAACAATGACGTGCATCCCGCGCTCTCCTCGCGGGTGGGAGATATGGACCGCTACGACGTGGTGCTGCTCGGATACCCGACCTGGTGGTCCACGATGCCGATGCCGGTCGTCACATTTTTGGAATCCTATGATTTCGCCGGCAAAACGATCATCCCGTTCTCATCGAACGGCGGCACCCGGTTCGGCGATTCCGTCTCCGACCTCGCCAAGCGGGTGCCGGGCGCCGTCGTCGGCCAGGGATTCGAATTCACCTATTCGGGAGGATTCGATCTCGCAAGCGACATCAATGCATGGCTGTCCGAAAGCGGGCTGGCATCATGACGCAACACGATGACGATGCGCGTCGGGCGCGTTCGGCCCGCCGCGCGCGAAAGACGAAAGTGTTGCGTGTTATGCGCATCGTGGTGGACGCGGCGATGTTCGTCCTGTTCCTCTACCTTATGGGATATCAGGCGGGCAGGGGATTGATGCTGCACGCCGTGCTCGGCATCACCCTGTTCGTGTTGTTCGCGGCCCACCATCTGCTCAATATGAACTGTTTCCGCACGCTTGGCCGAGGCCGGTACACCACGAGGCGCGTGGCGTTCGTGGCGGTTGACGCGCTGCTGTTCGCGGCCATGATTGTTATGGCGGTCAGTTCGGTGATGATGTCCGGATCGGTGTTCGAATCCGTGCCGATCCGCACCACCCAGTTCGCGCGCGACCTGCATCTCGCCTCCAGCGCATGGGGTTTTCTGCTGATGGCGGTGCATCTGGGATTGCACACGCACGCCCCGCTGCTGCGCTGGCGTGCGCGCGTGCGCGGCACGGCGTTCGACTATGTGCAGCTGCTGGCATTGGGCATCGTAGTGCTGGCTGGCCTGTGGTGCCTTATGGATAGCGGTCTGATCGGCGATATGCTGTTGCTGGGCACGCGGCGCGACCATGCGGCAGGCACGATCGTCGGATTCACGCGATACCTGTGCGTCGTGAGCGCGGTATGCGTCATCGTCCATGCGATATTCCAAATCGCGCGAATTATCAGATCGCATCGCTGAAGGGTGAAGGCCTGAATGCGGTGTCGATAACGGTGGCGGCTAGGCTTCCAGTGTTTCGATCTGCTTGTTGACCTTATGGAGTTTGGCGTAGATCTCATTGCGCTGCGCGGGTGTTTTGGCACGTGTATGATCGCGGCCCAGCTTCTCCGCCTCGGCCCGCAACATGGCAATCTGCTCGCGTCGGGCGATACGCGCGTCCAAATCGGCACCGTCGGCCGAATCCAGAATCGCCTGTGCGCACAGCGCATCCCACGCCTCATCCAACGTCGAACCCGCGAGCTCCAACTGGGCTTCGCTGGCCGGCTTCCAATCGCCCGCATACACTTTCGTGACAGGCACATGCCCCGGCTTGACAGGCATGTTGCGGCGCACTGCGAAGGCGCACTCCTCATGGCGCGAGCCTTCGCGCTCCACCTCGCGCACCACGGCGAACACGATGCCCGAGGCACGCTGGGAGGCGATATGGTCGACAACCTCGACCGGAACATCCGCGCCTGAGATGCGCAATCCGATCACCAGAATCTCCCGCATCCGCTTGCCGTCGGCGATGCCGGTGTTCGCCGCGCGCATCAGCGACAGCATGGTGATCGACTCCACTTCGGTGGCGTACCGTTGCTTGAGTTTGGCGGAGACCGGTGCTTTGGCCATGAACATCTGTTTGGGCAGCGTACCCTTGGGCGCGGGAATCGCCGTGGAGACGGGCAACCCCAATGTCAGTGCGGAAACCGTGCCGCAAACCGCTGCAGTCATCATCGACCTTCTTTCGCCGGAACATATCGTTGCCCCGACTCTACCAGCCGGACCTGCGCCACGCCGCGCACGTCCAAACACCGGCCCGGCCCGTGTGGCTGACGGGAGGGTTGTCGGCGAGCGTGAGCAAGATAATGAGCCATGGGAGAACAAGGCGGAACGGTCCGTCGCGACAGGCGGCACGTCAATGGCGCGGGCCCGATCGCGGCGATGGTGTTTCTAGTGGCGTTGAACCTACGGCCTGCGATCGTGGCGGTCGGACCGCTGCTGCAGGATCTGGGAGATGATCTTGGCTGGAGCGAAGGCGCACAGGGAATGCTTGGCGCATTGCCACTGCTGGCGTTCGCCGTGATGAGCACGCTGGTGCGCTTCCTCACCGCTCGTTTCGGTGAGGATGTGGCCGTGCTGTTGGCGTTGCTCTGTATCGCCGCCGGAACGGTGATCCGCTCGGCCGGCGGTTCGGCGACGGTCTGGCTCGGCACGCTGGTCATCGGCTGCGCGATCGCCGTAGGCAATGTGCTGGTGCCGGTTATCGTCAAACGCGACTATCCCAAGCACGTGTCCGTGGTGACATCCATATCCTCGGCCTGTATCACCGCGGGCTCCGCCACCGCCAGCCTGACCGCCGCGACCATGGCCCAACATTGGGGAGGATGGCGCTCGGCGCTCGCGTTCTGGGCCGTACCCGCGGTCGTCGTCGCGGCCTTATGGGTGATACGGATCGTCATACATCGGCGAGCTGTGGAATCCACTCGTGTGCGAACCGAGGATTCCTCGTCGAACGCCGTTCGCTTCAGCGCGGGTGATGAGAAGGATTCACAAGACGACGTTCCGTTGTGGCGTCGGCCGATGACATGGTGGGTGACGGCGTTCATGGGACTGCAATCCGCCGCGTTCTACACCATGTCGAATTGGCTTCCCTCGATTGCCATGTCGGTGGGTTTTGACTCTGGTGCGGCCAGTCGACAGCTGTTCGTGTTCCAGGTGATTGGCGTGTTCTCGGGTCTGTTGATCACGCGTCTGATGAATGTGCGGGGCAATCAGATCACGGCCGCGGTGGTGGCGAGTCTGCCCGTGGCCGCAGCGGGTTTCGGATGGTTGATCGCTCCGGAATCATCCATGCTATGGTCCGTCATCGCCGGATGCGGGCAAGGTGCGGCGCTTGTCGTGGCTCTCGCATTGATTGCGATGCGCGGGCGGACTCCGGGCGAAACCGTGGCCTTGTCCGGTATCGCCCAATCCGTGGGATATCTGTTGGCCTCGGCCGGGCCTTCGGTGTTCGGGGTTCTCGCCGAACATACCGGCGGGTTCCACGCTTCACTGGCCTTCTTCATCGCCCTTGCGATTATCCAATGCGCAATCGCCGTCCGTGTCGGACGTGCGTAACCGGCCTTCCGACTGAATGGTTCGACAGGTGTCGTGTGATAGGTCGAATAAAATGCTGCATGTATCGCACGACAGTGGTTGGACAATCATTTCTGGGTCCTTGGTCGCGTGTGCGCCGTCTATCATGCGACACTTGTCGGGTTATGCGGAGACAATATCGTCATGGTTATGAAACAGCCCGAGGTCACCGCCCGAACGCGCAACCGTCTTCGCCGCGCGTTCTGGATGCTGTATGAACGCCAACCCATCGAGAAGATCACAGTGCGGCAGATCACCGATCTCGCCGGATACAACCGCGCCACCTTCTACATGTACTACACCAGCGTGCTCGATTTGCGCGAGCATGTGGAGGATGATTTCATCGCGCGACGCATGACCGCCATACGGGATGTGATTGTCGATTTCAGCGATCCGGAGAGCATCCGCATCAATCTCGCCGCATTTCTCGATCAGACCGCCAAAGACAAGCCTTTCCTCAAAGTGTTGCTCGGTCCGCACGGCGACCCCGCGTTCGTGGAGAAGATGAAGGAGGCCGTCAAGCCGTTTATGATGCCTTTTATCGAACGGAACGTCGGCGAAGACGCTGCGGGACGGAACATGGAATACGTGCGGGAGTTCTATTTCTCAGGCGTTCTCGCCGTGATCCGCCGATGGCTCACCGACTCCGACCCCATGCCCGCCGAGGAACTGCTCGAACTTATCGTCAGCGTGTTCATGCCCGAAGTCAGCGTCGAATAACGCGCGCGTTTGTCCGGCCGGTTTGGCCGCTTAGCGTGCGGGTGTGCGGCGCGAGGGACGGTAGACGATCAGCGAGCCGAGCACCAGCGCGGCGGTGACGGCGAGGGAGATCGGGTAGACGAGCATAATCGACTCGAACGTGCGGTGGTTGGGGAACACCAGCAACACCCAGCCGATACGCGTGCCGCACACGCCGATCACGGTAAGCAGCGCCGGCACCAAGGAGATACCGAAACCGCGCAGATATCCCGAGGCCATCTCATAGGCCATGGAGAAGATATAGCCGATGAACACCATGGTCAAACGGATATAGCCGATATCGACGGCCTCGGGGTCGTGCACGAAAATCATCAGCAGACTACGGCCGAACAGCAGCACCAGCGTAATCGCAGTGGCGGTGGCGACCACATCCTCCAAATAGCAGACGGCAAGCACCCTGCGGCATCGGCCGAGCTGGCGGGCACCGTGATTCTGCCCGGTGAAGGTGGCGCACGCCTGGGCGAAGGAATTCAGCACCTGATAGGCGAACACCTCGATATTGAACGCGGCGCTGGAAGCCGCCATCACCGTGGTGCCGAGGGAATTGATCGCGCCTTGGATAATGACGTTGGCGAACGCGAACACCGCGCCCTGAATGCCGGCGGGCAAGCCGATGCGCAGAATCGAACGCATGGCCATCATATCCACTCGCAGTTCACGCAAATCGACATGGATCGGCGCATCGGTGCGCATCAGCATACGCAGCAGCACCAGCGACCCGAAGGCGTTGGACAGCACGGTGGCGATGGCGACGCCCGCCACGCTCATATGCAGACCCGCGGTGAACATGAGCCCCAAAGCCACATTGAGCACGCCCGCCATGGCGAGCACCTTCAACGGCGTGGCGGTGTCGCCCACGGAACGGAAGATCGCCGCCTCGAAGTTGTAGAGCAGAATCACCGGCAGGCCGATCAAGTAGATGCGCAGATACACCAAGGCGAGCGGATACACGTCGGCCGGCACGTTGAGCATGCCCAGAATGGCGGTGGCACCCAGTTCTCCGACGACCAGAGCCGCCAGACCGCCGGCGACGGCCATAACGATCGCGGTATGCACCGCCTTGCACACGCCGTCCATACTGCCGCGGCCGATCGCGTTGGCGATCACCACATTCGCGCCCAACGACACGCCTATGAAGAAGTTGACGACCAGCATGACGATGAAGCTATTCGCGCCCACCGCCGCCACAGCCTGCGTGTCGTCGCTGCCGGAGAAATTGCCGACGATGGCCACGCCGGCCGCGTTGAACAGCTGCTCCAGAATGCCTGTGGCCGCCACCGGCAGCGCGAACATAAGCACACGGTTCCAGATGGGGCCGTGCAGCATGTCGATGGTGCCTTCGCCGTTTTTTTCGCCGCTCGTATTATTCGTCGTTTCGACTGTGTGCTCGTCTTCCACCGCGACCATCCCTTTCGCCCTCTGCACAATGTGCCGGCAGGATTATAGGAGCGTGAGGCTTCGCGGGACAATAGCTGCTCGCTATGCGGTTCTATAGCGAAACCACATAGCGAAACGACATAACGCGCGGGCTGGGGCTGATGACCTTCAGTGCCGGTAGAGCGTCGCGCCGGTTTCGTCGGCGATGGTGACGTGTGGGGCTTTGGAGTCGGTGATGTCGAGATCCACGGTGATGCTGTGCGTGCCGTCGGCGCTGGTGGAGCGGTAGACGTAGCGCGTGTTCTCCAACGTCAGGGCTTCGGTGCGCGCCTCGACCAGCCACGAGTTGCGTCGGCGCAGTCCGATCAGATCCTGATGGGCGCGGTAGACGGGTTCTCCCAGCGTGGAGAGTTCGGTGGGGGAGTCGGGGAATTTGGGACGGATGTCGTCGTCGCCGCCGAAACGTTCCTGTTTGATTCCCGTATAGCCCTGTTCGTCGCCGTAGTAGATGCTGGGCACGCCGCCGACCGTCATCAGCACGGCCAGCGCGAGCAGCGCTTTGGGCTGGCCGATCTGCGAGGCGATGCGCGTCACGTCATGGTTGCCGATAAAGGTCTGCGGCACGAAGGTGTCGAGGAAGGCGTTATGCCGTTGTAGATTCCAGTCGAGCTCGAAGAAGTTGTCGGTTTCCAGACTGTGCTGGATGGACTTCCACAACTCGTATTGCGTGGTCGAATCCATGCCGGATTCGCGTACGATGGCCGGATAATCGCCGTGGATCACCTCGCCGAAAATCCAGGCTTGCGGATGGTTGGCGCGCACCCGCGGCAGCACCTGCGCCCAGAACGACGGCGGTACGGCGTATGCGGCATCCAGACGCCAGCCGTCGGCACCGCGGTCCAGCCAGTAACCCATCACATCGGCGACCAAATCCACGGTCCGCAGTGCCGTATGATCGAGGTCGACCAGTGAGCCATGCCCCTCGAACACGTCGAGCGAAGGCTTGCCGGCATCATCGGCACCCACGCGAATCAACCCATGCCAAGGATTGTCCGCGGCGGCGAGCCTGCCGGAAGCTTCGTCCAACGCCGCCTGCACAGCCGGATGCTCGCGCCCCACATGATTGAACACGCCATCCAAAACAAGCTTGATCCCCTTGTCTCGGCAGGCGGCCGCCAAACGGTCGAAGGCCTCGTCGCCGCCGAGCCGCGCGTCCACGCGCTTGTAATCCAACGTGTCGTACCCATGCGAGGAGGATTCGAAAATCGGGCCGAGCAGCAGTCCCGAAGCGCCCAACTCGATCGCGTAGTCCAGCCAATCGACCAACGCGTCGAGACCTCGCCCGTTGAAGTCGCTGCCGTATTGGCGGCGGATGTCGCAACCGCAGAATCCCAAGGGATACACCTGCCAAAACATGCCATAGCGCACCCAATCGGGCATGGCGTGAGTCGTAAATGTGGCGGTCATCATATCTCCCGTCGGTCAGGTCCCTCGGTCAGGTCATTGACACCCATTGTTCCATGCGAGACGCACGGACGGAACTAGGCACCGTTTTGGAGCGGTGCCTAGTTTTGCGTTGCGGATGCCTTGACGGGAGGTCTCAGGCCCCATATGGGCTCGTCGTTACTTCTTGCCGCCGAACAGACCGCCGACTGAGCCGAGAATCGACTGCAGCGCGTCGCCCTTCATGAGATCCTGCGCGAGACCGCCCAGGTCGCTGATATTGAAATCCTTGCCTTGCAAGGCGGAGGCGAGCGTGCCGACGACCTCGTTCACCTGCTCGTCGTTAAGCTTGATGCCGGTCACCTTTTCGATCATGGCGCCGGGGTCGACGCCGAAGGACTTCAGCATCTGCGGATTGTCTTTGATGGCGCTGGTGAGCTGATCGACGATCTGCTGATGTCCGGCATCACCGGTTGTTTTCTGTGTCATGGGCACACCCTTTCTTCGCTCTGATGTGTGTCAGCTAGACCATCGTCGCACGCTGGAAGACGCTTGACAGGCCGACTTGCGCAATCTTCGTGCGGGGGCGTACCGCTTTCAGGTACGTTGCGCCACCTACGCCCCGTCAGGGGAGGATTCGCGTCCATATAATCGCGGTTGTTGCCTGTAAATCGACGATGGAGAGCATCATGGCAGAGAAGAAGAGCCCGGCGAAGCGCACCAGCAAGCGCGTCGACGATCCCAAAGACCGCAAGTTCATCGACCGTTCCACCGGCGAGAGCGTCACGGACGTGAAGGCTCACAGCGCCTCGGGCGTCGACCTGGACGCCTCGCACGCGCGCCGCCGCTCCCAAGCCATGCCGCTGCGTATCGTGGCGTTCGTGCTGTGGCTGGTCGGCATCGTGATGGAAGTGCTGGCCGTGCTGGAGATGAACGGCACCTTCAACTTCCCCGCTCTCGAGCGCATGTGGTGGATCATCATCCTGCTGGTGATCGACTTCGGATTCGTGCTGGCCGGCTCACTGACGTGGAATCGCGCCAACAGCATCGATCCGGCATCAAAGAAGAACGCCGTGGCCTATTGGATCCAGACCGAACTCGGCGTGATCATCGCCGTGATCGCGTTCGCCCCGATCATCCTGCTGATGCTGACGAACAAGGACCTCGACAAGAAGACCAAAACCGTGTGCTCCATCGTGGCCGGCGTCGCGCTGGTCGCGGCCGGTCTAGGCGGCGCCAACTGGCAGCCCACCACCTCCGAGGCGTACGATCAGGCCGAGGTCGCCGCATCGCAGCTCGCCGATGACGGCAATGTGTACTGGACCTCGTCCGGCGACGTGTACCACTTCAATCCGGACTGCCCGCATCTCAAGCGTTCCGCAGAAATCTACTCCGGCACCATCGAAGAGGCGTTCGCGGACAACCATAAGACCCGCGCCTGCAAGGATTGCGCCACCGAGGGAGGCCGCTACGTGCTGAAGGACGAGGCGGACGATTCCTCGCAAAGCGACGGCTCCGACGAGTCAGGCGATACCGGAGACGAACCCGACGATTCGGCCGACGCCGAAACCGTCGGCGAGGAGTGATCGTAGTTCATTTCCTGTTCATGCGGTCAGTGACGGTTGCGCTGACCGCATGAACAATGTCAATCGGTTGCCCTCAGTCTTTCGACAATACTTTGCTTCTCCAGATTCTTGAAGCAGATATAGGGGATCAGAATCGCAAGCGCAATCAGAACAGGCGTACAGATCACCAGCGGCAACAGCGTGAAGTGGAATGTCGCCGTCCAATCGGTCGAGACCATCATACGAACGCCAATTCCCACGGCCAGAGCACCCAAAACATAGGACGCCAACAAGGTGCTTCCGGCGTAGTACAAGCCCTCGTCGATCAGCATGTGCCGAAGCTGTCGCTTTGTCATGCCGATGCTCTGTATCATGGCGAATTCTTTCCGCCGGGAGACAATCGCCGTCAGCATGGAATTGATGAAGTTCAACATGCCGACAAAAGCGATAATCAAGCTGATGGCGAAGCCCATAACCGTATTGGCCCGTGTCTGTTCCTGATAATGCTCAATCAGAGTGGATTTCGCGGTATAGTTCAGGGATTTATCCACGTTGTCGCGGTAGTCGACCAGCATGTTTTCCGCCTGCGGCTGGTATTCCTCCGCCACATCGAAGAACAGCTTTCGCAAGGTGTTGTCCGGGTGCGTCTCCCGGAATGTATCCGCCGGAAGATAGAACGAAAGGAAATCCTGCGTACTGCTGTTGACGCCCTCCGTGATTGTGGGTATATCCGCCACAATCGCCATCACTTCATACTGTCGTCCGTCCAGCTCCACCATATCCTCAACGGAATAGGTCGGCTGGGTTTCCTTCTCACTGTCCTCTGCGCCGGTGGCTGCCTCCATCACCACATAGCCTCCGGATAGGAACGCATCTTTATCAAAGGTGCCATCCAATATCCGGCCGTCTTGTGCGAAAGCGTCCAGTATC
Source organism: Bifidobacterium sp. LH_558 (assembly GCF_056356295.1). Lineage (NCBI taxonomy): Bacteria > Bacillati > Actinomycetota > Actinomycetes > Bifidobacteriales > Bifidobacteriaceae > Bifidobacterium > Bifidobacterium sp. LH_558. The sequence continues at coordinate 157,181 of NZ_JBKETZ010000003.1, read as the reverse complement.
AGGCCGTCAACGCCGTACAGCATGGAAACGCATTCGCCGCTTTCGATTATGTCATGGTAGGCTTCGGCCAGCCCCGCATCCGTTGCTTCAATGTAGGCGATTCGATCATCGGCCTGGTAATAGGTCTGGATATTTTCAAGGGCGGAGGCCCCGATCTGGTGGGTGAATACTTGCGAATACAAGCGCCCCGTGGCTTCCAGCCCGGGAATCCCCTCAATGTTCTGTGCCAGCTCCGGGGAAATGGTTGTGCCGTAGGGATTATAGGTTCCGAAGGTGGAGGAAATTGAGCTGTCCTCTACCTCAAAATCACTGATAACCGTCTGGCTCATATATTTATCAATGTCAAAGCTGGCGTTTTTCGCAAAGACGCAGGAAAGCAGCACAAGCCCCAGCGTCAGGGAACAGACCACCGTAATGGTGCGCTTCTTGTTCCGTCCCAAATTGGCCAACGCCATCTTCGGGATGCTTGCGCCGCCGGTGCTTTTCTTGATTTTTCGTGTGCTGATGGTGCCTGCATCGGTGTAGCGCAGAGCCTCCATCGGGGAAACCTTGCCGGCGATTTTGGCGGGCCTCATGCAGGAGATCAGGACGGTCAGATAGGCGAACACCGCAGAACCAATGAAGATATAGGGATTGACCGCTGCTTTTGCCTCTCCTGTTGTCCCGGTTATCATCACCGGCACCAACACGGCTCCCAGCAGATACCCGATCGCAAGTCCGATAGGAATGCCGATCAGCGACAAACGGTTGGCTTGCCCGTAAATCATCGTCTTGAGTTGCTTTCTGGTGGTTCCCAAAGTTTTCAACCTGCCATAAAAGCGGATGTCGCCGGCGACGGAAATCTGGAAAATGTTGTAGATAATCAGATACCCGCTGGCAAATACCAACACCATGCAAATTGCCATCGGCAGCACTTCGCGGATGATGTTCTGGTTCATGGTGGCGTCATAGGCAGCATTGGGAGAAAAGGACACGTCGGACAGTCCGGTGTCGGCTGCGATTCGCTCCGCCGTCCCTTCCAGATCGCCGTCATTGTGAAGATCGAGGTGAAGCATCACGGTTCCCAAAACCTGCCCGTTCGCAAGCTGCGTTTCCTGGTCGATATCTGCGCACTGGATTTGGACGAAGGTTTCGGAAACCCATGCCATGCTTGCCATCGCGGCGGAATTGCCGTCCCAATAGCCGGAGAGAACGAAGGTGCTGGTGGTGTACTCATCAGAAGTTAAGTCCTTGCGCCATCCAAGGGTGATTTTTTGCCCTAATTCATAGGGCAGCCCCATCTTGTCAAGGGTGAGGGTGTCCAACGCGATCTCGTTTTCCCGTACCGGCATGGTTCCCGTTGTGGGGTAGGAAAAGCTGGAACGAGCGTAGTTTTCGTCGGCATAGCGGATTTCCACCTGCCGACCGGTCAATTCCTTATTTTCGGCCACGCCTATGATCGCGCTTTTCCCGTAGTCCCGAACAGCTTCGTGGGTGATGATTTTTTCCACATCGGCGTCCGTCATGGTGCCGGAGCTCAAATGGCTGTTATATCCGGCCTGCTGGAAATTCATGTTCCGTATATTGCTCACCATGCTTTGCGACAGGACGAACAGGGACGTGAACATAACCGTTGTGAGGATGATGGCGAAGACGGCGATCAGGTTGCGGGTTGTATTCGCCTTGAAACTGCGGTTTGTCAGTGTGTGAATGATTAATTTCTGTTCTTTCATGGTGTCGCGCCTTACTGTGCAATCCGGCCATCTTCAATGCGGATGGTGCGGTCCGCCCGCGCTGCGATTTCCGGGTTGTGGGTAATCATCACAATGGTCTGATGGAATTTCTGGCTGGTGACTTTCAGAAGTTCAATCACTTCGTCACTGGTTCTGCTGTCCAGATTGCCGGTCGGTTCGTCGGCAAGGATAATGGCCGGTTTGCTGGCCAATGCCCTTGCGATGGCCACACGCTGCTGCTGGCCGCCGGAAAGGGTATTGGGCATATTGTGGAGCTTCTTTTCCAGCCCCAGCAGCGCCATGATCTCCTTGATGAATTGCGTATCCGGCTTTTTCCCGTCAAGCTGAATGGGCATGACAATGTTTTCGTACACATTCAGAATGGGAACCAGATTGTAGTTCTGGAAGATGAAGCCGATCCGCTGGCGGCGGAATACGGTCAAGTCTTCATCTCTCAGCTTGCCCAGTTCATAGTTATCCACCTTGACCGTTCCGGAAGAAGGTCGGTCTAAGCCGCCCAACATATTCAGCAGGGTGGATTTACCGCTGCCGGATGTGCCGATGATGGCAACGAATTCGCCCGGCTCGATGGAAATGCTCACGCTGTCCAGAGCCTTGACGATGTTCGGTTCCGCGCCGTATTGCTTCGTCAATTGCTTGGTGCTCAAAATACTCATGCCATAGCCTCGCTTTCTTTTCTGGTTTTGTTTTCACCGTATCCAGGCAAAGAAAAGGCGCAATGGATAATGCGTAATCTAATATTGACGATGAGAAAACTATGATTTTCCGTCGAAATAAGAGCAGAAAACGCCGCTTCGCGAAGAAGCGGCGTTTTCGATTAAGGGCAAGGAATCAGAATATTCAGCCGATAGGTTCCTTCTTCCTGCTGGAAGCTGCACTGGCCGTCGTATTTCTCTATGGCTTTTTTGATATTGGGAATCCCAAAGCCATGTACAAAGCGGTCTTTCTTTGTGGTTCTCTCGGCCAGATGGTTCCCCGGCAATGTATTGTTTTCCACGGTGATAAGCAGCATATCCCGGACGCGCTCGGCCTTAACGGTAATCAGGCGTTTGGATTCCGGCAGTTTTTCACTGGCCTCTATCGCATTGTCAATGGCGTTGCCGAAGATGGTACTGATGTCCAGCGGCTCTATAAAGTCAATCCCGTGAAAGTCGACCATAGCGGAAAAATCAATCTGCTTTTCACGGGCTTTTGCCGCCTTATCTTTTACAATGATGTCCAGAAATTCATTTCCTGTGTGCGCATAGTCCTCGTACTCTGTGATTTGGGAGCGCAGTGTTTTCGCCATCTGGCGTGTTTCCTCTGTATTCTGCCTGTTTTCCATGACAAGCAAATGGTTTTTCAGGTCGTGGTAGATGGAGCGAACCCGTTCCTCATCTTTCATTTTCTCCTGATAGTAAGCGAACTGCTGCTGAAGCTGGGCGATTTGCATTTTGTCCCGCTGCTCCTGTTCCCGCAGATACATGGTGTTTTTCGCATAGAGAAATGTCATAATGCCGGCCGCAGGAAGAGCCGTTGAAACAATATAGTGGAGTCTGTCTCCCACGACTCCTAGGTTCAAATGCATATAAACATCCGACATAAAAACCACTATTGCGAAAATAAATACCGTTGTCAGCAAAATAAAGTCTTTATAATTCACTTGATAGGTGAAATTTCTGCACATCAGATATGAAAGGCATAAAACTACAATCCGTGCAACCAAAATGATTGCATAAATTTCCCAGCGCATGAGCGAATCGCCGTCAATCACAACAATAATATCGTCCTGATAGAAAGCGTATCCTATCAGCATTCCCAGGCCTTCGGTCAGTATTGGTATCGTAATCAGGTACGCTTCATAGCAAATACCGCATGTGGCAAATGAGTCTGCATAGCATGTTTTTATTACAGTCAGACCGACGATGATAAGAACGGGAATTTTGTATGCACCCAACTCAGTAAACCATGTCATAGCATAAATACTGAGAAAATATATGCCTATGATGATGCACTTATTTGCGAAGGCGCTGAAACGAGGCTTTTTGCATAACCATAAGCAGAATAGATACACTGAAATGGCCTCTGTCGCCGTTGAAAATATATCTAAAATCTGATATGCCCATGTCATAACATATCTCCCCAATAGTCAGTCAGACGCTCCATAAATTCTTTGCGCTTCGGCTGGCTGATGGGAATGGTCTCGCCTGAAATCAACTCAATATCCAGCTTTTTAATGCCTTTCACATAAAACAGATTGACTATATAGCTGGTATGGCAACGCACAAAGTCGTTGCCGCGCAGGGCCCGTTCCATTTCCTTCATGCTTTTGTAGCAGATGATGTTTTCCTGTTCGGTATGGAACATCAGATTGCGGTTGAAGGTTTCAATATAGCGAATGGATTTCAGGGGAACCTTGTATTTTCCCGTGTCGTTGGCGATCACCAGAGAAGGTTGTTCTTCTTTTCGGCTGCGCTCTGCGAATTTATCCAGCTCCGATTTCAGACGGGCGTACTGTAAAGGTTTGATGATGTAGTTGGTCGCCTGATACTTGTATCCCTCAAGCCCGTACTGCGTGAGAGTGGTCAGGAAAATAATCCCCACGCGTTCATCCATCCGCCGAATGCGCTCGGCGGCATGAAGGCCGTTCACCAGTTTCATACGAATATCAAGGAAAATCAGGTCTATGGTGGGATCGTATTTCTCGATCAGCTCCATGCCGTCATAGTAGGGAGTGATCTTTATATCCCGTCCTGTTTCCTTGCTGTATTGGTTCAATAGGTCGGTCAAATGCTGAACAAAAGCTTTTTCATCGTCACAAATCGCTATATGCAACACCGGTTCACCTGCCTTCCCTCTATCGTCCATCATATGTGAGCCATCTCATAGTCCGCTCATATAGTGGACTTTTTCTTTCCAAGCAATGTATGGGGGTTAGCGTGATGGAAGCCACGGAACACCTACTGTGGCCGATTCACAGAGATACACGAGAGAATCACGAACGAGGACATCATGACGAACGTTGCGTCATCCGCGGCCGCCCAAGCGCCAGCGCCGGGCAGGCTGGAATTCGAGAACGACTACACGCCGGCCGAGGCCGAGCGTGTCATCCGCAACAGCAAGGGGCTGCCCGTCGGCGTGCGCCCGAAGATGGTGTGGACCTGGCCCAAGGCCCTGCTGTGGGCCGCCATCGCCATCGTCGGCGCCATCGGTTGGTCCATCCTCGCCGTCTCGCGCGGCGAACAGATCAGCGCCATCTGGTTCGTGATCGTGGCGCTGTGCTCCTACGCCATCGCCTACCGCTTCTACGCGTACTACATCCAAATGAAAATCATGCGCACCGATGACGCGAACGCCACCCCGGCCGAACGCGTGCACGACGGCGCGAACTTCGAACGCGCCGACCGCCGCGTGCTCTTCGGCCAGCACTTCGCCGGCATCTCCGGCGCGGGCCCGCTCGTCGGCCCGATCCTGGCCGCGCAGATGGGCTACCTGCCTTCCGTGCTGTGGATCATCCTTGGCGTGATCCTCGCCGGCGCGGTGCAGGACATGCTGGTGCTGTGGATCTCCGCCAAGCGCCGCGGCCGCTCCCTCGGCCAGATGGCCACCGATGAGATGGGCAAGTTCGGCGGCATGATCCTGTCGATCTTCCTGGTGGTGATGACCGCCATCGCCATGGCCTTCCTTGCGCTCGTGGCCATCAAGGCCATGGCTTCCTCGCCGTGGGCCGTGTTCTCCATCGGCATGACCATTCCGATCGCCCTGCTGATGGGCTGCTACCAGCGCTTCCTGCGCCCGGGACGCGTGATCGAAACCACGCTGCTCGGCTTCGTGCTGCTCGTGCTCGACATCGTCGCCGGCGGCTATATCGCCGACTCTCCGATCCTCGCCCCGATCTTCACCCTGACCGCCCCGCAGCTGGTGATCGCCCTGGTGATCTACTCCTTCGCCGCCGCCGCGCTGCCGCACTGGCTGCTCGTCACCCCGCGCGACTACCTGTCCACGCTGATGAAGATCGGCACGCTGGTGCTGCTGGTGATTGGCATCCTCATCGCCAATCCTTCCGTGCAGGTGCCGGCCCTGACCGAACTGGCCTTCACCTCCAACGGACCGACCTTCTCCGGCGACCTGTTCCCGTTCCTGTTCATCACCATCGCCTGCGGCGCCCTCTCCGGCTTCCATGGCGCGGTGAGCTCCGGCCTGACCCCGAAGGCCGTTGAGAAGGAGAACCAGATCCGCATGATCGGCTACGGCTCCATGCTGGTCGAATCCTTCACCGCCGTAATCGCGTTGATCGCCGCGATCACCCTGAGCCAGGGCCTGTACTTCGCCACCAACATGTCCGCTGCGCAGATCCAGGCCACGGCCGGCGAATCCTACTCCGCCGAAGCTTCACCCGAAGCCAACGCCGTCGCCGCCACCGAGAACATGCAGGTCTCCGATATCGAAGGCGAGCAGATGGCCACCACGTGGGAGTCGGTCGACGAGAACGGCGAGACGGTGGTTTACGAGGGTGAGGAGGCGCTGACCCGCGCTGCCGAGGATCTCGGCGAGCAGAGCATCGTCTCGCGCACCGGCGGTGCCACCACCTTCGCCATGGGTATGGCGAACTTCCTCAAGTCCTACCTCGGTGGACAAAGCTCCCTGAGCTTCTGGTACCACTTTGCCATCATGTTCGAAGCGCTGTTCATCCTCACCACCGTCGACAACGGCACCCGCGTGGCCCGCTACCAGATCGGTGAGATGCTCGCCAACGTCAAGCGACTCAAGAAGTTCAGCGACCCCACCTGGAAGCCCGGCAACATCATCACCACGCTGGTGGCCACCGCGCTGTGGGGCGGCCTGCTGTGGATGGGCGTGGCCGACGCGAACGGCGGCATCAACGCCATGGTTCCGATCTTCGGCATCTCCAACCAGCTGCTTGCGGCCGCCTGCTTCGTGCTCGTGACCGTGTGCGTGGTCAAGATGGGCCGCGCCAAGTACGCGTGGATCCCCGTCATTCCGCTTGTGTGGGATGTGGCCGTGACCTTCACCGCCGACTTCCAGAAGATCTTTGGACCGTTGAGCTACTTCACTACCGCCGCCAACTATCGCGCGCAGATCGAATCCGGCGCGTTGGAGGGCGAGGCGCTGGCCAACGCGAGGGCCGCTCTGGGCAACGCCTACCTCGACGGCATACTGAGCGTGTTCTTCCTTGTGATGATGGGCGTGTTCGTGATCGTCGGCATCGTGGTCGTCGCCAAGACGCTGATCTCGGGCAAGACGGGCGTCGAAACCACCAGCGAGGAGCCGTTCGTCGAATCCGAATGGTTCGCCCCGTCCGGTCTGGTCGCTACCAAGCTGGAGCAGAAGGTGCAGCGCGAATACAGCGCCAAACTGCACGAACTCGCGCAAAACGCTCAGGCCGCCGCCTGAAACAAGGAAATGTCATTCTGAGCGGAGCGCAGCGGAGTCGAAGAATCTCACCTGCAATATGCCGAAGAGATTCTTCGACTCCGCACTTCGTGCTCCGCTCAGAATGACGATTGGTACATATCTCGAGTTGGTGGAAAGAACATGAACGTCGTATTGGACAAGCTTAAGCATGCATGGCGCGGCATCGTCTGGTATCTGCGCGAGGTCAGCGGCGAGGCTCGGTACGACCATTATCTCGAGCACTTCGCCGCCGAGCATCCCGGCGAAACCCCGATGAGCGAGGTCGAATACCTGCGCGCCCGTGAGGAATACGACCGCCTGCACCCCAACACCAGTTGCTGCTGTTGAGCGGGTTCGCACGGAGCTCGAGGAGAGTGAGAGGCGTGCGACTTTTCCACACATGAAAGTCACATCGCCTCACAAGACGAAATGGCGGCATTCCAAGGAATGCCGCCATTTCATGTTCGTTTTGGGTTGCCAAAAGGGTCGCACGAGCGTTTGATGGGGATGGTTCCGTGCGCAACCTGTCAGGATGAAAACGTTGGAATGACGCCGATGCAACCGTGGGTTGCGGAGAAAAAACGGGATGCGACCGCAAGTTGGTAGCGCGAGGATGCGTCGATGTCGCATAGTGAAGCCGTACACTGATGCGTAACCGGTAAGGAGTCCTGAGATGAGCTTCCGCGACAATCTGCAATATCTGAGAGCGAGCCGCAATCTGACGCAGGAGCGTCTGGCGATGCTGCTGGGCGTCTCACGTCAAGCCATATCCAAATGGGAGAGCGAAAAGGCCTATCCCGAAATGGACAAGCTGATGATGATCTGCGAACTGTTCGGCTGCACGCTGGACGACCTAGTCATGGGCGATGTGCGCAATCCCGCGAATCCAACCGTCACATCTCATAATGCCTCCGAGCTCGTTGAGGCCATCGACGAACGGCAAGTCGAGAAGGGTGGATTACCGATGGCGGCATCCGCGGAACCGGTACAGGATATGACCGGTTACGACGACCATGTGCGCCGGTTCGCCCTCATGATCGCATTCGGCGTCGCGGCGATCATCGTCGGCGTAGGATTGTCGAATCTGTTCGACGACAACCATTCGATCATCGGGCCGAGCCCGTGGAACGAGGTGCTGGCTGTCTTATTCGTGTTCGTCGGCACGGTTATAGGATTGATCCTGCTGATTCCGGGCGGCATGCGGCACGGTGACTTCAATCGCCGGCACCCGTTCATCGAGGATTTCTACACCGACGCCGACCGCACGTACGCCACGCGACGTACCGCTGTGGGCGTGGTCGTCGGCATCGCCGTCATCATCATCGGCATCCTGATACTGATATACGCCGAAGAGGTGCTGGGAGTCGACGGCGGATGGCCGGTATGCCTCATGCTGATGACAGTCGCAATCGGCGTATGGCTGTTCGTCTATGTGGGCATTCGCCATGAGTTGATGAATATCGACGAACGCAACGCCTCATTGGAAAAGGAACGCAAGGAACGCGCCGGTGAGCGCGACCGCTATGGAGAGCTCACCGGGGCAGTGTGCGGCATCATCATGATCATCGCCACCATCATCGCCCTGTTGCTTCTGTTCATGGGCGAGCCCATCGATGAGATGGATTGGTCCGACGGATGGCGCACCGGACAAGGCCTGTTCTGGCTGCCGTGGCCCATCGGCGCCCTATGCTGCGGCGTCGCCGCGCTGATCATCCAAATCTTCAAAAGCCATCATGACCGGTAGCGAAGGGAGATCCTTCGACTCCACTTCGTTCCGCTCAGGATGACGGAGAAGATTTCGCTTTGCTCAGGAGACGTTGATGTCCATGCCGTCATGTCGAGCGGGGTCGAGACATCTCTCCTCAAAGAGTAGGCATTCAACGTCATGCTGAGCGGAACGAAGTGGAGTCGAAACATCCCTGTTAAGAATGACGTTGGGGATAAGTGCATGCTACTGCTAAAGATGGATGGCTTGCACGCGGCGTGAACAGCAGTAAGAGAGAGTCATTGCGCGGTCTCCAGTGCTGTTGAGACGGCGTCGAGGAATGACGCCACTCCCGCGACGGGATTCTGCTCATGGATGATGCCGTAAGGCACTCCTCCCGGAACGTCGATAGGACGGGAGACGAGCAGCGGATGCACATCACTCCACCCGTCAAGCGCCAGCAGCGGTATGCCATCCTGTGCGCAAGCGTTGAACAAAGCGGTGTCGTAGTAGGGAGGACCATCGAGAATCTCCACCTGTCCGCATGCCGCGAGGATGGAATCTCGCGCGGCATCGTTGACGGGACTGATGCCGCGTGGCAGCATGCGCAGCGTACTACCATCGAAGTCGGCGGGCTTAATGAGACTCTTGCAGGAGAGCGGGTGCTCGCGTAACAGATAGGCCTCGATCCGTCGGTTGCCGAACGGTATGAGTCCGCAGAAGTCCCGTGCCGGATCGGCATCGAACGGGCCGACCATGATGTCGTACGCCTGTCCGACGAGACGATGGGCGCGGTCGTCCTGCGAATCCTCGAAGGGGATGATGGTTAATGAAAATCCATTGCGGAGCTCCGGTGATTGGTCCCAAAGTTCGGTGATGGTCCTGCATGGGTAGAGTGGCGACGTGCCCACTCGAATGGAGATCTTGGCATGGTCTTGTTTTTGGCGGGCTCGTTCCAGAGCGGCTTTTCCCAGTCGATCGAGTCGTTGCACGTCGCGCAGCAATGAGGCACCTGCGGCCGTGGGGAGTACGCCGCGTGACGTTCTTTCTAGCAAACGGAATCCGCATCGTCGTTCAAGACGGTCGATCTGTTTCATCACGGCCGTTGGCGAGAGGAAAAGCCTCTCGGCCGCCTTGTTGAAACTGCCTGCCTGAGCGACCTCGACAAACGTGTAATACAACGCATCCAGCATCGGCATCTCCAATCTTTCTATCAACCGTAGGTTAATGCTATACGAACAAGTCGGAACTTCCACATCGAGGGTTTCTTCCTTAGTATGAAACTGACGATATTCGGAAAAAGGAGTGTGGCGGTGAGCTCTGATGAGCGAAGCGTGATGCAGACCGTCGATGTATGCGAATGGAACGGTGCTGGTCTGTGAAGGCGCGGCTTCTCTCGATAGCTTGCTGCGATATCTGGAAATGATCCGAACAATCTGGTGAAACGAAAGGGAAAACAATGGAATATCGTATGCTCAACGACGGCAATCGAATGCCGATGGTCGGAATCGGCACTTACCTCAACAACGACCCTGTCGAATGTGAGCGAAGCGTGTTCGAAGCGATCCGTGCGGGATACCGTCTGATCGACACGGCGCAGGCGTACGGCAATGAAGAGGCCGTGGGGCGGGGTATTCGGCGTGCGATACGCGAACTGGACGTGACTCGCGAAGAGTTGTTCGTTGCCGGTAAGGTATGGTTCCGTTCTTTCGAGCCCGACGCATGTCGCGCAAGTGTGGAGGAATCTCTGCGGAAGCTGGGCGTGGATTATCTCGACCTCATGCTGCTGCATTGGCCGTTCGGTAATGTGTACGGCGCGTGGCGCACGCTCGAGAACATGCAGATGGAAGGCAAGATTCGGTCCATCGGCGTGTCCAATATGACGATGGACCGTCTGCTTGATCTCATTGAGTTCAACCGCGTCACGCCGGCCGTCAATCAGATTGAAACGCATCTGTACTGTCAGCGAAAAGAGGAGCGCGCTTGGATGCGTGATCTGGGAGTCGCGGCTCAGGCCTACGCCCCATTGGGACAGGGCCGCATCGCGGAGATGTCAGCCGAACCCGTCATCTGCCGGATCGCCCAAACGCATGGCAAGTCCGCGGCGCAGGTCATGCTGCGGTTCCTGACGCAGGGCCAAGTGGGCGTCATTCCCAAAACGGTGCATGCCGACCGCATGGCGGAGAACCTCGACGTGTTTGACTTCACCTTGTCCGAAGAGGAAATTACCGCACTTGAGGGTCTCGACACCGCCAAGCCTTTCATCGGGGATTCGGACAATCCGGACAAGGTGCGAGCCGCGTTCACTTGGTAAGCCCCATCGGAGAGATAGATTGGCCTGTCGGCTGGCGCGCCGGACAGGGGTTGTTCTGGCTGTCGTGGCCCATCGGCGGCCTGTGCAGCGGCGTCGCCGCGTTGACCAGCCAAATCTTCAAAAGCCATCATGGCCGGTAGTTAGAGAGCTTTAGCGCTTGTCTTCCACTGGCTCTAGCCGCGAGTGATCACGCTAGAGCCAGACGAATCGTTCCGGCGGTAGCGACGTAATGACCTGACTCAGTCGTTCGATGTCGTTGCGGGACAAATGACCGTAGTAGCCGTCGAGTCGTGCGGTCTCAAAGCGCACAAGTTGCGCGCAGCGGGCGGTGCTGAGGTGATCGAGTCCGGCTTCGGCCCAATCCTCGATATGAATGTCGCCGTCTTCGGTCCATGTGGGATTACTGGTGACCTTTACTCCCACGCCTTCCTCACCGTCGTTGGAGATTCTGATCACCGCAATGGGGCGATATTTGCCGCGTCCTTTATCGTCTTCGTACCTTACCCAAGCGCGTACCACGTCGAAACGACGCAATTGATCGGGGAGGGGCTTGCGATCAGTCATCATCGTCTTTCCAGGACTTGGGAAGAATCATCGCGCCATCCTCGTCATATCGAGGCTGATATACGAGAGCGTCCGGGATGTCGAAAATCGGCCCGTCCTCATCTTCTCCGATCACGCTGACGCCTGTGGTGGCAGGCTTGAACGAGTTCACCCAGTCGGCGACATACTCATCTGGCGTCATGCCTTTAAGTTTGGCGAGGCCGCTGAATACGCGCAAAGCATCCGCATCTACGTTCATGGGCTTAGGATCGAATATCGCAGTGGACATACAAGCCTCCTTTCGCACACATTCTATCTAAACAATCGTATGCCCTAGTATCGGTTTTAGCTTCAGGAGATCCTTCGACTCCACTTCGTTCCGCTCAGGATGACGAATTAATTATCATCACCATCATCATGGTAAGGATTTTCGGTTAGCGGTGGGTGTTGAGCCAGAGGATGGCGAGTTGGGTGCGGTTGGACAGGTGCAGTTTGTCGAGGATGGTGCTGATGCGGTTGCGTACCGTGCCTTCGCTCAGGAACAGTTGCGCGGCGATTTCACGGTTGTCGAATCCTTCGGCGACCAGGGCGGCGACGTCCCGTTCGCGGTCGGATAGGGAATGCAGTAGACGCAGGCCTTCGTCCGTGGCGCAGTTGCCGCCATTGATGGGGATGTTGCGGTTGGTTTCTCCAGTATTGGCGTTTGCGTTGGGAGCGCTGGGAACGTTATGCGTTCCGACAGGAGATTTTGTTTTGAGCAAGGCGGGCCGGCCGTCTCCCGCCAAGCTGCGTCCGTCCGCCGCCGATCTGCGTTCGGTTCCCGCGGCGGTGAGTTTGCCGAGCACTTCGGCGCCGAGCACGATCTGCCCGGCCATCACCGCCTGTACGGCCGGCGCGACCGAGGCCACGTCCTGTTTGATGAGGTAGCCTTTCGCGCCCAACGCCATGGCCTGGTCGATATAGGATTTGTCCGCGAAGGTGGTGAGGAAGAGGATGCGGGCCGCCTTGTCGAACTCAAGGATGCGGCGCGCGGCCTCCAGTCCGTCCATGCCGGGCATCTGGATGTCGATCAGCATCACATCGGGCCGCATCGCCGGGCCGGAACGGTAGCGTTCCAGCGCTTCTGCTCCGTCGGCGGCCGTCCAAGCCACTTGTGCGACGCCCGTCGCCTGAAGAATCGTGGTGAGTGATGAGCACACGATGGCGTCGTCGTCCGCGATGGCCACTTTCATGAATCCGCTCCATTCCGTGTATTTCGGGCTAAGGATTGATCGTCGCCGTCGTAATACGCGAACGAGGCTTTGGGAATCGACACGAACACCCGCCATCCGTCGCCATAAAGGCCAGCCGAGCAGACGCCATCGAGAGCCCGCACCCTGGCTTCGATATCGGCCAATCCCATACCGCGGCGGTCCTTGTGGTCCTCGTGCGGTATGACCGTGGATCCGCCGACCGGACGCGAGTCCATCGTCGATGCAGACCTTCCACCGCCGTGGGGATTCCTCCGCGCGACGGCATCGCCGTTATCCTGTATGACCAGCTGCCAGAACGCGGGGAACTCCTGTGCGACCACCGCCACCTGAGTGGCCATGCTGTGTCGCGCGGCATTGGACAGGGATTCGCGGATAACCGCGGCGAAACAGCGGGCGACCGGCGCGGGCGCATCATCGACGGTGCTGCGCAGGTCGACGCGCAGGCGGTCCGTCGAACGGGCGGCATCCGCCATCCATGCGGCGAAATCGACCCCCTCATCATCAAGATCGTGCACGGAACGCCGCACCATCGTCATGGCCTCATCAAGGGTTTCATGAATATCGGCGAAACTCTGCTCGGACACGGCATCATGCCTCGCCTCGGCGAGCACGCGCGATGCCTCGCTTTGCATGATCGCACGGGTGAGCAGATGGCCCACATTATCGTGGATGTCGCGTGCGATGCGTGTACGCTCGTTCAGCATGGCGGTATGGGCCGCCGCCATGCGATCCTCATGGGCGTCGGAGAGCTGACCTTGCAATGCCCGCACGCTGTTGCGCCGCTCATCCTGTATGCGGTTCAAACGAAGTCCCGTCAACATCCGCTGATGCACGGACGATCCCCACAGGAACGCCACCGTCGCCAACAGGGCGATCACGACGCCGGGGGTACGCCAGTCGGGGCGGCTCGACAGCGTCCAACCCAACGGAACCATCCATAGATACGGCAATACCACGGCACCGCCGATACGCCGCAGCCAGGATTCTGGACGCGGCATGGCACGGCGATGATGCGCGTCCCGCGCCGCGTTGGGATGACCGGTGAGACGGCGGGCGTCGAACGCGACCGTCGGCAAGACAAGAATGAACGCCGGCAGTACCAGCGAGCATGCGATCATCAGACATCCGGGAATCCACGCCCAAGAGAACCGCATCGTGACGAGCAGCCATTCCGTCACCGACGCGCAACAGACGGCCGTCAGCATCACGGCGATATCCCATGCCGTGACGGAACCCCGCCATTGGACGAGCAGTAGCGCGCACAACGCTGTCAGCAGCAGCTTGTCCAATAATCCGGTCATACCCCACGAGTCTACCCACCTTCGTCGGCTATGTGGCTGTGACAAATGTCATTGTCGAAAATCAAATCGTGAGCGTAGTCACCGGTGTCGAGCCCCATGCATGGGCGATGATGGAACTATCGACGATATGGGAGGGTGATGATGAGAGATATGGCACACGAATCGCGTCCGTCTGACGTGCGGCCGGCCTCGTCGGCACGGGAGCGGAACGATGATGCGTCGGATTCAGCGGTCGAAGTGAGAGGATTGGTCAAACGGTACGGCGACATGCTGGCGCTTGATTATTTCGACCTCGACGTGCGGCGCGGTGAGATCTTCGGTCTGCTCGGCCCCAACGGATCCGGCAAATCCACGGCCATCAACTGTATCCTCGCATTGCTGACCTACGACGAGGGCGAGATCCGCGTTTTCGGTGAGCCGGTCACGCCGACCAGCTACAGCGTGAAGCGACGCATCGGCATCGTGCCGCAGAACGTGGCCGTGTTCAACGAGCTCACCGTCACGGAGAACATCGACTACTTCTGCTCGCTGTACGTAACCGAACGCAAACGCCGCGCCGAACTGGTCGATCAAGCCATCGATTTCGTCGGATTGGGGGAGTTCCGCAAGTTCCGCCCCGGCAAACTCTCCGGCGGCCTCAAACGACGGCTCAATATCGCCTGCGGCATCGCCCACCAGCCGGAGCTGATTTTCTTCGACGAGCCGACCGTGGCCGTCGATCCGCAAAGCCGCAACGCCATTCTCGAAGGCATCCGGCGGCTCAACCGCGAAGGCGCGACCATCGTATACACCAGCCATTACATGGAAGAGGTCGAACGGATCGCCGACCGCATCCTCATCATGGACCATGGCCGGCATCTCGCGCTCGGCACCGCCGAAGGACTCAAAGACATGATCGGCATGGGGGAGCGCATCAGCGTCGCGACCCTGGATCTCGACGACGAGACGCTGCGGCGCATCCGCGCGCTGCCGTTCGTCATCGAAGCCGCTTGGGACGGCAAGGAGTTGGACGTGCGCTGCCGACGCGGCGAACGCAATCTCGCCGACCTGCTCGACCTGCTCAACGAGTCAGGCGTCAACGTCGGGCATCTGACCAGCCGTCCGCCCTCCCTGAACGACGTGTTCCTGGAACTGACCGGCACCGCCCTGCGCGATTCGGCCGACGGCGACGGAACCGAAGAGTAGGAGCAGGCCATGTGGAGTACATTCATCGCCATGATGCGCGTCAACCTGCGCGACAAATCAGGCATGTTCTGGATGATCTGCTTTCCCATCATCCTCGCCACCATGCTGCAGGGCGTATTCGGCGGCATCTCCGAGCAGAGCGTGATCGAGCCGGTGCCGGTGGCCGTGGTGTCGGATGCGGCATGGGACGGCGCGTACGGTGCCGAACGCTTCGTGCGTGCCTTGGCCACGGGCGGCGACGGCGAGACCACGCTGGTGAGCATAACCGAAACAAGCGAGGTCGAGCAGGCCGAGGAATTGCTGGACGATGGCGACGTGCGCGCCATACTGGCCGCGGACAACGACGGCCGCATCGCCATGACCATCTCCTATACGACCGCGGCCCAAGTGCAAGCGGCCCAAGTGAACGGCGGCGACGCGACCTTGATCAGCCTGAGCGCGTTAAGCAATGCGCTCGACGTATTCAACACGAACAGCGGCGTCATCGCCGACACCATCACCGAGGCGTTGCGACGCGATCCACAGCTGGCCGGCGACCCCGACTTCTGGACGGCATTCAGCGACCGGCTCGGTACCGACGCCGCCGGCTCCGGCACCGCCTCCTACACCAATGAGATTACGCTCACACGGTTCACGCCCGAACCCATGGCCAGATACCACTTCGCGCTGCTGGGCATGGCCGCCATGCTGAGCATGCTGTTCTCCTGCATCCCCTTGGGGTTCATGCAAGCGAACCTGACCGACAGCGGCGCGCGCATCACCGCGGGCGCGCTGCCGAAATCACAGATGGTATTGGGAGTGTTCCTCGCCGGATGGCTGATGTCGTTCCTATCCTCCAGCATCGCGTTCCTATACATCCGTTTTGCGCTCGGCATCACCGTCGGCGGACGTGAGATCCTGGCCGAGGTCGGACTGCTCGTCGCCTCGTTCACCGCCAGCGCCTTGGGACTGGCGCTCGGCGCGATCCCCAAACTCTCCTTGAACGCCAAAAACGCCATATCGATCGCCATCTCCGTCGGATTGTCCGTTCCCGCGGGACTGATGGGCGTCACCTCCATGTCCGTCAACGACACGATTCAACGCGAGGCTCCCATGCTTCACCTCATCAACCTCGTCAAACAGGTCTCGAATCTGTTCTATGACCTGCTGTACTACGACAGCCTCGCCCCGTTTGCCCAAACCATCGCCGTTCTGCTCATCATGTCCGCGCTCGCCATGGCCGCGGCGACGGCTCTGCTCAGGAGGCAACGCTATGCGCACCTGTAAAACCGCATTTCTTGTTATTTGGTCGCATAAAACCGTGTTTTTCCTCGGTTATCTGTTCGCTTGCAGTCTGATGATGATCGTGCTCTCCGTCGGCGTGGTCCACGGCGTGCTGAACGACGGGAACGAGCGCGCCATCACCTTCCACCAATCGACGGTAGGCGTGGCCGTCATCGACCGGGACACCGATTCGCAGCATGCGTTCAAGCAGGGACTTGAACGCGCGTTGGCCGACAACGCGACCTTCCACGACGTGCGCGACACCACACGCGACATGCAGGACGCCGTGGCCACCGATCAGATCAAACTTCTGGTCATCATCCCGCGAGGTTACACCGAACGATTCGTCCAAGCCGCACGCGAGGGGAGCGCGATGCCCAGCGTGGACACGGTGACCGGTTCCGGCTCCGGCGCGGCCGCCATGGCCGGCATCCAAGTCAACGGATTCCTCGACGCGGTGCGCATCGCCCTTGCCTCGGACGAGGACGCCACAATCGACGAAGCGATCGAGCGCGTGGCCGAACAGCGGGCCGACCTGCCGCAAGTGGCGGTGCGGGCCGCGGGCGGCGACGGCACGTCGGAACGCCATACCGCGGTGTCGATCACCGCGTTCATCGTGGTGGCGGGCAGCATGGTCTACTCGATGATGATTGTGATGACGCTGTCCGTCGGTCTGGTGGTGTCGCGGTTCAACGAAACGCTCGTCCGCTCGCGGCTGGCGGCGGCGCCGCAATCGTCCGTGGGCATCGGCGGCGGCGTGATGGCCGCCAGTCTGATCGTGGCGGTGGTCGTCTGGGCGTACCATGTGGCGCTGCTGTTGATCGTCGGTGCTGTGATGCCGGGCGGTTTGGGCGCGTTGGCGCCGTCTCGCATCGCTCTGTCGCTGACGGCGATGTTGGTGCTCTGTCTGACGGCGTTGGCGTTCGGCTTCATGGTCGGGCAGTTCTCACTGTCGTGGAACGCCACCAGTGGTGTGGCCAATGTGGCGAGCATGGTGGCGGCGTTCCTTTCCGGCGCGTGGGTTCCCTCGTCGATGATGCCCGACGCCGTGATCGCTTTGGCCAAATTCACGCCCGGCTGGTGGTATACGGAGTCCATCTACCAATCCTTCGGAGGACGCGACGCCGTCATCGCCGGAGCGCCTGATCTGGGTGGCTGGTGCGCGTCGGTCGGCGTGCTGCTGCTGTTCGCGTTGGCCTTCGTCTCCATAGGATTGACGGTCGGACGTCTGCGTCAGCTCAATCCCACAGCCGCCGGTCCCGCGTTGACGCAGGTGGTGTGACGGTCGGGTGCCGTATGTGTTCCATACGGCACCCGACGTGTTTAGTCGCGTTCGAGATGGCGGATGCTGGGAATCAGCCATGTGATCGCGGCGAGGGCGAGCATCAGCGCGCCCGAGCCGACGAACCAGATCGGCGCGCCGACCCTATCGACGAACAGCGACGATGCCGCCGTTCCGATGGGCAGCGCCCACGCCATCAGACTGCCGTAGAGGCCGAACACGCGGCCGAGATACTCAGGCGAGATCCGTTGCTGAATCAGCGCGATCGACGGCGCGGAATACAACGGCGAACTGAATCCCATCACGAAACTCATGGCCAGGAACAGCAGGAATCCGCCGCTGCCGGCCAGACCTCCCACCACCGTGGCCGCGCCGAACACCACGGTGGCGAGCACCACGCTGGCCACCTTGCTGCGCAATCCGCCGGTGAATCCGATCAGCGCGCTGCACACCAGCATGCCGATGGAGAACAGCATTTCCGCCGTGGCCGCGCCCGTCGTTCCGCTATGGAAATGGCTGATGCATAGCACCGGGAACAACGCGCTGATGGGGGAGAGCGCCAGCGTGAACATGAACCCGCACAGCAGCAGCGAAAACAGTCCCTTGTCCGCGCGCAGCACACGCAATCCATCCAAGGATTCGCGCCAGATGCGCGCCATCGCCGCCGCAATGCCGGGCGACGATTGGGCGGTGGCTTCCGCGGTCTGCGACTCCTCCTGCCTGCCGCCGACCTCAAGACGGGCCGACAGTACCGCGATCGAAGCGAACAGAGCGCCGGCCACGTCAAGCGCGACCATCGCGCCCAAGCCGAACAACGGATAGATCACGGCCGCCAACGCGGCGCCGACGATATACCCGCCCGACTGCACGCCTTGGCTGATGCCGGACAAGCGGCCCAACGCCTCGGGCGGGGCGATCATAGGAGTGAGACTGTTGAACGCCGGCGTATGCAGCGACGAGCCGATCGCCCTGAGGAACAGGGCGATGACCACCATCCAAACCGGCAGATCGCCGGCGATGGCGAACAGCAGCGCGACAAGACTGACGGCGGCGATGCTCAGGTCGGCGGTGATCAACGTGATTTTGATGGGGTAGCGGTCCACGATCACGCCGGTGAACGGGCCGATCAGCGCCAGCGGCAGGAATCCCGCCGCCGAAGCCAGGGCGACCATGCTGGCGGAATTCGTCTGCGCCATAATATGCCAGATGAATCCCATCTGCAGGATGGAACTGGTGAGTACGGATATGGCCTCGCCACCCCAGACGACGCCGATCTGACGTTTCCATGCGGTTGAGCGCGCATGAGGGTGTATGTGATTGTCGAAAGACATAATAAAACTCCGCGGTGTGAATGATTGGATATAACGACTTCACAGGCCGCAGCATGAAAAGCGGGACTGCGGCCGACTAGCGCAGCCGCATGCGCACGATGAACATGAAAAACCCTCCCTCGTCGGAAGATGCGTACGTACCGTGTACCAGTGTAGCAGCTTGGGACGGGGGAGGGTTTTGGGAACGTGAGATTAAGGTCAGTCCGCCGCCGGCGCGCTCAAGAAGTGCTCCTCGCTGGGGAGGACGGCGTTGAGGATCACGGCCACCACGAAGGCGACGGCGATGCAGTTCGAGGCGAAGATCGACTGGAACAGCGCCGGGAAGTGCACGAAGATGTCGCTCACCTGCGTGAAACCGATGCCGATGGTCAGCGAAAGCGCCGCGATGGTGATGTTGCGCTGCGAGTAGCCCGCTTCGGAGATCATCTGGAAGCCGGAGAGGATGATGTTGCCGAACATCATGATCGTGCAGCCGCCGAGCACCGCCTGCGGCAGCGAGTTGAACACTTCGGCGATGGCCGGCACGAAGCTCGCCACGATCAGAATCACACCGCCGGAGAGGATCACCTTGCGGTTGACGACCTTGGTCATGGCCACGAGACCGATGTTCTGCGCGAAGGAGGTCAGCGGCAGGCAGCCGAACAGACCGGAGACGGAGGAGATCAGACCGTCGCCCGCGATCGCGCCCGCGGTCTCCTTCTCCGTGGGCAGACGGTTCAGGCCCACCTTGGTCAGCGCGGCCGTGTCGCCCAGCACCTCGACCGAGGAGACGACGTACAGCAGACCCAGTGAAATGATCGCACCCCAATCGAATTCGGGCTTGAACGGCATGAACTGTGGCACGGAGACGATGGCGAGATCAGTAAAGCCGGAGAAATCGACTTTGCCCATGCAGATGGCCACCACATAGCCCACCACGAGGCCGAACAGCACGGACAGCTGCTTGGCGGTGCCCTTCATCAGCAGCTGGAAGGCGAGGCAGGCCACTAGGGAGATCAGGCCGAGCGTGAGGTTCTGCCACGAGCCGAAGTCCTCAGCGCCGTCGCCGCCGCCGAAGCTCGTCGCGCCCACGGTCAGCAGGGAGAAGCCGATCGAGGTGACCACGATGGCAGAGACGATCGGCGGGACGAAACGACGCCAATACTTGGCGGTCAGGCCCAGCACCAGTTCGAGGATGCCGCCGACCAGCACCGCACCGACGACCGCGCCGTAGCCTTTATCGGCGCAGATGGCGACCGCGGCGGCCACATAGGTGAACGAGATGCCGGTCACCATCGGCAGGCGCGAGCCGATGCGCCACGCGCCATACAACTGCAGGCAGGTGCCGAGGCCTGCCACCAGCAGGCCGGCCTGGATGATGGTCGCGGACTGCGCGTCCGTCATATTCGCGGCCGAGGCGACGATGAAGATCGGGGCGAGATTCGCCACGAACATCGCCATTACGTGCTGCAGGCCGAACGGAATGCCCTTCCAGAACGACACGGGGGTGTCGAGGGAGGTCAGCGCCTCCATCGAAATGCCTGCTTTCTTCTTCTCTTCCATAGGTTCCTCTCTAGGGATTGCATTGGTGGATGTGAGATGTGCGTTTACGTAGGAGATGCTTCGACTCCGCTACGCTCCGCTCAGCATGACGGTCTGTTGTCGTCATGCTGAGCGAAGCCGTAGGCGGAGTCGAAGCATCTCACAGTGCGTTCGTAATAGGAATGGTCACTCAGCGGAATTCGATGACGCCGGTTTCGGCATCCATGGACTCGACGATGGCCAGCGAATCCACGTCGTAGCCTTCCTCACGCAGCTTGTCGCCGCCGCCCTGGAAGCCCTTCTCCACGGCGATGCCGATGCCCTCGACGCTCGCGCCCGCGGCCTCGCACAACGCGATCAGACCGCGCAACGCCTTGCCGTTGGCCAGGAAGTCGTCGATGAGCAGCACGCGGTCGCCCGCCTCGAGATACTTCTTCGAGACGATCACCGGGAATTCCTTCTGCTTGGTGAAGGAATACACGGTGGTGGTGTACTGGTCGCCGTCCAGATTGATCGACTGCGCCTTCTTGGCGAACACGACCGGCGCATTGCCGAAATGACGCGCGGCCATGCACGCGATGCCGATGCCGGAGGCCTCGATGGTGAGGATCTTGGTGATTTGCTTGTTGGCGAAATGCTCGGCCCAGGCGGCACCCATCTGATCGAACAGGGACACGTCGCACTGGTGGTTGAGGAAGGCGTCGACCTTCAGCACGTTGCCCGGCTTGACCGTTCCGTCCTGACGGATGCGCTCTTCGAGTTCCTTCATGAAACACTCCTCGTGTGGTGGGGCGAAAAGGGTATGGGAAAACCATACGCCCTGTAGTTGACGCTCAGCGGCACCTGCCGTGGCGAGGAGGAAGCGGTCATCCACCATGGAATTCTGACTTGGCGGTGTGGTAGACATGATGGGCGCATATGCGTTGCCCTCCGCGCGATGGATTGACGGACACGACGGATGGGAACGCCGGTCGGATAACAGGAGGAGCACAGTGCAGCAGGATCCCGATGTCATCGCACGCACCGCAGAGGAACTCGTGGGCGATCTCAATCCGCAACAGGGCGAGGCCGTGCAATACCAAGGCCCGGCGCTGCTGATCGGCGCGGGCGCGGGCTCCGGCAAAACCCGAGTGCTCACCCGCCGCATCGCATGGATTCTCAGCCAATTCGGCGCATGGCCCAGCCAGATCCTCGCCATCACCTTCACCAACAAAGCCGCCGCCGAAATGCGCGAACGCCTCGCCACCCTGATCGGACCGGTCGTCCAACGCATGTGGGTATCGACCTTCCATTCGGCCTGCGTGCGCATCCTGCGCCGCGACGGCCAGTCCATTGGGCTCAAATCGGGCTTCTCCATCTACGATTCCGCCGATTCGGAACGCCTGATCAAAATCATCGCCACCGAATTCAATCTTGACGTCAAGCGCTACACCCCACGCTCCATCCTGGGCAAAATCTCCGACCTGAAGAACAATCTGACCGGATGGAAGGAATACCTCGCCGTACACGCGCCGGACTTCACGCCGGGGCAGCGCGGCTACCAGTTCGGCCACGTAGGCGATTTGGAAGCCATCCACGCCGTGCTCTACGCCGAATACGAATACCGCCTCGGGCTGGCCAACGCCGTCGACTTCGACGACCTGATCGGGCGCACCGTCGAACTGCTGCGTACCGACCCGCAGGTGGCCGACTACTACCACCACCGCTTCCGCTATATCCTCGTCGACGAGTATCAGGACACCAACCACGCCCAATACGTGCTCGTGCGCGAACTCGCCGGAGTGGACGCGCGCGAATCCGCCGAACCCACGGGCAACAACGGACGGTTCGCCGGCAAAACCGGCCCCGCATGGATCACCGTCGTGGGCGACTCCGACCAGTCCATCTACGCCTTCCGCGGCGCCGACATCCGCAACATCCAAGACTTCGAGCAGGATTTCCCCAACGCGAAAACCATCATGCTCGAACAGAACTACCGCTCCACACAAACCATCCTCGACGCGGCCAACGCCGTCATCACCAACAACGAAGGCCGCAAACCGAAGAAACTGTGGACCGCCATGGGCAAAGGCGAGCCGATCGTGGGCTACGCGGCCGACAACGCGCAGCAGGAGGCCGCATGGGTGGCCGGCGAAATCGCCCGCCTGCACGCCGAGGAAGGCATCGCCTACTCCGACATGGCCATCATGTACCGCGCCAACGCGCAGTCACGTTCACTGGAAGAGGCATTGATCAACGGGGGAGAACCCTACCAGCTGGTCGGCGGCACGAAATTCTACGAACGCAGGGAGGTCAAGGACGCGCTCGCCTACCTGCAGGCGCTGGTCAATCCCGACGACGACGTGAATCTGCGCCGCATCCTCAACGTACCCAAGCGCGGACTCGGCGACCGGGCCGAAGGCATTCTGCTTAACTACGCGCGCGAGCATGGCGCCAGCTTCTTCTACGCGCTGATGCATGTGGACGAGATCCAGGATATGCCCACGCGCACCGCCAACCAGTTGCGGGCCTTCCGCGATCTGATGGCCTCGCTTTCGCAGTTCACCCGCGCGCATGACGCCAAACCCAGCGAGGTCGTGGCCGAAGTGCTCGACAAGTCGGGCCTGCGCGCCGACTTGGAGAAATCCGTCGACCCGCAGGACGCCTCTCGCCTGGAGAATCTCTCCCAGCTGCAATCCACGGCCGCGGAATTCGAGCAGAAAACCCCGGACGCCACGCTGGCGGGCTTTTTGGAGACCACGGCACTGGTGGCCGATTCCGACCAACTGCCCGACGAGGGCGAGGATTCCGGCAAGGTCACGCTGATGACCCTGCACACCGCGAAGGGCCTGGAATACCCGGTGGTGTTCCTCACCGGCATGGAGCAGGGCACCTTCCCGCATTCGCGCGCCATGGAGGATATCAGCGAGCTGTCCGAGGAGCGTCGTCTCGCCTACGTGGGCATCACGCGCGCCAAGCGGCGGCTGTATGTGACGCGCGCGGCCGTGCGCTCGCAGTGGGGGCAGGCCAGCGACATGATGCCCAGCCAGTTCCTCGACGAGATTCCCGACGAGCTGATCGATTGGAAGCGGCGCGAAGCCGGCGTGGAGCGCATGCGCGGCGCTTGGGGCCGCGATGACTTCGACGATGATTTCGGCGGCTGGGACGACGACTTCTCCTCCGGAGCGACGTTCGGCGGATCCGGCTCTTCGTATGGCTCTTCGTATGGTTCGTCATATGGGTCGAGTTCCCGATACGGTTCGTCGTATGGTTCGGGATCGTCATCGTATGGTTCCGGCTCCAAGTACGGCGGATCGGGCTATGGGGCCGGTTCGTATGGCGGATCCTCATACGGCTCAGGTTCGGGCGGACGTTCCTACGGGTCGGGTTCCGGTTCGCGCTCCTATGGTTCCTCCAGTTCCCGATACGGCTCAGGTTCGGGCTCGTCGTATGGTTCCGGACGCTCGGGCTCCGCCGCCTCGGGCGGCACGCGCGGCGGCAAGGTGACCACGCGTCGCGTCGCGCCGAAATCCGGCGGCGCGACCACGCAGCCCGCATCCTCGTTGAACAAGGACAACCAGCTGAACATCGCCGACTTCTCCATCGGCGACAAGGTGACGCACGACAAATTCGGACTCGGTACCGTCGTCGACTTGCAAGACAAGGGCCGCAATTCGGTGATCACCGTCGACTTCGGCTCCGCCGGCACCAAACGCCTCATGCTCCGACTGGCGCCGATAGAAAAACTCTGAAGGAGTTTTTCCCGCTACCACAGACCGGCATGCAAATCAAGTCTTGATTTTCTTGATGTTCGGCTGCATAATCTCGAAGGTTTATGCAACTGATGAGAGGACATCATGAAGAACAAGCTGATCGCATCACTGCCCGCCATCATCCTCGGCACGCTGACCGCCATCGCCCCGCAGACCTTCGCCCACGCCTGCGCCGGCCATGACGTTCCCGGTGCCTGCCACTACTCGGCGCTGGCGGCCAGCGGCGTCGGCGTGGTCATCGCCCTGCTTGGCGTGGCCGCCCTGTTCGTCGGCGCGCGCGAACGCATCGGCCTGAACATCGCCGTTGTGGCGAACGCACTGCTGGTGCTCGCCATCCCCACCGTGCTTATCGGCGTGTGCCAGGGCGCGATGATGCACTGCCGTATGGTGATGCTGCCCACGCTGATGGTGTTCGGCGCGCTCGCCATCGTCTGCGCCGTTATCGCCATCCTGATGGATTCCAAGGCCACCAAGACCGCCCGCTGACATGCCGCATATCACACTGGGCAGGCTGCCCTTCGAGAATCTCAAGCGCAAACCGTTCCGCACGGCCGCGCTCTTGGTGATCGTCACCATGCTTTCCGCCACCTTCTTCGGCGGCGCGATGCTGGCGCTGAATCTCAACGCCGGTTTGGACAGCATGCAGAAACGTCTGGGCGCCGACCTTATGGTCGTGCCGCAGAATACCGGTGCCAAAGCCGAGGCGCTGCTCACCAGCTCCACCTCGAGCACCTTCTACTTCACCAACGACATCGCCTCGCTGGTGAATCAGGCCGACGGCATCGCGCAATCCACTGTGCAGACCTACATCTCATCGCTCACCGCCGACTGCTGCGATGAGCAGGTGCAGATCATCGGATTCAACCCCGCCACCGACTTCGTCATCGAACCGTGGATCACCTCGGAATACGACCAGACGCTGGAGACGGGCCAGGTGATCGCCGGAGCGAACATCAACGTGTCCACATCCGGCACCATCAAACTCTACGACCACGAGTTCCCGGTGGCCGCCCAACTTGCCACCACCGGCACCAGTCTCGACAATTCCGTCTTCGTCAACCAGGAGACCATCCCGCGCATCGTGGGGTATTCGGCCCAGGTGGGGCATCCCGCAATCCCCGAGGAATACGCCGACACCGCCGTCTCCGCCGTGCTGGTCAAAGTGGCCGAGGGATACGAAGCGGAACAGGTGGCCGACAACATCACCGAGACTTCCGGACTCGACGGCTTGGGCTACGTGTATCCGGGCGGCATCACCGCCACCACGAAAACGAATCTGAACGCGATCGTCGGCTACGTCGCCGTGTTCCTCGCCGCCTTCTGGGTGATGGGCGTTGTCGTGCTGCTCGCCGTGTTCTCCTCATCCACCAACGAACGCAAACGCGAGTTCGCGTCGCTGCGCATCATGGGCGCGACCCGCGGCATGCTGGTGAAGCTGATCATCAAGGAATCCGCCCTATTGGGTGTGATCGGCGGCGTGATTGGCATCGTGCTCGCCTCGTTGGTGATTTTCCCGTTCAGCACGCTGATCGGGCGGCAATTGCAGCTGCCGTACCTGCAGGCCGGCGTGCCGACCACGCTGGGGTTGATGCTTGCCGGACTGGTGTTCGCCGTGGTCACCGGCATGCTCGCCTCGGTGCTGAGCGCCTACCGTCTGTCGAAACCGGAGACCTATCTCATGCTCAGAGAGGGGGAGTGACGCGCATGATCGAACTCCTACCCCTTGGTTGTCTCGGATATGGAGAAGAGGAGGCGAAGCGATGGCGGAGATGAACCAGCCGCATGCAGCAGCCCCTGGCACAACGACGCAAGACCGTGAAACGCCTTTGCTCGCGATTCATGATCTGACCCGCGAGTTCAAACGCCGAGGCGAAGACTTCGCCGCCGTCGACCACGTGGACCTTGCAGTGGACTCCGGTGAGCTCGTCGCGATCGTCGGGCGTTCCGGCAACGGCAAAAGCACGCTGCTCAACCTCATCACCGGACTGCTCAAACCTACATCGGGTTCGGTCTCGGTGGGCGGACGTGATGTGGCGTCGCTCGGGGACCGTGAGATTTCGGCCCTGCGCAATACGGTTATCGGATTCGTGCCGCAGAGCCACACGCTGCTCGGCAACCTCACCGTGCTCGACAATGTGATCCTGCCCGCCGTGTTGGGCGGTGGGGGAGCGGCCTCGGCGGGACGAGATCCCTCGACTGCGCTCGGGATGACGAATGTTGGGACTTCCCTCGCATCGAGTGGCGAACCTCCTGTCGCATCGGGTGAAAACCCCTCCGTCATTCCGAGCGGAGTCGAGGAATCTTCCGACGTGCGGCTTGACTCGGACATGCCCGACGTCATCGCGCCGATGCCCGCCGCTGCGGCGCAGCCGAACGAATCCGATTCGTTGACGGATCGTGCCATGACGCTGCTGGAGCGTCTGGGCGTGGCCGACCTGTCCGCCTGCTATCCGAAGGAACTCTCCGGCGGCGAGATGCGGCGCGTCTCCATCGCCCGCGCCCTGATGAACAATCCCCAGCTGCTGATCGCGGACGAACCCACCGGCGACCTCGACGCGGAAAGCACCGCCATCGTCATGCGCCTGCTGCGCGAAACCGCGGACCGGGGCACCGCCGTGCTTATGGTCACGCACGATCCCGACGCGCTGGCCTACGTCGACCGCCGCTACCGCATGGACCGCGGCGTCCTCACCCAGGACTGACGCTTGTCACGAGGCGCGGGTACTATGTTCACTTTGGTGTGTCCCATCAGGGACGCACTGTCTGGAGCCTTAGCCCATCAACGGGTCGGCGGCCCGAATCCGTAAGGAAACAGGCCGTTCGTGAGCGATCACGACGAAGCGTTGGAGAGGCCGGCTCAGCGCGGGGACTCACCCAAGAATCCTCGCGTTCCGTTCAGACAACGACAGAAAGAATAGGAATATCATGACGAACGTTCAGCGTTCCCGCCGTCAGGTGCGTCTTTCCCGCGCCCTGGGCATCGCACTGACCCCCAAGGCTCAGCGCATCTTCGAGAAGCGTCCGTACGCCCCCGGCGAGCACGGCCGCACCCGCCGCCGCACCGAGTCCGATTACGCGGTGCGTCTGCGCGAGAAGCAGCGTCTGCGCGCTCAGTACGGCATCTCCGAGAAGCAGCTGCGCGCCGCTTACGAGAAGGCGACCCGCACCGCCGGCCAGACCGGTAACGCCATGCTGCAGGATCTCGAGGTCCGCCTCGACAACCTGGTGCTGCGCTCCGGCTTCGCCCGCACGACCGCCCAGGCCCGTCAGTTCGTGGTGCACCGTCACATCCTCGTCGACGGCAACATCGTGGACCGCCCGTCCTACCGCGTCAAGCCCGGCCAGACCATCCAGGTGAAGGCCAAGAGCCAGACCACGGTGCCGTTCCAGATCGCCGCCGAAGGCGTGCATCGCGACGTGCTGCCCCAGGTTCCCGGCTACCTCGACGTGAACCTGGCCTCCCTGAAGGCCACCCTGA
The DNA here is from genome assembly GCF_056356295.1 of Bifidobacterium sp. LH_558. Classification (NCBI taxonomy): domain Bacteria; kingdom Bacillati; phylum Actinomycetota; class Actinomycetes; order Bifidobacteriales; family Bifidobacteriaceae; genus Bifidobacterium; species Bifidobacterium sp. LH_558. The sequence continues at coordinate 129,126 of NZ_JBKETZ010000003.1, read as the reverse complement.
CCCGCAAGCCGGAAGCCGAAGAGGTGCCGGTGCAGGTCAACATCCAGTACGTGGTCGAATTCTACGCTCGCTGATCCTCAGCGAACCCATCCTTTAGGACATACCGGACGATGCCCCGTGGCCCACAGCGGCTGCGGGGCATCGTTCGTTGTGCGGGGTCGCACGGGCCGACGCCCCGGCCTCTCCCGTGCGACCCTCAAATCCCAACGAAGCACGGCGAAACGCACATGTTCCTTGCGAAATCACCGTCATTCCGGCGATTGACGCTGTTACCCGATGTTCGGTTTCTGTTCGGAAAAGTCGCACGGAAACGATTGCGACGCGCCATCGTGCGCGTACACTTGGGAGACATGATTCTGCATCTGCATCTCGTCCGCCACGGACAGACCTATTTCAACCGATACAACCGTCTGCAAGGATGGTCGAACTCGCCGCTGACCGAAGCGGGACTCGCCGACGCCGTCACGGCGGGGGAGAAGCTCAAAGGACTCGATTTCGCCGCCGCCTACTGTTCGGACACCACGCGCGCCCAGATGACCGCCGAGCGTGTGCTTGATATCAACGAGGCCGCCGGGCACGCACGACCCGCGCTGATCGCGGACATGCATTTCCGCGAACAATGCTACGGCTACTACGAAGGCCAGGATATGGCGATGGCCTGGTATGCGGCCGGCGCTCCGCACGGCGCGAAAACCTACAACGAGATCGTCTCGAAATTCGGACTCGCCGCCACGCGCGACTTCCTCAAAGAGGCCGACCCCTTCCATGACGCGGAATCCGATGAGGAATACTGGTCCCGCGTCGAAGGCGCGTTCGCGCTGATCGCCGCGAATCCCGACCTCCATGACGGCGACGATGTACTGCAGATCAGCCACGGCAACACCCTGCTCAGCCTCGCCCACCGCTTCGGTTCGGAAGATCTGGACTTAAGCGAGCGGCCCGCCAACGGTTCGGTCACCGTGCTTGATTTCGATACTTGCAAACCTTTCGCCGAGGCCATCACCATCACCGCGTACAACCGGTGATGATTCGCGCGTCGCACCTATTTATTAGTCTGGTGCGGTATTGTGTACGGAAGAGTTCGCTGAGCAGGAAAGAGGTTCAAGATGGCTGTAGGAGAGATCGCAGGTCTGATCGCGGCGATCGTGTTCGCGATCCTCGCCGGATTCATGATCTACCCGCTGATCCGCTTGGGCAAGCTGTTCGACCAGATCGCCGACACCGTCAAGCAATCAGGCGAACACGCCATTCCCGCGCTTGACGAGTCCGTGACCACGGTCCGTCAGGTCAACAAGTCGCTGGAGGATGTGAACAAGATCTCAGCTGCCGCCTCCACCACGGCGAACAACGTCGGCGCGCTCACCGATCTGTACGGATCCTTCCTTGGCAAGCCGGTGATCAAGGCGGCGTCCGCCGTGTACGCGCTGAAAAGCACCGCCCAGTCCTTCCTTGCCAAACAGAACACCGACCAAGGGGAGAAGTGATGTTCAAACGACTGTTCTGGATCGGAATCGGCGTGGTCGTCGGCGTGATGGCCGTCACCAAGGCGCAGGCCTATGTCAAGGCGCACACCCCCGATAGGGCGCGCCAGTTCCTGCTCGGTCCCGACCCTGAGAACGTGACGATGCAGACGCTGGAAGGCCTGATCGCCGAGTTCAACGCCACGCGCCGAGCCCGCGAGGCTGAACTCAACCAGCAATACGCGGACCGCGCCCGCTGACCCATAGGCACGACTGTTTTCGACGCATCAACGGCCCCGTCGGCCACCCGTAATTCTTCAACGATGGGCACTCACGCCCGCACACCACAACCCACAAGGAGCATGGCACCATAATGCGCACTTCTGAAATCGCGAAGCGCTACCTTGACTATTTCGAGAAGCACGACCATCTCGTCGTGCCGTCGGCGTCCCTGATCTCGCCGAATCCAACCACCCTGTTCACCATCGCCGGCATGGTGCCGTTCATCCCCTACCTCATGGGCGAGCAGACCGCGCCGTACCCGCGCATGGCCTCGAACCAGAAGTGCGTGCGCACGCTGGATATCGACGAGGTCGGCAAAACCACCCGCCACGGCACCTTCTTCCAGATGATCGGCAACTTCTCCTTCGGCGACTATTTCAAGGAGGAGGCCATCCACTACGCCTGGGAGCTGTTGACGCTGCCGGTCGAACAGGGCGGCTACGGACTGGCCCCCGAGAAGCTGTGGATGACCACGTTCACCGACGATGAGGAAGCCCGCGCCATGTGGCGCAACGAGGGCGTCGACCCCGAACATATCCAGATCATGGGCATGGAAGACAACTTCTGGACCACCGGCGGCCCCGGCCCCGGCGGCCCCTGCTCCGAGATCTACGTGGACCGCGGCCCCGAATACGGCGTTGAAGGCGGCCCGATCGCGGACGAGAACCGCTACATCGAAATCTGGGATCTCGTGTTCGAGAACTACGAGGTCGACAACGTCAAATCCAAAACCGACCTGCATATCGTGGGCGAGCTGGAGAACAAGAACATCGACACCGGCGCCGGTCTGGAACGACTGGCCTACCTGCTGCAGGGCAAGCAGAACATCTACGAGACCGACGAGGTCTACCCGGTGATCGAGGCGGCCGAACGCCTCTCCGGTCACAAGTACGGCGAGAACGCGGACGCCGACGTGCGTTTCCGTGTGGTCGCCGACCATGTGCGCTCCGCCCTGATGATCATGAGCGACGGCGTGCGTCCGAGCAACGTCGGCCGCGGCTACGTGCTGCGCCGTCTGCTGCGCCGCGTCGTGCGTTCGATGCGCATGCTCGGCGTGACCGATCCGGTGCTGCCCAGCCTGTTCCCGGTCTCCAAGGCCGCGATGGAAGCCAGCTACCCTGAGCTCAACGACACCTTCCACGACGTGACCGAAGCCGCCTACGGCGAGGAGGACACCTTCCTGCGCACGCTGGAGAACGGCACCACCATCCTCGACGTGGCCGTGAAGAAGGCCAAGGAGGCCGGTGAGGAGACCGTGTCCGGCAAGGACGCGTTCACCCTGCACGACACCTACGGCTTCCCGATCGAGCTGACCCTCGAGATGGCCGCCGAACAGGGCGTGAAGGTCGACGAGGCGAAGTTCCGCGAGCTGATGGCCGAGCAGAAGGGCCGTGCCCGCGCCGACGCGCTCAAGAAGCGCCACAACGTGGACCTCTCCGTCTACGACGATTTCAAGAAGACGCTCGCCCAGCCGATCGACTTCCTCGGCTACACCGACTTCTCCGCCCGTGGCACGGTGCTCGGCATCATGCAGGAGGGCAAGGGCTCCGTGCCCGCGGTCACCGCTCCGGCGACCGTCGAAGTGATCCTCGACCGCACGCCGTTCTATGCGGAGGCCGGCGGCCAGCTCGCCGACCAGGGCGAGATCCTCTCCGACGACGGCGCGGTGCTCGAGGTCGACGACGTGCAGAAGCCGATCAAGGACCTCATCGTGCACCAGTGCCGTCTGACCGAAGGCACGCTGGTGGTGGGCACGCAGGTCAACGCCAACATCGACCTGAACCGCCGCGGCGCCATCGCCCGCTCGCACACCGCCACCCACATGGTGCACAAGGCGCTGCGTGAGGAGCTCGGCCCGCAGGCCACCCAGCGCGGCTCCGAGGACGCCCCGAACCGTCTGCGCTTCGACTTCCAGTGGTCCAAGGCCCCGGCCAAGACCGTGATCAGCGCCGTCGAAGAGCGCGTGAACGACCGTCTGCGCGACAATCTGGCCGTCACCACCAACGAGATGAAGTTCGACGACGCCATCGCCCTGGGTGCCATGCACCTGTTCGGTGAGAAGTACGGCGACATCGTGCGCGTCGTGTCCATCGGCGAGGACGGCTGGAGCCGTGAGCTGTGCGGCGGCACCCACGTGGACCACGTCGGCAAGATCGGCGCGGTCAATATCATGTCCGAAGCCTCGATCGGTTCCGGCGTGCGCCGCGTGGACGCGCTGGTGGGCCAGAGCGCCTACGAATACAACGCCCGCGAGCATGCGCTCGTCTCGCAGCTGAGCGACAAGCTCAACGCGCGCCCCGACGAGCTGGCCGACCGCGTGAACACACTGCTCGCCAAGCTCAAGGAATCCGACCGCCGCTTGGCCGCGATGTATGAATCCCAGCTGGCCGCGTCCGTGCCGGAACTCGTGACGGCCGCCAAGAACACGAACCATGCGGTCAAGGTCGCGGTGAAGAACGTCGGACACTTCGGCTCCTTCGACGCGCTGCGCAAGACCGTGCTCGACGTGCGCGGACGCCTCGGTGAGGACGCCCCCGTGGTGGTGGCCCTCGCCGGCGTGAGCGAGGACGACAAGCCCATGGTGGCGGTCGCCACCAACGATTCCGCCCGCAAGCTCGGCATCAAGGCCGGCGATCTGGTGCGCGGCGCGTCCAAGATCCTCGGCGGCGGTGGCGGCGGCAAGCCGGACTTCGCCCAGGGCGGCGGCGCCGACGCGACGAAGATCGACGAGGCGCTGGAGGCGTTGTCCTCCGAGGTGGCGAAGGCCTGACCGATAAGCCTATGGTGTGGTTAGGCGTTGATCTTGGGAACGCACGGGTCGGACTCGCATTGTCCGACCCGGAGCTCACCCTTGCCCATCCGGCAGGCAACATCGCCGTGTACGGCGACTCCTTCTTCGCGCTGGAGGATGTGTGCGCCCTGATTGAGGATGAGCATGTCGACCATGTGATTGTGGGGCTTCCCCTGCAGATGGACGGCACGGAAGGCAAAAGCGCGAAAAAGGCCCGTCGATGGGCCGACAATCTCACTAAACGTTTGAATCTGCTGGTGGACGATGACCAGTCGCCGCTTCAGACGGTTCCACAGGTAACATTGGTTGATGAGCGGCTGACGACCGTCAGTGCGCACCGTCTGCTTCTCGACGCGTCGGTCCGCACGAACAAGCACAGGCCAGTCGTCGACCAACAGTCTGCTGTGGTGATATTGCAGACGGCACTTGATGGTGCCAGAGAGAAGAAGGAGGCGATCGATGTCCGATAGCTTCAACGATTTTTTCGATGAGAACACGCAGTGGGTCGATCCCTCCGAAGCGCCTCTCGGAGCGGAGCCTCCGCGCCCGCCGAAATCGCGCAAGGAGATGCGTCGCCGCCGCGCTCAGCGCACACGCAAGCGTGTGGTGCGCACGATCGTCGTCATCGTGGTATTGGCATTGCTGGCCGCCGGCGGATACTTCGGATACCGTGCGCTCGTCTCCTGGAGCGCCGCCCGCAACGCGCAACAGCAGCAGGCCGCGATTCAGGATTATTCCGGTCCCGGTGGCGAAGAGGTGCTGTTCACCGTGCAGCAGGGCGAGGGAGCGGTCCAGATTGCCGAGAACCTCACCGAGGCGGATATCATCAAGTCCGCGGCGGCGTTCACCACTGTGGTGGCCGCGAACAATCTGACGCTGTACCCCGGAACCTACACGCTGCGGCTGCAGATGGCCGCCGCCGACGTGGCGAACATCCTCTCCGACCAGACCAATGCCAGCGGCTTCCTTGAGGTGCGTCCCGGCGACCGCGTCTCCGCGGTGATCGCCAACGCCGTGCTGTTGACGGACTATACCGAAAGCGATTTCGAAAGCGTGATCAACGGCGGCGGCGACGGCATTCTGCCCTCCGAAGCCGAAGGCAGCTTCGAGGGTTGGTTGGAACCCGGCACCTACGACGTGCAGAACAAAACCGTCACCGAAATTCTGCAGGAGATGGTCAATGCCCGCATCGCCAAACTCGACGATTTGGGCGTTGCCGCCGACCAGCGCCAGCGCGTGCTTAAGATCGCATCCATCGCCGAGGCCGAGGTGAACCGTGAGGAGTACTACGGCAAGGTCACGCGCGTTATCGAGAACCGTCTTGCGGACGGCATGAATCTGGGCATGGACACCTCCTTGGCCTACGGTTTGGGCAAGAGCGCCAGCGAGATCACCGACGCGGATATAGCCGACACCTCGAACCTGTACAACCTGCACAACCACGAGGGATTGCCGCCCACGCCGATCAGCAATCCGGGAGACAACGCCATTGAAGCGGCGATCAACCCCGAAGAAGGCGATTGGATGTACTTCGTGACGGTCGACCTGTCCATCGGCGAAACCAAATTCGTCGCCACCGAAGACGAGTTCTGGCAGATCCGCGACGAATACAAGAACAACAACGAGAACGCCAACTAACATGCGCTGAGCGCGAATCATAGCGGCTCGGAACCGACTGTTCGGTTCCGAGCCGTTTTCGTTGTTCTTGGCCGTTTGCTGGGAAGAGATTCCTCGACTCCGCTTCGCTTTGTTTCTTCTTCGTCATCCTGAGCGGAGCCGTCAGGCGAAGTCGAAGGATCTCAGCCCCATACAGTGGAGCATGCCACGGCGGCGACCGCGGCGATGACGATCACCGGCACGAACGGCACCTTGCCGCGGTACGGCGTGCGTTTTTGCGGGTCGAAACGCTGCCAGCCCGCCATCCACAGCAGACCGAACACGCCCATCGCCAGCCACCACCACACCACGGCGAGCAGGCCGAACATCCCCACGGCCAAACCGACTACGAACGTGCAGGTCACATCCCCGAATCCCAACGCTCCAGGCCGGATCAGCGCCAACGCGCCCTGCACCGCCGCGCACAGCAGCGCGAACAGCAACGACTGCAATATCACGAACGCGTTGTTCCCAACCACCGCCGCCACGATGAGGGCGAGCAGCTGCGCGAGCGAACCCGCGGCGACCCATGCGCGCGGCACCCGGCGATGGCGCACGTCTTCGACGCACAACGCCAGTCCACATAGAAGACTCGGCAGACACGCAAGGTATGACATACCGGTAGGATAGTCCGAAGTTACCCATCGGATAAAGGAGAAGGCATGTTGCGCTGGCAGACCGCGGGAGAATCACACGGCGAGGCGTTGGTCGCGATGATCGAGGGAGTGCCCGCGGGCGTGCGCGTCAACACGGCCGATATCGTCGGAGCCCTGGCCCGCCGCCGTCTGGGCTACGGCCGTGGCGCGCGTATGAAATTCGAACAGGACCAGGTGCGTCTGCTGACCGGTGTGCGCCACGGCGTGACCATCGGCGGCCCCATCGCCATCGAAATCGGCAACACCGAATGGCCCAAGTGGACCGAGGTGATGAGCGCGGATCCGCTCGACCATGAGCTGGAGCGCGAGGGCCGCAACGCGCCGCTCAGCCGCCCCCGCCCGGGACATGCGGATCTGACCGGCATGCGCAAATACGGCTTCGACGACGCGCGCCCCGTGCTGGAACGCTCCAGCGCGCGTGAAACCGCCTCACGCGTGGCCTTGGGCGAGGTGGCCCGCCAGTTCCTCGAGCAGACGCTGGGCGTGACCACCGCCTCGCATGTGCTGTCCATCGGCGGCGCGGGCATCACCGACCCCACCGAAGCGACGCTGCCCACCGCGGCTGACGTTCAGGCTCTGGATGCCTCGCCCGTGCGCACGCTGGACAAGGACGCCGAATCCCGCATGATCGCACGGATCGATGAGGCGAAGGAATCCGCCGACACGTTGGGCGGCGTGGTTGAGGTCATCGCCTATGGCATGCCCGCCGGCGTGGGCACCTATGTGGAATCCGACCGTCGCCTCGACGCGGCGTTGGCCGCCGCGCTGATGGGCATCCAAGCCATCAAGGGCGTGGAGATCGGCGACGGCTTCCTCGAAGCCATGCGTCCCGGTTCCCAGGCGCATGACGAGATGGTGCCGGGGGAGAACGGCGGCATCGAACGCGTGACCAACCGCGCCGGCGGCATCGAAGGCGGCATGTCCAACGGGCAGCCGATCCGCGTGCGCGCCGCGATGAAGCCGATTCCCTCCATCCCGAAGGCCCTGCGCACCGTGGATGTGCTCACCAGCGAGGCCGCGCAGGCCATCAACCAGCGTTCCGATTCCACCGCCGTGCCGGCCGCCGCCGTGGTCGCCGAAGCGATGGTGCGCCTCACACTCGCCCAGTACGCGCTTGAGAAGTTCGGCGGCGACAGCGTCGAGGAGACCCGCCGCAATATGGAAAGCTATCTCGCCTCCTGGCCCGAACATATGCGCTGAGGAGAAACGCGCGGCATCCGCTGACAGGCCGTGCGTGAACGCCCGAATGGGCGTCGACACGGCCGACTGGACGAATGGTGAGACAGATGAACGTTGAAACAACCGACAACCATAACGCCGGTGAGAGCGGCCGACCGCTGCCGCATGCCGTGATCATCGGCATGATGGGCGCGGGCAAGACGCGCGTGGGCAAAGAGGTCGCACATATGCTCGACCTGCCGTTCGCCGACGCGGACGTGGAGATCGAGCGTGAAGTCGGCATGAAAATCCCCGCCTACTTCGAGCGATACGGCGAACCCGCCTTCCGTGAGGTCGAACGCGACCTCATCATCGATATGCTGGAGGATTTCGACGGCATCTTCTCGCTTGGCGGCGGCGCGCCCATGACGCCGGCCGTGCAGGATGCGCTGGCCTCATACATCGAGCGCGGCGGCAAGGTCGTCTATCTGATGGCCGACCCCGCCGAGGCCATGGAACGCGCCAACCGCGGCGGCGGACGCCCCATGCTCAACGGCGATGCGGACGCGCGTTGGAAGAAACTGTACAAAGAACGCGATCCCGTGTTCCAGCGCGTCGCGAACACGCATGTGCGCACGCGTGGATTGACGCCGCAGATGGCGGCGAGAAAGGTGATGGATATGCTCGCGGAACGCACGGTGCATGTGACCGGATCGACCATCGAACCCTATGATGTGGCCATCGGCGAAGGCGTGATGAACCATCTCGCCGACGTGCTCGGCCCCAAGCCGGTGCGCGTGGCCCTGATCCACACCCAGCCGGTGCAGCGGCATTCCGACCGCGCGCGCACCCTGCTGCGCCAAGCCGGCTATGAGGTGAGCGACATCGTGATTCCCGATGCGGAACGCGGCAAAACCGTCGACGTGGCCAACGGCATCTGGGAGCGCCTCGGCGACGAGGGATTCACCCGCTCCGACGCGATTGTGGGACTCGGCGGGGGAGCAGCCACCGATCTGGCCGGATTCATCGCCGCCACATGGATGCGCGGCGTGCGCTACGTGAACTGCCCGACCTCCCTGCTGGCCATGGTGGATGCCTCCACCGGCGGCAAAACCGGCGTGAACACGGCCGCAGGCAAGAACCTCGTCGGATCCTTCTACACGCCCGCCGGCGTGCTGGCCGATGTGAAGACCTTGACCACGCTGCCGAACGACATCTTCACTGAAGGATTGGGCGAAGTCGCCAAATCCGGTTTCATTATGGATACGGAAATCCTGCGCATTCTCGAAGAGCATGCTGATGAGCTGCGCGGATTCAACGGCGACAATTTCCTCGGCTCCGGACTGCAGGATGTAGTGGCCGAGCTGATCGAACGCACGGTGAGCGTGAAGGCGAAGCACGTCTCCGCCGATCTCAAAGAGGCCGGCATGCGCGAGTTCCTCAACTACGGCCACACCATGGGCCATGCCATCGAAAAGCTCGAGCACTTCCGCTGGCGGCACGGCAACGCAGTGGCGGTCGGCATGGTGTATGCGGCCGAACTGGCGCAGCTGCTCGGCTACATCGACACCGATCTGGTCGACTACCATCGTTCGCTGCTCTCGTCGCTGGGACTGCCGATTTCGTGGAACAACGGATCCTTCGACGATGTGCTCGCCTTGATGCACAAAGATAAGAAGGCCCGCGGCAACACGCTGCGCTTCGTGGTGCTCGACCGCCCCGGCCATGTGGTGCATCTGGAGAACCCGCCGGCCGACGCCGTGCGCGAAGCCTTCGACCGTATCAACCACTAAGGAAAGGAACTGCCATCATGACCAAGGTCATCGTCGTCAACGGTCCGAATCTGGGGCGTCTCGGTGTGCGTCAGCCCGACGTATACGGCCGTCAGGATCTGGAGACCCTGCGCGCGCTGTGCGCCGAATGGGGCGCCGCGCTGGGCTTGGACGTCGAAGTGCGTCAGACCGACGATGAGGCCGAGATCATCGGCTGGATGCATCAGGCCGCCGACGAGAAGACCCCGGTGGTGATGAACCCCGCCGCGTTCACCCACTATTCATACGGCCTGGCCGATGCTGCCCATATGGTGATCGACGAAGGCCTGCCGCTGATTGAGGTGCATATCTCAAACCCCTCGGCGCGCGATGAGTTCCGCAAGCGTTCCGTGATCAGCCCCGTCGCCACCGGCACCATCACCGGCATGGGCTTCTACGGCTACAAAATGGCCCTAGACGCCGTTGCCCACCTGATCGCCGACTAGCCAAACTCACGCTGATTGTTAACACGCCGCGTCATATACGGATGATAGGATGAAATTCCATGGTTAGAAGACAACATGGTAATTCCTCTGAACACATCACCAAGCATATTTTCGTCACCGGCGGTGTGGTTTCATCCCTCGGAAAAGGCCTGACGGCATCGTCCCTCGGCCGACTGCTGCGCTCCCGCGGCATCAAGGTGCTGCAGCAGAAGCTCGATCCCTACATCAACGTGGATCCGGGCACGATGAACCCGTTCCAGCACGGCGAGGTCTATGTGACCGAGGACGGCGCCGAAACCGATCTCGACATCGGCCACTACGAGCGCTTCCTCGATGTCTATCTGAGCCAGAAGGCGAACGTCACCACCGGCCAGATCTACCAGGAGGTGCTGCGCAAGGAACGCGCCGGCGAATACCTCGGCCAGTGCGTGCAGGTCATCCCGCACATCACCAACGAGATCAAGTCCCGCATGCGCGCTCAGGCAAGCGACGACGTGGACGTGATCATCACCGAAATCGGCGGCACGGTCGGCGACATCGAGTCTCAGCCGTTCCTCGAGGCCGCGCGCGAGGTGCGCCGCGACCTCGGCTCCGAGAACTGCATGTTCGTGCACGTCTCCTTGGTGCCGTACATCTCCGCCGCGCATGAGCTGAAAACCAAGCCCACCCAGCATTCCGTGATGATGCTGCGCCAGCTCGGCATCACGCCGGACGCGCTTGTGCTGCGTTCCGACCGCCCGCTCAACGAATCCATCAAGGACAAGATCTCCCTGATGTGCGACGTGGACGCCGAAGGCGTGGTCAACTGCGTGGACGCCCCGAGCATCTACGACGTGCCGAAGGCCCTGTTCGACGAGGGACTCGACGCCTATGTAGTGCGCGAGCTCGGACTGCCCTTCCACGATGTGGATTGGGACGAGTGGGCCGACCTGCTCGACCGCGTGCACCACCCCAAGCATGAGGTGAACATCGCCATCGTCGGCAAGTACATCGATCTGCCGGACGCCTACCTGTCCGTCACGGAGGCCATCAAGGCCGGCGGTTTCGCCAACTACGCGAAGGTGAACGTCAAGTGGGTCGCGGCCGACAAGTGCGAGACCGAGGAGGGTGCGGCCGCCGCGCTCCACCAGGTCGATGGCATCGTCGTGCCCGGCGGCTTCGGCATCCGCGGCATCGACGGCAAGATCGGCGCGTTCAAGTTCGCCCGTGAGAACAAGCTGCCCGCTCTGGGCCTGTGCCTTGGCCTGCAGTCCATGGTCATCGAATACGCCCGCCATATGGCCGGCCTGCCCGACGCGAACTCCACCGAATTCGATCCCGAGTGCGCCACCCCCGTCATCGCCACGATGGAGGAGCAGAAGGACATCGTCGCAGGCAAGGGCGATATGGGCCACACCATGCGTCTGGGCTCCTACCCGGCCGAACTGGAGGAGGGTTCGCTGGTCGCCGAACTCTACGGCACCACGCATGTGACCGAACGCCACCGCCACCGTTACGAGGTGAACGTGGCCTACAAGGACGCCCTGCGTGAGGCCGGCCTCACCATCTGCGGCCAGAGCCCGGACGGCGAGCTCACCGAATTCGTCGAGCTGCCGCGCGAGGTGCATCCGTTCTACGTCTCCACGCAGGCTCATCCGGAGTTCAAGTCCCGCCCGACCAAGCCGCATCCGCTGTTCGCGGGTCTGGTCAAGGCCGCGCTGGACCACCAGCAGAATCGCTGACGGCAGACTCTGCGTACGTAAGCCAAGCCCCGTCCTTCTGGCGGGGCTTGCTGCTATATTGACGAACAGTGAGCGCCGCGGCATAACGGCGCTCGTTGTGCGAGAAATAAGGGTTTCCAACAAGAAGGAACGACTATGGCTGATGAGTCAGTGAACCCGAACCTTTCCGATGCCGCACCAGAACTGCAATGGAGCACCGGAGACGAGACTGAGGTGATTAATCCTGTGGCGGCTTCGCCACTCGCTGCGGTCATCGACCCGACGGATGATGATCTGGATGTGCTGGGTACCGCAAAGAAGAAGCGTCTGATCTGGCCGTGGATTGTGCTGGCCGTCGTACTCGTGTTGGGCGGCGCCACCGCCGGCGGCTGGTGGTTCTTCGAATCCCACGCATTGCCGGGTGTGAGCCTTTGGGGCAATTCGATGGTGGGCAAGTCCAGGCAGCAGATCATCAACGCCATCGACGATCAGGTGAACAATACCGCCGTTCCGGTGGAATACAACGGTGAAACCGCATCCTTCACCTTGCGTGAGCTCGGCTATGACATCGATTCCGAAGAGATCGCCGACCAGGTGGTGAACGCCAAGCGCGACGGCGCATGGTGGAAGCGCTATCTGCCGAACGAGCAGGAGAATATCGAGCCGGCCATCTCGACGTCCGTCGCCGACGGATCCGTGATCGACGCGGCATTGGGCACGGCCGAAGTGACGCCGGTGGACGCCCAGGTGACCCTGAACGCCGACGGCAACGGTTTCGACGTGGTGCCGATGCAGCTCGGCAAGGGCGCGGACGCGCAGGCGGTGGCCGAACAGGGCATCGCCGCGGTCGAATCCCTGGGGGGGACCCAGCCGCAGACTGTGACCATCGAACTGAAGGACACCGAGCCCGCGGTCACCGACACCATCGCGAACGAGGCGAAGGCCACGCTTGACGGCTTGGTGAGCAATCCCGTGGAGATCAAGGTGAACGACCACACCATCGCCACGATCGACGCTCCCGCCCTCGCGGCCTCCATGACAATCAACGCGAACGAACAGGCCACGCTGGCGGACAACGAAACCCGCAACGGCTATGTGGTGTTCAACGCCGACAAGATGCAGGAGTACTACAACAACTCCATCAAGACGAATCTGCAGACCGGCCGCGAGGACCGCGAGGTCATCATCAACAACAACGGCGAAGAGCTCGAAGTGGCCGTCGAGGGTCATGACGGTGTCACCGTGGCGGACGGCGCCGACACGAACATCGGCCCGCAGCTTGTCGAAGCCCTGGCCGACGGCGGCGGTTCCGTAAGCGTCGAGGGCACCGTCGATCCGATGCAGACGAAAACCACCAAGCGCCATGTGGTGGTCGACCTGTCCGACCACAAGGTCTACGCCTACGAGAACGACCAGCTGATCCGCGCGATGAGCATGTCCGCCGGTCAGGGCAATGACTACGCCACCGGCGAGTGCACCGGCGATATGTGCACGCCCACCGGCGACTTCACCATGTGGCTGAAGTACCCCTCCCAGACCATGAGTGGCTCGCTTACGCTCTCGGACGGTTCCATCGAAACATGGAACGCCCCCAACGTCGGCTTCGTGAACTACTTCTCGCACAGCGGCTGCGCCATCCACCGCATCGCCAGCGACGGGTACTACAGCGACGCCGCCGTCGCGGCCATGGGCATGAACACCTCCCACGGCTGCGTGGGCATCGGTTGGGACCAGGCCGAATGGTTCTACAACTGGTGCGTGATGGGCACCTCCGTGCACGTTCAGGCCTGACGGATCGACTCATCGCGTAAACGATTCAGCGCATACGAAGGGGCTTCTCATAGAGTGCTATGGGGAGCCCCTTCATGATTTACCAATCCCACGCGAATGTTTCGGTGTTCCCATACTGCCGCCTTGCCCACGCGATATTCCCAGATAGGGGACAGTCTCCGAAGAAAAGTCCGTTTTCCGCCCGATCGGAAACGGCGTTGACACGACGGAATCGCAAACTCGAAACGTGTTTCACATCACGTTCGCGGACGGCCGACATCCGGTGCGGATACTAGTATTGCGGGCCGAGTTCTGTTAGGTTGGCGTAAGAGGAAATCCAAGAAGTAAGGAGGCGGGCATATGAGCGAGCAACAAGCCACTGGTACCGCGTCAGACGTGGAGATGAGCCAGTATGTGGCTGATCGAGGCCGCGTCAACGAGGATAAGATCAGGCAGGATGACGAGATCATCTCGCAGTTCGGCGAATACCTCTACGGCTGGCATGATTCCGATGCCGCCGGCGAGGCCGCGAAAAAGGGTATCAGCGAGCAGGTGGTGCGTGAGATCAGCGCCGACAAGGGCGAGCCCGAGTGGATGCTCGAGAAGCGCCTCGAAGGCTACCGCGACTTCGTGAACCGCCCGATGCCCCTGTGGGGCGTCGATCTGAAGGACTTCGACGCGGACGACTTCAAGTACTACGTCAAGCCGATGGACAAGCAGGCCGCCACGTGGGAGGAAGTGCCCGACGAGATCCGCAACACCTACGACAGGCTGGGCATCCCCGAGGCGGAGAAAAGCCGCCTGATCTCCGGCGTGGCCGCGCAGTACGAGTCCGAGATGATCTACCACTCCATTCAGGACGACCTGAAAAAGCAGGGCGTGATTTTCGTGGACACCGACACCGCGGTGCGCGAATACCCCGAAATCGTACAGAAGTACTTCGGCAAGTGCATCCCCAGCAACGACAACAAGTTCTCCGCGCTCAACACCGCGGCATGGTCGGGCGGCTCGTTCGTCTACGTGCCGAAGGGCGTGCATGTGAACATCCCGCTGCAGGCGTACTTCCGCATCAATACCCCGAATATGGGCCAGTTCGAACGCACGCTGATCATCGCGGACGAAGGCTCCTACGTGCATTATGTGGAGGGTTGCACCGCTCCGATTTACTCCACCGATTCGCTGCACTCCGGTGTGGTGGAGATCTTTGTGGAGCCGCACGCCCGCGTGCGCTACACCACCGTGCAGAATTGGTCGAACAACGTCTACAATCTCGTGACCCAGCGCGCCTACGTGCGTGCGCACGGCACGATGGAATGGGTGGACGGCAACATCGGCTCCAAAGCCACGATGAAGTACCCGGCCTGCGTGCTCGCCGAACCGTATGCGAAGGCGGAGACCATGTCGCTCGGCTTCGCCGGCAAGGGTCAGTATCAGGATACGGGCGCGAAGATGATTCATCTCGCCCCGCACACCAGTTCCACCATCGTCGCCAAATCGATCTCCCGCGGCGGTGGACGCTCCGCCTACCGTGGTCTGGTCAAAATCGTCGACGGCGCCGAAGGCTCGTCGAACTCCACCGTGTGCGACGCGCTGCTGGTGGACGACTACTCCCGCTCCGACACCTACCCGCATGTGGACGTGCGTGAGGACGACGTGTCCATGGCCCATGAGGCCACCGTCTCCAAGGTGTCCGAAGACCAGCTCTTCTATCTGATGAGCCGCGGCTTAAGCGAAGACGAGGCGATGGGCATGATCGTGCGCGGCTTCGTCGAACCGATCAGCCGTGAGCTGCCGATGGAATACGCGCTCGAACTCAATCGACTGGTGGAACTGCAGATGGAAGGATCGGTGGGCTGAGCATGGCCGAGAAGGAAATCAACATCCCCGTCGCGGATCCGAACGATCCGTACGCGACCCCGGCGGCCATGCCGTCGAGCGCCGACCGCAATCCGCGCTCCTTCGACGTGGCGGATTTCGCCGCGCCCTCGCGGGACCAGGAGGATTGGCGCTACACTCCGATCGAACGCATCGAGGAGTTCTTCGACGTGTTCGAACCGTCCGGCCAGACCGTGGTGGAAATCAGCATGGTGGACGGTTCCCCGGTTCCCGGAAACCACGTCACCATCGCTCAGCGCAAGCTCGGCGAGGCGCCCTCCGGCTCCGTCTCCAAACCCAGCGACCGCGTGTCCGCCGTGGAGTGGAATTCCGGCACCACCGCCACCGTCATCGAGCTGAACGGCGAACTCGACCAGCCGGTGCTTGTGCAGGTGCATGGCGCAGGCCAGGCGCTCGACGCCCTGCATCTGGTGATCGCGGCCGCCCCCAACACGCATGCCGACGTGGTCGTCGAGCACGACGGCGAAGCCCGTCTGGCCGAAGGCGTGGAGATCGTCACCGGACAGGACAGCCACATCTCCGCCACCTTCATTCAGGAATGGGCGCACGGATCCAAGCATGTGGGCAACCATCGCCTGAATGTGGGCAAAGGCGCGAGCCTGCGCCACTCCGTCGTCACCCTCGGCGGCGACGTGGTGCGCATCCGCATGGATCAGGATTTCGGCGGAAAGCAGGGCGACCTCAACATGCTCGGCATCTACTTCGTCGATCCGGGCGAGCATATCGAACACCGCACGATGGTGGTGCATAACCATCCCGAATGCAAGTCTCGCGTGGTCTACAAGGGCGCGCTCGACGGCAAGGATGCGCACTCCACATGGGTGGGCAACGCGCTGATCGAACCGACCGCCCCCGGCACGGACTCGTACGAGCTGAACCGCAACCTCGTGCTCACCCCGGGCGCGATCGCCGATTCCGAACCGAATCTGGAGATCGAGAACGGCAATATCGTCGGTGCGGGCCACGCCTCGTCGGTGGGACGTTTCGACGATGAGGAGCTGTTCTACCTCCAGTCGCGCGGCATCCCCGAAACCGAAGCCCGCAAACTCGTGGTGCGCGGCTTCTTCGGCGAACTCGTCGAAGAAATCGGCGTGCCCGCCATCTCCGAGCATCTCATGACCGTCATCGACCGACGCCTGTCCCGCGGCGAGAACGCGGAACTCGCGAAGGTCTTCGAAGAGCAGTAAGCCGCTACCAGTTTTAGGAGAACACCAATGGCAACCCTGGAAATCAAAGACCTCGTCGCCCACGTCGAAACCAAGGACGGCATCAAGCAGATCCTCAAAGGCGCGAGCCTGACCGTCAACTCGGGCGAGACGCACGCCATCATGGGCCCCAACGGCTCCGGCAAGTCCACGCTGGCCTACACGCTGGCCGGCCACCCCAAGTACATCGTCGACTCCGGCCAAGTGCTGCTCGACGGTGAAGACGTGCTGAAGATGACCCCGGACGAACGCGCCAAGGCCGGCCTGTTCCTGGCCATGCAGTATCCGGTCGAAGTGCCGGGCGTGTCGATGACGAACTTCCTGCGCACCGCGAAAACCGAAATCGACGGCAAGGCGCCCAAGCTGAAGTCATGGACCAGCGAACTCACCCAGGCGATGGAACGTCTGAAAATGGATCCGAAGTTCGCGACCCGTTCCGTAAACGAGGGTTTCTCCGGCGGTGAGAAGAAGCGTGCCGAAGTGCTGCAGCTCGAATTGCTGCGCCCGAAGTTCGCCATCCTCGACGAAACCGACTCCGGTCTGGACGTGGACGCGTTGCGCATCGTCTCCGAAGGCGTGAACCGCGCCAAGGAGGCCAACAACTTCGGCATCCTCATGGTCACGCATTACACGCGCATCCTGAAGTACATCAAGCCCGACATCGTGCACGTCTTCTCCGATGGCCACTTCGTGAAGACCGGTGGCCCGGAGCTGGCGGATGAACTCGAAGAGCAGGGCTACGACCAGTACCTGCCCGCCGGTTCCGATTCGGAAAGCGCTTTGGCGTAAGGGCCAGAGTTCCAGCGGGGTCCGCGGGGACCTGGAGTGTTCTGTTCTCATCTGCTTCGGATTGTGCTCTACAGTTCCAGCGGGATCCGCAGGGAGGTGGGATAGTCTATTCTCGACACGCTCCGGGCCGCTCAGGCCAAGTCTTTACGGTCGTGAACAGACTATCCCACCTCCCTGCTCCGTTTTCGTACATGGCGACCGTAAGAGGAAGTGATGACAGATGATTGATTTCGATGAGGTGCGGGCTGAGTTTCCGATTCTGGATCAGCAGGTGCACGGGCGCCCGCTGGTGTATTTGGATTCCGCCGCGACCTCCCAGAAGCCGCAGTGCGTGATCGATGCGGAAAACGAGTTCTACCGCACCATCAACGCCGGCGTGCATCGCGGGGCGCATGAGTTGGCGGCCCGCAGCACCATGGCCTTCGAGGACGCGCGCGCCAAGGTGGCCCGTCTGGTCGGCGCGAACGCGGCGGAAGGCGAGGAGGAGGTTGTGGTGACCTCCGGTGCCACGGCCGGTCTCAACCTGCTGGCCACCGCGTTCGGCAACGCGAGTCTGGGCCGCGGGGGAGCGGCGGCCGCCCGTTTCGCGTTGCGTCCCGGCGACGAGATCGTCGTCTCGAAGGCGGAGCATCATTCGGTGCTGCTGCCCTTCCAGGAGTTGGCTGCCCGCACGGGTGCCACGTTCAAATGGCTGGATTTGGATGCTGAGGGGCGCGTGCGCGTCGACACGGCCGTCGAGGTCATCACCGAACGCACGAAAGTGGTCGCCGTCACCCATGTGGCGAATGTGACCGGTGCTATCACCGATATCGCGCCGCTGGTGGCTCGCGCGCATGAGGTGGGTGCGGTGTTCGTGCTCGACGCCTGCCAGTCCGTGCCGCATATGGCCGTGGACTTCCACGCGTTGGACGTGGACTTCGCCGCATGGAGCGCGCATAAGATGTACGGTCCCACCGGCGTGGGTTTCCTCTATGGCAAGCGCGAACTGTTGGAGGCGCTGCCTCCGGCCAACTTCGGCGGTTCGATGGTGGAACTCGCGTGGATGGACCAGCCGGCCCAATACATGCTGCCGCCCGCTCGCTTCGAGGCTGGAACCCAACCGGTGGCGCAGGTTGTGGCCGCCGGTGTGGCCGCCGACTGGATGATGAACATCGGCTTGGAGAACATCGAGGCGCATGAGCGCCAGATTGCGGCCGAATTGTTGAAGATGGGCGACATCGATGGCGTTCGGATTCTCGGCCCGCGTGAGAATACGAATCGCATCGGGACCGTCGCATTCGACGTCGATGGTGTGCATCCGCATGATGTGGGCCAGTTCATCGACGCGCAGGGCATCGCCATCCGCGTGGGGCATCATTGCGCGCAGCCCGTGCACCGCCACTTCGGCATCTACGCGTCGAACCGCGCCTCCAGTGGCGTGTACAACAGCGTCGAGGACGCCCGTGCGTTGGTCGAGGCGTTGGGCAAGGTGCGCGCGTTCTTCGGCGTGTGACCGCGGATAGCGGTAGATTGGAGGATTATGAGTGATTTTGGTATGAGCGGCGGCGAGCTGGAGCAGATGTACCAGCAGGTCATTATGGAGGCCGCGCGAGACCTGCACGGCAAGGAACGTTTCGCCCGCGATTTGACCAAGGAATCCGACGCGTCCGGCGGTGAGTCCATCGTGCATGCGTCGCATGAATACTGCACGCCCGGCGAATCCCACCAGTTCAATCCGACCTGCGGCGATGAGGCGACCGTGCATGCGGAGGTCTCCGATGCCGAACCGCACACCATCGAACGGTTGGTGTGGGATGGGCAAGGCTGTTCGATCTCGCAGGCGAGCCTGTCCATCATGGTCGACCTGGTCGACGGCAAAACCGTGGATGAGGCGATGGCTCTCGCCGGCACCTTCCGCAAGCTTATGGAGTCGCGCGGCACCGGACTGGATGACGAGGCGCTCGAGGAATCCTTGGACGACGCCATCGCATTCCAAGGCGTCTCCAAATATCCGATGCGCATCAAATGCGCGCTGCTCGGCTGGGAGGGCATGAAGGATGCGGTGGCCAAAGCGCTGGCCGCCAAAGCCTGACGGTATCCTCAGCGCCTGAAGAGGCGGGCCGGCTGTGATAACGACTGTGCGCCGCCGGATGAAAACGGCCCGGCAGTAGTGACAAACACCGTATGTGACGATTATGCTGTGTAGCAGCATGTTTTTCAATGATGGAGTAGCAATGAGCGACAATCTGGTTCCCGAAC
This sequence comes from Bifidobacterium sp. LH_558, assembly GCF_056356295.1. Taxonomy (NCBI): domain Bacteria; kingdom Bacillati; phylum Actinomycetota; class Actinomycetes; order Bifidobacteriales; family Bifidobacteriaceae; genus Bifidobacterium; species Bifidobacterium sp. LH_558. The sequence continues at coordinate 109,268 of NZ_JBKETZ010000003.1, read as the reverse complement.
CCTCCGCCACCGTGTTCGACGCCGTCAACGGCGTTCTGCAGGACGAGAACGCGGCACGCCGTGTGATGGCGAATCCCGCCCTAGCCAAAGGCTTCCCGAACGGACGCCCGCAGTCCACTAGTGGCGAAGAAGGCTGCGGTTGCGGCGACGACGGCCAGTGCGGCTGCTCCGAGAACAACGCCGGCGATGAGATTCCGCTGAAGTTCGTCGACGAGATCGGTCGCGCCACCGCGGCCGACGTGCGCGAGGCCCTGCATCAGGTGATCGACCCCGAGCTCGGCATTGACGTGATCGATCTGGGCTTGGTGTACGGCATCGAAATCGACGAGCTGGGACGAGCCATCATCACCATGACGCTGACCACTCCCGCATGCCCCCTCACCGACCTGATCGAGGACGAATGCGCGAGCACCCTGGCCGGACTCGTGGAGGAGTTCCGCATCGACTGGACCTGGCAACCGCGTTGGACCATGGAGAAGATCACTCCGGAGGGCCGCGAACAGCTCGCCGCCCTCGGCTTCAATTTCGACAACCTGCCGAAATACTAATCGAATATGATTTCGGTTCCTACGAGAAAGCCCCGCCAAGTGCGGGGCTTTCTGCTATGGAACTTGCGTATCGAGCCGATCAGTCGTCGACGATGGTGCCCTTCGGGACGACGGTGATGCCTTCCGGCGTGACGGTGAAGCCACGGGCCAGATCATGCTCGGTGTCGATGCCGACGGTCGAGTTCTCGGTGAGCACAACGTTCTTGTCGAGAATCGCCTTGTAGACCCGTGCGCGACGGTTGATCGTGACGCCGTCGAACAGGATCGAATCGACGACCTGCGCCCAGGAGTGGATGTGCACGTTCGGGGAGAGCACGGAGTGGTGCACCTCACCGCCGGACACGATCACGCCGGGGGAGACGATCGAATCGGTGGCATGGCCGAGACGGTCGCGGCCCGCATGCACGAACTTGGCCGGCGGAAGGGTGCCGGTGTTCGTGTAGATCGGCCACTGCTGGTTGTACAGGTTGAACTCCGGCACATAGGAGATCAGATCCATATGCGCATCGTAGAACTGCTTGAGCGTACCCACGTCGCGCCAGTAGGCGTGGTCCTTCTCGTTGGAGCCGGGGATGATGTTCGTGTTGAAGTCGTACACGCCGGCCTCTCCGCGAGCGGCGAAGTACGGCGCGATGTCGCCGCCCATGTCGTGCTTGGTGTCGGCGGCCTTCTCATCCTTGGCCAGCGCGTCGAACAGGGCGTCCGTGTTGGCCACGTAATTGCCCATCGAAGCGAGGAAGGAGTTCGGATCGTCCGGCAGACCGGCGCAGGTGTCCGGCTTCTCCAGGAAGGTCTTGATCTGGTTGGGATGCTCGGGATCCACGTCGATCACGCCGAACTGGTTCGACTGGTCGATCGGCTGGCGGATGCCCGCCACGGTGAACTCGGCACCGGATTCGATATGCTGCTGCACCATCTGGCCGAAGTCCATGCGGTACACGTGGTCGGCACCCACGATCACCACGATGTCGGGCTGCACGTCCTCGATGATGTTGATCGTCTGATAGATGGCGTCCGCGGAACCGAGATACCAATGCTTGCCGAGGCGCTGCTGCGCCGGAACCGGGGAGACGTAGTTGCCCAGCAGCGACGAGAAGCGCCACATCTGCGAGATGTGACGGTCGAGCGAGTGGGACTTGTACTGCGTGAGCACGATGATATGTCGGTAATCCGAATTCACTAGATTACTGAGTGGGAAATCGATCAGTCGGAACGCGCCGCCAAACGGCACGGCCGGCTTCGCACGGTCTCGGGTCAACGGCATAAGGCGCGTTCCTTCGCCGCCTGCCAGAACGATGGACAGGATCTTCTGTTTGTTCTTCGCCATCGCTGCATCCTCTCTTTAGTCACTGCCGGAGCGTCTTTCGACACCGAACTACTTTCACTGAGTCTCCGGCTTCGTCGCCAATGACTCGCACTGTCCATAATTGCAGATTTTTTCCGACACGCAAGGTAAGGCGTGGGCGTGGCGCAAGAGATTTCAGCGAATTCGCGTCGCGTAGAAGGCCACTGCGCTGGATGCGGCCACGTTGAGACTGTCCACGTCGTGGCTCATGGGGATTTTCACGGTCAGGTCGGCGCGTGTGATGGTGTGGTGCGACAGGCCGTCGCCTTCGGTGCCGAAAATCAGCGCGAGGCGTTCGATATGCCCCGGCGCGTCCGCGGGGGAGTGCAAGCGCTCCACCAGCTCGTCCATGGATAGGGAGTCGTCTTCCAGAGCCATGGCCACCGTGGTGAAGCCCAACGATTTGAGCTCGTCGATTCCTTGAAACGGCCAGTAGTGCTTATTCTCCACGCCGCTCGGCTCGTATCCGGTGATGCGTGTCCACGGCACTTGGAACACGGTGCCCATGGAGACGCGCGCCGCGCGACGGTACAGCGGGTCTCCGCAGGACGGGGTCACCAGCACGGCGTCGATATCGAGCGCGGCGGCCGAACGCATCAGCGCGCCAACGTTGGTCGGATCGACGATATTCTCCATCACCGCCACGCGGCGGGCGTCGCGGCACACCTCGGCCACGGAGGGCAAGGGCCAGCGCCGCATCGCCGACAATGCGCCGCGGTGCAGACGATAGCCGGTGAGCCGCTGCAACTGTTCGGCGCTGGCGACATAGACGGGAATGTCGGGTCCCCATTGCGCGTCGATACGCGCGAAGGTTTCGGCCATGCCTTCGATCCATGGCTCTTCGACCAGCAGCGAGATCGGTTCACGCCCCGCGGCCAGCGCGCGGTCGATCACCTTGGGGGATTCGGCGATGAACAGGCCCTTGGCTGGTTCCAGTCGGTTGCGCAACTGCATTTCAGTGAGATTCACATAAGCGGACACGCGCTCGTCGTCGATGGTCTGCAAGGTGATGAAGCGCATGCGCGGCCTTTCGTAAATTGGTGTGGATACAAGAAAACCCCTTGGAATCCAAGGGGTTTTCGTTGGTGCCCGAGACGGGACTTGAACCCGTACGCCCGTTAAAATAGGCACTAGCACCTCAAGCTAGCGCGTCTACCATTCCGCCACCCGGGCAGGTGTCGTTTGGACAACGAGTAGATACTCTACCACCAAATTACGAGCGTGCAATTCCGGAGTGTCGCGCGCGTCGGTGTAGCCTTGAGACCATGACCGATGCCTTGTTTCTTTTCGATCCCGACGTCGACGGCGTGCCCGTCAACACTGACGAACTGCGCGCCGGATGGACGCTCACCCTGCCCACCCACGTCAAACGCCACGCCATCCAAGCGATGCGATTGGCCGCCGGGGACAGCCTGCAGCTAAGCGACGGACGTGGCCTTCGCCTTAAAGCCGTGCTTGACGACGCGCAGGAAGGTGTGGCTAAGGTGACCGAGATGGGGCTGGAGCCACAGCCGCTCACCCGACTGGCCTTGGTGCAGGCGTTGGCGAAAACCGGACATGACGAACAGGCCATCGACACGGCCACGCAGATCGGTGTGGATACGGTGGTGCCCTGGCAGGCGGATAGGTCCATCGCCAAATGGAAGGCGGGCCGCACCGACCGCAAATGGTCGCAGGTGCTTCAGGCGGCCACCGAACAGTCCCGCCGCTCCTGGATGCCGACGCTGGAGGAAAGTGCGTCCAGCAAACAGATCGTGGCCATATGCCGGCGCGCCTGCGTGCACGGCGACCTGGTCGTGGTGCTCCATCAGGACGCCACCGACACGTGGGCCGGCATCGAACGGCATGTCGAGGAATTGCAGGACCGTTGCCTGGCTGACGGCAAACCACGCACCGTCTACGTGGTGGTGGGGCCGGAGGGCGGCATCAGCGAGGCGGAGGTGGAAAGCTTCGTCAAGGCTGGCGCGCATTCCTGTGTGCTGGGTTCCAATATTCTGCGCGCTTCGACCGCGGGTCCCGTCGCCCTGAGCCTGCTTAGCCGCGCGTTGGGGCGCTACGCCTGATCGTTTCGGGAAAATTCGTTCTTGCGTAACGCGAAATTTCCACGCGACGCAATAGCATAGGAAGCGGCGGCCGAGGGGCCGACGACGAGCGAGCAAGGAGTATGATGAGCGATTTCGACGATTGCCTGTTCTGCAAGATCATCGCGGGACAGATCCCCAGCGGCAAGGTCTATGAGGACGAGACGACTTACGCCTTCAACGACATCAATCCCAAGGCGAAGGTGCATGTGCTCGTCGTGCCCAAAACGCATTACGCGAACGCCGCGGAACTGGCGGCGGCGGACCCCGCGCAGCTGGCCCATATGGTCGAAGTGGCGCAGAACATCGCCGACGAAGCCTTCCACGGCGACTACCGCCTGGTGTTCAACACCGGCGCGGACGCCGGCCAGACCGTGTTCCACGTGCACGCGCATGTGATGACCGGCGAGACGCTTGACGAATAGCCAACCCGCCCAAGCACGCAAAGACTGTTAAGCAACGAAAGGACGTTGTGGCCACCACAACACGCACCATCACGATTCCCCCGCAGCTCGACCCGGTCGCGGTGTTAGGCCCGGTCGACGAGGTCATCCGCGAGGTGGAACGCGCGTTCCCCGAACTGACGATCATCGTGCGGGGCAACCGCGTCGCGATCATGTCCCGATCCAGCCGCACCGAATCCGACGCCTCGCAGGCCGAGGACCTCATCAATTCGATCATCCAGGCCGCGTTCACCGCGCCCATGGACGCGGACACCGTGCGCCGCATGCTCGACCAGCGTGTGCTGCGCAACGACGTGCGCAAGGAATTCCCCGGACGCGGCACCGCCCCGGCTCGACTCGCCGTGCAATTCGCGCAGCGCGACGGCGGCGCGCCGTCCCCGGCGTTCAGTACGCGGCAACAGACGCAGTACCGCAAGCCCACGGTGCCCGGTGTGATCACCTTCGCGCTCGGCCAGCCGGTGCGTGCGAAAACCGCCGGCCAGATCGCCTACGTGAACGCGATCGAATCGCATACGGTGACCTTCGGCATCGGACCGGCCGGCACCGGCAAAACCTATCTGGCCGTGGCCAAAGCCGTGCGCGCCTTCCAAGACCGGCGCATCCGCCGCATCATCCTGACCCGACCCGCGGTGGAGGCCGGCGAAAGCCTGGGCTTCCTGCCCGGCACGCTGAACGAGAAGGTGGATCCGTATCTGCGCCCCCTGTACGATGCGCTTTCCGACATGCTGGGCTCCGACCAACTCAAACGCTATCTGGACGACGGCACCATCGAGGTGGCGCCGCTCGCCTATATGCGAGGACGCACGCTCAACGACGCGTTCGTGATTCTCGACGAGGCGCAGAACACCACCGAACAGCAGATGAAAATGTTCCTGACTCGCTTGGGTTTCAACACGACCATGGTGATCACCGGCGACATCACGCAGGTGGACCTGACCGTGCCGCGCTCCGGACTGGCGAGCATCGAACGCATTCTGGGCGGCATCGACGATATCGCCTTCGTGCATATGGCCGCCGACGATGTGGTTCGCCACCGCCTGGTGGGGCGGATCGTCGCCGCCTACGAGCAGCACGCGGCCATCGACGGCGACCATCGCGCGCAGGCCGGCGCCTCACGGGCGGCACGGCACGCAGCCGACGGGCGGCCGCGCGCAGACTCCGACACGCAGCCCACGAACGCAGAAGACAAGGAGGCGCGTCAATGAGCGTGGAAGTGACCAACGAGACCTCGTGGACCGTCGACCCCAAAGTGTTCTCCGACTTGGGATTGTGGGTGCTCGACCAGATGCGCGTAAGCACGCAGTCCGATCTGACCATCATGTTCGTGGACCCCGATCCGATCGCCGAACTGCATATGCGGTGGATGAATCTTGAAGGCCCTACCGATGTGATGAGCTTCCCGATGGACGAGTTGCGGCCCGGCGACGGCAAAACCGTGATGGAGGGCATTCTCGGCGACATCATCATCTGTCCGTGGGTGGCCGCCCAACAGGCCGCCGCCGCGGGGCACAGCACCATGCAGGAGATGATGTTGCTCACCATCCACGGCATCCTGCATCTGCTCGGCTACGACCATGTGAGCGAGGAGCAGGAGCGGCAGATGTTCGGACTGCAACGCCAACTGCTGCTCACCTTCTTCGCCGTGCGTCCCGCGGGCATCCAGCAGGCGGTTCTGCCGGCGGGCACGCCGGATCTGCTTGCCGCATGGGACGCCGAACACGGCACCGGACGCCAGCTCGGCCACTGAGCCGACCAATCACTGGCCCACCATCCACCATCCGCATCCTTTATTCATACGACCCAAAACCCACTGACTTTTCCGCAAAGGAACACACACCGATGGAGTATTCCAGTACCGTCCTCATCACCCTCACCGTCATACTCGTGCTGGTCGCGGCGCTGTTCGTCTGGCTGTCGCTGACCATGGCCGCGGTCGAAGGCGCGGTGGGCCGAGTCACACGCTCGAGCCTGAACAATCTCATCCTCGAAGTGCAAACCGACACGGAAAGCGGCCAGTTCGCGAGGATGAAGAAAATCGACCGCATTCACAAGGTGCAGAGGCTGATTGCGGACCGGTACTCCACCGCGGGCAGCTGCGCGTTCGTGCGTGTCGCCTGCAATGTGCTCGTTGGCGTGCTCGTCGCCGCCATCGCCTCGCTGTATGGCGCGCCGCTGTGGCTGGAACTGCTGTCGGGACTGCTGGTCGCCCTGATCGTGGCCGTGGTGTCGGTGCTGGTGCGCCCGCGTTCGGCCGGCGCGTCGAAACCGATCGCCATCATGCTCAAGCACGCCGGCAAAATCGCCGTGGCTGCGGCTCTGACGCCCTTCGCGCGCGCCGGAGGACAGCAGCATCCCTCCAAGCGCAAGTCGAGCCTGTCCGATGACGAGGAACTGGAGAAGATCCAGTTCGAACAGGGCAGGGCCGCCATCGACCGGCTGGTCGAAGCGAACGAATTTGACCCGGAAGTCTCGGAGATGCTGCGCAACGTGCTCACCCTCTCCGATACGCTCACACGCGAGATTATGGTGCCGCGCACCGATATGATCTGCATCGAACGCGATTCCACTCTGGAATCCATGCTCAAACTGTGCTCCCGATCCGGATTCTCCCGCGTTCCGGTGATCGGCGACGATATGGACGATCTGATTGGCGTGGCCTATCTCAAGGATGCCGTGCGCGCCACCGCGTTCAATCTCGCGGCCTTGGAACGCGATGTGGAATCCATCTGCCGTGAGCCGATGCTGGTGCCCGAATCCAAACCCGTGGACGACTTGTTCCACCAGATGCAGCGCAGCCGCCAGCATGTGGCCGTCGTGATCGACGAATACGGCGGCATCGCCGGCATGGTGACCATCGAAGACGCCATCGAACAGATCGTCGGCGAACTGGAGGACGAGCACGACCGTACGCAGCGCGCCGAACCGGAGAAAATCGGCGAGAACAAATGGCAGATGCCCGCGCGCACGCCGATCGCCGAACTGGAGGAACTGTTCGAGGTCGACATCGACGAGGATGACGTCGACACCGTGTACGGCCTGCTCACCAAACTGCTCGGCCAGGTGCCGATCGTGGGCGCGTCCGCGGTGACGCGCGGAATCCGCCTGACCGCGGTGGATTCGGCCGGGCGGCGCAAGAAGGTGTCGATTATCGTGGCGGAACCCGCGCACGTCGAGGCCGCCGAGGACAATAACGAGGAATCAAGCGACGAAACGGTCGCCGAACAGCAGAATGACGAGGAGTGATATGACCGACAACGAATCGGTGCAGGGCGAGGAAGTCTACCGATCCGGATTCGTGGCGGTGGTTGGCCGCCCGAACGTGGGCAAGTCCACGCTGATCAATGCGTTGATCGGCAAGCAGATCGCCATCGCATCGTCTCGCCCCGAGACCACGCGCAAGGCGATCCGAGGCATTCTGACCACCGATCATGCGCAGCTCGTGCTGGTGGACACCCCCGGCATCCATCGCCCGCGCACGCTGCTCGGCCAGCGCCTTAACGACATCGTCGACGAATCCCTGTCCGACGTGGACGTGGTGGCGTTCCTCCTGCCCGGCGACCAGCAGATCGGCCCCGGCGACAAGCGCATCCTGTCGCGTCTGCGCACCGACTTCGCCGTCAAACGCGAGGACGGCACCTTCAAATGGCGCGTGCCGCTGATCGCCATCGTCACCAAAATCGATACGCTCAGCCGCGACCAGCTGGTCTCCAAACTCATTGAAATCAACGAGTTCGCCGACTTCGCGGACATCGTGCCGGTCAGCGCTCTGAAGGACGACAACCTGCTCGAGGTGCGCAACGTGCTGATCGATCACACGCCCGAAGGCCCCCAGATGTATCCGGACGACCAGATCAGCGAGGAGCGTCCCGAAGACACCATAGCAGAACTGATTCGCGGCGCGTTCCTGGAAACGCTGGATGACGAGCTGCCACATTCGCTGGCCGTGGTCGTCGATTCCATCGACTATCCCGAAGACAACGAGACGGGCGTGGCCTACGACGGCAAGGCCCTGGTGAGCGTGTCGGTGTATGTGGAGCGCGACTCGCAGAAGCCGATCATCATCGGCAAGGGAGCCTCGAACCTTACGGCGGTCAAGAAGAAGCTGCGCACGCCCGTCAACCGCATCGTCGGGCAGAAGGCGCGCCTCGACCTGCACGTCAAAGTGGCCAAGGGCTGGCAGTCGGATCCGAAGCAGCTGGAAAAGCTCGGCTTCTGAGCTTTCGACTGTGGTCGACCGATATCGCTCCGTCCTCGACCAGCGCTGATACGACCAAATCGGGCAGCATGGTGCGCAATTGGCTGGCCGAATCCGTGCGCAGCAATTCCACCAACGTCATATCGGTGGTATGCGCGGCTCGGTAGGAGAATAGCGCCATGAATACGCCGAGCGCCGCTTCGACGGCGATCTGCGAGTTCGGACCCATGGCCTGCGGGTCGATGTCGAGGACATCAAACCAAGTCTGACGTATGGTGTTTTTCACCATCGCGCGCATTTTGGGCGAACCGTGTTCGCCGGTTGCATGGCACAGATGATCCAGATGGCTGCTGAGCGTCGGGTTGTCGGCGAGACGGGTGAGCGCTTCGTCGGAGCCGGTAAGACCCCGTAGTACGGCGGCGACGAGTTCATGCGGAATGGTATGCTGCAGCGCGCTTTCGGCCAGTTCGTCCAATCCGCTGTAGTGGTAGTAGAAGGTGTTGTGGTTCACCGCGGCGAGACGAGTGATTTCCTTCATGGAGATTTGAGCGTATGGGCGGCATTCGAGTAGCGTCCAGAACGCTTGCTCCATACGCTCCTGTGCCGAAGGCTGTCCGGAGTCTTTTCTTGGTCGTGGCATATGAGCTCCTTTGAGTGGCGTGGTCGGCTCGAAAACTAGAGGACACTGCTCAATGATTCCGTTTTAATTAGAATGTCTCTCTAATATTATCTCCTTTTGGTTTCAGCTGAATCAGATAACGACCATACGGAAATCACAAGGAAAGAGAGGCGGCTCCATGGAGCAGCGAAACAAACGCGGCATTGAGGCGATACGGCGGTTCGCGATGCCGTTCGCGGTGGTATTGGGTGTGATGTGCATGATGATGGCGATTTTCTACCCGATGATGCATCTGGAAGTCAAAGGCCTACCGGTCGCCATCGTCTCGTTGGACGAGGGCATCGAGACTCCGCAGGCGAGCGTCAACGCGGGTGAGGCAATGGCCGAACAGCTGGTGTCGAACAACGACGATTCCGCGACGATGGTGTGGACACGGCTGGATAGCGAAGCCGAGCTGGACAAAGCCATCGAAAACAACGAGTACTATGCCGCTGTGGTGATTCCTAAGGACTTCAGCGCGCAACAGATGCAAGCCCAGCTCAACCCCGATGATGAGTCATCCGCGCCGACGCTGCGCGTGATCATCGACAACGGCAAAAGCCCAGTGGCCGCAAGCCTGCTGTCCCAGGCGCTGCCCAGCGTGCTCGAACAGACGGGCGCGAATGTCGAAACTGAAACCGTGCATGAAGGCAACGCCGCGTCGTCCTCATCCTCCGGACTGGCGATCGGCACCATGATGACCCAGAACATGGCGATCGCGCCGCTGTTCATCATGAGCTTCGTCGGTGCCATGCTCGTTTCGCTGGCGATGAGGGTCTCCTGTGCCGATAACCGGTTCGAGTGCACCAAACGCATCGGTGCACAGCTCGCGCTTGCGCTCGCCGTCTCATTGGCCGCATCCTTGGCGGTGGACTGCATCTCCGCGGTCGTCTCCGGCGATTGGATGCCCGCCGCTGCGATTCCGTTCATGTGGATGGCGAGCCTGTGTGTGATGCTCGTTTCGCTGGCGCTGTTCGACATCTCGTTGCCGTTAGGTGCGGTATGCGGCGCGTTGACACTGGCGTTTGGCCTGCCCTCGGGCATGTTCCCCTATGAGATGCTGCCCGAATTCTGGCAGGACTGGATTTACCCGTGGGTGCCGCAGCGTTTCATCGGCGACGGCGTGCGCGCCATCGTCTATAACGGCCACGACGCATGGAACTCAGGCAGCGCCCCGCTGCTGGTGATTGGTGTGGTCGGCCTGGCGCTGCTCATCGTGGTGGTTGCTCTGCCGGTGAGCCGCCGCCGTTCCGTGCTCGAACGTTAGCAAAGCCTCACTGCGCGAGACGTGATGTTCTGAATCCTCTGGCGCGTGCCATACCTCTATCGTCTCTGGAGCCAGTCTCGGCCTGAGGTGTGGCGCCGCCAAAGGATCTCCTCGTTGACGCGCTCGCCTCAGCAACGACGCAGCAGGCTGTCTGCCATGCCGATGACGAGGCCGATGAGGGCCGGGACGACCCAGCCGAGAGTGAATTGGCTGAGCGGCAGCCATGACAGCATCTGGTCCAGCCAATGAATCGAAATCCCGAATACCTCGGCGAGACTGGCGATGCAGCGCAAACCTGCCGCGACTCCCGTGAACAGCACGGTCCAGAAATAGACGCGCGGGAACCGGGCGGAGAACACGTTATGGGCGAGCGAAAGCGCGACCAATACGATGGCGATCGGATACAGGGCGGACAGCACCGGCACCGACACCTTGATGATCATACTCAGTCCCGCATTCGAGACGACGAAACTGAATACGGTGAACGCCAACGTCCACACCCGATAGCTGACGTGATGACCGGCGACGGTGGGGAAGCGGCTTTGGAAATACGAACTGCACGTGCAGATCAGTCCGGTGCACACGTTCAGGCAGGCGATGACGAACACGACACCCAGAAACGCCGTGCCGAAGGGGCCGAACATCGCACTGGTGAGATTCGTAAGCACGGTCGCGCCCGTATCCGATTTCGGATCAATCGCGGCCAGTGAGCCGGACACTACGCCGACGAACGACAGCGCACTGTAGATCACAATCAGCAGCACGCCGGTGCCGAGACCCGCGTATCCGGTTTCGCGCCGCACCTGCGGGCCGGAATCCACACCCATCTGCCTGACGTTAGCGGAGATCACAATACCGAAATACAACGCGGCCAAAAGATCCATCGTCTGATAGCCGTCCAAAAAGCCCCGAGCCAGCTGACCGTCGGCGTAATCGCCCATCGGCGCGGCCGTTTCGCCTTGGAATCCCATCACGCATGCGGCAAACAGCAGGGCAATCAGCACCAGCAGCAGCGGCCCCATGAATCGGCCGAGGACTTTCGAAAGCCGTTCCGGATTGCGCGAGAGCAGCAACGCGACCGCGAAGAACACGAAGGAGTACGCCAGTTGGGTAAGCCATTTGGGCGTCTCGCCGGCGAAAGGCACCACGGCCATTTCAAAGGATGTGGTGGCGGTGCGGGGAATCGCGAAGCATGGGCCGATGGTGAGCATAATCGCCACGCCTAATCCTTTGGCGAAGCCGGGGGAGACGCGTTCGGCGAGGTGTTCAAAACCTCCGGCGGCGGAAACCGCCATCACGCCCAACACCGGCAGTCCCACGGCGGAGACGATGAATCCGACCGTCGCCACCATGGTGCGAGACCCGGCCTGCGCGCCGAGAAACGGAGGGAAGATGAGATTGCCCGCGCCGAAGAACATCGAGAAGAACGTAAAGGTGAGCAGCATGCGTTCGCGCGCACCCAGAGCGGGTTTCTTCGTCGTATCCGCGCCTTGCACGATATCGGTCATATACACACCTCTTTTTCTCATACCGTCCATCCGGCATGGTCGCTTCCACGCATCTTACGTGTTTTACGAGAGCTCATACGAGGTTACTCCATGGTCGGTGCGAGTTTGGTGTGTTCGGATGACGATGCGGCGACGATTTTCCACACCAAACTTGAGAATCAATCGTTTTACACGACCTACTTCGCAAAGCCCGACACACCAAACTCTCTTAACTGCTCTGAGACCTATCGGTCGGAGTGAAACGGCGTGCCGTTATTCAGACCTCTTCTTAAGATGACCGATGGCTCGGCCCGCTGCGCGATGGTGCAACGGGCCGAATTGTTTGAAGAAGGAGGAATACCACGAATAACATCGTTCCACGCATGCTGCTGTTCGTCGCGGGAGTCGTCATCAACGCGTTCGGCGTCGCGCTCATCACCAAAAGCAATCTCGGCACCTCGCAGATATCAAGCGTGCCGTATGTGCTCAGTCTGCAATATCCGGCGGTGAGTTTCGGTGTGACGACCTTCGTTATGAATCTGGCGTTCATTGTTATGCAGATGATTCTGCTGCGCGGCCAGTTCAAGCCCTCGCAGTTCATGCAGGTCGTGGTCAATGTGATCTTCAGCGGCATGCTTGAGGTGGGTATGCTGATGCTCTCGTTCCTCAACCCGACCCAGCTGTGGGAACGCCTGGTATGCGTGGTCGTCGGTTGCATCGTGCTGGGATTCGGCATCAGTCTCGAGGTCGCGCCGAATCTGGTCATGGTTCCCGGCGAGGGCGCCGTGTACGCGCTGTCGATCGTCACCAAAGCGAAATACGGCACGGCGAAAATCATATTCGATCTCGCTCTGATCATCATCGCGGTCGCGTTGTCGTTCGTCTTCTTCGGCCGCCTCAACGGCGTGGGACTCGGCACTATCGTCTCCGCGCTGGTCGTGGGAACCTTCATCAATTTCTTCAATCGCCATTTGAAGTTCCTCGACCGCATCCGAGCCCTCGCTCTAGGGCGTGATTAAGAAACAACACACTGAAGACCGCCGCAAAACGGTTGACAGATTATGCGCCGAAAACGACAGGTTGTCGGCGATGACCGGCAGTGTTCCTTTCTGTTCAGATGGGAGTCAGACATCATCTCTCCTTGTGTCATAAGGGATTGCGAAGCATTCATATGTAATGCATTCAGTTTGTGAATGTATTACACGTACGAAATTCGAATTGGTTTGCGTGGGACAGTTTCGCGACTATAAAAGCACGAGCGCCGACGACGAAGCGGCATTCCGCAACATACAAGGAGAATTGAGATGAGTTCGAATCCGAAACTCAAAATGAGTCCACGCCGATTCAACACCATTTGGAGCGCCATCGTGGCGGTCATTGTGGTGCTGGCGCTTGCCGCCACCATCGCGATGAATTTCTTCTCGCTGTCCATGGAGATATTCCTCGGACGAGGCGCCCAAGTGGTCAGTGTCGATTCGGAGATGTCTGATGTGAACGCCTCATACTATGAGGATCCCGTCGAGAACCTCGACGAACACACCGACCAGACGGCACTAGCCATCGCCGAAGAGGGCATCGTGCTGATGAAGAACAACAACGATACCCTGCCGCTGGCGAAGGATTCCGCGGTCACGCCATTTGGATACCGCTACATCAGTCCGATTTACGGAGGTACCGGTTCCGGTAGCGTGAACACATCATCCTCGCGCATCTACACCGCGCAAAGCGCGCTCGGCGAATACTTCTCCGTCAACGAACAGGTTGAGGATGCCATGGAATCGGCAACCGCCCGTGGATTGGATGCAGAAGGCTATCAGAATCCTGATGAGCAAAGCGGATTCGAAGGGGCGACCGAGAAGATTATCGAATATGATCCCAGCATCTACACCGGACTCGAGGACTCCGCCCATGGCACCACCGGCATCGTGTTCATCGGTCGTTCCGGTGGCGAAGGCCGCGACGTGAACGCCGACGTGCCCGGTAGTCAGGTCGATGGCACGGGATACGCCGACGGCACGCCGCACCAGCTGGCGCTTAGCGAGGATGAGAAGACCACGCTGCGTTTCGCCAAGGCGAACTGCGACAAGGTTGTGGTGGTGCTTGACACGTCCAACGTCATGGAGGTCGCCGATCTTATGGAGGACGGTGGCGAGCTGTCCGCCGATGCGATCGTATGGATCGGCGGCCCCGGTGGACAAGGATTCAAAGCCCTGGCCGAGATTCTGTGCGGTGATGTGAACCCGTCCGGCAAGACCGTCGACACGTGGATGACCGATATCATGGCCGATCCGAGCATGTCGAACTTCGGCAACGCCGAATACACCGACCTCTATCTGCTGCAGGGCGGCTACCCGAATCCGGTGGGAGACCCCACCGAGATGAACTTCATCGAATATGAGGAGAACATCTACGTTGGATACCGCTATTACGAAACCGTGGACGACACCGGCGGAGACTTCACCGTCAATGGCGAAAGCGGTCGCACCTACGACGATGCCGTTCAGATGCCTTTCGGCTACGGCCTGAGCTACGGCACCGACTTCGATCAGACAATCGTTTCCACCGAAGAGACCGACGATAGCGTGAGCCTCACCGTGCGCGTGACCAACAACGGCACTCGCGCCGGCAAGGATGTGGTGCAGGCGTACTACAACCCGCCGTACACCGAATTCGACGCCGAAAACGGCATCGAAAAATCCACGGTCAATCTCATCGCCTTCGAGAAGACCGATGACATCGCGCCGGGCGAATCAGAAACCATCGTCATCGACATCGACAAGGAAGACCTCGCCTCCTACAGCTACACCCATGAGAACTCGGACGGCACCGTGGGCGCCTATCTGCTTGAGGCCGGCGACTACGCGTTGAGCATCAATGAGACCGCGCACGACGAGTACGATTCCGTGACTATGAACGTGCCTGAGACCATCTGGTACGACAACGACAATCCGCGTCAATCCGACATCGATGCGCAGTCCGCGCTCGATGAAGACGGCAATCCGACCGGAGAACCTGCCAGCGGCGAGGACTTCGTCGCCGCGACCAACCTGTTCCAAGAACTCTCCGATCATATGGAGAACACGGATCAGCTTACGCGCGCCAACGGTGCACTGAGCAACACCGCTACTTTCCCGACCGAAGAGGAGATGGCCGAGATTCCTGAAGGCTTCTATTACAGCACCGCGGAAGACGGTACCATGACGCTGGAGCAGATGGACCTCGACACCGATACCACGCTCGGCAACACCGAGGAAAGCAAGGTCTACACCGAGGACATGCCCACCACCAACGCCGACAACGACCTGACCTTGTCCGATCTGCGCGGCGTGGACTACAACGATCCGCTGTGGGACGAACTACTCGATCAGCTCGATTTGAATGAGTCCAGCCTGTACGTGGCCTTGGCCGCATCTTATGACCAGACCGCTCAAATCGGCTCGATCAGCAAGCCCTCGACGGTGGACTTCGACGGTCCGCAGGGCATCGTCGGTTCCATCACCGATGCCACCGAATACACTGCGTATCCGACCGAACCGATCATCGCTGCTACGTTCAATCGCGACCTCGCCTACGAGATGGGTGACAGCGTTGGTCAGGAAGCAGCCGCCGCGGGAGTGAATTCGTGGTATGCGCCTGCTGCGAACATTCACCGTTCGCCCTTCTCCGGACGCAACTTCGAATACTTCTCGGAGGATCCTGTGCTGTCCGGATCCATGCTCGCCAGCGAGGTCACCGGTGCCTCAGCACAGGGCCTCATCACCACGATCAAGCATTTCGCTCTCAACGACCAAGAGATGTACGACAACGACCGTAGCCGTGTGGCCACTTGGGCCAACGAGCAGGCCATGCGTGAAATCTACCTCAAGCCATTCGAGATGGCGATCAAGAACGCGATGATGACCGTGAACTATGTGAACGGCGACAAGCAGACCGTCTCCAAAACAATGCGCGGCGCCACCGCCGTAATGGGGTGCATGAACTACATCGGCACCACTTGGGGCGGCGCGAGCTACGCGCTCAACACCGAACTGTTGCGAGACGAATGGGGATTCAACGGATTCCTGATCTCCGACATGGTGATGAACGCCGGCTCGAACAGCGTCGATCAGGCGTTGCGTTCCGGCACCGATAGCTGGATGGCGTGGGGAACCGCGTTCACTTCGCTGATCGAGGATAATTCCTCGGCCACGGGTGTGAGCACCATCCGCCGTGCGGTCAAGAACATGAGCTATGCCATCGTCAACAGCCGCACCATGAACGGCATTGCCCCCGGAACGGTCATCACCTACAAGACCTCGCCGTGGAAAATCTGGCTGGGTGTCGGAGACGCCGTGGCAGCCGTACTGGCGATTGGATTGGTCGTGATGATGGTTCGTCGCACCAAGCATGCCAAGACGCATCCCGAACTGTACAAGTCCGGCGGCAAGCAGGCGGCAGCGCCTGAGGCCAACGGCGAACAGTAAACAACGTATCATCCCATTGCATTGCAGGCGGCGCCCGATATCGTCGGGTGCCGCCTTTTCGCTTCCGCCGTTTGGAAGAGTGGATACGGTCGGCGTGCGGCGATTTCTGCCATACAATCTGTGTGGTGGCATCACGTATGTGAGGATGAGTGGAGGGCAAACGTGGAAATACGTGCATTGCGTTATTTCGTCACGGTCGTGCAGGAGGAGGGCATTACCGCGGCCGCCGATATATTGCGTGTCAGCCAGCCCACGTTGTCGCGCAAAATCGGCGAACTTGAGAACGAGCTGGGAGCGAGGCTGTTCGCTCGAGGCAATCGCGGGCGCGCATTGGAACTTACCCGCGAGGGGCGCATGCTCTACCGGCGTGCTTGTGAGATCATCGTGCTTGCGGACAGAGCCGAGGCGGAGATCGCAACCAGCGAGACGGTCGAAGGCGATCTGCACATCTGTGCGGCGCAGACCAGCGCGATGCGAGTCATCGCCAAAGCGGTCGTCGCTTTGCGTGAACGCCATCCCGGTGTGATGGTGCACTTGCAGGACGCCTACAGCGATGACATCATCGAACGACTCAATAACGGTCTGACCGACTTCGGACTGCTGGCGCAACCGGTGGATATGAGCGGCTTTGACTATCTTGATGTTCCCGGTCGCGACCTCTTAGGTCTGGTGGTGCGCGAAGACCACCCCTTGGCGGGGCGGAAAAGCGTCGGTATGGGGGACCTCAAAGGTTTGCCCGCTGTTGTGCCTAAAGGTGCGATCAGCCGTAATGATGCGTTGGTCCAGAGACGGCACCTAACCGAGGGCCTTCATGTGGTCGGTACGATGAATCTTGCGCATAACGCCGGATATCTGGTGCGTGAAGGAATCGGAGCGATGCTTTGCCCCGCCAGCGTCGCGCATGCCGAAGAGGGGAGCGGACTGGTGTTCTTGCCCGTCTCTCCCGAAAATCCCGTACGCGTGAGTTTGGCGTGGAAGAAGAACCAGACGCTGTCGCGCCAAGCCGAGGCTTTCCTTGCGATACTGCGCGACATTATTCACGCAGAACCGTCCGATGGCGAGGAAGATAGCGTATGACGGAAAATATGAGTGGCGCTCCGACGGAACGGTCTGTCGGAGCGCCACTCATACGGTGTTGAACCGGAAACGGTTACTTCTTCTTGGTGGTGTACATCTGCGTGTTGAGCAGCGTGGCGTAATGCTTGATCACCTTCGGACGGATCACCTTCATGGAGGCGGTCATCAGGCCGTTCTCCTGGCTGAACTCCTCGGGCAGCACGATGAACTTGCGCACGGATTCGGCTCGGGAGACGCCGTCGTTCGCCTGATCCACATACTTCTGCACTTCGGCGCGCACGGCCGCGTTGTTCGCGGCGTCCTCCAGCGACATAGTCTTGTCGAGTCCCTTGGATTCCAGCCACGGGCGCAGCGACTCCTCATCCAAGGTCACCAGTGCGGAGATGAACGGGCGCTTGTCGCCGAGCACCAGCGCCTGCGAGACGAAGGAGCAGCGCTGGATCACCTCTTCAATCGGGCCGGGGGAGACGTTCTTGCCGCCTGCGGTGATGATGAGGTCCTTCTTACGGCCGGTGATGTAGAGGAATCCGTCGTTGTCGAGGCGGCCCAGATCGCCGGTGGCGTACCATCCGTCCTCGGTGAAGGAGCTTTCGGTGGCTTCCTCGTTCTTGTGGTAGCGCGGGAACACGGCCGTGCCCTTGACCTGGATCTCGTCGTCCTCGGCGATGCGCACGCTGAAGCCGGGGAACGCCACGCCCACGGAACCGGGATGGTACGGCGTGCCCAGCGGCGTGAAGGCGCAGGGGGCGGTCGTCTCGGTCAGGCCATAGCCCTCGTACACCGGAACGTTGGCGCCGCGGAAGAAGGCGAGCAGTTCCGGATCGAGCGGGGCGCCGCCGGCGACGATCCACTTGGCGCGGCCGCCGAGCACGTCGCGCAGCGCCTTGTAGACCACCGGGTCGAAGGCGGCGCGGCGGGTGCGGGTGAGCGCACGCACCTTGCCCTCGCCCAGCTCGGCCATATAGTTCTGCGCGGCGACCACGGCGGCGGCGAACGCCACGCCCTTCGCGCCGTGCCCGGCCTTCTGCGAGGCGGCGTTGTACACCTTCTCCAGCACGCGGGGCACCACAATCATCACGGTCGGCTTAGCCACCTGCAGGTCGGAGATCAGCGTCTTGATGCCCTGCGCGATATAGATATGCAGTTCGGACGCCACCACGATGTAGTTGATCGCGCGGGCGAAGGAATGCGCCTGCGGCAGGAACAGCAGCACGGAATGGTTTTTGTCGTGCAGCAGCTCGGGCATGTAGTTCGGCAGATTCAACGCGGTGGTGCAGTAGTGCTCATGCGTCATCTCCACGCCCTTCGGCGCGGCCGTGGAGCCGGAGGTGTAGACGATCGAGCATAGGTCCGTCTTCTTCACGGAGTCGATGCGCGCGTCGAGTTCCTCGTCGCTGACGGAGGCACCGTAGGCCTTGATCTCATCCAGTCCACCGGTTTCGATGGTGATAACGCGTTCCAGCGACGGGCATTCCTCCACCAGACCGTCGGCTTCGTCGCGCATGTCGGTGGTTTCGACGATGAGCAGGCGTGCGTCGGAATTGTTGACGATATTGCGGATCTGCTCGGCCGAATCGGTGTCGTAGATGGTTGCGAGCACGCCGCCGCAGGCCATGATCGCCGCGTCGGTCAGATCCCATTCATAGGAGGTGCGGCACATGAACGCCACCGCGTCGCCCTTCTTCAGGCCATAGTGGAGCAGGCCCTTGGCCACGGCGCGTACTTCGGCGAGGAACTCGTTGGCCGTCACGGTGTTCCACTGGTCGCCGCTCTTGAAGGTGTAGAGCGGTTCATCACCCATACGTTCGGCGCGGTCGGCGTAGATGTCATAGATGGACATGCCCTCGTCCAGCGGCGGGTTGCCTTCCGTGCGGGTGGTCAGCAGCTTGCTCACCGGGTCGATATCGGTGACGGAGGGGAATCCCGGCCCCCATTCGGCGCTGTAGGGGAGCGAGACCTGACTGGTGGCGGCGAAATCCGAGCCGGCGGCGTAGTCAGGACGGTCACCCGAATCATCGCTGACCGGATGCACGAAGTCTGCGCCCAATCGCAGCGCCATACGCGTCAGATTCGCGGTCTGCTGCTTGACTGAGGAAATAATGGACACGTGATGCTCCTTGAAAGGCGTTCTCTATAACCGTAAAGGTTCTCAAAACCGCCAGTTTAGTCATCAAATCGCGACACGTCACCTTACGCTACCGTAAGGATTCGCGCATCATTTGGACGAACGCACAAAACGGAGGGTTCTCATTTGGCGAAACGGCCCGGACCTACCTCGCCCCCGTGGGTTACACTGTTCGGCTGTACACCATGACCTGTTACGAACACGCTTCCCCTATGTGACGACGTGTTATGACATGGTTTCGAAAGAAGAAAGGGCTCTCATGGCTGAAACCCAGAAAGCCACGGTGACTTTCGGCGTTCTGAACGAGACGTCGGATATCGAGTCGCGCGTCGCGTTGACGCCCGACATCGTCACCCGGCTGGGCAAGAGCGGCGTCTCCTGCCTGATCGAAAGCGGCGCGGGCGCTGCCGCACAGTACACGGACGAGGATTATGCGAACGCGGGCGCGAAGGTCGCCTCCCGCGATGAGGTGATCGCCGGCGCCGACGCGCTCGGCTTCGTCGACCGTCCGTCCGCCGAAACGCTGGCCAAGGTCAAGGCCGGCACGTGGATCATCGGCATGCTCGGCTCGTTCACCGACGCCGATTATGTCGCCTCGCTCGAGAACGCCGGTCTGGTCGGCGTCGCCATCGAAAAGCTGCCGCGCCAGCTTTCCTCCGCGCAGTCGATGGACGAGATGACCTCGCAGAACTCCGTTATGGGCTATAAGGCCGCCATCGCAGCCGCCGACGCCTACGGCTCCTTCCTGCCGATGATGACCACCGCCGCCGGCACGATTCGTCCGGCCAAGGCGCTGGTGCTCGGCGCCGGCATCGCCGGCCTGCAGGCCATCGGCACGCTCAAGCGTCTCGGCGCGGTCGTCACCGCGTACGACGTGCGTCCCGCCTCCAAGGGCGAGGTCGAGTCGCTGGGCGCGAAGTTCCTCGATCTGGGACTCGATTTCTCCGCCGGTCAGGGCGAGGGTGGCTACGCCCGCGCGCTCACCGCCGAGGAGCAGGCCGCCCAGCAGGCCGCGGTCGATGAGAAGGCCGCCGGCTTCGACATCGTCATCACCACCGCCAAGGTGCCGGGCCGCAAGCCCCCGGTGCTGCTCACCAAGGCCGGTGTCGACGGACTGCACCGCGGTGCCGTGATCGTCGACTGCGCCGCCTCCGACCTCGGCGGCAACGTCGAGGGTTCCGTGATCGGCGAGCAGATCACCGACGGCGGCGTCAAGATCATCGGCGCTCCGTATCTGGCCTCCGGCGTCGCCACCACGGCCTCCAACCTGCTCAGCCGCAACGTGGCCGACGTGCTCGCCCACTTCGTGCGCGACGGCAAGCTGGCCCAGGACCTGTCCGAAGAGCTTGACGACGCGCTGGTCGTGGCCGGCCGCGTCGAAGCTCCGGCCGCCAAGAAGGAAGAGGAGTAAACCATGCCCACTCTTGTCGTTTCCATCACCCTGTTCGTCCTCGCCCTGCTCATCGGCATCGAGGTGATCGGCAAGGTGCCCGCCACCCTGCACACCCCGCTGATGTCCGGCGCGAACTCGATCCACGGCATCGTCATCGTCGGCGTCGTCATCGTCGCGGCCGAAGCCAATTCGCCGCTCGCCTACGTGTTCATCTTCCTGGCCGCCGTGCTGGGCACGATGAACGTGGTCGGCGGCTATGTGGTCACCGACCGCATGCTCGAGATGTTCAAGTCCAATAAGAACGAGAAGAAGGGGGAGAAGTAAGCCATGGCAACTGAAACCATCGGAGCCATCGACATCGTCGCCTGGTTCGTCTATCTGTTCTCCGCCGTCATGTTCGTGGTCGGCCTGCACTACATGAACTCGCCGAAGACCGCGCGCAAGGGCAATATGATCTCCGCTTTCGGCATGGTCGTGGCCGTGCTGATGGCCTTCATCGTGCTGTTCGCCAAGGGATTCATCTCCACCGTGGCTGTGGTGATCCTCGTCGTGGGCATCGCCATCGGCGCGATCGCCGGTGTGGTCTCCGCCAAGAAGGTGAAGATGACCGACATGCCGCAGCTCGTCTCCGTGTTCAACACGGTGGGCGGCGGCGCAGCGGCCCTTGTCGCGCTCAACGACATCCTCACCAAGGCCGAAACGCCAGACATCGTCGTGCTCATCACCGCCGGCCTCGGCGTGGTGATCGGTTCCGTCACCTTCACTGGCTCGCTGGTCGCCGCCGGCAAGCTGCAGGGCCTCAAGTTCATGCGCAAGCTCACCCTGCCCGCCAAGGGCGTGTGGAACGTGGCCTTCATCGCGCTCACCCTCATCGCCTTCGTGATGCTGTGCGTGCAGCCCGAGCAGCGTCTGCTGTGGAGCGTGCTGGCCACCGTGTTCGCCCTCTGCTACGGCCTCGTGTTCGTCATCCCGATTGGCGGCGCCGACATGCCCGTCGTGATCTCCGTGCTCAACGCCTGCACCGGCACCGCCGTGGCCATGTCCGGTCTCGCCATCGACAACGTGGCGCTGATCGTGGCCGGCGCGCTCGTCGGCTCCGCCGGCGTGACCCTCTCCATCCTCATGGCCCAGGCCATGAACCGTCCGCTGCTGTCCGTCCTCGCCGGCGGCTTCGGCGGCGGCTCCTCGGCCGCCGGTGACGCCGAAGGCCCCGAAGGCACCATGAAGGAAACCACCGCCGATGACGTGGCCGTCCAGCTCGTCTACGCGGAGAAGGTCATCTTCGTGCCCGGCTTCGGCCTGGCCCAGGCGCAGGCCCAGCGCGAGCTCGCCGACCTCGGCGAACTGCTCAAGGGCCACGGCGTCGAAGTCTCCTACGCCATCCACCCGGTCGCCGGCCGTATGCCCGGCCACATGAACGTGCTGCTCGCCGAAGCCAACGTGCCCTACGAGGAGCTCGTCGACCTCGACGACATCAACCCGCAGTTCCCGACCGCCAACGTGGCGCTCGTCGTCGGCGCGAACGACGTGACCAACCCGGCCGCCCGTCGCCCCGGCACCCCGGTCTCCGGCATGCCGATCCTCGACGTCGACATGGCTCAGAACGTCGTCGTCATGAAGCGCGGCCGCGGCAAGGGCTACGCCGGCATCGAAAACGAGCTGTACTTCAAGGACAACTCGCAGATGCTGTTCGGCGACGCGAAGTCGGGGCTACAAGCCGTCATCGCAGCCGTCAAGGAATTGATCGCATTGCGGAACGACATCAAAAGAGGCTCCCCTCAGGGGAGCCTCTTTCTCATAGCGGGTGAAGCGCGTGTCAGGCATCGAATGTGCGGCGTACGAATGCGCCGACCCTGCGCCAATAGCGTTCTGGGTCGGTGCAGGAGCTCATCGCGTGAACGGCGGAGGGAATCAGCAGTTTCTCACGGTCGATGCTGGCGCACGCCTCATAGTTACGTTCCAGGAACGACGCCGGGACGAAGTCGTCCGCGCCGCCGTGGATGAACATCATCGGAATCGTCGTATGCCGCAGCGACTCGACGCAGGATGCCTCACGGAATCCGTATCCGGCGCGGCGCTTGGCGATCAACCCGGTCACGTCCACGACAAGAGCCGCCATCCACCGCGGCATACGGTACATGCTTCTGGCCTGCGCGATGAACTCGTCGCGCACGCACGTGTACCCGCAATCCTCGATCGCCGCGACCACATTGCGCGGCAGGGCGCGCTCTCCGACCGTCATCATCACGGTCGAAGCGCCCATGGACAGACCGAAAAGCAGAATCCGCGCCTGCGGATCGCTTTCCACAATCAAGTCGATCCAGCGCATCAGATCGAGCCGTTCCAACCATCCCATGCCAACATAGCGGCCCTCGCTCGGCTCATGGCCGCGTGAGGCCGGAACCAGCACCGTGAATCCCATTCTCGCGAAACGGCGTGCGTATTTGGCCATCTGTTCGGGGCCTCCGCTGTACCCATGGCAACAGATCGCATAACGATGCGCGGCGGGGGAGGCGCAGTCAGGATCGAGCAGCCAACCACGCAACGCGTATCCGTCATGGCTGCGGATGGAGACCGGCTGACGGGATTGCACGAACCAGTCATCGGCCTGAGCCTCCTCATCAGCATCGAAGCATAAGCCTTCAAGATTCGCGTTTGGCACCGTTTCGTTGCGCAACCGTGCGATCATCGACCTAGGAAATTTCGTGTCCACGGCGAAATTGAACAGATAGCGCGACACGGCGAACAACGCCCCGGCGGCGGCCAACGCGGACACGCCCGCTCCCAGCGCGACCTTGCCTGCGACGCCCATGGATGACTGTTTCATGAGAACCTCGGTTCGTTGAGGGATGCTGCTCACCATACTAACCGGCGGAAGCGGGCAAGCCCGACAGGAACGCGCGTCGAAAGGCATTGTCCACGCCCGGACTATACTTGGAGCCTGTTGCTTTGGCGAGGGAAGCTGCACGGCAGACTTCCGTTATCGACTCGGCGTTCGATTCACTCCTTGAGTGTGTTCCTTCGGCGCGTCGATGCGCCCGGGCGAAACGTACGAAACGATTCAAGGAGTCATCATGGCTGTTACCATCACCCTCGAAGGTGCCAAGCGTACCGAGTTCGGCAAGGGCGTCGCCCGCCGCATGCGCGTCGCCAAGCTCATCCCCGCCACCATCTACGCCGGCGGCGCCGATCCCGAGTTCATCCAGCTCCCGATGAAGGAGACCACCCTGGCGCTGCGTCACAACAACGCCCTGTTCACCCTGAACTTCGACGGCGAAACCAAGATGGCCGTCGTCAAGGATGTGCAGCGCAACCCCGTCAAGCGCATCGTCGAGCACGTCGACTTCTACGAGGTCAAGGCCGGCGACAAGATCGACGTCGAGGTGCCGGTGTTCGTTGAAGGCACGCCGAAGGGTGCCGCCGTCGCGTTCGTCGACATGCAGGAGCTCAAGGTGCGCGCCGACGTGGCCAACCTGCCCGAGAAGATCGTCGTGAACGTCGACGGCCTGACCGACGGTTCCAAGGTTCTGCTCAAGGACGTCGTCCTGCCCGAGGGCGTCGAGCTCGACATGGATGACCTCGAGGAGCCCGTCGTCTCCGTCACCGTGCCGGAAGACGCCTCCGCCGCGGCCGAAGCTCCGGCCGCCGAGTGATGATGGCGGGACCTGATCCCGCGACCATCGGCTGACAGCATCCGGACCCATGACGGCAAGTCATGGGTCCTTTGCGTTCGGCGGCAGGGTTTTCACCATGTGAACCCCTTGCCGCACGGACGCCACCGGTGTGGAAAAGTAAAGTGCAGGCCCCATGCCACAAGCATCACGGGCGCACACCATGAATACGCCGCCCCGCGGCCGTACATTTCTAAGAAGAAGTGACTATGACTGAAAACACGCATCACGATCCGGCTGCTCTCGACAAACTCGCCGAAGCGTTCACCGTCCTGCCCAACGACAATCCCGCCTCCGACGCCAAGCGCGCCGAACTCATCGACAAGCCCGCCTTCGGACAGCTCTTCTCCGACAGCATGGCCCACATGAGCTGGACCAAGGGTGAAGGCTGGTCCGACCGCCGCATCGAGCCGTATGCGCCGCTGAAGATGGACCCGGGCGCATCTGTGCTCCACTACGCGCAGGAATGCTTCGAAGGTCTCAAGGCCTACCGTCACGCCGACGGTTCCACCTGGCTGTTCCGCCCGGACGCGAACGCCGAACGCTTCCAGAACTCCGCCAAGCGCATGTATCTGCCTGAACTGCCAATCGACGACTTCCTCGGCTCCTGCGCCGCGCTGGTCAAGCAGGATGTGAACTGGGTGCCCTCCCGCCGCGAGTACACGCTGTACCTGCGTCCGTTCATGTTCGCCTCCGAACCCTTCCTCGGCGTGCGAGCTCCCCATGAGGTGGACTATTGCGTGATCGCCAGCCCCTCCGGCCCGTACTTCCCGGGCGGCGTCAAGCCCGTGAGCATCTGGGTCGAGGATAAGTGGTTCCGCACCGGCCCCGGCGGCACCGGCTTCGCCAAGTGCGGCGGCAACTACGCCGCCTCCCTGCTCGGCGAATACAAGGGCATCGAGAACGGCTGCGAGCAGGTGTGCTTCGTGGACGCCGCCACCAAGACCTACCTTGAGGAGCTGGGCGGCATGAACATGATGATCGTCCACAAGGACGGCCATGTGGAAACCCCGTCGCTGACCGGCAACATCCTGCCCGGCGTGACCCGCCGCTCCCTGATCCAGCTCATGCAGGACCACGGCCGCGATGTGGTCGAGACGATGATCCCGCTGGAGCAGCTGCTCGAGGACATCAAGTCCGGCGAGGTGACCGAGGTGTTCGCCTGCGGCACCGCCGCCATCATCACCCC
Organism: Bifidobacterium sp. LH_558; assembly: GCF_056356295.1. Classification (NCBI taxonomy): domain Bacteria; kingdom Bacillati; phylum Actinomycetota; class Actinomycetes; order Bifidobacteriales; family Bifidobacteriaceae; genus Bifidobacterium; species Bifidobacterium sp. LH_558. Next base: position 83,305 of record NZ_JBKETZ010000003.1, on the reverse strand, counting down.
GATCGGCCGCTTCAAGTCCGACAAGTTCGACGTGACCGTGGCCGGCGGCGAATCCGGCGAGCTGACCGTGGTGCTGCGCAACGAACTGCTTGGCATCCAGCTTGGCGAGATCGAGGATCCGCACAACTGGATGTGGAAGGTCTGCTGACTCGGCTGACCACGCCTAATGTATCGAGGGCTTCCGTGCGAACGGAGGCCCTCTTTTTTGTGGATTGACGCGGACTGGCCTGACTTGAGACTAAGCGCCATATGGGGGAGTCGGGGTGCGGCGCGCCTGGTTCAAGGGAGCGTAGAGGTTTTGTTATATTGAGGGGCGGCGAAAAGGAGATCTGCGATGGAAGTGGCGCTGGAAAGCAATGCGTTTATATTGGGCATCGAATATGTGGCCATCTTCTGTTGCGGCATGGTGGGTGGATTATCGGCCGTGCGCAAGGACTATGATCTGTTCGCCATTGTCATCACCGCTTGGCTCACCGCGTTGGGCGGCGGCATCATCCGCGATGTGATGCTCGACGTGCCGCCGGTGGGCATCACCGACAAAGGCTTCGTGCTCACTGCGTTGGCCTCCGGCGTCGCGGTGGCGGTGATCCATCCGGAGGTCGACAAACTCAAATGGTCGATGCTGACCATCGATGCGCTGGCCGTCGCCCTGTTCGCTGTGAACGGCACGGCCAAGGCCATGGGATTGGGATCCTCCGGCATGACCGCCGCGTTCATGGGTATGTTCACCGCATTGGGTGGTGGATTGGTGCGCGACATGCTCATCAATGAGGTTCCGATGGTGATCCGCGACAAGCACTGGTATGCGGTGCCGTCGGCGGTGGGGTGCCTGCTGACCGTTTTCGTGTGCAAGGCGCTGAACGCGGGCTGGATCAACCTTGAATGGGAGATGGCTCTGGAGCTGGTGATCGTCGCTGTGGTGGTGGTTATGCGACTGCTGTCGGTCAAGTTCAATCTCACGGTGCCGGGAGCGGTCGAGCGCCGGCATGTGTATCTGTAGACGCTCCGCTCAGGACGACAAGAAAACGCTCTGAATACGAAGAGGGCCGCACCCCAACGGGATGCGGCCCTCTTGTCAGTCAGCTCACAGCGCGTTGATCGCGACGGCGAGACCGGACTTGCGGTTGGCGGCCTGGTTCTTGTGAATCACGCCAGCGCCGGCGGCCTTGTCGAGCTTCTGAGCGGCGACCTTGTAAGCGGCCTCAGCGGCGGCCTTATCGCCGGCGGCGATGGCCTCGCGGGTGGCGCGGATGGCGGTCTTGAGGCCGGACTTCACGGCCACATTGCGCTTGTGCGCCTTCTCGTTGGTCAGGACGCGCTTCTTCTGCGACTTGATGTTTGCCAATGTAACTCCAAACGACGTTTGCTATAAGGACATACAAAACTGAGATGATAGCACGCGAGCCGGATAATCTCACACATTCGGCCGCGACACGCACATGAACTGATCCATCGTACCTCGCGAAGACGTCGCACACACGCGCGGAAGGCGACGAAGCGACGGCTGGCGAGGGAATTCGCTACTATAGGTTGAGTTTGTCTTGCGTCAGGAATGAAGGAGTGTTCGGTGGCCGATCAGCATAACCAGCCGGGGTTCACGGATCAATCGGTGATTCGCAACTTCTGCATCATCGCGCATATCGACCATGGCAAGTCCACTGTGGCGGATCGTATTCTGCAGCTGAGCGGCATCGTGCCCGAACGCGAGATGCGCGACCGCTTCCTCGACCGTATGGATATCGAGCAGGAGCGCGGCATCACCATCAAATCGCAGGCCGTGCGTGTGCCGTGGACCTTCGACGGCGTCGAATACACGCTGGGCATGATCGACACCCCCGGCCATGTGGATTTCACCTATGAGGTGTCGCGCGCATTGGCCGCATGCGAGGGCGCGGTGCTGCTCGTCGACGCCACGCAGGGCATCGAAGCGCAGACCCTGAGCAACCTGTATATGGCCATCGACCATGATCTGGCCATTATTCCGGTGCTCAACAAAATCGATCTGCCGAGCGCCGAACCCGACAAACACGCCGAGGAGATCGCCGGACTGATCGGATGCGAGCCGAGCGACGTGCTGCGCGTCTCCGGCAAAACCGGCGAAGGCGTCTCCGATCTGCTCGATCAGATCGTCATGGACGTGCCCGCTCCGAACGGCGATCCGGACGCGCCGGCCCGTGCGCTGATCTTCGATTCGGTCTACGACTCCTACCGCGGCATCGTCACCTACCTGCGTATGGTCGACGGCGAGCTGCGTAGTCGCGAGAAGCTGCACATGATGGGCATCGGCATGACGCACGACCCCATCGAAATCGGCGTGATCAGCCCCGACATGACCCCCACCAAGGCGTTGGGCGCGGGCGAGGTCGGCTATGTGATCACCGGCGCGAAGGACGTGAGCCAATCGAAGGTGGGCGACACGATCACCTCCGCGATCAAGCCCGCCACCGAGCCGCTGGACGGCTATCGCGATCCCAAGCCGATGGTGTACTCCGGTCTGTTCCCGATCGACAACGCGCAGTTCCCCGAACTGCGTGACGCGCTTGACAAGCTCAAGCTCAACGATGCGGCGCTCGTCTACACGCCGGAGACCTCCGTGGCGTTGGGATTCGGATTCCGCTGCGGCTTCCTGGGACTGCTGCATATGGAGATCGTCTCCGAACGGTTAAGCCGCGAATTCGGCCTCGATCTGATCCAGACCGCGCCGAACGTGACCTACGAGGTGACCGCGGAGGATGGCACCGAATTCCACGTGACCAATCCGAGCGAGTTCCCCGACGGCAAGATCAAGCGCATCGTCGAGCCGATGGTGGCGGCCGACATCATCACGCCCAAGGAATTCATCGGCGCGGTGATGGACCTGTGCCAGGAGAACCGCGGCATCATGGGCACGATGGAATACATCTCCACCGATCGTGTGGAGATGCACTACCGCATGCCGCTGGCCGAAATCGTGTTCGACTTCTTCGACCAGCTGAAAAGCCGTACCAAGGGCTACGCCTCGCTCGACTACCATGAGGACGGCGAGCAGAGCGCCGACCTCGTCAAGGTGGACATTCTCATCCAGGGAGAGAAGGTGGACGCGTTCAGCGCCATCGTGCATCGCGACAAGGCGTACAGCTACGGCGTGATGATGACGAAGAAGCTGCGCGAGCTCATTCCCCGCCAGCAGTTCGAGATTCCGATTCAGGCCGCGATCGGCTCGCGCATCATCGCGCGCGAGAACATCCGCGCCCTGCGCAAGGACGTGCTCGCCAAGTGCTACGGCGGCGACATCACCCGTAAGCGCAAGCTGCTTGAGAAGCAGAAGGCCGGCAAGAAGCGCATGAAGATGCTCGGACATGTGGAAGTGCCGCAGGAGGCGTTCATCGCCGCCCTGTCCACCGGCGATTCCGGCAACGACCGCGACACCAAAGACAAGATCCGCGCCGCCCAAAAAACCGAAGGCTGAGTTTGACCTACGGAGTGTATGTGCATGTGCCGTTTTGCCTAAGGCGCTGCGGCTACTGCGATTTCAACACGTATACGGCGGTTGATCTGGGCGCGGGTGCTTCGCGCGGCAATTACGCGGCCATGGTGGAGCGCGAGATGCGTCTGGTGCGCGACTGGCAGCTCGAGCACGGCATCGACAAGCCTGCGGCAAGCACCGTGTTCTTCGGCGGAGGCACACCCACCATTCTGCCCGCGGCCGATCTGATTACCTTGCTGGACGCGATTCGCGAGATCTGGGGCGTGGAATCCGGCGCGGAAATCACCACGGAAGCCAATCCCGACACCGTGGACGCCGACTATATCAAGGCGTTGGCTGACGGCGGATTCACCCGCATCTCCTTCGGCATGCAGTCGGCGGTGCCGCATGTGCTGGCCACTTTGGACCGCACGCATACGCCCGCCAACGTCGAAGCCGGAGTACGCGCGGCCGAGCGTGCCGGACTGCGCGCCAGCGTCGACCTGATCTACGGCGCGCCGGGGGAGAGCCTCGACGATTGGCGGGAATCCGTGCGCACGGCCATCGATTTGGGTGTGGACCATATCTCCGCCTACGCGCTCACCGTGGAGCCGACCACCAAGATGGGTCGTCAGATCGCCGCGGGGCTTCTGCCCAAACCCGATGACGATGACGAGGCTGCGAAATACGAAATCGCCGACGAACTGCTCTCCGCAGCCGGACTGCAATGGTATGAGGTGTCGAACTGGGCTCGTCAGGGTTTCGAAAGCCGCCACAACCTCGGCTATTGGCGCAATGTCGATTGGGCCGGGCTTGGGCCGGGCGCGCACAGCCACTATGCGGGCGGCGACGGCGACATGCGCGCGTGGGACATCGCGCATCCGAAACTGTGGGGGCAATCCATCAATGACGGCAAGGTGCCGTGGGCCGGCCACGAAGCCATATCAGCCCGTGAGCATCTCGAAGAGGTGATTATGCTGGGCGTGCGTCTGCGCGAAGGATTGGCCATCGCCGATGTCGAACGTGCGGCTGGACATGCGATCGCACCAGTCCGGTTCGACGCACTGCGCCAAGCCGGACTGGTCAGCGTGGCGGACGGCCGCATCATCCCCACGCTTCGGGGCCGACTGCTCAACGACACCATCATCGAACAGCTTTTCGACCTGCTCGACTAAACCACGCCACCGCTCCGCTCAGAATGACGGAAAAGAGGGTGTTGCTTGGTCTTTCGTGAATCCCCAAAATGGGTATTGACTTTTTCCGATATTCGGTATATGGACACGTAACATAAATGACTCAAGCCGGCGCTACCCTATAAAAGCTTTACCCAAAGAACCGCAGAACCCTAGGGCTCTGCCCAAAACAACAATGAAGGTGGTTTCGGTGACTTTCCACGCCCCGCTTGATCTCACGGTCCATAAATCCCAAGGCATGTATGACCCCGGGGCCGAGCACGACGCATGCGGCGTCGGTATGGTCACCACCCTGAACAAGCGGGCCGAGCACAAGATCGTCAAGGACGCCATCGAAGTGCTCGTCAACCTCAACCACCGCGGCGCGGTCGGCTCCGAGGAGAACACCGGCGACGGCGCGGGCATCCTGATGAGCATGCCCGACGGGTTCATGCGCGCCACCGTCGGCGTGGAGCTGCCCGAACCCGGCCGTTACGCCGCCGGCATCGCCTTCCTCGACCGCGACATCGCCACCTGCGGCCAGCAGGAGCAGGCCATCGCCCGCATCGCCCGCGAGGAGGGCCTCGAAGTGCTCGCCTGGCGCGTGGTGCCCACCAATCCGGACGGACTGGGCCTGCAGGCCCTCGCCTCCATGCCGAGCTTCAAAACGCTGGTGCTCGCCGATCCGGAAGGCAAGCTCGAAGGCGTGGGCATCGACCGCAAAACCTTCCGCATCCGCAAGCGCGTCGAACATGAGGTGGGCATCTACTTCGCCTCCCTCTCCGCGCGCACCATCACCTATAAGGGCATGCTCACCACCATGCAGCTCACGCCCTTCTTCCCGGACCTGACCGACGAGCGCATGAAGGCCAAGGTCGCCATCGTGCATTCGCGCTTCTCCACGAACACGTTCCCCAGCTGGCCGCTCGCCCAGCCCTTCCGCATGCTCGCGCACAACGGCGAGATCAACACGATTCAGGGCAACCGCAATTGGCTGTCCGCCCGTGAGGGCCGGCTTAGCTCCGAACTGCTCGGCGAGCTTGAGCCGCTGCTGCCGATCGACACGCCCGGCTATTCCGATTCCGGCACCTTCGACGAATGCCTCGAACTGCTGCATCTGGCCGGACGATCCCTGCCGCACGCCATCTCCATGATGCTGCCGCCCGCTTGGGAGAAGAACGCCGAACTCGATCCGGACGTGCGCGCCTTCTACGAGTACAACAACACGCTGATCGAGCCGTGGGATGGCCCGGCGCACATCATCTTCACCGACGGCACCCAGGTGGGCGCGCTGCTCGACCGCAACGGCTTCCGCCCCGGTCGCTGGCGTCTTACCGACGACGGCTATCTGGTGCTCGCCTCCGAGGCCGGCGTGCTGCCTGAGGTGGCCCCCGAGCATGTCAAGGCCAACGGCCGACTGGAGCCGGGCAAGATGTTCCTCGTGGACACCGCCGAAGGCCGTATGATCTCGGATGACGAGATCAAGAAGTCGCTCGCCTCCCAGCATCCCTACCGCCAGTGGGTGGAGGGCAATTCTGTGGAGCTGAGCGATCTGCCCACCCGCGCGCATGTGAACCATTCCGGCCAGTCCGTGGTGCGCCGCCAGCGCGCCTTCGGCTACACGGAAGAGGATCTGAAGCTTCTGCTCGCCCCCATGGCCAACACCGGCAAGGAGCCGCTCGGCTCGATGGGCAATGACGCGCCCATGGCCGCGCTTTCCAGCCGTTCGCGCATGCTGTTCGACTACTTCACGCAGAAGTTCGCGCAGGTCACCAACCCGCCGCTGGACTGGGAGCGCGAGGAGATCGTCACTTGTCTGGAATCCGCGATCGGCCCCGAGCCGAATCTGCTGAGCGATTCCGCGCTGCACGCCAAGAAGATCCTCATCCCGCTGCCCGTCATCAACTCCGACGAGATGGCGCAGCTCAAGCGACTCGACCGCGCCAAGATCCTCGGCGGATACTACAAGCCGTATGTGGTCAAGGGTCTGTATCAGGTCGCCGGCGGCGGCAAGGCCTTGCAGGAGCGTCTCGACGAGATCTTCGCCGAAATCGATCTGGCGATCGAGGAAGGCAAGAACTTCATCGTGCTGTCCGACCGTGATTCCAACCACACGTGGGGTCCGATCCCGTCGCTGCTGCTCACCTCCGCCGTGCAGCACCATCTGCTGCGCCGCCATACGCGCACGCAGATCTCCATGGCGGTGGAGGCCGGCGACGTGCGCGAAGTGCACCATGTGGCCCTGCTCATCGCCTACGGCGCGGCCTGCGTGAACCCATACCTCGCGTTCGAATCCGTCGAAGACCTCTCGCGCACCGGATACCTCACCGTGGACGCCGAAACCGCCGTGAAGAACCTCACCAAGGCGCTCTCCACCGGCGTGCTCAAGATCATGTCGAAGATGGGCGTGAGCACCATCATGAGCTACCGCGGCGCGCAACTGTTCGAAGCGGTGGGCCTGAACAAGGAGATCATCGACGAGTACTTCACCGGCACCACCTCGCGCGTGGGCGGCGTCGGCCTCGATGAGATCGCCGAAGAGGTGGCCATCCGCCACCGCGTGGCCTATCCGAACCAGTGGACCGCCACTCCGCATCGCAACCTGCGCACGGGCGGCGACTACAAGTGGCGTCGCACCGGCGAGGAGCATCTCAACGACCCCGAGGCGATCTTCCTGCTGCAGCAGTCGACCCAGCGCGGCGACTACCAGATGTTCAAGAAGTATTCGCACCACATCGACGACACCTCCAACCGTCTGATGACGCTGCGCGGTCTGATGAAGTTCACCAACGCGCGCAAGCCGATCGACATTTCCGAGGTGGAACCTGCCAGCGAGATCGTCAAGCGTTTCTCCACGGGTGCCATGAGCTACGGCTCCATCTCGCAGGAGGCGCACGAGACGCTCGCCATCGCCATGAACCGCATCGGCGCGCGCTCCAACTCCGGCGAGGGCGGCGAGTCCCCGGAACGTCTGCGCGACGACGAGCGCGTGAGCAAGATCAAGCAGATCGCCTCCGCGCGATTCGGCGTGACCAGCGATTACCTCGTGCATGCCACTGACCTGCAGATCAAGCTCGCCCAAGGTGCCAAGCCCGGCGAGGGTGGCCATCTGCCCGGCGCGAAGGTGCCGCCGTGGATCGCCAAGGTGCGCCATGCGACGCCCGGCGTGGAACTGATCTCCCCGCCGCCGCACCACGACATCTACTCCATCGAGGATCTGAAGCAGCTGATCAACGATGCGAAGATGGCCAATCCCAAGGCCCGCATCCACGTCAAGCTCGTCTCCGAGTTCGGCGTGGGCACCATCGCCGCAGGCGTGGCCAAATGCCATGCCGACGTGGTGCTTATCTCCGGCTACGACGGCGGCACCGGCGCGGCTCCGCTCAACGCGATCAAGCATGCCGGCACCCCGTGGGAGATCGGCCTGAGCGAAACCCAGCAGACGCTGATTCTGAACGGTCTGCGTTCGCGCATCACCGTGCAGTGCGACGGCGAGCTGAAAACCGGCCGCGACGTGATGATCGCCGCGCTGCTGGGAGCGGAGGAATTCGGCTTCGCCACCGCCGCGCTGATCGTCGAAGGCTGCGTGATGATGCGCGCATGCCAGAAGAACACCTGCCCGCAGGGCATCGCCACCCAGGATCCGGAGCTGCGCGCCCGGTTCACCGGCAAGCCCGAGCATGTGGTGAACTTCTTCATGTTCATCGCCGAGGAAGTGCGCGAACTGCTCGCCCAGCTGGGCTTCCGCACGCTGGAGGAGGCAGTCGGCCACGTCGAATGCCTCGACCAGAACGAGGCGATCAAGCGCTGGAAGTCCGACGGCATCGATTTAAGCCACGTGCTCATGCAGCCCGGCCCGGTGCCCGGCACGATCCTGCACAACACCGAATCGCAGAACCACGAGCTGGAGAAGGCTCTCGACAACGAGCTCATCGCCCTGGCCCAGCCGGCGCTGGAGAACAGGGAGCCCGTGCGCATCGACATGCAGATCCGCAACGTGAACCGTACGCTCGGCACTATGGTCGGCTATGAGATCACCAAGCGTTACGGTGCCGAAGGTCTGCCCGACGACACCATCGACATGACCTTCCACGGCGCGGGCGGCCAGTCCATCGGCGCGTTCATCCCGCGCGGCGAAACCATGCGCGTCTACGGCGAGGTCAACGACTACGCAGGCAAGGGCATCTCCGGCGGCCGCATGATCGTGCGCCCCGAAGAGGGCGTCACCTTCGACACGCATAAGAACGTGATCGCGGGCAACGTGACCGGTTTCGGCGCGACCTCCGGCCAGATCTTCGTGGCCGGACGCGCGGGCGAACGTTTCGGCGTGCGCAACGGCGGCGCGACCTTCGTGGTGGAGGGCGTGGGCGACCACGGCTGCGAGTACATGACCGGCGGCACCGTCGTCATCCTCGGCCCCACAGGCCGCAACTTCGGTGCAGGCTTCTCCGGAGGCCACGTGTACATGCTCGACCTCGACATGGCCAAGGTGAATCCGAGCGCGGTGAAGAGCGGCGCGCTGCTGTTCCAGCCGTTGGACGCGGAACACGAGCAGACCGTGCGCGCGCTGGTCAAAACGCATGCCGAGGAGACCGGCTCCCCGTTCGCGGCCGAGCTGCTCGCCGATTGGGAGCATGCCAAGACCCGCTTCACGCATGTGGTGCCCAAGCAGTTCGTCGCGATGACGAACGCGATGGCCGAGGCTGAGGCCAACGATATCGATTTCAATTCGCCCGGCGTCTGGGAACAGGTGTACGAGCAGGTTATGGAAGGAGCGCGCTGACATGAGCGACCCGAGAGGATTTCTGAAAGTCCGCACCCGCCGCGAGTTGGCCGAGCGCCCCGTCGCGGAACGTATCAAGGACTGGTGCGATGTGCACGCCGAATCCGGCCTGCAGCCGTGGACCCGCGAGCAGGCGGCCCGCTGCATGGACTGCGGCACCCCGTTCTGCATGACCGGATGCCCGCTGGGCAATCTCATCCCCGAATGGAACGATCTGGTGCGTCAGGGCAAGTGGGAGGACGCCTACAACCGTCTGTCCATGACTAGCAACTTCCCGGAGTTCACCAGCCGCATCTGCCCGGCCCTGTGTGAGTCGGCCTGCGTGCTCGGCATTTTCCAGCCGCCGACGATGATCAAGAACGACGAGCTCGCCATCATCGATCAGGCGTGGCAGCTCGGCTATGTCAAGTCGCTGCCGCCGCAGCGACTCACCGACCAGACCGTCGCGGTCGTCGGCTCCGGCCCCGCGGGTCTGGCCTGCGCCCAGCAGCTCACGCGCGCCGGCCACACGGTGGTCGTCTACGAGCGTGACGAGCGGGTCGGCGGCCTGCTGCGCTTCGGCATCCCGAACTTCAAGCTCGACAAGGGTCTGATCGACCGTCGTGTGGAGCAGATGGAGGCCGAGGGCACCGTGTTCAAGACGGGTGTGGAGATCGGCAAGGACATCTCCTGGGATGATCTGCGCGACCGGTACGACGCGGTGGTCGTGGCCATCGGCTCCACCGTGCCGCGCGATATGAACCTGCCCGGCCGCGAGCTCAAGGGCATCCACTTCGCCATGGACTTCCTGCCCGACGCGACCCGTCGCGTGTACGGTTTGGAAACCAAGAACGACATCACCGCCAAAGACAAGCATGTGGTGGTGATCGGCGGCGGCGACACCGGCTCCGACTGCCTCGGTACCTCGATCCGCCAAGGCGCGAAGGACGTGACCGTGCTGCAGATCATGCCGAAGGAGCCCACCGAACGTCCCGAGGGCCAGCCGTGGCCGACCTACGCCCGCCTGTATCAGAAGACCTCCTCGATGGAGGAGGGCGGCACCTACATGTACAGCACCGATTCGGTGAACTTCGTGGGTTCCGACGAGGAGCAGACCCGCGTGCACGTCGAGAACTCGACCGCCACCGAAGGCTTCGTCGCCGACGAGAACGGCCATGTGACCGGTTTGCGGGTTGTGGACGTGGCGCCGGGGGAGAACGGTCCGTTCACCCGCCAGCCCGGCACCGAGCGTGTGATTCCCGCCGATCTGGTGCTGATCTCCGTGGGCTTCCTGCATCCGGACACCACCACGCTGGTCGACCAGCTGCCGGTGGAGTTGGACGGCCGCGGCAACGTGGCCCGCAACGACGGATTCGCCACCTCGCAGGACGGCGTGTTTGCCTGCGGTGACGCCGGCCGTGGTCAGAGCCTGGTCGTGTGGGCCATCTCCGAAGGCCGCTCCTGCGCGGCCGCCGTCGATGAATACCTGACCGGCGCGACCGAACTGCCCAAGCCGATCGTCGCCTCCCAGCGCCCGATGGCTCTACCGCGCTGATACGCTTCCAGAAGATTCGGCGCATCGCCTCCGTGGCCCCTCACCCGAGGGGCCACTTGCGTTTCATCCCACCTGTCTTTCTTGTCAAGAAGCTTTGGTCAAGCTTCGGTCTGCGATTGGACGGGTCCTCCATGCAGACCGCAGCTGGATAATCTTTCGAAGCGGCGGTCCACTTATGACGGGAGGGACTGGGGTACACTGTTTTCCAGCGTTATCCGCCAATCTCGTGAATAAGGAGTTGACTCAATGCCGAACCGTGCAGAACGCCGCAAGGATGCGAAGAACGCGCGCCGCGGAATCCCGTCCCAATATGACCAGACCCGTGGGCGTGGGCGCTCGGGAATGATTGACGAATACGCGCTGCAGCAGAAGTCGGTGCGTCTGCAGGAGGGATTGGACGGCGGCGAATGGAAGCCGACCGGCGGTTCGGTCACAACCACCGACACCACGCTGACCACCAATCCGAACTACACGAATCCGAAGATGTTCAAGGCCCCGCATTCGCTGCGCCAGTGGTTCCGCGTGGGCAGCTGGACGCTGATTGCCCTGTCCATCATCGCGTTCTTCGTGGTGATGTGGCTGCCGAGCCACCCGATCTGGCTGGTCGCCACCGTCTCCGGCGTCTTCATCGTCGGCGTGCTCAGCCTGTTCTTCACCGCCGGCAACCCCAAGCACAATCCCAACCTCGATGCCCACGGCACTGCGGTATAACGATGATTTAGGCGATTGATACAGGAGGCCTCCGCATGATTTGTGCGGAGGCCTCCTGCTTATGGTTTCACAATATGGTCATACAGCCCCCCCCCCAAAAAAATTACAATGCGAAGCTGAGTAAAAGCAAACCGCGCTGAAACCCATTCGACTTGGCCGTGCTGTTTTTTAAGTCAATGTTGACAGGGGACTTCCCTGTCCGTGGCGATCAGCGCATCGAAGGGGAGGGAATCAACATGGTTCAAGGCAAACATATCTCATCACATCCGGAATCAGCCAGTACGCGAATTAACGCACCTCGAGTCGCAAAAATCACTGTCGCCACAACCATCACCGCCGCCACGCTGCTCGGAGGAACAGTGCCAGCCTATGCGGATGAAACCGTGGCAATGAATGATGCGCAGAACGCTGTGGATACGGCCGCGAAAGCCGTGCAGGGAGCCCAGTCATCCACACCAGCCGACCAAGAGGCTGCCCAAGAAGCCATTGAAGAAGCAAAGCAGCATGTCGATGCCGCTCAAGAATCCCTTGACACGGCGAAACAAGCCCAGCAGAACGCCAATGACGCGCAACAGCAAGCTCAGCAGACCTATGATGCCGCTGCGAAGAGTCAACAGCAGACCCAACAAAGCGTGAACGACGCACAGAACAGCACCATCGTGACCGATGCGCAGCAGGCCATCGAGAACGCGAATCAGCAACTCGACAAAGCCCAGCAGAGTCTTCAGGACGCGAGCCAGGCAGTCGAACAATCCAAAACCGATGTAGCGAATGCTCAGGCCAAAGCCAGTGCCGCGGCGCAAACGGAAACGGAAAAGAAGAGCGACGCCGACGAAGCCTCCGTCAAGCAGCAGGACGCTCAATCCGCCGTCGATAAGGCTCAGAGCGCGCTTGACGCCGCAAAGAAGAGCCAAAACGATGTGGAGAACAGCAGCGGCGTTACGGAAGCTCGGAAGAACGTCGAAGACAAACAGGCCGCCGCAGACCAAGCCGCGGAAACTCAGTCGAAGGCGCAATCGGATAAGGATTCCGCTGACACGGCGGAGGAATCAGCCAGAAAAGCTGTCGACGAGGCGGATCGTGACGTCGCCGACAAGCAGGATGCGGTCAACAAAGCCCAGCAGGCCATGGATGATGCCCAGACCGATGCGGACGGGTACGATACCGAAACCATTGCCAAACAGGTTGAAGAAGCGAAGAACGCGCTGGACTCCGCCAAGGAGGAAGTCCAGACCAAGGAGGAGGTCCAGTCTCAGGCGCAAACCGTCGTAGATTCCGCGAAGAAGAATCTTGATGAGAAAGCCGCCGACGCGGTGGAAGCGCTTGATCCCGATAAGTATGAGGCGGCGTTGGACGCTCAGGCCAAAGCCGATCAGGCATTGGAGAACGCAAAGAAAAGCGCCGCAGACAAGCAGACTGCCTATGAGCAGGCTCAGGCTAATGTCGAGGCCGCCAAGATAGCGTTGGATACGGCCATGAGCGACACGAACGTTGCACAGTCGGAGAAGCTCGTGGCACAGAATGCCTATGCGGAAGCATCTGAGGCGCTTCAGACCGCCACCGATAAATTGAACGAAGCCAATCAGGATCTTTCCTCCAAACAGGCCGCCAAGGCCGATGCCGACAAGGCCGTGTCAGATGCGGAAACCGAACAAGCCGAAGCCACTCAGGCGTTGATTGATGCGAAGAATGCCGCCGAGGAAGCCAACCAGCTTCTCGCTGATGCGCAGTCTGACGCAGACTCGAAGAAAGAAACCGCAGACAATGCCGACATTCAACTCGCCAAAGGTTCTCTCGGCTTCTTCGTAAGCAAAGGCGCGACCGACGCGGCAGAAGCACTCACCAACACTCGGGAAAAGACGTGGCTCAAGCTTGGTGAGGCGGGTTCCGCAACCAGCATTGACAATATGCTCAAGGCACTCGACCTGATTGACCGTGGCAACGAGATTCGCCGCTCCCTCGGATTGGAGGAGTGGAAGGTCAGCGATTATCAGACCGCGTTGGCCCAGCTCGCCGCCGACTACAACACATATTCCGGCAAAAAGGGGCACTGCTACTTCTCATACGCGCAGAACCTCGCATGGGGTTACGCAGATCCGTTCGTAGGATGGTATACGCAGGAAAAGGCGCTGTTCGACATGTATGCCGAACAGTATCCGGAACTGCGTGACATGAGTGCCAATGAGATTAACGTAAAGTATCCGGACATCTTCCTCCAGACGGGACACTATCTGAACATCATCGATCCGGAAGGAACCGTCACCGGTTTCGCGCACACGAGTTCGATGACCGACGCCCAGAACTTCACTTATCCTGAAGCCGGTGCCGTTTCGGTTGCGGAGTACCGCCAGCAGCTCACCGCCTACAAGACTGGGTTGGAGAACGCCGCTTCTGTCTATCAGTCAGCGTTGGAGGCAGTCGAGCAAGCCAAGGTCAAAGCCCAAGCAGCCCAAAATGCATTGAGTCAGGCTCAGGAACGTGTGGATGCGGCAAACAGGACGCTTTCTAATGCACGTAACAGCCAGTCGAACGCTATTACTGCTCTGACTGAAGCACAGAACGCTATCACGCCGCTTACGCAGGCACAACAGGACGCTCTAGCTGATGCAAAGAACGCCCAAGCTCTGCTGAACGAAGCCAGCAACAGACTGTCCGTCGCGGAATCTGCACAGGCGGAAAAGCAGTCAGCATACGATACTGCACAAAGCGAATTCGACGATGCTAAGAAAGCTTTGTCTGAAACCGCAATTCCCGATGCTGAAGCTGCGAAGTCCGCTGCCGATGCGGTGATTGCCGACTATGACGCGAAACGCTCCGCCTATGATACGGCCAAGCAGACGTATGAAGATGCCGTCGAGAAGTTCGAGCAGGCCAAGCAGGAAAAGTCCGATGCCGATAAGACAGCGGTCCAAGCCCAGGCTGATTACGATTCAGCTCTGAAGACCAAAGCTCAGGCTGAAGCCGCCGCACAGAAACTTATCGATGCGAAAGCCATTAAGGCTGTCGCCGACGAAGCCCTCGCCCAAGCGCAGGCTGAAGCCCAGTCAAAGCAGAATGCCTATACGGTGGCGCAGGAGAATTCCAGCAAGGCCCAGAACGCTCTCGACGCGGCGGACGCAGCAAAAACACAGGCGGATAGTGCGTTGGCCGAGGCACAAGCCAATTTGGCCAATGTTACCGCCGCTGCGCAAGGCACACTCGATGCCGCACAGGCAGCGGTGGACGCCGCCCAGCAAAATCTCGATGCCGCGAACGTTTCACTCGCCGCAGCGAGCGTCGCCAAGTCCCAGGCAGACACGGAATATGAACAGGCTAAGGCTGATTCCGCAACGAGCCTGCAGCAACTTGCTGCCGCCCAGCAGAAGCAGGCTCAGACGGAGTCCCAGCAGAAGAAGGCTGAAGCCGCCGTGCAGACAGCGACCGATGATCTCGCCGCAGCCCAGCAGAATCTCGCAGCCGCCCGACAGGCCTACGACGAGCAGCTTGTCTCGACCCAAGCAAAGTTGGATGAAGCCAACAAAGCCCTTGCTGAGGCGAAGGCGAAACTGGACGAAGCCAACGCCGACAAGTCCACCGCCGATGAGGCCCTTGCCCAAGCCCAGACTGACTACGACTCGGCTGTCAAAGCGCAACAGGAGGCCGAGCAAAAGCTCGCCGATCTGAAGAAGGCCGAGGCCGACAAGAAAGCCCAGCAGGAGGCCATCGAAAAGGCCGAGCGGGAACTGGCGGAAGCGCAGGAGTCCAAGAAGCAGCTGCTTTCCGAAGAGCTGTCTTCAACCGGTTCTGATGAGACTCTGCCGCTTTCGTTGATGGGCATTATGGCTGTTGCCGGAGCCGGATGTGTGCTTCTGAAAAGAAAAGCGGCAAATGACTAGCCACGGATGATGCGCTGAATCCATAAGGGCCGTTTGATAGCCCGCCATTCGGCGGAGCTTATCAAACGGCCCTTATGATTTTGAGTTCAGCTCAATTCGCTGCGAGACATTACAGGCGCGCGTAGGTGAAGTCACGGATCATGTCGAGCGTGATGCCGCTTTCCTCGAGCCAGGTCATGCATACGGGGAACACGTGGCCCAATGTCTCGCCCCTGGCGGTCTTCCAATCATGAAGTTCGAAATCGGCGTCCGCTTCGGCCAGATGCATGGCGAGACGCAGCGTCTCGTTCTGGATGAAGTCGTCGCTGCTGGTGTTCAGGAATATCGGCGGCAGTTCGACCGAACGCGTGATTGCGCCAAGCTCCAACACGTTCGGATCCAGATCCTTTACGCATCCGAGCATGCTGTCGGAGAATTTATGCAGAAGGGAGCTGTGATCGGGATCAACCTGGGACTCGCCATCCTCACGCGGCATATACGGCAGCATGTTGTATACGCCTGAGATCAGGGCCGCACCGAGAACATTGATACCACTGGGCGTCACGCCAAGCTGGCGGGCAAATTCCGGAGAATGCTCGATCACCGTGGCGTAGAACGCCAAGCATCCGCCGGCGGAATCGCCGGTCATCCACACGCCGTCCTGCGCAATGGGATACTCATGGCGATGCTCGCGGATCCATGTCAGCGCGGCGGCGATATCCTGCAGTTGCCCGACGAAATCAGTTTGCGGCAGCGGACGGTAGTTCAACGAGAACACGGCGAAGCCGCGTTCGGCCAGATGCGTGCAGAAATTGCGGTTGAGTTCCTTGTATCCGTAGACGAATCCGCCGCCGTGCACATCCACATACACGGGAAGCGTCCGCCCGCCGCGAACCACGGCATCGTGGGGCAGGTAGAGATCGAGCCTGTGACCGCGCACCTCATCGGCATCGTCGGCGTAGAAGAGGTCCTCGATGACGTCCACACCCTCGGGATCATGCCAGAACGGCACGCGGGCCTCATCGCACTGCACGAAACCCAGACGAGCCTGTCGAATCACCTCAGCCAGGGATTCGGGGCAGTCCTTCAAATCACCGTCCACCTCCGTCCAATACTCGTACGGCACTCCTTCGGGCGTGGCCATTGCGGTCGTGTTCGTCATACCGGCTCCTTTGTCTCGTACGTCGTTGTCTTGTCGCGGTGTCCGCGACTGTTGAGGGTGTTACGTTGGCATTCAAGAATCGTTCCTGAAACACCCTTTTTCAGTTTCCACCCGACAGGCGGCGAACGCAAGCAACGAAACGCGAATAAGACACGAACAGGCGGATTGTGCGTTTCGTGTTGGGTGATGTCCTAAAGTGGTCAGTGGAATCGAAAACCTATAGGAGAGGTGACCAATGAAGGTTGATATCCTTACCCGCGAATACCCGCCGAAAGTCTATGGCGGTGCCGGCGTGCACGCCGAGGAGCTGTCCAAGGTGCTGGCCGAGCGCGTCGATGTGACCGTGCGCGCCTTCGACGGACCGCGCACCGAAGCCGACATTCCCGAGATTCCCGGCAACAATCCGGCCGGCTCGCTCAAGCTCGTCGGCTACGACACCCCCGCCGAGCTGACGGGCGCCAATGGCGCTATCAAAACGCTTGGCGTGGATCTGCAGATCGCCAACGACGTGGACGCCGACATCAGCCATGCGCACACCTGGTACGCCTGCATGGCCGGCTACTTGGCGAAGATGCTGCACGGCACCCCGCTGGTCATCACCGCGCACAGCCTTGAGCCCTTCCGCCCGTGGAAGAAGGAGCAGCTTGGCGGCGGCTACAATCTGAGCTCCTGGGCCGAGAAGGAGGCCTATGAGAACGCCGACCGTGTGATCGCCGTCTCCGCCGGCATGCGCGAGGACATCCTCGCGGCCTATCCGAACGTCGATCCGGACAAGGTGGTGGTGGTGCACAACGGCATCACGATGAGCCAGTTCGAAACCCCGACCGACGACGATCCGGGCTGGAAGGTGTTCGAGCGCTACAACATCGACCGCAGTAAGCCGACCCTGCTGTTCGTCGGCCGCATCACCCGACAGAAGGGCCTGCCGTATCTGCTTAAGGCGCTGCATCTGGTCGATCCCGGCATCCAAGTGGTGCTGTGCGCCGGCGCTCCCGACACTCCGGAGATCATGGAGGAGGTCAAGACCGCCTTCGCCAAGCTCGACGAGGAGCGCGGCAACATCGTCTGGATCGAGGAGATGCTGCCCAAGCATGAGCTCAACGCGCTCGAGCATGGCTGCGACGCGTTCATCTGCCCGTCGATCTACGAGCCGCTCGGCATCGTGAACCTCGAGGCCATGGCCTGCGGTCTGCCGGTTGTCGCCTCCGCCACGGGCGGCATTCCCGAAGTCGTCGTGGACGGCGAGACCGGTTATCTTGTGCCGATCGACCAGCTGCACGACGGCACCGGCACGCCCACCGATCCCGACAAGTTCGTGCAGGATATGGCCGACGCGATCAACAAGATCATGGCCGACCCCGAGCTCGCCAAGAAGATGGGCCAGGCCGGTTATGAGCGCGCCCGCGACATGTTCAGCTGGGAGTCCATCGCCGATAAGACGGTCGCCGTCTACCAGTCGGTGCTCGACGAACAGTAAACGACGAAGGAACAGGCTGTCCTCCCTGTTATCCTGGCCCGGAGGCAACAGTCCGTTTCCGCCGTCATCCTGAGCGGAGCACGAAGTGCGGAGTCGAAGGATCTCAAGCCCGTTGGAGGCAATCGTTCAGAGATCCTTCGACTTCGCTGCGCTTCGCTCAGGATGACGGAGAGAACTTCGCTCGGAACGATAGGGCACATTCAGGATGACGGGCACGTTCGAGCAGTCGAGGGAAGAGACGACGCTTAGAACGATGACGGGAACGACAACCGGATAAGGGGAGACTATGAGCGAAACCACTTTGGCATTGCGTGATGTGGAATTCCGCCGTCGCAGGCGCGTGATTCTGACCGACGTGAACCTCACCATCAAGCGCGGCGAGAAGTGGGTGCTGTTCGGTCCCAACGGCATCGGCAAATCCTCGCTGGTGCAGATGATGAGCACGCGCGGATTCCCTTCCCAAGGCACGGTCGATATCCTCGGCAACCGTTTGGGCAAGGTCGACGTCTTCTCCTACCGCAACCGCATCGGTTTGAGCTCCGCGGAGCTTTCACGCTCATTCCCTCCCCAGGAGGATCCGCTCGACGCCGTGGTGACCGCGCTCACCGCCACCACCGGTCGTTGGCGTGAGGATTTCACCGACGAGGACTATGCCAAGGCGCGCGGTCTCATGACCCAGTTCGGCATCGATTATCTCGAGGGCAAGATGATGTTCAAACTCTCCGAGGGCGAACGCACGCGCGTGCTGATCTGCCGCGCCCTCATGGCCGATCCGGATCTGCTCATCCTCGACGAGCCGACCACGGGCCTCGACCTCGGCGGCCGCGAGCTCGCCTTGCGGGCGCTCAGCCGCATCGGCGAGGAGGACTCCGACCGCACGGTCGTCCTCGTCACGCACCGTCTTGAGGAGATTCCCGTCGGATTCGACCATGTGGCCATTATGGGCCGCATCACCGGCAGCGAGGCCGACGCCTACGCCGACAATGTGGCGGGCAACGACCCCGCGCCTGGCACGATCATCTACACCGGCGACCTCGAGCACGGTTTCACCGCCGAGCGGCTCAGCGCCATCTTCGGCCTCGACCTCACCGTGACCCACGACAACGGCCGTTGGGGCGCCTTCGCCACAGCCTCGAATTAGACGATACGCTCGCAGTCCGTCCGCGGTGATGTCGCGCGACGCGCACGGCATGTGCGAGAATGGCACCCGGAAGAATCGTGAGCCCATCGCACGGAAAGAGGATGAATGAGACGCGGAGCGTTCGAGGCGGGGGAGAAGGTGCAGTTCACCGACCGCAAGGCCAAGAAGATCACCGACCAGCTGGTGCCGGGCGGCAGCACGCAGACCGAGCATGGTCTGATTCTGCATGACGATGTGATCGGCCGAACCGAAGGCGTGGTCGTCACCACGGTGACCGCCAAACGCGAGACGCAACTCAACCAGGCGCACCCCGAACGCGACGCCGCCAAGCCGTGGAAGGCGACACGCGCGATCGGCGGCTGGCAGTATGCGGTGATGCGCCCGCGGTTGGCCGACTACGTACTTTCCATGCCGCGCGGCGCGCAGATCATGTACCCCAAAGACATCGCCCAGGTCATTCAGCTCGGCGACATCCGCGGCGGCGCGCGGGTACTCGAATCCGGCGCCGGGTCGGGCGCGATGAGCCTGAATCTGCTCGACGCCGTGGGGGAGTCGGGACATCTGACCACCATCGAGTTGCGTCCGGACTTCGCCCGCGTGGCTGAGGCGAACGCCACGCTGTATTACGGGGAGCGCCCCGCATGGTGGGATTTGAAAACCGGTGATTTCGATTCCGTCGCCGCAACCCTCGAGGAACATTCCTTCGACCGCATCGTGCTCGACATGCTTGACCCGTGGAACCGTTTGGAGCAGGCGTACCGTGTGATCGCGCCCGGCGGCGTGCTCATCGCCTACATCACCACCACCACGCAGATGAGCCGTCTGGCGGAGGCCTTGCGCGAGGCCGGCACGTGGACGGAGCCGATGATCCAGGAGACGCTGGAACGCAGCTGGAAGGCGCAGGGGCTCGCCGTGCGCCCCGACCATCAGATGATCGGCCACACCGGATTCCTCGTTGTCTCGCGCGCGATGGCGGAAGGCTTCCAAGCGTTGAAGAAACGCGACCGCGCCACCAAAGACACGGTCACCGATATCGACGAGCTGACCCCGGAGGAGCGCGAGGCTCAGTTGGAGGATCTCGAATTGCGAGACATCTCCGACCGCAAACTACGTAAGGTGCTGCGCGATCTCGACAGGCAGGTCGCCGCGCTTGGCGGCGATTCGTCCGATTATCTGCAAGAATAGAGCAGAAGTGACGTGGGCCGGCGACGGCACCACGGTTGTGGAAGAAGCAGAGGCATTATGGGCGTCAACGTGAGCAAGGTGGCCAAGAAGGCCAAGAATTACAAGCATGTTCTGATACTGATGCGGCATGCCAAGGCCGAGCCGTTCAATGCGGACGGTGACCGCAGCCGTGAGATTACCGACAAGGGACTTAAGCAGGCGAAGAAAGTGGCCAAGGGTTTGGTCGGTATGAAGCTCAAGCCTGGACGCATCGCCTGTTCGGCGGCGACGCGAGGCACGCAGACGTTGGAGCGCATGCTCAAAACCTTTGGCGACGAGCCGACCGTAGACTACCGCCAAAGCCTGTACGACGGCGGCATGCAGAGCATTTTCGACGAGCTGACGCACACCAAGCCGAAAACCCGCGTGCTGATGGTGCTCGGCCATGAGCCTACCGTGTCGATCTGCGGCCAGTGGCTCGCCTCGTCCGATTCCGACCCCGCCATGCTCGATCTGCTGAATCTGGGCGTCTCGCCCGCCTCCGTGGTGGTGTTCGGCTCGAACAAGCCCTTCGACCAGTGGCAGACCCACAGCGGCGACCTGCTCGCCGTGATCACCGCCAAAGATTTCGACTAACGATAGGCTCCATCCCAAGGCAATTTTTCTCGTCATCCCGAGCGAAGCGTAGCGGAGTCGAGGGATCTTAGACCTTATGAGATCCCTCGACTCCGCTCGGGATGACAGAAAACGCTTCCGTTCAGAATGACGGAGAGGGGCCTCCGCTCAGAATGACGATAGGAGCTGAGGAGCTTATAGATTTCGGTTATAGCGACACCTTAACTGGCTTGATGACTGCAATCGCGCGGTTTCTTGATACTCTTGTCGGGTTCAAGACGTTTCACCTACGAAACAAGCCCATGGAGGTTTCATGTCCGCTTTGACGTCCGTCTCAGGTTTCCCGCGCGTCGGCCAGAACCGAGAGCTCAAGAAGATCATCGAAGGCTACTGGAAGGGTGCCAGCACGCTCGACGAGGTGCGTGCCACCGCCAAGGAGCTGCGCGCCAAGCATTGGAAGCTGCAGCAGGCCGCCGGCATCGATCTGATCCCCAGCAATGATTTCAGCTTCTACGATCAGGTGCTCGACACCGCCATCCTGCTCAACGCCATCCCGCAGCGCTACCAGCGTCTCGCCTTCGAGAATCCCGAGGAGACGCTCTTCGCCATGGGCCGCGGCTATCAGGGCGAGAAGGGCGATGTGACCGCTCTGCCGATGAAGAAGTGGTTCACTACCAACTACCACTATCTTGTGCCCGAGATCGACGCCGCCACCAACATCACGCTTAACGGCACCAAGCCCTTCGACGAGTATCTCGAGGCCAAGGAGCTCGGCATCGACACCAAGCCGGTGCTCATCGGCCCCTACACCTTCCTGAAGCTCGCCCGCGACCCGCAGGCCCAGGAGCTTGAGTTCGACAAGGGTCTGGTGAACGCCGTGGCCGCCGTCTACGCCGAAGTGCTCACCAAATTCGCCGAGCTCGGCGCCGCCTGGGTGCAGATCGACGAGCCGTATCTCGTGCTCGACAAGGAACCGGGCGATGTGGAGCTGTTCAAGGCGCTGTACGCCAAGATCCTGCCCGCCCGCGACGGCAAGGTCAAGGTGCTGCTCAACACCTACTTCGGCCATATCGCCGACGTGTACGAGACCGTGAACCTGCTCGGCTTCGACGGCATCGGTCTGGATCTGAACGAAGGCAAGGACGAGAACCTCGCCGCCCTCGCGCAGTACGGCGTGGCCGAAGGCACCGTGGTCTTCGCCGGCGTGATCAACGGCCGCAACATCTGGCGCAACAACTACGCCGTGAGCCTCGGACTGGTGGACGCCATCAAGCAGGTCACGCCGAACGTGGCCGTCTCCACCGCCAGCTCCCTGCTGCATGTGCCGTTCAGCACCGAAGGCGAGAACGGTCTCGACGAGGGCGTGCTCAAGCATTTCGCGTTCGCCGTGGAGAAGCTCGGCGAACTTCGCGACGTGGCCGAACTGGCCGACGCCGACGAGGACGCCAAGAAGGCCTCCGCCGCGCTCACCGCCAACCAGGCGCTGTTCGACGGCACCCGTGTGGCCGCCGACCCGGCCGTGGAGGCGCGTCTGGACCAGCTGACGGACACCGACTTCACCCGCCAGCCCGCGCGCGCCGAACGTCAGCAGCTGCAGCGCGAGGCGCTGAACCTGCCCCTGCTGCCCACCACCACCATCGGCTCCTTCCCGCAGACCCGCGAGGTGCGTGCCGAGCGCGCCAAGCTGCGCAAGGGCGAGATCGACCAGGCCGCCTACGACACGTTCATCAAGCAGCAGATCGACGACTGCATCAAGAGCCAGGAGGAGATCGGCCTCGATGTGCTGGTGCACGGCGAGTTCGAGCGCAACGATATGGTCGAATACTTCGGCCAGAACCTCAACGGCTTCCTGTTCACCAAGAACGCATGGGTGCAGTCCTACGGCACCCGCTGCGTCAAGCCTCCGATCGTGTGGGGCGACGTTTCGCGCGCCAACCCGATCACCGTGGAATGGTCGGCCTACGCGCAGTCGCGCACGGATCGCGTGATGAAGGGCATGCTCACCGGCCCGGTGACGATTCTCAACTGGTCCTGGCCTCGCGAGGACATCACCCACGAGCAGCAGACCCAGCAGCTCGCCCTCGCCATCCGCGACGAAGTGCTCGATCTGGAGGCCGCCGGCATCAAGGTGATCCAGATCGACGAGGCCGCGCTGCGCGAGAAGCTGCCGCTGCGCAAGACCGACTGGCATGCGAAGTATCTCGATTGGGCGATCCCCGCGTTCCGTCTGGTCCACTCAGCGGTCAAGCCCGCCACGCAGATCCACACGCATATGTGCTATTCGGAGTTCAACGACATCATCCGCGACATCGACGCGATGGACGCCGACGTGATCTCCTTCGAAGCCTCCCGCGGCGATCTGGTGGTGCTCGACGCGATCCACGAGGCCGAGTTCGAAACCGAGGCCGGACCGGGCGTGTACGACATCCACTCGCCGCGCATCCCCTCCGAAGCCGAGATCGAGGAGCGCATCGGCGAGATTCTGAAGAAGATGGACGTCTCCAAGGTCTGGATCAACCCCGACTGCGGCCTGAAAACCCGTGGCGTGGCCGAAACCTGGCCGAGCCTGGAGCATCTGGTCGCCGCAACCAAGGCCGTGCGCGCCTCGCTGAGCTGACATGGCCGCATCGCTGTTCTCCATTGAGGTGTTCCCACCGAAGCGCAACGCTCCGGTGGGAACCATCTACGACACGCTCGACGGACTGCAGGGCCTCGACCCGGCGTTCATTTCGGTGACCTACGGCACTGGCAAGTCGGCGGACCGCACCGCCACCGCCCGCATCGCGCACACCATCCGCAGCGAGTACCACATCCCCGCGGTGGCCCACCTCACCGCGCAGTATCTGGACGAGGCTGCGGTCGACGAGGCTCTGGACATGTTCGACCAGGCCAAGGTCTCCGGCGTGCTCGCCCTGCGCGGCGACCGCGTGGAAGGCCGCGAGCCCGCCGGTGTGTTCGAGCACGCCAGCGATCTGGCCGCGTATGTGCGCGCGCAACGCCCCGATCTGAAGCTGTACGGCGCCTGCTATCCCGAGAAGCATCCGCAGTCGCCCACGCTGGATGAGGACGTCGACAACCTCAAAACCAAGGTCGACGCGGGCGTGACGCATCTCATCTCGCAGCTGTTCTACAGCAACGACGACTTCTACCGCTTCCTCGACAAGGCGCGCGCGGCCGGCATCGACGTGCCGATCGAGGCGGGCATCATGCCGGTGGCCAACGCGAAATCCGTGCTCCGCATGGCCTCCATGTGCGCCTCGCGCATCCCCGAACCGGTGGAACGCATGATCGAACGCTGGGGCGACGACCCGCAGGCCCTGCGTGAGGCGGGCATCATCTACGCCTCGCAGCAGATCGCCGATCTGGTGTCGCACGGTGTGGACGGCGTGCATCTGTATTCGATGAACCGCCCGGCCGTGACCCGCCGCATCTGGAACAACGTGCGGCCGCTGTTCGGCTGACGCGCATTCACACGCGCACTTATGTCGCCCCGATTCCATGCAAGGATCGGGGCGACATTCATATGTGAGGCCGAGTCCCGCGGCAATATCGGGCGTCCGGTATGCGCGACGGTCGGCGGATGCGCGAAAACGAGTGTATTACCATAAGGAACCATGGAACCGACGACCTTCAGCCCCCGCGCCATGGACCTGATCCGCGCGGGATTGCAGAACCTCGATGACGCCCGCTCGCTGTTCGACGCCCTGCGCGCGGGAGGCGTGCCCGACGACGGATTGCGCCTGCTGCTGAAGGCGCTGGAGAAGGCCTGCGATCCCGATGGGGCGTTGCGCAACGTCGTCGACATCATCAACGCCATGCAAAGCCAAGGCCGGCGGGTCGAGGATATGCTGCCCGACCGGGCCGCCTTCGAACGGCTGGTCACGGTGCTCGGCGTATCCGACGCGCTCGGCAAGCTTATGCGCTTCCGCCCCGAACTGGTCGAAGCCGCCTCCGTGGACCGTTGCGACAGCCACCTGTACAACCATGCGCAACGCCGTGCCCATATGCTCGCCGCTGTCGGCGCCGATCCGAACGAGCCGGCCGCGCCGGTCGCGACCAAGGATCTGGCTGCCGCCGCGACCGCGTTGCGCGGCACCTACCGCCGCCAACTCGCCGCCATCATGGCGCAGGACGCGGTCGCCGACGACCCGTGCGCCATCCAGCCGACCATCAGCCGCGAACTGTCCGATCTGGCCGACGCGGCACTCGAAGGCGCGCTGGCCATCGCCCGCCATGAGGTGCCAGGCAGCGAGCATGTGCGTTTCACCATCATCGGCATGGGCAAACTCGGCGCGCAGGAACTCAACTACGTCTCCGACGTCGACCTGATCTACGTGGTCGAACCGGCCGACCACGAAATCGATGGCCAGACGCTCACCCGTATCGGCACCAAAATGGGCACCATGCTGCAGCGCGTCTGCCAATCGGTGATCATGGGCGTGGCCGAGCCGACCCTCTGGCAGATCGACGGGGGATTGCGGCCCGAAGGCAAGGACGGTCCGCTGGTGCGCAGGCTCGATTCGCATCAGGGCTATTACGAGCAGTGGGCGGAGAACTGGGAGTTCCAGGCGCTGCTCAAAGCCCGTCCGGTGGCGGGCGACCCCGAGCTCGGCGAGGCATATATGGCGATGACCCGGCCGTTCGTATGGTCCGCCTCGAAACGGCCCAACTTCGTCTACGACTGCCAGCAGATGCGCAAACGTGTGGAGGATCTGATTCCGGCCGCGTTGAAGGACCGCGAGATCAAACTCGGCAAGGGCGGCCTGCGCGACGTGGAGTTCACCGTGCAGATGCTCCAGCTGGTGCACGGACGCACCGATGAGAACCTACGCACCCGTTCCACGTTGGAATCGTTGCAGCGGCTGTCCGAAGGCGGATACGTCTCGCGCAAGCAGGCGGCCCGGCTGGCCGCGGACTACCGTTTCGAGCGGGTGATGGAGCACCGTCAGCAGATGTGGGCGCTCAAACGTACCCATCTGTTCCCCGACCTCGGAGCCGCCAGTCTGGGCGGACTGGAGCGCAAGCGTGATATCGACGTCGACGAGTTGAACCGCAATCAGGAGCTGCGACGGTTGGCCCGCACGTTCCGGCTGCATCCCGAAGAGCTGGTCAACCGGTATGACGAGGTGCGCCGCGAGGTGCGCCACCTGCATCTCGACATCTACTACCGCCCCATGCTGCCCATCAACGCTCAGCTTGACGAGGATCAGATCGAACTGAGCCAGCAGGCCACGCAGGAGCGATTCGCGTCCATCGGATTCGGCGATCCGGACGCGGCCATGCGTCATGTGGTCGCGCTGACCGCCGGAGTCAGCCGGGCGGCGAAGATCAACCGCATCATCCTGCCCGCTGTGCTCGAATGGCTGGGGCAGGGGCAGAATCCCGATATGGGATTGCTCAACTGGCGCAAGCTGGAGGAGCATTTCGGCACGGAAAGCGAGTATCTCGGCTTCCTGCGCGACTCCACCTCCGCCGCGCAGAGACTGTGCCATGTGCTGTCGAATTCGCGCTTCCTCGGCGACGCGCTCAACAAGTCGGTCGAATCGGTCACCTGGCTGGGCGACGACGACCGGCTCAGGGCCCGCACGCGCGACAGCCTTGACGTGCAATGCCGTTCTTCGCTGGAACGCAATGCGAACAACATCAACGATTTCGCGACCTCCATGCGCGCGATGCGCCGCCATGAGATCGAACGCATCGGCTTGGCGTGGATGAGCGGCGTGATGAGCGACGACGAAAGCCTCGCCGGCATGACCGACGTGTATGACGCGATCATCGACGCGGCCCTGACCTGGTCGATGCGCCACCAATGCCGCGAATTCGGCCTCGACCGGCCGCCGGCGGCCATCGCGGTGATCGGCATGGGCCGCTATGGCGGGCGCGAGGTGAACTTCAGCTCCGACGCGGACGCCATGATCGTCTACCGCCCGAACGACGCCGACGATGCCGAAGCGAACCGTTTCGCACGCAAGGTGACCGACGATCTGCGCGCGATTCTGCAAGGCCCCACCACTTTGGAGCCGAAGATCGAACTCGATCTGGACCTGCGCCCAGAAGGCAAGAACGGGCCGCTGGTGCGATCCTACGCCTCCTGCGAGGAGTATTACCGTTCGTGGGCGAGCACATGGGAGCATCAGGCGCTGCTGCGCGCGCGCCATGCGGCCGGCGACGCCGAACTCGCATACGACTTCCTGACCAACATCGCCGATCCGCTGCGCTACCCGCACGTCGATCTGAGCGAAACCGAACTGGCGGACATCCGCAAGCTCAAAGCGCGTATGGAGGCGGAGCGTCTGCCTCGAGGCGTGAGGCGCGAGAGGCATCTGAAACTCGGCAAAGGCGGCCTGTCCGACGTGGAGTGGACCGTGCAGCTGCTGCAATTGCGCCATGCCGGCGACGTGCGCGAGCTGCGCGTGAACGGCACCCTGCAGGCCTTGGACGTGCTGGAGCGGCGCAAGCTCATCGAAACGGCCGATGCAATCCAGCTGCGCAAGGCGTGGCGATTGTGCACGGCGGCGCGCAACGGCAGCTACCTGTGGAGCGGCCGCGCGGCCCAGGCGGACATCCTGCCGGACGACATGTATTCGCTGGGCGGAATCGCCGTCTATCTCGGCTACGACGCGAACCGCGGGCAGCATTTCGAGAACGATCTGCTCTCCGTGATGCGCCGATGCCGCGCCATCACCCAACGCCTGTTCTACGGCGTCACCGAGGAGGAATAAGGACCGGCTCACGCGCGTCGCGACACGTTCGGCGTGGGAACATGCGGTAAACGGGTTCTGTCGGGAAAATGGCGTACATTTGATTAGGTCACATCACGTGGCCGCCTTCCCGACACGAAAGGTGAGCCGTTGTCTGCTGAGCACAAGACATCCGCCGAAACGGGCGCTGTCAGTGAGTTTTCCCCCACGCCGATGAAAGGCAAAAGCGTCGTCACATTGGACGACCTGTCCACCGATCAGATCCTCGACCTGCTGCGCAAAGCGGAATACATCGATTCCCACCGCCGTGAGGTGGCGCACACCTGCGACGGCCGCGTCATCGCCACACTGTTCTACGAACCGAGCACCCGCACGCGCCTGAGCTTCGAAACCGCCATGCTGCGCCTCGGCGGCCAGGTGATCGGTTTCGCGGGCTCCCAGCTGGCGTCCGTGACCAAGGGCGAATCCATCGCCGACACCCTGAAAACCGTCTCGAATTACGTCGATGTGGTCGCCATCCGCCATCCGAAGGAAGGCGCGGCGCTGGTCGCCTCGCAGGCCTCCTCCGTTCCGGTGATCAACGCAGGCGACGGCGGACACATGCATCCCACGCAGACGCTGGCCGATCTGGCCACCATGCGTTCGCGTTTCGGCCGCATCACCGATCTGACCGTCGGCCTGTGCGGCGACCTGACCTTCGGACGCACCGTGCACTCGCTGATCGAAACACTGTGCCGCTTCGGCAACGTGCGGTTCGTGCTGGTCAGCCCCAACGAGCTCACCACGCCGCAGTACGTGCTCGACCGCATCAACGCCACGGAATCCTGCTCCTATGTGGAGGTGCGCGATCTGGCGTCCGTGATGGGCGATTTGGACGTGCTGTACATGACGCGCGTGCAGAAGGAACGCTTCTTCAATGAGGACGACTACCTGCGCCTGCGCGACACCTACATCCTCGACGAGGAGAAGATGGCCCTCGCCAAGCCCGATATGGCCGTGCTCCACCCGCTGCCGCGCGTCAACGAGATCGCGGTCGAAGTGGACGACGACCCGCGCGCAGCCTACTTCGAACAGGTCAAGAACGGCGTGCTGATGCGCATGGCGCTCGAAAGCTCGGTGGTGGGCGACGAACTGCCCGGATATGAGGAATTCGCGAACAAGGAGGTGCTCGCCTGATGGAAGTCACCAGCGTCCAAAACGGCATCATCATCGACCATGTGCCGGCCGGCACCGCGCTGAAGGTGCTCCGCTACCTGCATATCGACCCGGCGAAAACCCGCCTCGCTCTGATCATGAACGCCGACAGCCCCACCTACGGCACCAAGGACATCATCAAAATCGAAGACGCGCTCGACGTGGATCTCGAAGTGCTGGGACTGGTGGCGCGTCAGGCGACCGTCGGTTTCGTGCGCGACGGCAAGATCATCGAGAAGCGCGACCCGCAGCTGCCCGAGCATATCGTCGACGTCATCACCTGCAAGAATCCGCGCTGCGTGACCACCACCGAACGCGGCATCAAGCAGATGTTCCATCTGGCGCATTCCGAACGGCAGGAGTACCGCTGCGACTACTGCGACGAGGAAGCCAAACTGTAAGCGAACCGCGAACCAGGCCTCCCGTTTCGCGACGGGCGGCCTGCAAACAGAACGACCGAACGACGCCACGGGTGCCCGCAGACGGGCCGCGGGCGAAAGGAGCCGATATGACCACGATCGTTTTCCATGGCATCAGCGTGTGGGACACCGATGAGATCATCGACCTCAAGGTCGAAACCTCTCCCAACCTGCTCGCCGAAGCGGATGGCGCTCTCAGCGGGGAACAGGATTCGCCAAGCGACGGCGTCATCGACATCGACGCCACGGGTCTGACGCTCGCCCCCGGCTTCGCCGACCCCCACGTGCACTTCCGCGATCCCGGACAGACGTACAAGGAGTCCATGGTCTCCGGTTGCGCGGCTGCGGCCTCCGGCGGCTACACCAACGTGCTTATCATGCCGAACACCGTGCCCGCGATGGACGGCGCGACCATCACTGATCCGAACGCTCCGGGCGCGAAGGAGGTGCTGGACGCCGGATACGACAATGTGATCGACTTCCTGCAGCATTACGAGGCCGCGCATAACGTCTCACTGCCGGTGAAATACGATCTGTGCGTATGCGCCTCCAAGGGACGCGACGGGCGCGAGGCCAGCGAGCTCAACGATTGGATCGGCTATCTGCCCGGAGTCAACGACGAGGCGAAGGACGCCGACCAGCTCGCGCATCCGGTCACCGCGATCAGCGACGACGGTTCGGCCGTCACCCCGCAGATCCTCGACCAGGTGTTCGCCAACACGCGCGAAAGCGGACTGTATCTCATCGAGCATTGCGAGCATCACGACACGGGCGCGGTGAACGACGGCCCCGTCTCACGCAAACTCGGCGTGCCCGGCATTCCCGAAGACACCGAACTCAACATCGTGCGGCGCGATATCGAAAAGGCGCGCGAAACCGGCGTGCATGTGCATTTCCAGCATGTGAGCACCGCGATCTCCTTCGAGGCGATCCGCGCGGCCAAAGCCGAGGGATTGCCGATCACCTGCGAGACCGCGCCGCACTATCTCGCCCTGTGCGATGAGGCCCTGCTCGAATACGGCACGCTCGCCAAAATGAATCCGCCGCTGCGTGGGCGAGCCGACCGACTGGCCACCATCGCCGCCGTGGCGGACGGCACCGTGGATCTGCTCGCCACCGACCACGCCCCGCACACGTTGGACGAGAAGGCGCTCGGCTTCCTTGAAGCGCCCAACGGCATCATCGGTCTGGAATGCGCATACGGCGTATGCCACAAGGTGCTGGTCGACGGCGGCCATATCTCCGACGCGCGGCTGATCGAACTCATGTCGGTAGCCCCGGCGCGGCTGATGGGGCACACACCGACGAATATCGCCGCCCTGCTCGACGCGGAGACGGACGCCTCGCGCGAACCGGATGCCAAGCGTGTGCTCGACCTGACCCAGGTCGCCGATCCAGTCGATGTGGATCTGGTCGTGCTCGACACCGCCGCCGAATGGACCGTCGAGCCCGAACGATTCCATTCGCAGGCGCGCAACACCCCGTTCGGAGGATGGCAGGTCACCGGCCGTCCGCTCGCCACGATCATCAACGCAGCGCTGACGTTCAGCCGCCTGTAGCAACGACTTCATCCGCATTCAAGCCACCGCCGATCCGGCACAGAAAGGACCACCTATGGATCGTCTGATCGCAGCCATCAACGCCACCCAGAATCCCAGCGTCGTCGGGCTCGACCCGACCGAGGCGCTGGTGCCCCCGCAGGTGGTGGCCAGCTTCGCCGACGAGGTGCGCGACTCCGTGGAGACGCCCGAGGAGGCACCCGCCGCACAGCTCGCCGTCGCCTACTTCGAATTCAACCGTACGATCATCGACGCCGTGGCTGATATCGTGCCGGCCGTCAAACCGCAAATCGCCATGTATGAGGCGCTCGGCCCCGCCGGCATCGACGTGTACACGATGACCTGCGAATACGCCAAACAGCAGGGCCTGTACGTGCTGGCCGACGTCAAACGCGGCGACATCGGCTCGACGGCCGCCGCCTACGCGCATATGCTCAGCGGCGTGGCCGCCGGCGACGGCACGTACGATCCGTGGAATATCGACGCGGTCACCATCAACCCCTATCTCGGCACCGACGGCATCACCCCCTTTGTCGACGCGGCCGAGCAGGCCGACAAGGACGTGTTCGTGCTGGTGCGCACCTCCAACCCGTCGAGCAGCGAACTGCAGATGCTCGATCTGGCCGACGGCAAGAAGGTGTACGAGCATATGGCCGACCTGGTCGAAAGCTGGGGAGCCGAAACAGTCGGAAGCCACGGCTATTCCCGCGTCGGCGCGGTGGTCGGCGCCACGCATCCCGAGGAGGGCAAGGCCCTGCGCAAGCGCATGCCGCACACCTTCTTCCTGGTGCCGGGCTACGGCGCTCAGGGCGGCACGGCCGCCGACGTGCGCGGCATGTTCGACCGCGACGGCTCCGGCGCGATCGTCAACTCCTCGCGCGGCATCATCGGCGCATGGAAGAAGTCGGGGGAGTACCGCGAGTCCATGTCCGCCGACGAGGCGCTCGAACTGGTCGCGGCCACCGCGCGCGAAGCGGCCATCGATATGCGCGACAATCTGCGCATGGTGCTGTAAGAGGCCGGCAGACTCCCGTTTTCGTATTCTTCCGCACAACCACACACAAGGAGAGCAATGGCAACCTTCACCCCAACGGCCGACGTGGTGGCCGAGGCCGTGCAGGCCGGATACTTCCCGCCACGCCACACCGTCGAGATCACCGACGTCACGGAGCTCACGCCCGGCGTCGTTCGGCTGGCCTTCCACGACCCGTATATCGCCGCGCATGCGAAGCCGGCGCAGTTCGTAAACCTGTACACCAAGGATCCGATGCGTCTGATGCCGCGCCCGTTCGGCGTCAGCGAGATCAACGGCGACGAGGTGAGCGTCATCTTCGCCGTGGTGGGCGAGGGCACCGCCGAATTCGCACAATACCAGGCCGGCGACACGGTCGACGTGCTCGGCCCGCTCGGCAGGCCGTTCAATACGAAAGCCCCGGCGCATTATCTGCTGGTGGCGGGTGGACTCGGCGTGCCACCGCTGGTGCGCGCCGCACAGCATCTCGCCGCCGACGAGCAGACGACGACCACCGCCGTGGTCGGCTACCGCGACGTGCGGTTCGCGGACGACGTGTTCGCGCGATACGCCGATCACACGGTCAGCATCGACAACGCGCACGGCAACGTGGTCACCCTGCTCGACCAACTGGAAGCCGACGGCAAGCTCGCGGCGGACGGACTGGAGACGGTGATCCTCTCCTGCGGTCCGCTGCCGATGATGAAGGCCGTCGCCGCATGGGCCGCCAAGCGTTCGCTCGCATGCCAGCTGAGCATGGAGCAGCGTATGGGCTGCGGTTTCGGCACCTGCGTGCTGTGCACCGTCGACACCGTGGACGGACGGCTTAAAGTGTGCGCCGACGGTCCGGTGTTCACGCGCGAACAACTGGGATGGGGTGAGTGAGATGAGCGAAGCCAAGCACATCAACCTGTACGAGGATCACGAATGGAAGCATCCGACCGTCGTGGCGGGCGTGCCGTGGAAGAATCCGGTCGGCACCGCCTCCGGCACCTTCCAATACGCCGCCGTACGCTGGTTCTATGATGTGAGCCAACTCGGCGCCGTCTGCACCAAGGGCGTCTCGCCCGTGCCGTGGGAGGGCAATCCCTCCCCGCGCACCGCGGAGGGGCCCGGCAGCAATCTCAACGCGGTGGGTCTGCAGAATCCCGGCGTCGACCATTATCTCGTCGACGATCTGCCCAAGCTCAAGGCGATCGGCGCGAACGTCATCGCCAACGTGGCGGGCCACAGCGATGACGACTACGCCGAAGTCGTGGCCAAACTCGCCGACTCTCCCGCCGATATGCTGGAGATCAACGTGAGCTGCCCGAACGTGACCCACGGCGGCATGAGCGTGGGCACCGATCCGGTGGCGTTGAGCAAGCTCATCACCCGCCTGCGCGCCATGACCGACAAGCCGATGATCGTCAAGCTCACGCCGAACGTCACCGACATCACCGTGCCCGCCCGCGCCGCCGTCGAGGCCGGCGCCGACGCGTTGAGCATGATCAACACGTTGTTGGGTATGCGCATCGACACGCGCACCGGCGAGCCCGTCATCGCGCATGTCACCGGCGGCGTCTCGGGACCTGCGGTGCTGCCCGTCGGCCTGGCCGCGGTCTACCGCGTGCGCACGGCGCTTCCCGATGTGCCGATCATCGGTATCGGCGGCGTCGACACCGGCGAGAAGGCGCTCGAATACCTGTACGCCGGCGCGAACGCCGTCGAGGTCGGCGCGGCCGCCCTGTTCGATCCGGTCGCGCCATTGCGCGTGGCCCGCGAACTCGACGACCTGTTGGACGAGCGCCCCGAACTCGCGGCCAAACTCGCCGCGGGACAGACCTGGCGCTGACCGGTGAGCCCGGTCTGTCGGGCCGCGGGCTGGACGTTTTCCAACCGAGGCCCGCAGTCAGGCCTTGCAGACGCAACCACGCATCATTCCACAGCAACCCTTGTTCATAGAAAGGCACGCACGATGTCCGATTCGCTTGACATCCGCTTCACCCAGTTCCTGCTCGAATCGCAGGCGCTTAAATTCGGCGACTTCACGTTGAAGTCCGGGCGTCAAAGCCCGTATTTCATCAACGCGGGCGCGTTCAACGACGGCCGTAAGATCGCCACGCTCGGCGCGTTCTACGCCGAGAAGATCGCCGCCGAAATCGAGGCGGGCAACCTGCCCTCCGACATCGATACGGTGTTCGGACCGGCCTATAAGGGCATTCCGCTGGGCGTCTCCACCGCGATCGCGTTGACCGGCGCGCACGATATGGAGGTGGGCTACACCTTCGACCGCAAGGAGAAAAAGGACCACGGCGACGGCGGCATGATGGTCGGCACGCAGCTGACCGACGGCATGAAGGTGCTGCTCGTCGACGATGTGATGACCGCCGGCACCGCCGTGCGCGAGGTGATTCCCAAGCTCAAGGCCGAGGCGGACGTCGAGGTCGTGGGTCTGGTGCTGTCCGTCGACCGTATGGAGAAGACCCGCGATTCCGATTTGTCGGC
Source organism: Bifidobacterium sp. LH_558 (assembly GCF_056356295.1). Taxonomy (NCBI): domain Bacteria; kingdom Bacillati; phylum Actinomycetota; class Actinomycetes; order Bifidobacteriales; family Bifidobacteriaceae; genus Bifidobacterium; species Bifidobacterium sp. LH_558. The sequence continues at coordinate 48,875 of NZ_JBKETZ010000003.1, read as the reverse complement.
AGTCAAGGCCGTCGAACAGGAGTTCGGATTCCCGGTGTTCGCCATCGCCAACGTGCGCGAGATCTTCGAGGCCGGCCAGCGCATCATGACCGACGAAGGCCAGCCGTATGTGACCGAGGCGATCAAGGCCGCGGCCGACGATTATCTCGAACGCTACGGGGCGTGATCTCGCTCCGCCTTATAAGCGGAATTGAACACCGTCATCCCGAGCGGGACTAACGCCTTGCCGTCATCCTGAGCGGAATACACGAAACGAACGGAGCCGAAGGATCTCATACCATGCAACGGTTGAGATCCTTCGGCTCCACTACGTTTCGCTCAGGATGACATTGATTAGGGTTATCCGTCATGCTGAGCGGAGTGCAACGAGGCGCAAGCCTCTCCACGCCGATGACGACGGAAGTCGTCTCAGGACTGGTGAAGTGTGACGCCGGGGTCAGTGATCATACGCATATCGACGACTTCGGACGAGGACGAGGCCTTGTAATCCGTGATGCCCGCGCCGATATTCGGATGCTGCGCCGAATACGCCTGGTCGACGACGTAGACGGCCAGCAGAACGATCGCCACCACGGCCAACGCCTTGGTATTGAGTTTCCTCAGCTGGTTGTCGAGCGCGGGCGCGATCAGATAGACGATCGCCAATCCACCCAGTCCGAAGGTCAGCAGCCCCTCGGCGCAGATGCGGCCGTTCAGGTTGAGGAAGTAGCCGGTGTAGTCCCACCAGCGCTGTCCGTCATGGGTGATCTCCAGATACCAGGATGAGAAGTATTCCAGCACTCCGCACAGCACCACCGCGGCGATGAACTCCAGATACGGCTTGTCACGCAGACGCTTGAGCAGCACGAGGATGATGAGGCCGCCCGTGCCGTAGATCGGCAGCCACGGTCCATGCAGCGTGCCGCGGTTGACGAACATGCCTTCCGTGATGAACGCGAGACTGACCTCCCACAGCCATCCGACGAAGCAGAAGATGAAGAACATCATGACCAGATTCAGCACCGTATAGCTTCGCGCGGAGGTCAGGTCGGAGGTCACCTCCATTTTGAAACGCATCGGGGCGGGGGCGAGCCTGCCCGGATAGACGCGCGCCTCGATGATGTCGCGTCCATCGCGCGTCATATGCTGCCGCGCCTCATACGCCTCGTACGCAACCACCTGCGGGGAGGATTTGATTTGGATGCCCAGCTGTTGCGACAGGAATCCGACGAATCCGCTCGGCTTGGCGACCGGTTCGGCGGCCCTGACGTCGTCCACCACGCTCGCCACGTCGCTGTAGGAGCAGCGCACCACCTCGCGTTGGGGCTTCTCGAACAGGTAGACGTCACACATCAGTTCGCTGCCGGGCAGGCCGCTCGCCTTGGCCAGACCGCGCAGATACGCGTAGTACTCGCCAAAGAAGGCGGCTTGGTATGCGTTGGCATAGAAGATGCCCACCAAACCGAAGGAGACCAGATTCAGCAGATTCCAACCGAGGAAGCTCAGCTCGGCCACGAAGCATTCCCACTTATGTCCCTTCATCATGCGCCGCGACAAGGTAATGGCCTCGTTCGCCTTGATGGTGGGGTTCTCCGCCAGAATGTACGGCATCATGATGTAGGAGTAGTGCTTGATGATGCCGCCGACGATGGTGAGCGTCCACAGGAATTGGTAGACGTAACGCACGAACATGTTCCACGCCAGCCTGGGCCACTGACGGGTTTGGATGGGGTAGAGGAAGCGGCGCAGCGGCACACGTTCGTACACGCGGCTTTCCAGAACCATCCTTCGCGAGACGATGCGATACGTCTCTTTGATGAACAGCCAAACGAAGGTGTAGACGGCGAGACTGAACACCACCAGTATCACGACCGCGATGTTCGGCGATGTCGCGACCGATCGAATCGCGTCGAAAACGGTTAAAATGACACCGCCCGACGAGAAGGAGTTGAGCACGGTGGAGAACACGCCACGCGAACGACCCAACGCCTTGATGGTGTCCTCACGTTTGATTTCATCCTGACGCTGCTGCACCTCGTCGCGGGCTTCGGCTTCGTTGTCCGTGGCGATGTCCGCGACCAGCAACTGCAACCGATCGCTGGTCGAGACGCTCGCCATGCTCGTGTCCTCATATGTGGTGGCCCACATCGACGAACCGTATTCCGCGCCGAGGAATGACGCGAACAGGCAGATGATGACCAGAATCCAGTAATGCGAGCGCAGGTTGTGCTTGGCCTGTCGCTTCATCCCTTGTCTATCCATATGGAGTATCCCTTCTTTAGGCTCCCATAGGATACGATACCGCCTTTCGCGCATCGAAAAGCGCACGAAAGGCGGGAATTTAGTCGATCAGCGTGTAGCCTTGGGCGGCCACCACGCCTTTGAGCTTGTCCAGATAGGTTTCGGCGGCCTTGGACAGTTTCGTGCGCTCGTTGGTGATCCAGCCGACCAGCATGGTCTCGTCGGAGTCGAGCGGCACGGTGATGATCTTCTCGTTGTTCAGATCGCCGTTGTCGATGCCTGTGCACACCGTGTAGCCGTTGAGGCCGATGATGAAGTTGAGGATGGTGGCGCGGTCGGTCACGTTGATCTGCTTGGGCGCGTAATCCGGCCAGACGGCCTCCTCGTAGAAGTAGAAGGAGCCCTCCTCGCCCTGCTCGTATTGGATGAATGGGAAGGGCTTGAGGTCTTCCATGGTGACGACCTTCTTGCCGGCGAGCGGATTGGAGCGCGAGATGAACACATGCAGCGGCGCGCGGAACAGCGGATGGAATTCCAGATGCTTCTCGCGCAGCAGTTTGCCGATCACGTCCTTGTTGAAGTCGGAAAGGTACATGATGCCGATTTCGGACTGCATGTTGGCGACCTGGTTGATGATGTCACGCGTGCGGGTCTCACGGATCGTGAACTCGTATTCGTCGGATTTAAGCGATTCGATCATGCTCACGAACGCCTCGACCGCGAACATGTAATGCTGCGTGGAGACCTGGCACAGCTGCTTGCGCGGCTTGGCGTGCTTGTACCGCTCCTCGAGCAGGGCGGCCTGGTCGAGCACCTGACGCGCGTAGGTGAGGAATTCGGCGCCGTCCACGGTCAGCGCGATGCCTTGCGAGGAGCGGGTGAAGATCTCGATGCCCAGCTCGTTCTCCAGCTCCTTGACCGAAGAGCTCAACGCCGGCTGTGACACGTACAGCGCGTGCGAGGCCTCGTTCATGGAGCCGCATTCGACGATTTTGACGATGTACTTGAGTTGCAGCAGAGTCATAAAACATATTTATAGCAGTCGGGCTAGTCCGCCCAGCCGGTTATAGCCAGCCGTGTTTTCTACGCCGCACGAGCGTGGCCGATGCTGTCGCGACGCACGAAGGTGGAGCGCACCGTTACGGGGGCGATGCCGTCCGATACGCGCAGGATACGCTCGATCAGCTTGGTCGCGGCCAATTCACCCATACGTTCGCGCGGTATGCTGACGCTCGACAACGAGGGGCTGAGCAGCGTGTCCTCGCGAATGTCGTCGATGCCGACCACCGAAACCCGCCCTGGCACATCCACACCATGCCGTTTGAACATGTTCATAATCATCTCGGCGCTGAGGTCGTTGTACGCGATCACCGCGGTGACGGAAGGATCGAGCAGCGGCGCGAACCATTGGTCCACCTCGTCGTCGCCCGCAAGTATACGGCTGGGACCTGGAATCTGGTGAAGTCTCACATACTCCCTGTGGCAGGCGTTCAACAGCGCCAGCCAGCGCATGCCGTTCTGCCATGATCTCTCCGAACCGGCGACGTACTCGATCGAGGTGTGGCCGAGCGCTTTGAGCGTGCGCACGACCTCGTCGAGACTGTATTGCTCGTCGCAGACCACGGATTGCACACCGCTCACCTGCCTGTTGATGGATACGAGCGGACGCATCTGTGCCGCTTTGCGAATCGCCGCGTCGGACAGGCTGGTGCCAATCAGCACGATACCGTCCACAGAAGGGGCGAATCGTGCGATGATGCCGCGTTCCGCGTCGGTATGGTAGGCGCTGACCGCGGTGATCAGGCAGAAGTTCTTGGACAGGCATGGGCCTTGCATGCCGTACAGGAACTCGGCGTAAATGGGGTAGCGCAAGTCGGCCGCGACCGCCAGTATCGCGCCGCGCAACGTCTGATCGTGCTTCAGGGTCGAATTCGTGGCTCGATAGCCGAGGCTTTCGGCGATGCTCCGCACGCGGTTCGCGGTTTCGGCGTTCACCCTTCCGGGCCGGGACAACGAGCGCGAAACCGTTGCGGGGGAGACCCCAGCGGCTTTGGCGATGTCGTTGATGGTGACCGCATGCCCGACTTGTTCCCCTTCATCGGTGGCGCGCGCTGATTGCTCATGATCGGACATGATCACCATCGTAGACCTCGCCCGCGCCTATGTTCACGCAGAGCGGACATCCGAGGACAGACATGTCCCATGGAAAACCATGGAAAGGCATGTCGGCGGGCGTGCGCGAAATTCTAGCCTTGACCCCATCGACCGGTCGAGAACAACGAAGTAACCGGTCGCGATATCGACACGATACGCACGACAAAGGAGTGATATGCGCACCACGCAAACCCTGCATGACGGCTGGCTTTTCACCAAAGACCAGATCGATGGCGTCCCCACCCACGCCGACGCGAATGCTTGGCGCCCAGTGACGGTTCCGCACAGCTGGAACGCGCTCGACGGACAGGACGGCGGCGCCGACTACTGGCGCGGCGCCTGCTGGTATGTGACCGAACTCGCGCTGCCCGAAAGCGCCCCCGGCACACGCACCTATCTGGAGTTCGAAGGCGCGGCGACCGTGGCCGAGGTCTATGTCAACGGCCATAAAGTATGCGAGCACGAAGGCGCGTACGGAGCATTCCGGGCGGATGTCACCGACGTGCTGACCGAGGCGCGCAACGAACTGGCCGTGCGTGTGGACAACGCCGAACGTTCGGATATCTATCCGCAGATGGCAGACTTCACCTTCTATGGCGGCCTGTACCGTCCCGTCAGGATCGTCCAGGTCAATCCCACCCATTTCGATCTCGATTATCATGCGGGCCCCGGCGTCACCGTGTCGTCCACCATCGAAGACGGAAACGCGCTGCTTGACGCCCGTGCGTGGGTCAGCGACCCGCAGGAGGGCGACCAGGTGTATTTCGAGGTGATCGACGATTGCGACAACATCGTCGCGGCGGCGACCGTGCCCGCGGCCGCCTCGGTGCGCACCGAAATCACCATTCCCGACGCGCATCTGTGGCAGGGCACCGAGGATCCGTACCTGTACACAGTCATCGCCTCGATTGTGCGCCACAACGAGGTCGTCGACGAGGTGGAGGTGACGCACGGCGTGCGCGAATTCCGCTTCGACCCGGCCCGAGGATTCTTCCTCAACGGCAAGCTCACCCCACTGCGCGGCGTCTCCCGCCATCAGGACCGTCTGGGCAAGGGCAACGCCCTCGAATACGCCGACCATTTCGAGGACGCCGCTTTGATCCACGAACTGGGAGCGAACACGATTCGTCTGGCCCACTATCAGCAGTCGCGGGACTTCTACGACCTGTGCGACCGCTTCGGATTCGTGGTGTGGGCGGAGATCCCGTTCATCTCGCGCATGAGCGCCGATCCGGCGGCCCACCGCGACTGCATCCACCAGATGACCGAACTCGTCATCCAAAACTTCAACCATGCGTCGATCCTCATGTGGGGCATCTCCAACGAGATCCTCATCGGAGGCGACAGCCCCCAGCTAGTCGCCAACCTCAAGGAACTCAACGACCTGGCACATCAGCTCGACCCCACCCGTCCGACCACCATGGCCCAGGTGTCCGGCACGCCGATGGACTCCGAACACAACCAGATCACCGACATCCTCAGCTACAACCACTATTTCGGCTGGTACGGCGGCAAGATGGAGGACAACGAGGCATGGGTCGACCAGTTCCACGCGATGCACCCGGACCGCTCCTTCGGCCTGTCCGAATACGGTTGCGAGGGCATCGTCTCCTACCATACCGACGATCCCCAGTGCGGCGATTACAGCGAGGAATACCAGGCGCTCTACCACGAGCATATGGCCGACGTCATCGACCAGCGCCCGTGGCTGTGGGGCACGCATGTGTGGAATATGTTCGACTTCGGCTGCGACGCCCGCGACGAGGGTGGAGTCAAGGGCCGCAACAACAAGGGCTTGGTGACCATCGACCGCAAGATTCGCAAGGACTCCTTCTACGTGTATCAGGCGCATTGGTCGAAGGAGCCGATGGTGCACATCGCCTCCAAGCGTTTCGCCAAGCGCGCCGGCGACGCCATCACGGTCAAGGTGTATTCCAACCAGCCCAGCGTGACGCTGTTCGTGGACGGCGCTGAGCATGCCACGCTCGAGGGCGAGCATGTGTTCGTCTTCGCCGATGTGCCGCTGCATGAGGGATTCACGCGCATCTGCGCCAAGGCCGGCGACCAGACGGATTCGACCACCTTCGAGAAGGTCGCCGAGACATGGGAGCCTTATGTGTTCGTCGATCCCGATGGCGGAGCGGGTGTGTCCAACTGGTTCGACGACGTGAATCTCGACGAGGTTCAGGCCATCGGCGACATCGACGAGACCTGCTTCTCGGTGAAGGATCTCATCAACGAGATCCTCGTCAACAAGGAGGCCGCACAGGTGCTGGCCAACGCGGCGAGCAGCATGGCTGGCATGCGCGTCAAAGCCTCCATGCTGGGCATCATGGGCAACCAGAGCGTCGAAAGCCTGCTCGCCGAAGGGGGCATGATGGGCGGAAGCGCCGAGAACCACAACGAGAAGCTGGCCTATATCAACCAGCAGCTCCAGCGAATCAAGAAGTAGCCGAAAGCGGCCGGACCCACCTGCCCGGCCGCTTTTCACACGGGATGCGACGGCTCAAGGATGATGCCGCCGCATCCCGCCCATCACAGCATCACATCATCACACCAAGCCCATGGCGGACCAACTACGCCCTTGGGTTGGTTTTCCATACTTTTTTGCGAATCAGGAGAGGCATATGTCATCCTCAACGTCAACCATTCGTCCTTTCGGAATCCGAGACAAAGTCGGCTATCTTTTCGGCGACTTCGGCAACGATTTCATGTTCATCTTCGCCAGCTCGTTCCTGATGGTGTTCTACACCAAAGTGATGGGCGTCCCCGGCACGATCGTCGGCACGCTGTTCCTCGTGGCGCGTATTCTCGACGCCTTCGCGGACGTCACCGTCGGCATCGTGGTCGACCGGGCCAAACCCGGCCCCCACGGCAAATACCGCCCCGTCATGATGAAGATGGCCGTGCCCGCGGTGATTTTCTCGTTCCTGATGTACCAGACGTTCTGCATCAACCAGTCGATGGGCGTCAAAATCGTCTACATGTCGGTCACGTACATCATCTGGGGATTCCTCTATTCATGCGTGAATATTCCCTACGGCTCCATGGCCTCGGTGATTTCGCTCGAGTCGGAGCACCGCACCTCGCTGTCCACGTTCCGCACCATCGGCGCCACCTTCGCCCAACTGATCGTCGGCGTCGTCGCCCCGCTGATCATCTACACGGCCGATGAGAACGGCAACCAGATCATCCGCGACGGCGAGCACACCCAGATCTTCATGATCGTCTCCGCCGTGTTCGCGATCGCGTCGCTGGCTTGCTATTTCACCTGCTATTCGATGACCGTCGAGCGGGTCAAAACCGAACACCATACGGCCAATGAAGGCGAGAGCCCGCTGCAATCCGTTCTCGCCATGGTCAAGGGCGCCGTCTCCAGCCGTTCCATGGTGGGACTCATCTCCAGCGCCATTGCGCTGCTGATGGCCATGCTGTTCCTCCAGCAGATGGCGAACTACCTGTACACCGACTACTTCGGCGACGCGAAGCTGCTGTCCATCGCCAATATGTTCGGCGTGGTCATGACGCTGGTGCTGGCGCCGTTCGTCCAGCCGCTCACCAAAGTCCTCGGACGCAAGGGCATCGGCATACTCGGCGCGGCCATCGGCACGGTGGGCATGTTCGTGCTGTATGTGCTCCACACCACCAACGCGGTGCTGTTCATCGTCATCTACATCATCTCGTTCATCGGCATCGGCCTGTTCAATCTGGTGGTCTTCGCCATGGTCACCGATGTGATCGACGATATCGAGGTGACCAAGAGCGTGCGTGAGGACGCCACCTGCTATTCCGTCTATTCCTTCGCCCGCAAGCTTGGGCAGGCGTTCGCGGGATGGTTCGCCGGCGTGTCCATCGACTGGATTGGATATCAGGAGGGTGCCACCGCCGTGCAAAGCCAGGAGACGCTCGACGGCCTGTACACCTTCTCCACGCTGCTGCCGGCGATTTTCTTCCTGGTCATGCTGTTGATCATGGTGTTCGTCTATCCGTTGGATAAGAATCGCGTCGCCAAGAACACGGAGATCCTCAAAGCCAAGCGTCAGGTGGGAGCCACCGAATAGCGCACGGCCAACCCATATATATGGTTGAGGGCCGGTGTCGGACTGGAATGTCCGGCACCGGCCCTCAACCATAGGTCACAAGGAGACGCCGAGCGAGGCGAGGTCGGCGCGGGCCCGTTCGGCGTCGGTGAAGCGCAGGCCGTGCAGTCCGACGGCGTTGGCGCCGGTGATGTTCTTCGCCGTGTCGTCGAAGAACACGCACTGCTCGGCCGTGAGGCCAAACCGGCTCAACGCCAGTTCGTAGATGTCGGCGTTGGGCTTGTGCATCTTCTCCACGCCGGAGACGACGGTGCCGCCCAGCAGCTCCTCGACCTGCGGATACTTCTCGAAGGCGATATGGAAGGTCTCATGCGACCAGTTGGTCAGGCCCCACACGCCGTAGCCGGCCGCTTTGAGATCGCGCAGCAGCTGTTCCATGCCCGGCAGCATGCGGGGGAGCGAGTCGCCGTAGTGTTCGATGTAGTAGCGGAACACCTCGGCGATCTCATCGCCCTGCTCGCGGCGCACATCCGGCAGAATATCGGCGAAGTCCTCGCCCGCGTCCATACGGTCCTCGTAGGCGTAGAAGCCGCACGGATCATCGTCCGCGCAGATATGGTCGACCAAATCGGCCGGGTAGCCGGCCTTCTCCAAGCAGGCGCGGCACTGCCAGTCGAACAGCACGCCGCAGAAATCGAAAATCACATCGGTAATCATGCGGGCCATGATACCGTCCGCCCCGGTCCGCGCGGCTAGGCGAGCAGGTCCGCGATCGCGTCGGGGATGGCGCGGATCACATCGGAGGCGACGATCGGGTGCCCGACCGCGTTGAAGCGATGCTCGCGCGTCATGCCGAACACGTCCGGTTCCTGCCAGCCGCGCTGTTCGGATTCCGAGGCGATGCCGGCCGCCAGCCCGTGCAGATAGGCACCGGCGGCGACGATGGAGGCCATGTCGTCGGCGTATTCGTCCGCGTCCACACCGTCCGCGTCCTCATCGTATTGCGCTAGCAACGCGCCCAGCACGCCGGCCAACACATCGCCCGCGCCGGCGGTGCCCAGCCAGGCGGGCGCGCTGCCCGAAGCCAGCACCATATCCGATTCGCCGACGACGATGGTGACCGCGCCTTTGAGCAGCACGGTCGCGCCGGTCATGTCGTGCGCGAGCTGCGCGTATCGCAACGGTTCGGCCAGCACATCGACCGTCGATACGGGCTCGTCATGCCTTGCTGAATCCAATCCTGCGGAATCCAACGCAGCGGGATCCAACGCGGTGCCGTCCGCCTCTTCATCCACTTGCGGCGCGTCCTCGCGCAGTCGGTTGACGAGTTTGGCCAATTCCGCCGCATGCGGTGTGACGACCACCTGCGGCGGCACCTGGCCGGGCAGCAGATCCAGCGCGCCGGCGTCCACCACAATCGGTGGCATGTCGTAGGCGGGATCGTCGTCGGTGGCGTCCACGGCGAGCTCGTAATGGGCCAGCAGGCGCGCGATGGTTTCGCGTTGTGCGTCGGTTTCGCCGTCCCTGAGTGCGGCGGCTTCGGGCACGCCGGAACCCACCACCCACGCCTGCACATGCCCTTTGCCGAGCACGGCCTCGGGAAGGGCCGCAAGCACCATGTTCTGGGCCCGTTCGGGGCCGAGATAGCGTACCATGCCGGTGTTCGCGCGGGCAGCGGCGCGCGCGGTGAGCACGGCGGCACCGGGATAACGCGCCGAGCCGGTGATCAGCCCGACCACGCCGCGCGAGTATTTGGAATCCATCGCATGCGGCAGGCGGATGGCCTCGCCGGCCTGATCGCCGCGCACCGCCGCGACGGAGGGCTCTTGGGCGTCCAAGTCGAAGCCGAAATCGACCAGTTCGAGCCTTCCGCAGGCGAATGTGGCCGGAGGCAGCACGGCGCAGGGTTTCATCGCGCCGAACATCACCGTCACGTCGGCCGGAATATACGCGCCGGGCAGCGAGCCGTCGTCCACGCCCACGCCGGAGGGTGTGTCGACCGCGAGCACCATCGGCAGATCGCCGGACGGTTCGCGGTTGGGCGCGTCCGCGCGGTAGGGAAGCAGGGTGGAGGGATCCTCGCTGTGACCGCTCATGCCGAGCGAGGCGGCGATGGTGGCGGGGATGCCGCGCAGCGGGCCGACCAGTCCGATGCCGGTCATCGCGTCGATAATCAAATGAGCGCGCTGGGACAGTTCGACGGCGGCCTGCAGTCGTTCCCCAGCCTCGCCTGCGGAGAAGCCGGCGGAGCAGCCGGGAATGTCGGCGGCCGGGTCGAGCACCAGCACTTTGCCGCCTGCGCGCACGAGGGCGGCGAATCCTTGGTCATGCAGCGCGCGCCCCACGGCGACGACGGTCACCTTCGCGCCTTCCTCGGCCAGCGCGGCGGCCGCGAACAGTCCGTCCCCGCCGTTGTCTCCCGCGCCGGCGAGCAGCACGACGCGGGCATGGTCCAAATCGATGCCGGCATCGTCCAGCATACGGGCGGCCACCTGCGCCGCGGCCGAGGCGGCCATGCGCATCAGCGGCACGTTGTCGTCGAGCAGCGGGCGCTCCATCGCGCGCACGGCTGCGGCGTCATAGGCCGCATGCAGGAGGTGGTGGCGACGTTCGGCGTCTTGTGCGGTGTCCATGGCGGACTCCCTTCGTTGCGCGATGCTGACCCAGCCCACTCTACTCGCATACCTGCTGGTTGGCTGAACACCTTCTGACGGGCGCGACGGATACCTCGCCATGCCTTACGCGCATGGCTGAACCCGCATATTGAACATTTGAATCCGAAATATGAGCTCCATACAGTGTGATGTGTATCAATGATGCGTTTCCTGTCCGGCTCGCGCCCACCCACGGCGGCTCTGTCCGGAGGGAAGCGCCAGCCAAGGAGCGATTCTATGAAGGCAGCGATTTACAAGGGCATCAAGCAGATGGCGTGCGAGGAGCGTCCCGCGCCGGCGATTGTGGACGCCGACGATGCGATCATCCGCGTGGTGCGCGCCTGTGTGTGCGGTTCGGACCTGTGGTTCTTCCGCGACGGCCGCGATGCGGACACGCAGACCGGCCATGAGGCGATTGGCGTGGTCGAATCGGTGGGTGCCGACGTGACCGTCGCCAAGCCGGGCGATTTCGTGGTCGTGCCGTTCCCGTTCTCCTGCGGTGTGTGCCCGGTGTGCAAGGCTGGATTCGAGTCGAGCTGCCCGCACGGCGGCTATTTCGGTTCCGCCGAGGGCTTGGGTTGCCAGGCCGAAACACTGCGCGTGCCACACGCCAACGGCACGCTGGTGGTGGTGCCGGGCGACGCGAAGTCGTTCTCCGATGAGTTGCTGGCCGATCTGCTGGCCTTGTCCGATGTGATGCCGACCGGCTATCATGCGGCCGCCTCGGCCGAAGTCAAGCCGGGCGACACTGCCGTGGTGTTCGGCGACGGCGCGGTGGGCCTGTGCGGCGTGCTGAGCGCGAAGATCCGCGGTGCCAAGCGCATCATCGCGATGAGCCGCCACGCCGACCGTCAGGCTTTGGCACGCGAGTTCGGCGCGACCGACATCGTGGCCGAACGCGGCGACGAGGCCGTGGCCAAGGTGATGGAGATGACCGGAGACTACGGCGCGGACGCGGTGCTCGAATGCGTCGGCTCCGCCCAGTCGAACGACACCGCGATGAAGGTGGCCCGTGCCGGCGCGATCGTCGGCCGCGTGGGCTTGCCGCACGACGTCGAAGCGGACATCCCCGGCCTGTTCTACCGCAATGTGGGCCTGCGCGGCGGCCCGGCGCCGGTGCGCACCTACGATACCGAAGTCGACCATCTGCTTGACATGGTGCTCAAGGGCGAGATCCACCCCGGCCGCGTGTTCACCGCCGAGTTCACGCTCGACCAGATCCAGGAGGCCTACGCCGCCATGGACGAGCGCCGCACCATCAAGTCCCTCCTGCGCGTGAGCGAGGTCTGATGATGTTTGGTAAGAAGAACAGCGGATTCTTTTCCGACGGACGGCAGACGCTGGAGCAGAGCGATCCCGAATTCATCGAACTGTTCTCGAACTTCGCCTATGGCGAGGTGGTCGAAGCGGCAGGCGCGAACCATCCCGATCTGACCGACGCCCGCCGTTCGATGGCGATTCTGGCCGCGCTGATGGGCTGCCAGGGCGTGGACGCGTTCGCGATGATGGTTCCGGTCGGACTGGACGCCGGACTTACGCCGGTGCAGCTCAAGGAGATCGTCTACCAAGGCACCGCATATCTGGGATTCGGCCGCGCGCTGCCCTTCCTCAAGGCCGCGAACGAGGCGCTGCATGAGCGCGGCATCGCGACCCCGTTGGAGCCGCAGGGCACGGTCACACCCGACACCCGTGAGTCGGCCGGCGAGACGGCGCAGATTCGACTGTTCGGCGAGCATATGCGCGGCTTCGCGCATACCGAGCCGGCCGAGACGATGCATATCCGCCAGTGGCTCGTCGACAACTGTTTCGGCGACTACTACACGCGCGGCGGGCTCGACGACCGCGAGCGCGAGATGATCACCGCGTGTTTCCTCGCCGCGCAGGGTGGCTGCGAACCGCAGCTCACCAGCCATGTGCGGGGCAATATCCACGTGGGCAACTCCAAGGAGTTCATGATCGCCGTCATTTCGCAGATCATGCCCTACGTCGGCTATCCGCGTACCCTCAACGCGCTGAGTTGCGTGGACGCCGCCACCAAGGAGTAGCGCTTCGTCATCCCGAGCGCAGCGCCATTCCTTTCCGTCATTCTGAACGCAGTGCCGCTTCTTTTCTGTCATTCTGAGCGCAGCGTAGCGGAGTCGAGGAATCTCATTGAAGGCGATTCCTCGACTCCAGCGACAACAAACGGACTTACCTTGCCGCAAACGGTATGATTGGGTCTATGAGTGATGTTCTGACCGTTGATGACGTGCGCAAGGCCGCAGAGCCCGTCGCGCGCGCATATGACGTCGGAGAGATGTACGTCTACGGTTCGGTTTCGCGGGGAAGCAACGGCACCGATTCCGACGTGGATCTCATCTATCGCCTCTATCCCGGGAAAAAAGCCACGGCCGGCACTGTCCTTTCCCTAAAAGACAGTTTGGAACGTGAGCTAGGCAAGAAGGTCTCACTGCTCTCGTTGCGCACACTGCTGTTTAACGCCGAACATTCTCCTTCGGGCCGCCGCTTCTACGATGCCATCAAAGATGATATGAAACGAGTGCTCTAAGAGTTTCCTCGGCTTTCCAATCAAGCAATCTGCGTTACGGGTAGTGGATTTGGGACTTTGCGGAGATCGATCTGCGTTACGGGTAGTGCCCGTATGTCGTACCGGCTTGTATGTTCGTTGATATTCCGCGGCTTATAGACGCCGAATCCCTAAACTGACACTACCCGTAACGCAGATCGATCTCCGCAAGACGACATAAGCACTACCCGTAACGCAGATTGTCGTCAGAAGTTGGTTCTGCACACCGATGGATAGCCATCAACCAAGCATCTTCAGCCACTGGCGCGCGGGTGATACACGCTACAACAACTTCGAATCCCACAAAATCAATATGCGTGATGCCAACAGGTACAATGGTAAGCCAATCAGTAGGGAGGCGTCTTATGACGGAATTGGAGCATCGACAGATTGATTTTTCCATATTCATGTTGTATCGGCTTGCCGAACGATGGAATAAAAGCGTTCCCGAAACCTACCGCATCTTGGATAAGGCCGACGCGCTCGACGGATATCTTATTCCCGGATACGACATGCTGCATACTTTAGGGAGCGAATATCTCATTAATGACGTGACCGATTACGTACGTGACCGCGGGGTGCTGGTATGAGACTTTATCATGGTTCCGATTTAGTCATCGCCAACCCCGACCTCGCTCATTCAAGGAATAACTTGGACTTCGGCAGAGGTTTTTATGTCACCAGTTATCAGTCCCAAGCGGAGCGATGGGCGTTACGTCGTTCCTTGCGTTCGACAAGCAGCGCGTTGGTGAACGTATACGACTTTGATGAAAATCCTTCGCTCAATCTGCTGCGTTTTGACGAGAACGACGCGGACTGGGTTGACTTTGTGTGCGGCTGCCGGAGAGGCGGATTCCCTGACCCCGCGATCGACCTCGTAGTCGGAGGCGTCGCCGATGACAAGGTCTACGCGGCGATCGACATGTACATGCGAGGACTGTGGGATATGACAACCACGCTGCAGGCGCTCACATTTTACGAACGCAATGACCAATACTGTTTTTTGACTCAGCACGCTTTGGACTCCCTGCGATATCTTGAAACCTATGAGGTAAAGCCATGATCGTCACAGAACAAACTATGAAAGAGTTGGAAGCCCTGCGTAAAGAGCATCTTGAAGCCGACATCATAGGGCTGATATCCGATGCCTACGGCTTATCTCCTGCGCAATCCATGAACCTGTATTTCTCCAGCAGACTCTGCACGGACATCGCCGAAGGAAGGTACGGCATCGAACAGCTTGATGCGCACTATCTTGTGGACGATATGCACAGATACGAGCCGGAGCTCTTCGCCAATCTGAAATGACAGACCACCGTGATTCGGCATGCCCGTTGTCTTTCATTTACTAACTATAGGCGCACCTCGTCGTTCGGCGGCTGTTACCTTGAGTTGGTCTCCTCAGAAGAACGAGGGTGGGGGACGATTTCGTCGTAAAGCCACCATAATGTTTCATCGTCGTTTATGTCGGAGGACTGATTGCGGGGACTGCCGTCGGTTTCTCGGCTTTCGTCGATGACGGTGCGGATTATGGACGCATGGTCCGCGATGACGCCGCTGACTCCCAGACGCAGGTCGTGACGCATGGTGTCGGCATCGTTCACCGTCCACACGTAGACCGGAATATGCAGATCGCGCGCGTTTTCGAGGAACATCGTATTGAGTTGGCTTTCCTTCAACGCCACGAAGTCCACATCCATCTGCCAGTTGAGGTTACCCAACGCTCCGAAGACGCAGTATCCCACCCACCAGCGCGGCCGTTGCTGCTGCAGCCGATCCACGGCGTTCACATTCGTCGACATGAACATCGCGCGGTCCGTGAAACGGTGCCGTTCGACCGTCTCGATCACCGCGTCAGCCAATCGTTCGGCTTGGTCCTGCCCGCCGGCGGTTTTCAGTTCGATCAGCAGTCCCGGACCGTCGGTCATGTTCTGCGCTGTGATGATGGCCTGGTCGAGCGTCGGCATGTGGAAATCCTCGCCGCGCGAGGTGAGGCGCACCGCCTGCAATTGTTGCAGCATATGTTCGGCGACGGCGAGACTCTCGCCGTCTTTCGCCAAGCGTCGGGTCGTCTTGTCATGCAGGACCACGACATGCCCGTCACTGGTGAGCCGCACGTCGATTTCGACATAGTCCGCGCCACGCGCTCCCGCGGCTTGGATGCCGGCCAAGGAGTTCTCCGGAGCCGAGGAATCCCCACGGTGGGCGATGGCCAGCGGCTCGTGCGCCAGCGGCTCCTGCTGCAGATACACCACGACGGGAACCGTTAACGAGGCAATCGCAATTATTGAGATGATGACGCGCCACCGTTTGCTCCTGCCTACATGGGCTGTTCCGGAATCCGCCATAATTGCCCATCCCCTGAACCAGTGCGGAGACGATATGGCATCGGCTGCATTTTCACTCCACAGCGCAACGCCGGCAGACGTATGCCGAATCATGGATACCAGCAGACATCCGAATGCGAACGCCATCGCCGAGGCCACCAGCCACCGTATGGTGGTGGCCGCCAGTTGTTCGCGAAAATACGACGACCTGGCCACGTACCGCAGCAGATACACGTTAAAATCCCGCACACTCACCGATGGCGTCGCCCACACCAGACGTGAGGCCATCTCTCCCAGCGTAATGGCGAGCAATGCTCCGATGATTCGTAGCCGTCCTCCCATAGACAACGCCCTCCATCGCCCCACACTGTCGCGGCAGGCTTTGGCGAAGCTGGTCTCCTCACACGACATCAATACCGGCGCGAATATCAGAGCGACATATGCGAGCGCCGCCGCACATACGGCCGTCACGCCTGCGATCCGTCCGGGCAGTGTCGCGGCGATTTCGTCGATGGTGTACCGCGGAATCTCCAAAGTGGGTAGCAGCGATGATGAATAGCCGATATGGATGAGCGGGATGAGGAACACATAGTACGGCAGGGCAAGCAGTGACGAGGGGTGGCGCAGGTTTCCCAGCCGCGCAAGCGAATAGCGATACACGAAGGGTGCGTCGCGGCGGGAGTTTTCCATCAGGCATCGCGCGAAGGTGAGCATCACCGTGATTTCGAACACGCCGGCGACCAACGCGATCGCCGCGAGAGCACCGAGCAGCATGATGCCCGGAATCGTCAGAAACGCCTGCAGGATGCCGAGATCGTCCATCATCGGGGAGACGAGACTCGCGTCGGCGTACCAGTTGACGATCAGATTGCACGGCGGCGTGAGCACCAACGTCACCGCCAGCCGATACAGGACTTCGAACGCCAACGCATGCCCCGCCCAATATCCCAAACGATGCGCGCTCGCCCAATCTGCCCAGCGCGCGGTTACCGCCGCCATGCCGCTTCTCCTTCGAATCGTTCCGCCAAGCCTTGATATGGCCATTGTGACAAGCCGCGGAGTTCTCCGTACGCGAGTTCAGTGGTCGCTACGGGGATTTTCAGGGGAAAATCAGGGGAAAACCGAGGTTCGCGGGCAAAGGTCGAAGCCGCCCGTCAGGATGGAGGGTATGACTGAATCGACACCTATTATTCGTGCCATGCGCCGCAGCGATCTGTCGCAAATCGAACAGCTCACCACCGACATGTGGTATGCGGAATACACGCCTGAAGTCGGGAACGCGCTGTCGCATGTCGATGTGGAGCATTGTCTGGCGCGTGCCACCTTCGCGAGGGTGGCGGAATTGGATGGCGAGATCGTGGGTTTCATTCTCGCCAGTATCGCCGCGCACACCTCGAAAGCCAGCGAATTGCGCCATACCGCGCGTATGGCTCGCTCCGCACTGACGCTGCTGGCCGATGAGGCCGGGCGTCGCGGTCTTGACGAGTTCATGCGCATCGCCCGCGTGGACAACCAACTGTTGCGCGACGCCGGACCGTTCGATGCGGAGGTGGTGCTGTTCGTGCTGGCACCGGCCGCGCGGGGTCATGGCTTGGGCAAGCGGATGTTCGGCGCTGTGATGGAGTATTTCGCCGCGAACGGCATCGACGAGTACTTCCTGTACACGGACACGACCTGCGATTACACGTTCTATGAGCATCGCGGGCTGGAGCGCAGGGGAGCGCTGCCGTTGGAGACCAAGCCGGGCGACTGTTACGGCAGCGAACCGCCGACGTTCTTTATTTATTCAGGGACGACTTCGCACGAAGCCCAAACACAGTGAGTGCCGTGCGACCTTTCCTCACATGAAAGTCACATCGCCTCGCATACCAAAATGGCGGCATTCCAAGGAATGTCGCCATTTCATGTTCGTTTGAAACCTCTCAAAGGGTCGCACGGACGCTTGCCGCAAGTCGGCCCGTGCGCCGGGCACACGTCGTCATTCCGAGCGCCCTACACATCGTCATCCCGAGCATTCCCGCACATCGTCATTCCGAGCGAAGTCGAGGAATCCCAGACAATCCCGTCTACTCCTCGGCGACGAGTTCCAGATAAGAATCGTTCCACAGATCCTCATCCCCGTCAGGCATAAGCAGCACACGCTCGGGATTCAAAGCCTGCACCGCGCCCTCGTCGTGGGTGACGAGCACGATCGCGCCCTCGTATTTGGCGATGGCCTTCAGAATCTCCTCGCGCGAGGCGGGATCGAGGTTGTTAGTCGGCTCGTCGAGCAGCAGCACGTTCGCGCGCGAGGTGACCAGCGTGGCCAGCGCGAGTCGCGTCTTCTCGCCGCCGGAAAGCACGTTCGCGGGTTTCATCGCATCGTCGCCCGAGAAGAGGAACGAGCCGAGGATGGAACGCGCGTGCGTATCGTCAAGTTCGGGCGCCACGTGGGTGAGGTTCTCCAATACGGTCGCGTCCATGTCGAGCGTGTCGTGCTCCTGCGCGAAATAACCGATTTTGCAGCCATGCCCGTAGTCGACGGACCCGGTGTCGGGATCCTCCAGATGGGCGAGCAACCGCAGTGTGGTGGTTTTGCCCGCGCCGTTGTATCCGAGGATCACCACGCGCGAGCCCTTGTCGATGGCGAGGTTCACGCCGGCGAACACGATGTTGGATCCGTACGCTTTGGAGATGTCCTTCGCCATGATGGGCGTGCGGCCGCAGGGCGCGGGTTCGGGGAAGCGGATGTCGGCCACTTTCTCGGCCTTCTGCGCCTCCGAGGTTTCGCTCAGCAGCTTTTCGGCACGCCGCATCATGTTCTGCGCGGCCACGGCTTTGGTGGCCTTCGCGTGCAGGCGGATGCCCTGCTTCATCAGACGTTCGGCCTTCTTCTCGGCGACCTCGCGCTCGCGGCGGCGGCGCTCCTCGTCGACGACACGCTGGTGCAGGTACGCCTTCCAGCCGAGCGAATACATGTCGATCATGCCGCGCTGCGCGTCGAGATGCCACACTTTGTTCACCACTTCGTCAAGCAGTTCGGTGGAGTGGGAGATGACAAGGAATCCGCCCTCGTATTTCTTGAGGTATCCGCGCAGCCATTCGATGGAGTCGGCGTCCAAATGGTTGGTGGGCTCGTCGAGGATAAGGGTGTCCGCGTCGGAGAAGAGGATGCGCGCCAGTTCGATGCGTCGGCGCTGGCCGCCGGAGAGCGTGCCGAGCGGCTGGGACATGACGTCTTGGGGCAGGCCCAGCGAGGCGGCCATGGCGGTCGCTTCGGATTGGGCCGCGTATCCGCCGGCTTTGTCGAAGTCCTGCATGGCCGTGTCGTAGCGGTTCATGGCGCGGGTCATCACGTCCGGATCCGGGTCGGTCATTTCTTTTTCGGCCTTGCGGATGCGGTTGATGATGGAGGCGATGTCGCGCGCGCTCATCATGCGGTCGAGCGCGGTTTGCTCGGGGTCGGCGGCATGCGTGTCCTGCGGCAGATAGCCGAGCTTGCCGGAGATGCGCACCTTGCCGGCGGTGGGCAGCATATCGCCGGTGATGACTCGGGTCAGGGTTGTTTTGCCTGCGCCGTTGCGTCCGACCAGACCGATTTTGTCGCCTTTGGAGACGTGGAAGTCCGTCGGGTTCAACAGCGTACGAGCGCCGATCTGAATCTCCAGGCCCTGTGCCTCGATAGCCATGCTGATAACCGCTTTCTCGTCATTCGTGGTTCGCGTGAAAAGTCCAACCGTCCATCATAGCGAACAGGCTGGGCGAGTGAGCATCACGATCTTGCCGCGGCGGAGGCACCCAACAGCTTGCGTAGGTCGGCGATTTCCTGATCGCATATGGCGTGGCCCATATCGGGGTAGTTCAGGTCTACGAAACCGTGGGTGGCGGAGAGTTTCTCACGCGCCGCTTGCTGATCCTCAATGGGTATTGTGCGGTCAAGTCCACCGTAGGCCAGCACGTATCGTGTGCGCGGCGCATCCAATGCCGTCGACTCTTCGCCTTTGAACGACGGACTGAGCAGAATGGCCTCATCGAACACATCCGGATGCTCCACCGTGAGACGGTAGGAGAGGTGTCCACCTTGCGAGAATCCGACGAGGGTTTTGCGCATGCCGCGATACAAGGGCGAGTCGAGCATGGAGATGACCGCATCGCCCACAAGGGAGCATTCCTTTCTCCGTTCCGCCACACCGCACCCGTCCGGATACCAGTAGTTGCCGCCCATATACGGCCTTGGATAGGTGGCGCGGAACGAAAGGTAGCTGGGCGTGCGATTCGAGTCGGCGTAGATCGCGTCAAGGATGCGGATCATCTCGCGCTCGTCGTTGCCATACCCATGGAACATGACGTACAGTCGCTCTCCCTCGGCATGGTCGGTCTCGATGTTCTGCACGCAGCGAAGTCGCATGCCAGCCTCCTTGAACGAGCGACGCAATGCGTCCCATAGTACCCAAACGAGAAGCACACCCGACAACACGCTCGAACAGGTGTTCGATTGATGGGATGGTGTGAGGTATCCTGTAAGTCGGTTATTTGACGAGCGGAGGATGACGTGGCAGCTCAGGCGACAACGCACACGGGTGCGAGCGGCGATACTCGAACCATCAACAACACGGATTTGGCGGCGACGGCGGAACGCGTGCTCGACAGCGACTCGTTCCTCGCCAAGGAGCTCGCCAAAGCGCCCCTGACCGAAAGAAACGACGGGCGCTCGCTGGTCGCCGACATCTCGCATATCCCCAACGATCTCAAAGTCGTGATCCAGGGCGCCCGCGAGCACAATCTCAAGAATGTGGACCTCGCGGTGCCGCGCAACCGCATGGTCGTGTTCACCGGCCTGTCCGGCTCAGGCAAATCCTCGCTGGCCTTCGACACCTTGTTCGCCGAGGGCCAGCGCCGCTACGTCGAATCGCTGTCCGCGTACGCCCGCCAGTTCCTCGGCCAGATGGACAAGCCGGATGTGGACTTCATCGAAGGCCTGTCGCCGGCCGTCTCCATCGACCAGAAGACCACGAATCGCAATCCTCGTTCGACCGTCGGCACCATCACCGAGGTGTACGACTATCTACGTCTGCTGTTCGCCCGCACGGGCGTGCCGCATTGCCCCGAATGCGGCGAGTTGGTCACCGCGCAGACCCCGCAGCAGATCGTCGACACCCTGCTCGGCAGGCCGGAACGCACGCGGTTCCAGATTCTCGCGCCGGTGGCCAAGGGACGTAAGGGCGAGTTCGTGGAGCTGCTCGACCTGCTGCGTTCCGATGGTTACGCCCGCGCGCTTATCGACGGCGAGATGCGCCAGCTGTCCGACGAGATCGAGCTCGCCAAGCAGAAGAAGCATACCATCGAAGTGGTGGTCGACCGACTGGTCGTCAAGGACGGCATCCGCCAGCGTCTGACCGATTCGGTGGAGACTGCGCTGCGCTTGGCCAACGGCGTGATCGTCGCCGACTTCGTGGACGAGGCGGAGGATTCGCCCGAACGCCGCCAGCCGTTCTCCGAACATCGCAGTTGCCCGAACGGGCACCAGCTGGAACTCGACGAGATCGAGCCGCGCACCTTCTCCTTCAACGCACCCTACGGCGCATGCCCGGTATGCACCGGTCTGGGCTTCAAACTGGAGATCGACCCGGAGCTCATCATCGCCGATCCGGAGAAATCATTGGCCGATGGCGTGATCGAACCCTGGTCGAGCACGAAAACCACCTCGCAGTACTACAGTCACGTGCTTGAAGGCCTCGCCGACGAGATGGGCTTCTCCACACACACGCCGTGGAAGGATCTGCCCGAGGAGGCGCGGCAGGCGGTGCTGTACGGCCGCGATTTCAAAGTGAAGGTCTCCTACCGCAACCGTTGGGGTCGTCTTCGTGAGTATTCCACCGGATTCGAGGGCGTGGTGCGCACACTGATGCGCCGGCACGACGAAACCGATTCCGACGCGATGAAGCAATACTACGAGTCGTATATGCGCGAGGTGCCATGCCAGGAATGCCAAGGCCGAAGGCTGAAACCCGAGGTGTTGGCCGTCACAGTGAATGGCAAGTCGATTTTCGACGTGTGCGACATGCCTGTGGTGCGCGAGCTGGAATGGGTGAACGGACTCAAGCTTGAGGGCGCGGCCGCGCAGATCGCGGGGGAGGTGCTGAAGGAAATCAAGGCGCGTTTGGGCTTCCTCAACGACGTCGGCCTCGACTATCTGACCCTGTCGCGCGCGGCCGCCACATTGTCGGGCGGCGAGGCGCAGCGCATCCGCTTGGCCACGCAGATTGGCTCCGGTTTGGTCGGTGTGATGTACGTGCTCGACGAGCCATCCATCGGTCTGCACCAGCGCGATAACGAACGGTTGATCGAAACACTGCACCACCTGCGCGACCTCGGCAACACGCTGATCGTCGTCGAACACGACGAGGAGACCATCAAGGAGGCCGACTGGCTGGTGGATATCGGCCCCGGCGCAGGCGAGCACGGCGGCGAGGTCATCTACTCCGGCCCGGCCGCGCATCTGATTGAGTCGACACGTTCGATCACCGGCGACTACGTCGCCGGCCGTCGCGAGATCGCCGTGCCCGAACACCGCCGCAAAGTGCGCAAAACCAAGACGCTGAAAGTGGTGGGGGCGCGTGAGAACAATCTGAAGGATCTTACCGTGAGCTTCCCGCTCGGCGTGATGACCGTGGTCACCGGAGTCTCGGGCTCGGGCAAATCCACGTTGGTGAATTCGATCCTGTATCCGGTGTTGGCGGACAAGCTCAACGGCGCGCGCATCGTGCCGGGCAAGCACACGCGCGTCGAAGGCGTCGACCAGGTGCGCAAGGTGATCCATGTGGACCAGAATCCGATTGGTCGCACGCCGCGCTCCAATCCCGCCACCTACACGGGCGTGTGGGACAAGATCCGCACGCTGTTCGCCAAAACGCCCGAAGCGCAGGTGCGCGGCTACGGGCCGGGCCGTTTCAGCTTCAACGTCAAGGGCGGCCGTTGCGAGGCCTGCCATGGCGACGGCACGCTGAAAATCGAGATGAACTTCCTGCCGGACGTGTATGTGGAGTGCGAGACCTGCCACGGCAAGCGATACAACCGCGAGACGCTGGAGGTCACCTATAACGGCAAATCCGTCTCCGACATCCTCGATATGCCCATCGAGGAGGCGGCGGGATTCTTCAAGGCGTATCCGTCGATCGCACGGTATCTGGACACGTTGGTGGACGTCGGACTCGGATATATCCGGCTCGGACAGCCCGCGCCGACGCTTTCGGGCGGCGAATCGCAGCGCGTCAAGCTCGCCACCGAATTGCAGAAGCGTTCCGACGGCAAAACCGTGTACATCCTCGACGAGCCGACCACCGGCCTGCATTTCGAGGATGTGCGGAAACTCCTGAAAGTGTTGGACGGACTGACCGACAAGGGCAATACGGTGATCGTGATCGAGCACAACCTCGACGTGATCAAAACCGCCGACTGGCTGATCGACCTCGGCCCCGAGGGAGGCGACGGCGGCGGCACCATCGTCACCGAAGGCACGCCCGAACAGGTCGCCGACTGCCCCGAATCCTGGACCGGCCGCTTCCTCAAGCCCATGCTCGGCTGACGTATTCGCAAGCATAACGAAGAAGGCCTCACCCGCTGGATGAGGCCTTTTCGTTATATGCGATTATTTGTTCGTCTCAGAACGCCAAGCTCCGCTACTGGATGGCGGAGAGGGCCTGGTCGAGGTCGGCGATGATGTCGTCGGCGTTTTCGATGCCGCAGCTCAGTCGCACGAGGTCGATGCCGACGCCGGCCTCCTCAAGCTGCTCCTCGCTCAGCTGGCGATGCGTGGTGCCCGCCGGGTAGAGGGTGCAGCTGCGCGCGTCGGCCACATGCGTGGCGATCGACACCATCTTCAGTCCGTCGAGGAAGGCGGAGACCTTCTCGCGGCCGCCGGGCACACCGAAGGAGATGACGCCGCAGGTGCCGTTCGGCATGTACTTCTCGGCGAGCGCGTGGTACTTGTCGCCGGGCAGGCCGGGGAAGTTCACCCAGCTGACGCGCGGGTCGGCGGCGAGGAATTCCGCCACTTTCTGCGCGTTCTCGCAATGGCGGGCCATACGCAGGGCGAGCGATTCCAAATGCATGCCCATAATCCACGAGTTGACGGGCGCGGGCGTGGAGCCGAAGTCGCGCATGAGTTGGGCGGTGGCCTTGGTGATGTAGGCGGCCGGGCCGAAGTCCTTCGCGTAGGTCACGCCGTGGTAGGAGTCGTCGGGGGTGGTGAGTCCCGGGAACTTGTCGGCGTGGGCCATCCAGTCGAAGTTGCCGGAGTCGACGATCGCGCCGCCCACGCAGGATCCGTGGCCATCCATGTACTTGGTGGTGGCGTGGGTGACGATGTCGACGCCGAACTCGAACGGACGGCAGTTGATCGGCGTGGGGAAGGTGTTGTCGACGATGAACGGCACGCCGTGGCGGTGGGCGGCGTCGGCGAACTTTTCGAAGTCGAGCACGATAAGCGCGGGGTTGGCGATCGATTCGCCGAACACGGCCTTGGTGTTCGGCTGGAACGCGGCCTCAAGCTCTTCCGGCGTGCAGTCGGGGCTGACGAAGGTGCAGTCGATGCCCATTTTGCGCATGGTCACGTTGATGAGGTTGAAGGTGCCGCCGTAGATCGCGGAGGAGGCGACGATGTGGTCGCCGTTGTTGCAGATGTTGAACAGGGCGAAGAAGTTCGCGGCCTGGCCGGAGCTGGTGAGCATCGCGGCCGCTCCGCCTTCGAGTTCGCAGATCTTCGCGGCGATGGTGTCGTTGGTAGGGTTCTGCAGGCGCGTGTAGAAATAGCCGGATTCAGACAGGTCGAACAGGCGGCTCATCTGTTCGCTGGACGTGTATTTGAAGGTCGTGGCCTGGATGATCGGGGGAGTGCGGGATTCTCCGTTGCCCGGCTGATAGCCTCCCTGCACGCATGTGGTATCGATCGCGCTCATATACGGCTCCTTTGCGTTTGCGACGTCATGATGTGGAACATGCATACTCTAGCATCTCTCCGACGGCCGCAAGACCGGTCAACAAGGCCGGTCATCGAGACCGCTCGTCGAGGCGGGATTCGCCGCGGTCGGCCATCCGCCATCTCAAGGCGCGCATGGCAGGCGCTAGCATAGGCTTCATGGATTCCGGAATGATTGAACGACATGGTCCCGAAACGTGGAGAAAGACGGCCCAGGCATTGCATAGCGACGCGGCGGAGGCCAGCGAGACGTCGGAATTCCGGGACGAATCCGACCACGGCCTCACAGGCGGCGATCCTCAGGCCGAAGTGAACGCGAACGGCGCGCCATTGTTGGGGGACACCCGCGATCTGTTCCGCCCGAAAACCTCTGATATTCCCGCCAAACCGGGCGTCTACAAGTGGCGTGACGGCGAGGGCCGTGTGATCTACGTGGGCAAGGCGAAGAATCTGCGCAATCGCCTGTCGAACTATTTCCAGCCCCTGTATCTGCTGCATCCCCGCACGCAGACCATGGTGCTCACCGCCCGCTCTCTCGAATGGACGGTGGTCGGCACCGAATTGGAGTCGCTCACCTTGGAGTACACGTGGATCAAGGAGTTCGATCCGCGGTTCAACGTGCAGTTCCGAGACGACAAGACCTACCCGTATCTGGCGGTCAGCGTGGGCGAGGAGATTCCGCGCGTGTGGGTGACGCGCAGCCGCAAACGCCGCGACACCCGGTATTTCGGACCGTATGCGAAGGTATGGGATCTACGGCACGGGTTGGATAAGCTGCTGAAGACCTTCCCTGTGCGCACCTGTTCGACGAATGTGTTCCATAAGGCGCAGCTGACGGGCCGTCCGTGTCTGCTCGCCTCGATCGGCAAATGCTCGGCGCCTTGCGTGGGGCGTATCGCGCCGCAGGAGCACCGCCGCCAGTGCGAACGTCTGGTCGGCGTGATGACCGGTCGGCTCGGCAAGTCGTATATCGCGCAGCTCACCCGCGATATGAAGGCCGCCAGCGCCGAATTGGAGTTCGAGAAGGCGGCGCGCATCCGCGATGAGATCCAGATGCTGCAAACCGTGGTGGAGCAGAATGCGGTGGTGCTCGATAGTCAGGTGGACGCCGACGTGTTCGGTATGGATTCCGACGAGTTGGAAGCGTCCGTGCACGCGTTTTTCGTGCGGTCCGGCACGATCCGCGGCGAACGCAATTGGAGCGTGGAGCGTGTGGAGGATGTCGCTGACGCCGAGCTGATGGCCGATCTCATCCTGCAGGTGTATGCGGAGGCCACCGGTACCGCCGCCGATCTTGCCCAGCCGCCCTCCACGGACGGCATGCCGGACGCGGACGATTCCGCCTCGTCCACGGTTATCGCCACCAGTCGCGACGCGCTCGGGGTCACGCAGCAGCTCACCGCCATGGACGCGAAGGACCGTGCGCAGGCCACCAGAACACGCAACGCCCGACAAGAACAGACGGGCCGGGACGATCTGCTGGCACCCATCGCGCCCGTGCCCCGTGAGGTGATCGTGCCCGTGGAACCCGCCCGGCGCGAGGAGCTCGAACAATGGCTGACGGGATTGCGCGGGGGCGCGGTGACGATCCGCGTGGCCGAACGCGGTGACAAGCGCGCCCTGATGGACCGCGCGGGCGAGAACGCCAAGCAGGCGTTGCAGCGCAGCAAGATGAGCCGCATATCGGATATGGGCGCGCGCACGCAGGCCATGAACGATGTGGCCAAGGCCTTGGGATTGACCGAAGCGCCGCTGCGCATCGAATGCTACGACATCTCCAATACGGTGGGCGGCGCGTTCCAGGTGGCCTCGATGGTGGTGTTCGAGGATGCGATGCCGAAAAAGTCCGAATACCGTCGTTTCGCGATCCGCGGCAACGACGGGCGGGGCGCGTTGGACGATCTGAGCGCCCTGTACGAGACGCTGACCCGACGATTCCGCCACGGCAATATCGCCGGAGATTCCGGCGAAAGCATGGAGGCGGAACGGCAAGCTGAGCCGATCACGGGCGAGGCTGTGGTCCAGCAGAACACCGAACGTCACCGCTTCGCCTACAAGCCGAATCTGGTGGTCGTCGACGGCGGCTATCCGCAGGTGCAGGCCGCGGCCAAGGCTCTGGAGGATTGCGGCGTCACGGATGTGGCGCTGTGCGGTTTGGCCAAGCGTCTCGAGGAGGTGTGGGTGCCGGACGACGAGTATCCGATCATTCTCAAACGCCAGTCGCAAGGCATGTATTTATTGCAGCGCGTGCGCGACGAATCGCACCGTTTCGCCATCACCTACCATCGTCAGGCGCGCCGCAAAGGCGCGTTGCGCAGCGCGCTCGACGAGATTCCCGGCATCGGAGAGAAGCATCAGAAAAACCTGCTCAAGCATTTCGGGTCCGTTCGGACCATGCGTGAGGCGAGCGTCGAGCAGCTCACCGAGGTGCCCGGCATCGGCGAGAAGAAGGCGCGGACCATCTACGACGCGCTTCACGACCAGTGAGCAACAACGATTTAACCACCCGGCCCGGCGGGCGTCGCGAAAACCGCATTATTGCGCCATCGCGCCGAAGCCGGTGGTTAAAGCGTTGTACGGTTCCTGCGAATACCACGTTGTTTACCACATTGTTTCCCAGCGTCGACCGGTTGGCGGTAGCATAGGGGGAGTGATGACAGGAGGGGTTATGACGACGACCAACCATCGTTGCGCCGTGCTGGGCAAGCCGATCGCGCATTCGCTGTCGCCGGTGCTGCACAACGCCGCCTACCGCGCGCTCGGACTCGACGATTGGGAATACACCAAGCACGAGGTGGGGGAGAGCGATCTCGACGGTTTCCTCGCCACGCTCGACCCGACATGGCACGGACTCAGTCTGACGATGCCGCTGAAGCAGACCATCCAACCGTATGGCACGCCCTCCAATCTGTGGGCGCGCGAACTCGGCGTGGCCAACACCGCGGTGTTCGACTGGAGCGAGACCCCCGCAGACGCGCCTCATGGCACCCCGAAAGTCAAGCTGTACAACACCGATGTGGTCGGTATCCAACTCGCCTTCGACCACGCCTCGCGCGCGCACGGCATCGTCTCCGCAAGCACCGGGCAGGGCCATGCGGTGGTGATCGGCAACGGCAACACCGCGTCCTCCGCGGTGGCCGCGTGCACGATGATGCCCGAAATCGGCCGAATCACCGTCATCGCCCGCAATCCGGACAAAAACCCGTCTCTGCGTCCGCTGGCCGAGAAATTCCTGCGCCATGGCAACGCTCTGCGCGCCATCGCCATGGCCGACACCGAAGCGGTGTTGCATGCGCTCGCCCAGGCGGATGTCGTCGTCAACACCATTCCCGGCCATGCCGCTGACCCGCTGGCCGAAGCGCTGACTCAATCGCATGCCGCGACGCAGTCCGCCTCGCGTCTGCTCGATGTGGTCTACGACCCGCGTCCGACCAAACTCATGACCGCATGGCGCGAACGCGGGGGAGTCGCCATCGGCGGCGAGGAGATGCTGCTGTACCAGGCGCTGATCCAAGTGCTGCTGATGACCGGTATCTGGGACGGGGATCCGCCCAGCGACGCCGACGAACGATTGCAGGACATCACCACGGACGACGACCAGTTGGAGATCGCCATGAGACAGGCCCTTGAGGAGGCATTATGACGATTCGGAACGTTGCCGCGCAAGACTCCACGCCGGAGCCCGCCAACGAGTTCGAGGTGCTGCTCATCACCGGCATGAGCGGCGCCGGACGCTCGCGCGCCGCGGACAGCATCGAGGACATGGGCTGGTACGTGGTCGACAATATGCCGCCCAAACTGCTGATCCCGCTGGTCGATATGATGACCACCTCGGGCACGCATGACGGCGGCGTGCACAAACTCGCCGCGGTGATCGACGTGCGTTCGCGCGCCTATTTCGACGATCTGGCCGAGGTGTTCAGCCATTTGGACGATCTGGGCGTCAAAACGCGCATCCTCTTTCTTGACGCCAGCGACGAGGTGCTGATTAAACGCTACGAGTCGGTACGCCGTCCGCATCCGCTCCAGCAGGGCAACCGTCTGATCGACGGCATCGCAGAGGAACGCGAGTTGCTCGCCAACCTCAAGGAGCGCGCCGACATGATGATCGACACCTCGCTGTTGAGCATCCACCAGCTGTCCACCAAACTCTACGAGGCGATGCTCGGGTCGGGACCATCCACGGTGAGCGTGCACATCTTCAGTTTCGGTTTCAAATACGGAACCCCCACCGACGCCGATTTCGTGGCGGATGTGCGCTTCCTGCCGAATCCGTTCTGGGTGCCGAATCTGCGCGAGCTGACCGGCATGGACAAACCCGTGAGCGACTACGTGCTGTCCAGCCCCGGGGCCACTGCCTTCCTTGACTCCTACGAACAGGCCATCGCCACGGCGTTGGAAGGCTACGCCCAGGAGGACAAGCATTTCGTCACCATCGCCATCGGCTGCACGGGAGGGCAGCACCGTTCGGTCGCGATGAGCGAGGAACTGGCGCGCAGACTGCGCACTCGAGGTCTGTCGGTCACGGTTTCCGCGCGGGAGTCGGCAAAGCATCATATGTGACGGCGCACGCCGCCTCAATGACCATATCGCGAACAGAATGTTTCCAAAAAGGCCATAAGAGGCGGTAAGTTGTCCACTAGGTTAGGTATCACAGAAAGCCGGTGACTTCGTCGGCAAACCCAATGGGACCGCACGGAACATTGGGAATAACGGGAACATAGGAGGTGTGCCCCTTGGCACTTCTGGATGACGTGAAAAGCGAATTGACCGCTCTGGAGGGCGATTCGCCGGCAGCCATCAAAGCGCAGGCTGCGGCCATGATCCGCTTCGGCGGTGGCCTCCGCCCGGTGCAGAACACCTACGTGATCCAAGCGTCCTTCACCTCCCCTGACGCCGCGCAATGGCTGCGCGACACCATCAGGGCGGTGTACGGCCATGAGGCGGACGTCAACCACATCACCCGACAGACCCCCAACGGCGTCATCGAGCAGTACGTGGTGCTCGTCACCCGCGGTGTGGCCGCGCTGGCTTTGCAGACCGGTCTGCTGGACCGCCGCAAGCAGCCCGTGCACGGACTGCCCGCCGATATCGTCAACGGCAGCATCGCCCAGATCAAGGCGGCTTGGCGCGGCGCGTTCCTGACCCGCGGCTCGCTGTCCGACCCGGGCAAGGCCAGCTATATGGAAATCGTCTGCCCGACCGAGGAGGCCGCCATGGCCTTGTGCGGCGCCGCGCGCCGTCTCGGCATCTCGGCCAAGCACCGCCAGCTGCGCAGCTCCGAGCGCGTCACGCTGAAGGATCCCGACGCCATCGAACGCATGCTCAAGCTGATGGGCGCCCCGCGTTCGGCCCGTGAGTGGACCGGCAAGCGTTCCGACGGCGAGGCGCGCGGCAAGGCCAACAGGCTCGCCAACTTCGACGATGCGAATATGCGTCGCAGCGCCAAGGCCGCGGCCGAGGCCAGCGAGAAGGTGCAGCACGCCTTCGAGGTGCTCGGCGACAACATTCCCGACAATCTGCGCCAGGCCGGCCAGCTGCGCATCGAACATGTGGACAAGAGCCTTGAGGAGCTCGGCAAGCTCGCCGACCCCCAGATCACCAAGGACGCCATCGCCGGCCGTATCCGCCGCCTTCTGCAGCTCGCGGAGAAAACCGAAAAGTCGCGTGCGATGAAGGGCTGAACGCCCATCCGCTCCATCCGTGAACCCGGTCGGCATCCCGACCGGGTTTTTCATTGCCCGGGGAGCGAACATGCCCGCCAGCGCGCACGGTGAAAAGGCAGAAGGTGTTGTATGCTGTGAAGTGGCAAAATCGGCCACTTTCCCGCGTATCGCGGTCAAGGAAAGGATATTCATGAAGACACTCAAGGATCTTGGAGATCTCAAGGGCAAGCGCGTGCTGGTGCGTGCGGATTTCAACGTCCCGCTGGACGGCACCACCATCACCGACGACGGCCGCATCAAGGCCGCCCTGCCCACCATCACGGCGCTGCGCGACGAGGGTGCGAAGGTCATCCTGATGGCCCACCTCGGCCGTCCGAAGGGACAGGCCGTCCCCGAGCTGAGCCTGGCGCCCGTGGCCGCCCGCCTCGGCGAGCTGCTCGGCATCGAGGTTCCGCTGGCCGCCGACACCTACGGCGAGGATGCCCAGGCCAAGGTCGCCGCGATGAACGACGGCGATGTGGTGCTGCTGCAGAACGTGCGTTACAACCCCGAGGAGACCAGCAAGGACGCCGCCGAGCGTTCCGCCTACGCCAAGAAGATCGCCGCCCTCGGCGACGCCTTCGTCTCCGACGGCTTCGGCGTGGTCCACCGCGCCCAGGGCTCCAACTTCGATGTGGCCGCCGATCTGCCGGCCGCCGCCGGCCTGCTGGTCGAGAAGGAAGTCACCGCCCTGTCCAAGGCCACCGTGAGCCCGGAGCGTCCGCTCACCGTGGTGCTCGGTGGCTCCAAGGTCTCCGACAAGCTCGGCGTGATCGAGAACCTGCTCGACAAGGCCGACCGTCTGGTCATCGGCGGCGGCATGGTGTTCACCTTCCTCAAGGCCAAGGGTCTCGAGGTCGGCACCTCCCTGCTCGAAGAGGACCAGATCGACAAGGTCAAGGGCTACATCGCCACCGCCGAGGCCAACGGCGTCGAGCTGGTGCTCCCGACCGACATCGTCGTCAACCCCGGCTTCCCGGCCGGCGAGACCCCGGTCGCCCCCGAGGTCGTGGCCGCTGACGCCATCCCGGCCGACAAGATGGGTCTTGACATCGGCCCCGACTCCCAGAAGCTGTTCCACGACAAGATCGTCGACTCCAAGACCGTCGTGTGGAACGGCCCGATGGGCGTGTTCGAGATCGCCGAGTTCGCCGACGGCACCCGCGCCGTGGCCCAGGGCCTGGTCGACGCGACCGCTGCCGGCGCGTTCACCATCGTCGGTGGCGGCGATTCTGCCTCCGCCGTGCGCAACCTCGGCTTCCCGGAGGATGGCTTCTCGCACATCTCCACCGGTGGCGGCGCCTCCCTCGAGTTCCTCGAGGGCAAGGAACTGCCCGGTCTGACGGTGCTTGCCTGAACGATTCGATGATGTCATCCGCGAACGGCGTGGAACGGATTGGTTCCCGCGCCGTTCGCGGATGACATTTTCACTTGTGCGGAACAACATCCGCATCTTAAGGAGGAACCCATGGCGTCCACGCGCATCCCACTGGTGGCCGGCAATTGGAAAATGAATTTCGACCATCTCGAAGCCACGTACTTCGTGCAGAAGCTCGCGTGGCTGCTGCGTGACGCCCGGTTCGAATACAAGCGTTGCGAAGTGGCGCTGTTCCCCGCCTTCACCGCCCTACGCAGCGTGCAGGTGCTGGTCGAATCCGAAAAACTCAATATCACCTACGGCGCGCAATCCGTTTCGGTGACCACGCAGGGCGCGTTCACCGGCGACGTCTCCGCCGATATGCTTACGCGGCTGGGATGCTCCTATGTGATCGTCGGGCATTCCGAACGCCGCAAATACCATCCCGAGGACGATGCGAATATCGTCGACCAGGTCAGGGCCGTGCTCGCCGCGGATATGATTCCGATCCTGTGCGTCGGCGAAAGCTTCGAGGAGCGCCGCCAAGGCATCGAACTCGATTTCGCCGTCAGCCAGGTGCGCGACGTGACCCGCGATTTGAGCGACGAAGAGGCGGCCAAACTCATCATCGCCTACGAGCCCGTCTGGGCGATCGGCACCGGCATGGTGGCGACCCCGCAATCCGCGCAGGAGGCGGCCAAAGCCATCCGCGACGACATGACCAGCTCGTTCGGAGCGAAGGTCGGCAACGCCGTGCGCATCCTCTACGGCGGATCGGTCACCTCCGGCAACGCCGCCCAGCTCATCGGCGAGCCCGACGTGGACGGCTTCCTAATCGGCGGCGCCTCGCTCGACGTGGACGAATTGGCGAAAATCGCGCGCCTTACGGCCAAATCCGCGCGCTAGTTTATCGCCAATACGGTGTTTTTTATAGAGAATACGGTAATTTTCAAAGCCTTGGACTATACTGGCCAACAGTGTCATCTGAATCGGAGGTAACCTGTGACCGCTCTTAAGCTCGCTCTGGAGATCATCGTCGTCGTACTCAGCTGCCTGCTGACCCTGCTCATCCTTATGCATCGCGGCAAGGGCGGCGGCCTGTCCGACATGTTTGGCGGCGGCCTGACCCAGAACGCCGGCACCTCCGGCGTGGCAGAGAAGAACCTGAACCGTTGGACCGTGATCATCGCCCTGCTGTGGGTCGCGATCATCATCGCCCTCGGCCTGATGACGAAGTTCGACCTCGTCTGAGACGCTATAGCCAATCACCCCATGATCGACACGGTCATGGGGTGATTGCGTTTGTCCCCAAGAATCACCGGCTATACCGCGCGTATCCGGCGCGCGGACATCATGCCACGTGCGCACGAGACCCATACGAGGAGATGAGATGAGCGAGAAACCCCGCCTGTTGGTCGCCGATCTGGACGGCACCCTGCTGCATACCGCACCCACCTTCGAGGAGCGGTTCATCACCCAACGCACGGTGGACGTGATCAACCGCGCCCATGACGCGGGATACACCTTCGCCATCGCCACGGCCCGGCCGGTGAGCACCGGATACGAATACGCGCGGAAGCTTCCGGTGGACGCCTATATCTATCTCAACGGTGCGCTCATCGACTTTCGCCCCGGCGAATCCGACTACGATCTGCTCACCAGCGGACGCATCGATAGCGATGGGCATCTGATGAAAATCGGCTTCTCCTCGCGCCGGGCCTGCGAGGTGTGCCGGTTCCTGCTCGACGAATTGGGCGGCGACCTCAAACTCGGCATCGTCATGGATGACGTACGCTACACGAATTTCGACGTGAGCGTGTACTGGAAGACGCAGACCTGGCGGTTCACCGATTTCACTGACGTGCCCGACGGCGTGGCCGACAAGCTCATCATCTTCCCCGAACCAGAGCAGTGGACCACCTTGCGTTCGCTGATTCCGCCGGATTTCGACGTGAGCATCTCCGAGGGGACGATGTGGATGCTGATGCACCCTCTGGCCAACAAAGAGCATGCGCTGCGCCTGCTGTGCGAGAGGATGGACGTACCTCTGGAGGCCACCGCGAGTTTCGGCGACGATCTGATCGATATCTCGATGATGCGCGCGTCCGGCAGGGGAGTGGCCGTGGCGAACGCCAATCCGAAAGTGCTGCAGGTGGCCGACGAGATCTGCCCCGCGAACGACGAGGACGGCGTTTCACAGTGGATTGAACATCATATCTTGAACTAGTGCTACACTTTGAACCAGTGTTCAAAACAGATTGAACTTTGGTTCGGAGGTGCGATGTCGAGTTCAATTTTCGCTGAGCGGTTGCGCGAGGCCATGGAGCGGCGAGGCTTCAAGCAGGTCGATATCGTGCGTGCCGCGCAAACCGCTGGGGTCAGCCTCGGAAAAAGCCATGTCAGCCAATACGTGGCGGGCAAAACCATGCCACGCGAGGAGACGTTGAACTTTCTCGCCGACACGCTTGAGGTCAGCGCAAACTGGCTGCGGGGAGAGGCCTCCTCCGACAGACGGCCGACGCAGCCGGAACCAAGCGGCGACTCAACCAGCCCAGCCCCATCAACAACCCCGACGACTCCGTCGACCACCAACCAGACGATTCAATCTAACCCATCCCCATCACTGCAAGGAGCGGCCCACATGCGTACCTTCGGCAAATCCCACAAGCTCGACAACGTGCTGTACGACGTGCGCGGACCGGTCGCCGACGAGGCGATGCGTATGGAGGCCTCGGGCACGCATATCCTCAAATTGAACATCGGCAATCCCGCACCGTTCGGATTCCGCACCCCGGACGAGGTGGTGTACGACATGGCGCAGCAGCTGATCGAAACCGAAGGCTACTCGCCCGCCAAAGGTCTGTTCTCCGCGCGCAAGGCCATCATGCAGTACGCGCAGCTCAAGCATATCCCCAACGTGACCATCGAAGACATCTACACCGGCAACGGCGTGAGCGAACTGATCAACCTCTCGCTGTCTGCACTGCTCGACAACGGCGACGAGGTGCTCGTGCCCTCTCCCGACTATCCGCTGTGGACGGCGTGCGTGAACCTCGCCGGCGGCACCGCCGTGCACTACACCTGCGACGAGGAATCCGAATGGTTCCCCGACATCGAGGATATGCGGTCCAAAATCACCGACCGTACCAAGGCGATCGTCATCATCAATCCGAACAATCCGACCGGCGCGCTGTACCCCAAGGAGATCCTCGAGCAGATCGTGCAGCTGGCGCGCGAGCATCAGCTCATCATCTTCTCTGATGAGATCTACGACCGTCTCGTCATGGACGGACTGGAGCACATCTCCACGGCATCGCTCGCCCCCGATCTGTTCTGCGTGACCTTCTCGGGC
Organism: Bifidobacterium sp. LH_558; assembly: GCF_056356295.1. Classification (NCBI taxonomy): domain Bacteria; kingdom Bacillati; phylum Actinomycetota; class Actinomycetes; order Bifidobacteriales; family Bifidobacteriaceae; genus Bifidobacterium; species Bifidobacterium sp. LH_558. The sequence continues at coordinate 13,544 of NZ_JBKETZ010000003.1, read as the reverse complement.
CTGTCGAAATCGCATATGATCGCCGGCTGGCGCGTGGGATGGATGATTCTTTCGGGCAACAAGCGCATCGCCAAGGACTATATCGAGGGACTCAACATGCTGGCCAACATGCGCATGTGCTCGAACGTGCCGGCGCAGTCCATCGTGCAGACCGCGTTGGGCGGGCATCAAAGCGTCAAGGATTATGTGGTGCCGGGCGGCCGCGTGCATGACCAGCGCGACCTGGTGTACGACATGCTCAACGAGATCCCCGGAATCACGGCAGTCAAACCGAAGGCGGCGTTCTACATCTTCCCCAAACTCGATGTGAAGAAGTTCAATATCCATTCCGACGAACAGTTCGCGCTGGATCTGCTGCATGACAAGCATATTCTCATCAGCCACGGCGGAGCGTTCAATTGGAAGACCCCCGACCACTTCCGCGTGGTCTATCTGCCGCGTATGGGCATGCTGCGCGAGACGATAGGGGAGATCGGCGACTTCCTCAGCTACTACCGTCAGGCGTGAAAGTGAGCGCGAATTACAACGATTTAACCACCTGAGCCAACTAAGCAACGTCATTCTGCGGTTTTCGAGCCGCCCGAACCTCTGAGTGGTTAAATCGTTGTAATTACGAACAAGAAATGGCCCCGCACCGTGAAGTGCGGGGCCATCGTCGTCTTAGCTTAGAAGACTAGCGAGTCTCAGCCGTTGACGCGGTCGATACCGGCCTGGACGTCGGCGAGCACCGAATCCCAGGACTTGATGAAGGCAGCAACGCCGTCGGCCTCAAGCTTGTCGGTGACGGCCTTGAAGTCGATGCCCAGCTCGGCGAGCTTGTCCATGATGGCGTGGCTCTCCTCGTAGGTGCCGGCGATGGTCGGAGCGCCGTTGCCGTGATCGGCCAGGGCGTCCAGGGTCTTCTCCGGCATGGTGTTGACGATGAACGGACCAACCAGCTCGTCCACGTACAGGCAGTCGGAGTAGGCCGGGTTCTTGGTGCCGGTGGAGGCCCACAGCGGACGCTGCTTCTTGGCGCCCTTGGCTTCCAGAGCGGCCCAGTCGGCGGACTCGGCGAACTTCTTCTCGAACAGCTCGTAGGCGAGACGGGCGTTGGCGATGGCGGCCTTGCCTTCGAGGGCCTTGGCCTCATCGGTGCCGATCTCCTCGAGCTTGGCGTCGATGGCGGAATCCACGCGGGAGACGAAGAAGGAGGCGACGGAGCCGATGTGCTTGAGGTCATGGCCGTTGGCGTCGGCCTGCTTGATGCCCTCGATGTAGGCGTCGATGACCTGCTCGTAACGCTCGAGCGAGAAGATCAGGGTGACGTTCACGGAGATGCCCTTGGCCAGGGTGGAGGTGATGGCCGGCAGGCCTTCGAGGGTGGCGGGGATCTTGATCATCGCGTTCGGACGGTTGACCTTCTCCCACAGTTCCACGGCCTGGACCTCGGTGGCCTCGGTCTCGTGGGCCAGACGGGGATCGACCTCGATGGAGACGCGGCCGTCGACGAAATCGGTGGCTTCGGCGATCTCGCGGAAGATGTCGGTGGCGTTGCGCACATCGGTGGTGGTGAGCTCGCGGATGGCGGTCTCGACGTCAACCTTGCCCAGTTCCTTGAGCTGCGCGTCGTACGGGCCGACCTGGCTCAGGGCCTTCTGGAAGATGGAGGGGTTGGTGGTCACGCCGACGACGTTCTTCTCGGCGATGAGCTCCTGCAGGTTGCCGGACTCGATGCGGGTGCGGGACAGGTCGTCCAGCCAGATCGAAACGCCGGAATCGGACGTGCGCTGAGTTGCTGCGGTCATGGTTTCTCCTTTTATATTCCGTTATGGAACAAATCTTTTTGTGTGTGGACACGGGGGAGGGCGTCACCTTGCGATGACGCCCTCGCTTGAGGTCACTTGACGGCGGCGATGGAGGCCTTGGCGGCTTCCACGACGTGCTCGGCGGTGATGCCGAGGTCGATCATGTTCTGCGCGCCATCGCCCTGCAGACCGAACTGCTCGATGGAGACGGGCTTGCCGTAGGAGCCGAGGTACTTGTACCACGGCATCGCCAGACCGGCCTCGACGGAGACGCGGGCCTTGACGGCGGCGGGGAGCACGGACTCCTTGTACTCGTCGCTCTGGTCCTCGAACCATTCGACGGACGGCATGGAGACCACGCGGGCCTTGACGCCCTCATCGGCCAGGGTCTTGGCGGCGGCGACGGCCCACTGGACCTCGGAGCCGGTGGCCATGATGATCACGTCAGGGGTGCCCTCGGTGTCGACGAGCACGTACGCGCCCTTCTTGACGCCTTCCTTGGCCTTGGCGGCGGTTTCGGCGAGCACCGGAACGCCCTGGCGGGTCAGGATCATCGCGGCCGGCAGCGTGTTGTCCTTCTCGAAGAAGGCGCGGTACGCTTCGGCGGTTTCGATGGCGTCGGCCGGACGCACGACCTCGAGCTGCGGGATGGCGCGGAAGGAGGCCAGGTGCTCGATCGGCTGGTGGGTCGGGCCATCCTCGCCGACGGCGACGGAGTCGTGGGACCACACGTACAGGTTCGGGATCTCCATCAGGGCGGCCAGGCGCACGGCCGGACGCTCGTAGTCGGAGAACATGAAGAAGGTGCCGCCGAACGGACGGGTGTGGGAGCCGAGCAGGATGCCGTTGGTGATGGCGCCCATGGCGAACTCGCGCACGCCGAAGTGCAGCTGACGGCCGTACTTGTTGCACACCGGCCACTGCTTGGTGGCGCACTCCTCGGGAGCGAAGGTGGCCGCGCCCTTGAGGTCGGTCTTGTTGGAGCCACCGAGGTCGGCGGAGCCGCCCCAGAGTTCCGGCATGACGGCGGCGATCGCGTTCAGCACGGTGCCGGAGGCACCACGGGTGGCGACGCCCTTGCCGACCTCGAAGGAGGCGACGGCCTCGTCGATGGCCTTGTCGAAGCCTTCGGGCAGCTCGCCGGCCTTGATGCGGTCGTACAGGGCGGCCTTGTCCGGGTTGGCCTCACGCCAGGCGTTGTACTGCTCGTCCCAAGCCTTGTGGGCTTCCTGTCCGCGGTCGGCGACCTTGCGGGCGTGGGCGAGGGCCTCTTCGTCGACGTGGAAGTTCTCTTCGGGATCGTAGCCGAGGAGCTTCTTCATGCCGGCGACGGCCTCGGCACCGAGCTTGGAGCCGTGGGCGGAGGGATCGTTGGTCTTGCCCGGGGCGGGCCATGCGATCAGCGTGTCGACCTTGATCAGCTTCGGGCTGTTCGGAGCGGCCTTCTGAGCCTTCTCGATCACGGCGGCCAGACCGTCGACGTCCTCCACGTAGGAGCCGTCGGGCTGGATGAAGCTGAACTCGTCGGTGTACCAGCCGTAGGCCTCGTAACGCTTGAGCACATCCTCGGCGAGCACCAAGTTGGTGTCGCCTTCGATCTGGATGCGGTTGGCGTCGAAGATCACGGTCACGTTGCCGAGCTGCTGGTTGGCGGCGAGGGAGGCGGCTTCGCCGGAGATGCCCTCTTCGATGTCGCCTTCACCGCAGATGACCCAGATGTTGTGGTCGAACGGGGAGGTGCCTTCCGGAGCTTCCGGATCGAGCAGGCCACGCTCGAAGCGCTGGCCGTAGGCGAAACCGATGGCGGAGGCGACGCCCTGGCCCAGCGGGCCGGTGGTCATCTCGATGCCCGGGGTCAGGCCGTACTCGGGGTGGCCCGGAGTGCGGGTCTCGGCGCCGCCGCGGAAGTTCTTGAGGTCGTCCAGAGTCAGGCCGTAGCCGGACAGGTACAGCTGGACGTACTGCGTGAGGGAGGCGTGTCCGCCGGAAAGGATGAAGCGGTCGCGGCCTTCCCAGTTGGGATCGGTCGGATCATGCTTGATGAAATGCTGGTAGAGGGTGTAGGCGATGGGAGCCAGCGAGACGGGGGAGCCGGGGTGGCCGTGGCCCGCCTTCTCGACTGCATCGGCCGAGAGGACCTTGGCCATCGTGATGGCGCGCTTGTCCAGTTCGGTCTCCTTGAATTCAGTCATGGGTGTCAACTTTCCTTCCAATAATTCGGGCGGTCTGCCACCGGCTTGTGCCGGGCCACACTCGCCCTCACATTGCTCTTTCATGCTACCCATTCGAGCAGACACAGTGTTGTATTTTGAGCGTGTTTTGGTAGCTTCTGTTTCGTTAGCGCTCACATTTCGTTTGCCTTGATTCCCCACGCATTAATCCACAAGCGTACTTAGCACTCGTGAGGCTCGAGTGCTAATACAATGGTCGGAAAGCCGAGAGCGGAATCGACCGGAACCGACGCGGCACAGCCCAAGAGAACACTGAACCACAAGGAGGCGCGCATGACGCAATCACGACGCATGTTGGTGTTGCGCGCCGTGGTCGAGGACTATATCCGTTCCCAGGAGCCCGTCGGCTCGTCCGCGCTGACCAAACAGCATGATCTGGGCGTCAGCTCCGCCACCATCCGCAACGATATGGCCGCCCTTGAGGATGAGGGGTACCTGATCCAGCCGCACACCTCCGCCGGACGTGTGCCCACGGAGAAGGGATACCGTTATTTCGTGGACCGTCTGGCCACGGTGGTTCCGCTGTCCGCCGCGCAGCGACGCGGTATCAACAGCTTCCTCTCCGGCTCGGTCAATCTGCAGGACACCCTGCAGCGCGCCGCGCGGCTGCTGTCCGAGATCACCGGACAGGTCGCCGTCGTCGCAGCTCCGTCTTTGGCGAAATCCACGCTGCGCCGTGTCGAGCTTGTGCCGGTGGCGATGAACATGCTGCTGGCGGTGGTCATCACCGACACCGGACGTGTGGCGCAGCATACGATCGCGGCCAATCCGGTGCCCGAGCAGAGCGTCGTCGTGAGGTTCACCAATGCGGTCAACGCCGAAGCCGCGTCATCGCCGCTGACGTCGGCGGCCCGCAAGGTGCGAGCCATGGCCGCCACGCCACAATGGAAAGAGCTTTCGCCGTTGGCGGAATCGCTGGCCCGCGCCTTCGAGAACATGGCCGACAGCGAGCGCACCAGCGAACTGTATATGTCGGGCACGTCCCGCCTGGCCCACCAGCACGCCATCGCGGATCTGGCGCCGTTGTTCGACGCGCTGGAGGAGCAGGTGATGCTGATGCGGCTGATGAGCGCGATGCCGAGGCATGACGGCGTCGGCGTGGCGATTGGATCGGAAACGCATACGCCCGGTCTGATGCACGCCTCGGTGGTCGCCAGCGGATACGGGCAGACCAAGGCACGAACCGGCAGCGTGGAAGACTTCGACATCACTGATGAGGCTTCCCTCAATCCTCGTTACCCAAATCCCTCGGAGACGTCGAAACATAACGACGACACGATCGACCGGCACGAGGCATACGACGAGTATGCCGGCCAGGCGGACGATACCGGGCAGAGCGATGCGGAACCGGTGGCGTTCGTGGGCTCCATCGGACCGACCCACATGGACTACGCCGCCACCATAGCGGCCGTCCAGGCGGTCGCCCGCTATCTGACGGCCTCACTCGCCCATGAGGAGGATAGCGACTGACCCCGCCTTATGGCACAATATCCCGCGGTACTTTACGGCATAACGGAACAAACAGAAGGACACAATCTGTGGCAGATTACTACGAGACGCTGGGCGTGGACCGCGCCGCAAGCGACGACGAGATCAAAAAGGCATATCGCAAGCTCAGCCGCAAATACCATCCCGACATCGCCGGTCCTGAATTCGAGGACAAGTTCAAAGAGGTGAACAACGCCTACGACGTGCTGTCCGACCCCGACAAGCGGCGCATGTACGACCAGGGCGTCGACCCGAACAATCCCAACGCCGGCGGGTTCGGCGGATTCTCCAACATGGGGGATATGGGCGACATCTTCGGACAGTTCTTCGGCGGAGCTTTCGGCGGCGGCGCCTCGGGTCCCGTTCCGCGCACCCAGCCCGGCCGCGACGCGCTGGCGAGCACCAGCATCGATTTGAAGACGGCCGTGTTCGGCGGCACCGCGCACGTGCGGATCAACACCTTCTCCCTGTGCCAGGAATGCTCCGGCGCGGGCACGAGCAACGGCACGCAGCCGACCACCTGCCCCGACTGCCATGGCCAGGGCTTCCGCCAGAAGGTCGTGCGCACCATGCTCGGCCAGATGATGACCTCCGCTCCCTGCGAGCGCTGCGAGGGCCACGGCACCGTGATCAACAATCCCTGCCCGAGCTGCATGGGACACGGTCGCGTGCGCACCACGCGCAACGTCGGCGTGACGGTGCCCGCGGGCATCAACGACAATACCCGTCTGCGTCTGGCCAATCAGGGCGAGGTGGGCGAGGGCGGCGGCGCGGCCGGCGACCTGTACGTCGATGTGCGCATCCGCGCCGACAAGCAGTTCACCCGCGACGGCGACGATCTGCATTGCTGGATCCAGGTGCCGATGAGCTGGGCTGTGCTCGGCCACGATCTCGCGATCGACACCTTCGACGGCCAGCAGACCATCTCCGTGCCCGCCGGCTGCCAGCCCGAAGACACGGTCACGATCAAGGGCCTGGGCGTGACGCGCATGCGGCAGGCGGACGAACGCGGCGATCTCGTGGCGCATGTGGCCGTGCAGATTCCCACCAAGCTCTCCGATTCGGAACGCGCGCTGATGGAGCAGTTCGCCGCCAGCCACGATGCCGACGCCGCGCATGTGGCGCAGTCCTCGCGCCCCTCCGTCGCCGGATCCAAAAAGGGCTTCTTCTCCAAACTCAAAGACGCCCTGAGCTGATTCGCCCTACCCGGCACCAAGCAACTCGCTATTTAACGGTTTTGATGGCCATCATTGGACCTTCAATAACCCTCATTGCGAGTTTGGTGTGCCGAGGTTCTAAGCCTTGCTCAGTTAAAACGATTGATTCGCGAGTTTGGTGTGCAAAATCGGGCTTGTCTCGCAAACCCGGCACACCAAACTCGCTTTTCCTATTATTGGGACGATTGAACGACGTGCCACATCACAGCAGAGAGCGGCACATGGCGCGGTATTCGCTCACGTAGCCGCCGCCGAAGAACACGCAGTGGCCGGCGATGGGGTAAAGCTGCCACAGGGTGGTGCGCTCCTGATAGCCGGCCTTGAGCGGATGCACGGACTGGTAGCCTTCGATGATCTGCGTCAGATAGCTCATGCCGAACAAGTGCAACATGGCGAGATCCTCCTCGCGGTGGCCGCCGTGCGCGGCCGGGTCGATCAGCACGGCCTCGGTCTCGCCCGAATCGGCGGTCCACATCACGTTGCCGCTCCACAGGTCGCCGTGGATGCGGGCCGGCTTGTCGTCGGCGGCGCGGCCCATGATGTCCGGCAGCGCGTCGATCACACGCTGGGTGAGTTCCAAATCGCCGCGGTCAAGCGAGCCGCGGCGGATGCCCATCTCGACCATGGGAAGCAGACGTCCTTCGGCCAAATAGCTGATCGGATCGGTCCACGTGCCGCAATCCATCGGCACGGGATCCTGCAGCGGACCGAAATAGCACACGCCGTCGTACCCTTCGGGAGCGGAGCCGAAATATTCGGCGCCGGCGTCATGCATGCGGGCGAGCGCCGCACCGAACGCGGTGGCGGCCTGCGCGTTGGGGGAGGTCGCCTCGATGCGTTCGATATCGAGATAGCCGTCGCCCCAACCATAGACCTCGGCCACACGCGGCCCGCCCTGCGCATGGGCCGCGCCCAACCATTGCAATCCCTTGCCTTCGCATTCGAAGAATCCGGTCGGGGAAAACGCCCGGCTTTTGCGATACTTCGCCATAACCGCTCCTTAGCATCCATCCGTCAAAACGCTTTTATTGTGGGCATTATGCAAGACAAGAGGGCCGATGATTCCGTTCTTAGACCCCCTTGAGTAGGCTAGGGTCGGCAAGAACATCATCGAGCACTTGAAGAGGGGCTATGAATTTCTTTCAGGCGATTATTCTGGGACTGGTGCAGGCGCTGACCGAGTACCTGCCGGTTTCCTCCAGCGCGCATATCCGCATCATCGGCGATCTGATGATCGGTTCGGATCCGGGCGCCGCCTTCACCGCCATCATCCAGTTGGGCACCGAACTGGCGGTGATCCTGTATTTCCGACATGACATCATCCGCATCCTCAGCCATTGGTTCGGCAGCCTGTTCGGCAAGGACGGCAAAGATTGGAAGAGCCGCCTGGGCGCGAAGGACAGCGACACGCAGATGGGCTGGTTCATCATCGTGGGCACGCTGCCGATTCTGGTGGCAGGCCTGCTGCTCAAGGATATGATCGAGACCTCGCTGCGCAACCTGTGGATCACGGTGACCGTGCTCGCCGTGTTCGGTGTGCTGCTGTGGGTGTTCGACGCGCGTTCCAAGCAGATCAAAACCATGAACCAGATGACCATGAAGGACGCGTTCCTGTTCGGCGTGGGCCAGATGCTCGCCCTGATTCCGGGCGTCTCGCGTTCCGGCGGCACCATCACCTTCGGCCGCGCGCTGGGCTACACCCGTGAGGCCGCGGTGCGCGTGAGCTTCCTGATGGCCATTCCGGCCGTGTTCGGCGCGGGCATCCTCGAAACCGTCAGCGCCGTCAAAGACGTCGCCGCGGGAGAGGCCGGCATGTTCCCGGGCTGGGGCCCGACCATCGCCGCCGCCATCGTCGCCTTCGTGGTGGGCTACATCGTGATCATCGGCTTCCTGAAGTTCGTGAGCACCTTCTCCTACAAAGCCTTCGCCATCTACCGCATCGGCCTAGCCGTGGTGGTGGCGCTGCTGCTCATCACCGGAGTTCTGCCCGCCATCGATCCCTCCGTGGCATAGCGGATTCCGCCGGCACACCATATACGTGAACGCCGCGTTCCCACCGATTTCGTTTCGGCGGGAACGCGGCGTTTTCTTCAAGTAAAGGCGCGTCGAGCGTAAACACGGCGACAGGTTTCGGTATACTCTGAGCCGGTTCACGCACACATGCATCCACGAGCGAAAAGGGGAGTCCGCACATGCGCCAGGGATTCGATAACGACAAGTACATCGAGCTGCAGGCCAAGCACATCCGCGAGCGGATCGAGCAGTTCGGCGGCAAACTCTACCTCGAGTTCGGCGGCAAGCTGTTCGACGACTACCATGCGAGCCGCGTGCTGCCCGGTTTCGCCCCCGATTCGAAGTTCCGCATGCTGGAAAGCATGACCGACGACGTGGAGATCGTCGTCGCCATCAACGCGAACGACATCGAGAAGAACAAGGTCCGCGGCGATTTGGGCATCACCTACGACGAGGACGTGCTGCGCCTGACGGACATCTTCCGCAGCTACGGGTTCTACGTGGGTTCCGTGGTGCTCACCCAATACGCCGGCCAGGGCGCGGCCGACGTGTTCCGCCGCCGCTTGGAGGAGCTGGGCATCACCTGTTACACGCACTATCCCATTGAGGGGTATCCGCACGATATCGACCTGATCGTGTCCGACGAAGGCTACGGCAGGAACGACTACATCGTCACGACGCGTCCGCTTGTGGTGGTGACGGCCCCCGGCCCCGGTTCGGGCAAGCTCGCGACCTGTCTGTCGCAGCTCTATCACGAGCACAAGCGCGGCATCGCCGCCGGCTACGCCAAGTTCGAAACCTTCCCCATCTGGAACCTGCCGCTGAACCATCCGGTCAACATCGCGTACGAGGCCGCCACGGTGGATCTCAACGACGCGAATATCATCGACCCGTTCCACCTGGACGCCTACGGCAAGACCACGGTGAACTACAACCGCGACGTCGAGGCGTTCCCCGTGCTGCGCGCCATGATGGAGAAGATCCAGGGGGAGAGCCCCTACCAGAGCCCCACCGATATGGGCGTGAACATGGCCGGATACGCCATCGTGGACGATGACGCCTGCCGCGAGGCCGCCAAAATGGAGATCGTGCGCCGCTACTTCCAGACCGCCGTGAACCTAAAGCGCACGGGCATGGGCGGCGAGCAGGTCGACAAACTCAAGATGATCATGAAGAAAGCGGGCGTCGACAAGGATTTCTCGCCGGCCTGTTCCGCCGCCCTGCTCAAGGAGGAGACCACGGGAGCTCCGGTGGGCGCCATGATCCTGCCCGACGGCACCGTGGTGACGGGCAAGACGTCCACACGCCTGGGCGCCGCGAGCTCGCTGCTGATGAACGCGCTCAAGGCGATCGCCGGCGTGGACATGGAGCTCGAGGTCATCTCGAACGACGCCATCGAGCCCATCAGCCGTTTGAAGACCCGCCAGTTGGGCAGCAAGAATCCGCGTCTGCATTCCGATGAGACCCTTATCGCGCTGTCGATCACCAGCGCGACGAGCGAGGACGCGGCGCGTACCTTCGCCGCGCTTGAGCGGCTGCGCGGCTGCGACGCGTTCTTCTCGGTGATCATTTCGGCCATCGACGAGCAGATCTACCGCAAGCTGGGCATCAACGTGTGCTGCGAGCCCAAATACGAGCGCCACGCCCTGTACCACCGTTAACCACGCGACCCCGCGCAGAACACGCCCAACGCCATTCCCAGGCATATCGGAATCGGAATAGGCTTGCTCCTCCATCGGACGGCGACCGGTCGCGAGAAGCGACGGCGTCGCCGGACAGGCCCGGACAGGCCGGTGGTGTTGACCCTATACTTGCGGGTATGGTTGAGCGAATCAGGGTGGCGGTGGCGGACGATGACGGTTGCGCGCTGATGGGGCTTATGGCGGTGCTGAGGCAGAGGCTGCCACGGGTCACGCTCGCTTGGTCGGAGACGACGGGGCATGGGGCGGTTCGACGTGCTTTGGATCCGATGAACGATGCCGATATCCTGCTTATGGATATGAGGATGGGTGATATGTCGGGTCTGATGGCCTGTCGTGCGATCAGATCGCGCGACGGAAGTCTTCCGATATTGGCAGTCACGGCGTTTTCGCTGGCGTACTACGCGCGCCGTGCCGCCGAGGCGGGCGCGCAGGGCATCGTGGGGAAAAACGATTTCGATGGCATGGGCGCCGCGATCGGCGATATTCTCCATCACCAGGCGATGAGCGTTCGTTTGGACGCATCCGCGCCCGTCTCGTTCGATTCCGCGCGACGGGCGCATCTTCGGTTGGCGGGGGACATGGAGCCGACCGTCGTTGACCTTTCCGCGCGTGAGCGGGAGATTGTCGAACAGTACGCCCAGGCGAACAAGCCCGCCGTCATCGCGCGGAATCTCGGAATCTCGGCGGGGTCGGTCAAAACCTATCTCGATAGGGCGCAGAACCGTTTGGGCTTGTCGTCTCGGGCGGATCTTGTGGAGTATTGGTGGCAGCGTTCATGACGGAGGGCCATATGGGGAATGTCCCAAGGCGGCTTTTGCCTGATATGCAGCATTGGAGAGACCGCGGTCCGGGTTCGGCCGCGGATTGGGTCATCGTCTGTCTGGCGATGGTAACGCTGTGCTTGGCGATCGCCGATTGGGTGATCAATCCTCCTCACACCTGGTTCGGCATGTTGTGCTCGCTGGGATATTGCCTTGCCGTGGCGCTTTTGCCGTGTTGTGGATTCAAAGCGGCCTGGGCGGTCGTAGTTCTGGTGTCCGTCGGCAATCTCGGCGCGGGCATCGACTCGTCCGGTCCCAACAGCACATGGGGACTGCTGCTGGCGATCGTAGCGTTGGGACGAAACGCGCGGTATTGGGAGGGCACGGTCGCGATCGCGTCCGTTGTCACAACCGTGACCGTTGCAACGATTCGGTTCCCCGACGCTATGGGATTCAGCGTGCCCGATGGGATTGTGAACTTCGCCATCGGATTGTTCGCCACGTATTTGGTCGGGGTGGCGGTCCGACGGTCCGATGACAAACGGAAACGCAACGAAACGGAACGGCTGCTTGACCGGACTCGTCGTGATATCGCTACGGCTTCATACTTCCATGATGCGGTTTCGGGAAGACTGACGCATATTCTCGTGACAGCCGAAAAGGTCAGACGGGAACACCCCGACGAATACGATCGGATGGGATGGCGGGAAGTGGAGCGAGAGGCATCCGACGCTCTGCATGAGCTGCACCGCGCAATCGACATGATGAACCGTGAATCCTCATCCGTTGATGATGGGCTTTCCCCGCCATTGGCTGACGCCATCGAATCCGTCACTGCGACATGCGACAAACGACTCAAGGAGTTGGGATACACCGGCGATACACAGATCAGAGGAGTGTGTACGGCCGTCCTTGAAGAGCGTGCGGATGAGATTATTGCGTTGTTGCGGGAGTTGTACATCAACATTGAGCGGCATTGCGAACCGTCCGGTACGACGTACCGCATGCGCATCGCTCTCCAGCCTGAAGCGGTGACCATCACGCAAAACAACGATTGCTCACGAGGGCCGTCTCGATGGGTTTCTCCTCCGGCGTCGGGCAGCGGTCTGAGGCTGCACCGCGCTCGAATCGAATCCTTCGGAGGCGAGATACGAACGAATCGGGACGACGGGCAGTGGCACGTGTTCTGCAGAATGCCTCTGGTGTAGGCGTCCGATGGTTAACGACTGCAAATCCACCAAACGGGTTTCTCCTCTGAAGGCCCACTTTCTTAGGGCCCATAGTATTGACCAATAACGGAATTATTAATGCCGTCCCCTAAACAGGGGACAAAGATGGCGGCGGCCTTGCCGAATTTGGACAATGAGTGAGGCGTTCAACTCCATAGTTGAACGCCGGTCGATATCGGGATACTGCGTCACGTCGTTGAGGTCGGCGTATTGTTCCGCCGTCGCCAATCATCTCGAAGGGGAGGTATGTCATGCGCAGGTCTGTGCAGAGCCGGGTGAGTTCTGGGAACAATGGTTACGGCACGGCACGTCGTATGGCTGCGGTGGTATGTGCTGTGGTGTTGTCGGTGGGGTTGTCGGTGGGGTTGTGTGGTTGCGCGGGGTCGTCGGGGTCGTCGGGGTCGTCTGATGGGGCGGATGATGGCGGTGATGGCTCGGGTGGTGCGAGGTTGGCGTCGTCGTTGCGTGCGTATGCGGCGCAGTTGTTGGAGGATGATGATGGTTCGATGGGCGCGGAGCAGCGGGACATCTTGCAGCGGGCGGCTGAGAGCGGTGAGGTGTCCGTGTCAGATTACGAGGCGGCGTGGCAGCGGTATCAGACCTGTGTGGTCGACAAGGGGTACGATCGTCCGGAGTTGCTGACCTATTCCAATGGTATCCGTCAGGCGAATGAGGGTGCGATGACTCCCGAGCAGGCCGCCGATCTTGCGTACACGGAGAAGATGGCGAGGGATTATGACGCGTGTATGGTCGCGCATGTGGATGGGGTGAACGCCTTGTATGTGGCCCAGGCCGGTAATCCGAACCTGTATGCCGATTATGACGAGGGTGCCGTGGATTGTCTGCGGCGTGGCGGTCTGGCGCCGAAGTCGTACACGGTTGATGACTATCGCGAGGATCAGGACATGCTGGCGCATAGAAGCGATGGGGAGGAGCTCGAGACCGGCATCGATATGGATGATCCGGAGGTGATGGCCTGCATGGCCGCCAACGGGTACATGTTCATCGATCCGTCGTCCATTGGGGGCGCGTCGTGAGCTGGCGGAATCGTGGGGCTGGTTCCGCGAAGCGTCCTGTGGAGGGGCGTCGGGTTGGTTCGTGGACGTGGATGTTGG
>NZ_JBKETZ010000002.1:0-531077 GCF_056356295.1 Bifidobacterium sp. LH_558 | reverse complement strand
CTTTCCCACAATCACATGCGATCATGTGGAACATCCGGCATTACCACCCGTTTCCAGGAGCTATTCCGGTGCATGGGGCAGGTCGGTCACGCATTACTCACCCGTTCGCCACTCTCACCCCGGCAGCAAGCTGCCAGGGATCCCGTTCGACTTGCATGTGTTAAGCACGCCGCCAGCGTTCATCCTGAGCCAGAATCGAACCCTCCACAAAAAAACTAAGCGAAGAGAACCATTAATGACCCTCAAACTATTTTCATAAAAAGAAAATGACGAGAAAATCCTATAAGGAAGGATTACTCTCACAAAAACCTCACCACCCATTAACCGCTCCCGCGGACCCGGCAAAACCGGGCGGGCAATGAACTGGCAATCATTGACTATAAAGAAGTAGTACAAACACGCTCTTGAGTTCTCAAACCACCACCACATCAGCGCTTCGACCAACCCCGAGGAGTTGAGCGCCGTGCTGAGCAGCAAGAGATAAACTTACACGCCTTTGCCCTTTTACGCAAATCGCAAGGCGCAGAAAAGCGAAGAACCGTTGCAATCACACGGTTCTTTCGGCGTGTCACAAAAGGGCTTTTTGCCCGTATTGAGACCAGAATATCGCGGATAAGACGCTCGGAAAGTAATGAAATCAATTCCGATACGGCGTGTCGCGCCTTTCGTCCGCCAATGAACCATCTTTCGCCGCGCTCTCTTGTGAAATGCGACGCGAATGGCGTCGCAATCAACCAGACACAACTGACCCGCATCACTTCACACGCGTCATATGCCTATGCACGCATGGCATCCTCTTCAGACGAAGCGAACATCCACGCGACCGACAGACATCACCCGCACCATATGCAATCCAAACATCCGGTTGTATGAGCAACAGCGGGCGCGTATACCTATAGACATGACGAAAACAATCGCAGTACTGACCGGCGCGGGAATCTCCACCTCCGCAGGTATCCCCGACTTCCGCGGACCGGACGGCGTATGGACCAAACATCCGGAACAAACCAGCGTCTACGACATCGACCTGTTCCTACGCGACCCGCAGGCGCGTGCCTACTCATGGCGATGGCAGAAGGAGTCGCCAGTCTGGAACGCCCAGCCGGGGACCGCGCATGCCGCGCTGGCAAAACTCGAACAGGCGGGCATGCTCAGCCTGCTCGCCACGCAGAATTTCGACGGACTGCATGAGAAGGCGGGTAACAGCGATGAGGTGATCGTGAATCTGCATGGCACCATCGGCACCTCGCATTGCATGAAATGCCATCAGAAATATGACACGGCAGACATCATGGACCGCTTGGACGAGGAGCCCGACCCGCACTGCCGCAGGCGGCTGCCGTATTCCGGCGATATGCCCTGCAATGGTCTGATCAAAACCGACGTGGTGTATTTCGGCGAGATGCTTCCGGAGGGTGCGATGGAGAAATCGTACCGTCTGGCCGCGCGGGCGGATGAACTGTGGGTAATCGGCTCCACGCTGGAGGTGTATCCGGCGGCGAGCATCGTGCCGGTGGCCGCCGAGGCGGGCGTGCCGATCACCATCATGAATATGGGACGCACGCAGTACGACCGACTGGCCACGCGGCTTATCCATGAGGATATCGCCGTCGCCTTGCCGCAGCTGGTTGAGGAGACCCTCGCCTCCGACTGAATTTGCGCCTGAATACGGACTCGCCTCCGCTCAGTGGACTGAACGGAGGCGGGAGGAGGGTCAGTAGATGCGGTTGGGGGTGAAGCCGGCCTCTTTGAGGGCCGCGAGGATGCGGTCGATGTGGTCGGGGCCGTTGGTCTCCACCGTGACGCCGAGCGCCACCGCGTTCGTGTAGTGGCCGGACGCCTTGAACTGGTCGTGGTCCAGGGCGATGACGTTGGCGCGTTCGCGGGCGAGCAGCGTGGCCACCTTGACGAGCTGGCCGGGGGTGTCGGGCAGTTCGACTTCGAAGTTCATGATGCGGCCGCGGGCGATCATACCCTTCTGGATCACGGCACCCATGGTCACGGTGTCGATGTTGCCGCCCGACATGATCGGCACCACCACATGGGGGCCGTGGGCAGAAGCGAACTTGCGCGAACGCAGGTTGAGATGCTCCAGCGCGGCGAGCGACACCGCGCCGGCCGCCTCCACCACCAGCTTGTGCTTTTCGAGCATGAGCAGAATCATCTCGTTGATGTCGCGCTCGGTGACGGTGACGAGGTCGTCGAGGAACTCGTTGAGCAGCGCGAAGGTCAGGTCGCCCGGATGCTTGACGGCGACGCCTTCGGCGGAGGTGACCACCTGATCGGCGGGCACCACGCGGCCCGCGGCGAAGGAGTTCTTGAAGGCGGGGCTTCCCTCGGGGATCGCACCGATCACACGCACCTCAGGTTTGAAGGTTTTGATGGCGAGCGCGACGCCGGCGCCGAGGCCGCCGCCGCCGAGCGGCACGATCACGTCGGTGACGTTCGGCACGTCTTCGAGAATCTCCAGGCCGATGGTGCCCTGTCCGCACAGCACCTCATAGTCGTCGAAGGGCGGCACATAGACCATGCCCTGCTCTTCGGAGAGCTTGGCGGCATAGGCCGCGGATTCGTCGAACACGTCGCCGTGCAGCACGACTTCCGCGCCGTAGGCCTTGGTGGCGTCGACCTTAAGCGGCGGGGTGATGGTCGGCATGCAGATCGTGGCCTTGGCACCACGTTCGCGGGCCGCGTAGGCGACGCCCTGGGCATGGTTGCCTGCGGAGGCGGTGACGATGCCGCGCGCCAGCTCCTCTTCGCTTAAGGAGGCGATTTTGTTGTAGGCTCCGCGAATCTTGAACGACCCGGTGACCTGCAGGTTCTCCGGCTTCAAAATGATCTCGTGGCCGGTCATCTCGGACAGGGCGGGCGACGGAATCGGTTCCGTGCGACGGGCCGTGCCTTTCAATCGCTCGGCGGCGAGCTTCAATTCGGCCGCATGGTCACGCTGCAATGCTTTAAGGACGTCCTTTTGTTCCATAGTGTGCATTGTAAGCGGCGGTCGGCCAAACGGCGGACGAACGCCCGACGGATGGGATGGCCGACCGATATGAAAAGCCCCGCACAGCACGTGTGCGGGGCGAGAGGTCTGCCACAAGCAGACAATCCATGTGGCTTACAGGGCGATGACCACGCCCTCCCAACCGGCCAGCTCGTTGTTGGCGATGGAGACGACGGCGTGAGAGGCGCCGCGCGTGGCGATCACGATCTGGGACTCGTCGACTCCGGCAGCCAGCAGGGCGGCGGATTCGGCGGGCAGATCGACCGGACGGCCGGAGAGATTCACCATCACCAGCAGACGACGTCCGTCAAGCTCGCGTACGAAGGCGTACACATGCTCGTCCGCACCGTCGACCGGATTCCAATCGCCGGCGGAGACGATGGGATTGTCGTGGCGCAGGGCGATGAGCTGCTTGTAGAAGCCGTACACGGAGTCCGGATCGTCGAATTCGGCGGCGGCGTTGATCGCGGCATGGTTCGGGTTCACGCTGATCCACGGCTCGACGTCCGCGTCGGGCGCGGTAAAGCCGGCGTAGACGGAGGCGTCCCACTGCATCGGGGTGCGCGCGTTGTCGCGGCTGATGGCGGCCAGCGACTCCATCATCGACTCCGGGCTCTGAATCTTCGCCTCCTGAACACGCTGGCGGAAGGCGTTGATGGACTCCAAGTCGCGGTATTGGTCGAGCGAGGTGAAATGCGCGTTGGTCATGCCCAGCTCCTCGCCCTGATACACATACGGGGTGCCGCGGTGCATGTGCAGCAGCAGGCCGAACGCCTTGGCCGAACGCACGCGGGCCTCTTCGGTGGAGTCGTCGCCCCAACGGGACACCACACGCGGCTGATCATGGTTGCAGAAGAACAGGCTGGCCCAACCGGCGTTCCTCACCGCGTCCTGCTGGGCCGCAAGCTTGTCGCGCAGCCAGGACGGCTGGAAGGGCACCAGCTCCCACTTGGAGCGGCCCTCGCCCTCGCCGACATGGTCGAAGAGGAAGAGCATATCCAGCTCTTTGTTCGCGGGATTGGTGATGTGCTCGTTGCGTTCGGGGGTGATGCCGGGCGCCTCGCCCACGGTCAGGAAGCCCTCGCGTCCCTCGAACACCTCGCGACGCATCTCGGCGAGGAACTCGTCCTGGCGAGGGCCGTCCGCGCAGAAGGGATTCGGGCTGGAGTAACCCTCCTCACCCACCGGCAGATCCTCGGTCAGGGCGCCGGCGATGCCGGGCAGCTCGCCGTTCGCGTCCACATGCTTGGAGATCAGGGTGATCACGTCCATGCGGAAACCGTCGATGCCGCGATCCATCCACCAGTTCATCATGTCGTACACGGCCTTGCGCACGGCCGGATTCTCCCAGTTGAGGTCGGGCTGCTTCTTCGAGAACTGGTGCAGATAGTATTCGCCGCGCTCGGGGCAGTACTCCCACGCCGAGCCGCCGAAGTAGGAGCCCCACTGGTTCGGTTCCGCGCCGGGAGTGCCGGGCTCGTGGCCGGGCTTGGCCGGGCGCCACCAATACCAGTCGGCATGCGGGTCGGTTTTGTCTTTGGAGGCCTCGAACCACGCGTGCTCGTCGGAGGTGTGGTTCACCACCAGATCCATCACGATCTTCAGGCCACGCTTGTGCGCTTCGGCGAGCAGCTCGTCCATGTCTTCGAGCGTGCCGAACAGCGGGTCGATGTCCTGGTAGTCGGAGATGTCATAGCCGTTGTCGTCTTGCGGGGATTTGAACACCGGGGAGAGCCACAGCACATCCACACCCAGGTCCGCCAGATAGTCGAGACGGGAGGTGATGCCCTTCAGATCGCCGAAACCGTCACCATTGGTGTCTTGGAAGGATCGGGGGTAGATCTGGTACACCACGGCGTTCGACCACCACGGATTCGCAGTCGCGCCGTTGGTGCGCACGGAGTCGGCAAGGGCGGGTCGATTCAAAGAAGTCATCGTCGAGTTCCTTTCTGTGTTCTACGTTTTCGTTGGGCCAATGAGAGGCGGCATCGGATGGATGAGGACACCTTCTTTGGCTTGATGTCTTTATGCTAGAAGCCCGATGGGTTTGTTTCCCATCGGGCTTCTGGATTGGCGCGTCGGAAAGTAATTACTTAACGGCGCCGCGCATTACTCCACCAACGACCCACTTTTGGGCGAAGATGTAGACGACTAGGACGGGGGCCATGGCCATGAGGTAGCTGGAGAACGCCATCGGGTAGTTGGTGGCGAACTGCGAGCTGAACACGTACTGGGCCAGCGGGATCGTCTGGTTGCTTTGGTCGGTGAGCACGATCAACGGCAGCAGGAAGTCGTTCCACGCCCACAGGCAGGTGGTGATCGCGATGGTGGCGTTGATCGGTCCCATCAGCGGGAAGATGATCTGCCAGAAGATGCGCCAGGTGCTGGCGCCGTCCATGCGGGCCGCCTCTTCCAGAGAGACGGGAATCGACTTGATGAAGCCGGTGGCGATGAACAGGTTCGTGCCGAGGCCGAGAATCGTGTACAGCACGATCAAGCCGAGCTGGTTGTCGAGATGCAGGGTGCCCATCTGCTTGGCGATCGGCAGCATCACCACCGAGAACGGCACGAACATGGCGAGGATGAAGAAGTAATACAGGAAGCGGAAGAACCGCTTGTCCTGATTGCGCGCCACGGCGTAGGCCACGAAGGTGTTGGTGATGAGCGTGAGCACCACCGCGGCGACGGTGATGATCGCGGAGTTGAGCGCCGCCTTGGGGTAGTTCACCTTGTTGGAGGCGTCGAGGAAGTTATGCCATTCCCAGCTGGTCGGCAGGGCGAAAGTGCCGGCCTCGGCCGGGGTTTTCAACGCCGTGACGATGGTGAAGTACAGCGGGATCAGAATGGTCAGGGACAGGACGGCCACGACGGCGGTGAGCCACCAGTTGATGTTGCGGTCCTTACGGAATTTGAGGCTTGCCGACTCCGTGGCGGAGGCGACGGAGGTGTTGGTTGCGCTGGTCATAATGCTTACCCTCTACTCTCAGATCTTTTCCTGGCTGTTGGAGATCTTCAGCTGGACGATGGCGATCACGGCCAGCACGACGAAGAACAGCACGGCGTTCGCGGTCTGGTAGGCGTATTCGCCGCCGGTCAGGCCGCCCTTCCAAATGAGATAGGTCACCGTTTCGGTGGAGGAGTTCGGACCGCCTTCGGTCAACGCCACCACCTGGTCGAAGGTGTTAAGCGCGTTCTTGAGGCTGATCACCAGATTGATGGTGAAGAAGGGGCCGATCAGCGGGAAGGTGATCTTCCAGAACTTCTGCCAGGAGTTCACGCCGTCGATCGCGGCCGCCTCGTAGATCTCCTCGTCGATGGTCTGCAGGCCGGCGAGGTAGAGCAGCACCGAATAAGCGACGGACTGCCATACGGCGAGGAACACGATCGGAATCCACGCGAGCTGCTCGTTGGTGAGCAGCGAGCTGGACAGCCACTCGATGCCGAGCGCCTTGCCGAGTTCGGGCAGCGGGTTCATGAAGATGTATTTGAACACGTAGCCGATCACCAGCACCGACAGGGTGTAGGGGATGAAGAAGATCGCGCGGAAGCCGTTCTTGAACGCGATCTTGCCGTTGAGCGCGACCGCGAGGAACATGGCGATGATGTTCACCAGAACGGTGATCACGATGGCGATCGCGAAGGTGAACAGGTAGGCGTGGCCCACGCGATTGTCCTGGAACAGGGCGAAGTAGTTCTTCAGTCCGATGAACTTGTAGTCGCCGTAGCCCTGGGAGTTCGTGAACGAGTAGAACACGCCCTGCAGGAACGGCACGTACAGGAAGATCGCGAAGATGATCGCCGCGGGCACGGCCATCCAATAATAGGCGCGGTCGACCTTGCGGGTGGAGAAGGCGGAGACCTTCTTCTTGGCGGATTTGACGTTGCTCATCATGTCTCTTCTTTCTTCGTCGCTCACTCGAAGGTCCTGGCCTGGACCTTGTCCCATTCGCTCTGCATCTGGTTCAGGAAGCGGTCGGTGTCGCCGCTGGTCACCATGGTCTGCAGGTAGCCGCCGATGTTGATGGACGAGGGGATGTAATGGTCGCAGAAGTCGGCCAGACGGTTCTCCTCGAAGAAGGAACGCACGGTTTCCAGCGCCTCGTTGCCGAAGTGGGTCTCCTTAAGCGGGGTGATGGCGGACTGCGCGTCGGCGTAGGCGTTGAGCTGTTCCTCCTGCATGAGGAATTCGACGAGCTTCATCGCCTCTTCGGGATATTTGGTGTCGGCTCCGATGGTGAGCATCACGTCGTCGCCTGCGGTGAGGATCTGCTCGTCCGGATCGTCGGAGGCGGGCATCTGCGCGAAGCCCAGCTCGATATCGGGGTTGATGAGCAGGATCTGCGGGATGGCGTAGGTGCCGAGCGGGATGATCGCGGCCTCGCCGTTGGCGAAGTTCTGCGTGCCCTGCTGGTAGGTGACGCCTGTGTCCGCGGTGGAGTAGGTGAACAGTTCGGCTTCCTTCTCCACGGCCTCCGTCCAGATCTCCTGGAAGGTGGTCTCGCCGGTTTTCAGGCCCGTGTATTCGCTTTCGGGAACCAGCGTGCCAGCCAGCGAGGCGAGCGGCGCCTGCGTGGTCCATGCGTCGGCGACCGTGCCCTGCAGCGGGTTGATGCCGGCTTCTTGGAAGGTCTCCAACATGACGGTGAACTCGCTCCAAGTGGTCGGCGGATTTTCGGGATCCAGCCCCACCTCGCGCCACAACGCCTTGTTGTAGATGTATCCGGAGGCATTGCCGGCGAACGGCAGGCCGTACAGGCGCTTCTTGGACTGGTCGGTGGTCTGCACGAGGTTCTTGGCGATCTCGACCATGCCGGGGTTGAGCTCATCGACGATCTCCTCGTCGGTGAAGTCGTAGAACACACCGGAGGCGGCGAAGTAGCCGAAGCTGATGTCGCCGTTGAAGGTGATCACATCCGGGATGCGGTTCTTGACGAAGCGGGTGCGCAGGTCGGTCTGCGCGTTGGCGGAGTTGTTGATGGTGACCTTGATGGTCGGGTTCTCCGCTTCGAACTCCTCGATCATCGTTTTGAACTGGTCGGCGGCCTCGGACTTGAACTGGAAGAAATCCAGCGTCACCGTGCCCGCGGTGCTCGAACCGCACCCGGCCAGGCCGACGCCCACGGCGACGGTGCAGGCCACGGCCGCGGCGCTGCGCAGCACGGCATGCAACCGGCGGCTTGTGCGAGTGGGGAATCCTCTTTCATTCGTTGACTCCTTTGTTCCTATCCTCCGCTTCCGATTGCTGCGGCTTCAATGCCTCAGGAGGGAAGCTCACCCCACCATAACGATTCGCGGTTTTCATTCCCAGCGCTTGCGCGCCCCGTTGCGCTGGCAACTAAAACCGCTGTATTTTTGTACAGCAGGAAACAAAATGTCATCGAAAGGGCGATATGGCCGACGAAAATGCGATTCCGCAATGGTTTTCCGGTTCCGAACACACGCATAAGGTGGCGGCCGCCATTGCGAAATACGGCCCCATCGCCCGCACGACGCTCGCCCAGATGCTGGGGCTGTCGCAAGGCGCACTGTCGCGCATCACCAGCGACCTCATCTACGCCGGCGTGATTGAGGAACTGCCTGCCAGCGCCGACGGGCCCAAAGGCCGACTGCCGGAGGGGTTCACCCCGAAGGAAAGCGCGGATCGACGCGGACGCCCGCAGACCTCGTTGGCCTTATGCGCGAACGCCCGCACGTTTGTGGGATTGAAGGTGCACGGGCATTACGCTGTGGCCGCGGCGGTCAATGCGCATGGCGAGGTGGTGTCGGGGCGTTATGAGGAAACATTCGAGAATCAGTCGCCGGATTGTGTGACCGCGACAATCGCCAAGCTGGTCGCCGGATGCGCCGCCGATGTCGTCGCGTCAGGACTCCCCTCGCCTCTGGCGGTCGGCGTCGCGGTCGGCGGCCATGTGCAGGAGGATTCGGTGGTGACGTTCGCGCCGTTCCTGCATTGGACCGAGGACATCGACCTCGGCAAGATGGTTCATCAGGCCACCGGACTGCCGTGCGGAGTGTTCAACGACATCGACTCGCTGCTGGTGGACGCCTGCTGGTTCGGCCCCGGCGTGGGCTATGAGATGTTCGCCGTGCTCACCATCGGCGTCGGCGTGGGGTATTCGCTGGCCGTGCGCGGCGAGCCGGTCACCTACCCGGACAAAAGCTACGGACTGATCGGGCATATCCTCGTCGACCCCGAAGGGCCGCGCTGCATCTCCGGCCATGTGGGATGCGCGCAATGCTTCACCGACGATTCCATCGCGGAACAGTACTCGGCGATTATCGGACGGGCCGCCTCATTCGAGGATTTCGCCGACGATGCGCGCCGTGGCGTGCCGCAGGCCGCGCAGCTGCTCAACCGCACCTGCTTCCGGTTGGGCACGCTGATCGCCACCATAGCGAATGTGGCGATGCCCGGCATGGTGATGGTCGCCGGAGAGTCGGCGTTCCTCGCCAAAATCGGCATCGATTCGATTCGCGACGGCATCAGCCGGCACCGGCACAATCAGGCGGCACCGGTGAAATTCGTCGTCGCCGACCACGACTGGCAGCTGTGGGCCAAAGCCGCCGCCAGTCGCGTCATCGTCAACCACATCGGCTGAAATCCTTGCGTCTCAGGCCTTAACGACGTAGAACAGGACGGCCTCCTCCGGCTGGATCGCCGGCGGACGGATGCCATAGGTGCGCAGAATCTCTCCGGGCAGCACCACGCCGTTATCATTCCACCAGCCGAGCTCGCTCTGCCCACAGTGGATTTCGGGATTCGACTGCCTACGCGTCCCCAGCGGCAGCACACGGTACGTCTCCCGCGGATCAAGCCCCGGCAGATGCACGGGCGCGGACGGATAGGTCTGGCTTGTGGTCAGCTGCGTGAAGCGATACACGGCGGCCGAACGGTCCGGCTTGACCATGCCGTCGAGACGGACGGACTGGTCGGCGGAATCGGCATGCACGCAGTCACCCTGCGCGAACCAGCCGCGGTGCTTCTTGAACTCGCTCACCCACGCACCCAGCAGGTCGAGGGCCTCCTGCGGCTCCTTGTTCAGGTTCCATTCGATGCCCATATGACCGAAGAACGCCGTCGCCATGCGCATCTCCTGACTGGTGGAACGCTTGGTGGAATGCGCGGGACTGGCGCCCACATGCTCGCCCATCATCATCGGCGGCACCAGCAGCGAGGTGTAGCGCTGGATGTCGGCACGCTCGACCGGATCCACACAATCGGACACCCAGATGCGGCTGGCGTATTCCAGGATGCCGAGGTCCACGCGGCCGCCGCCGGAGGAGCAGCTTTCGATTTCCAGCCCGGGGTGGCGCTGGATCAGTTCGCGGAAGATCTCATACACCGCTTCGGTCTGCTGATGCACGGCCGGGCGGCCCGTACTGCGGGAGGCGGCTTCGGTGACGAGCTTGTTGTGGTCCCACTTGATGTAGTCGATGCCCAGTTCGCCCACCAACTGGTCCATGCATCCGAGAATGTAGTCGAACGCCTCCGGATTGGTCAGATCGAGCACCTGCTGGGTGCGCCCCTGCATGGGCAGGCGGTTCGCGGTCGGCGCGAGCACCCAGTCGGGATGGGCGCGGGCCACGTCGGAATCGGGGTTGATCATCTCGGGCTCGAACCACAGGCCGAACTCCATGCCCTTGCCATGCACGTAGTCGGCGAGCGCCTTCAGCGACTTGTCGCCGTCCGGCCAGACTTCAGGCGAGATCTGCCAGTCGCCGAGGCCGGAGGTGTCGTCGCGGCGGGAGCCGAACCAACCGTCGTCCACCACGAAGCGTTCCACGCCGGATTCAACCGCCTTGTCGGCGAGCGCGGCGAGGGTGTCGAAGTTATGGTCGAAGTAGACGGCCTCCCACGTGTTGAGGATAACCGGACGCGGCTTTTCGATGAGGCGCGGGTGGCGGGAGCGCAGATGGTCGTGAAAGCGGGCGGAGACTTCGTTGAGGCCGTCGCCGTAGGATCCGTAGACCCAGGGGGTGGTGTAGACGTCGTCCGCTCCGCCCAGGACGATTTCGCCGCCGAACAGCAGTTCGCCGCCGCCGATCACGCCTTGCGTGTAGGGCAGGCGTTCCGCGGACAGCACGGAGTTGCCGCTCCAGCCCACATGCACGGAGTAGACCTCGCCATGTTCGAAACCGAAGCCGGGCACGCCGACGCTGAGCAGCAGGCTGGCGTCGAAGTCGGGGCGGCCCACGAGCGAGGACTTGGCGAAGCGGCCGATGGTGAGCGGCTGGCGCTGCGGGGAGCGTTCGCGCAGGTGGCGGCCGGTGGTGGTAAGGATTTCGCTCATCTGCGCGGGCAGCGGGAAGCCGAGTTCCACATGGCCGACTTCCAGCGGCGCGGCTTCTTCGGCGATGTTGCGCACGGCGGCCTGCTGGCGGATTAGACCGCCGGGCAGCAGTTCCATGCGCCATGCGATTTCCACGCCCTGCTCGTCGTCGCGGGCGATGACGCGGACGCCGGGAACGGGCTGCGCCGGGGCGACGTGGCTGCCGTCGGCGTTGAATTCCCAAGGCGCGTCCAACGTGCCCATATCGTCGGCCACGGCGATGTCGGCGACGGTGAACTTGCAGAACATCTCCACTCCGTCGCGACGCAGCACCAGACGCGGCTCCCCGATCCAGGATTCCGCCTGCGTGGGCAGGATGGAGGGCCAGGCGACGTCGTCGAGCGCACCGGAGACGCGCTGCGGTTTGAGTGCGTCATACAGCGCGATCACGGTTTCGGGATCGGCGAGGGGCCGCCCCCAGTGGACGAGGCGCGGCAGTTCGCCGTCGGGCGACACCAGCGCGAACGCGATGTTGGCGTCCGTCTGTTCGACGTAGGCTGCGGTAAGTGCGGTGCCGTTGGATGAAGCGCCTTGGATTCGTGTGATGTGCGACATTGCATACCCCCTGTGACATGGTTGGCTGGCTGATTCCGATGGTACGTGAATCAGGATTAGTTGCCTTGCCGCGGAGTGTCCGCCCAAGCTGGAAAGTAATCCGGAATCTGCGATTACCGGCGCGCGGCGAAGAAGTCGGTGAGCAGCGCGGCGCAATCACGCTCGCTCACACCGCCCACGACCTGCGGGGTGTGGCCGACGTGCGGGTCGCGTGGGATATCCCATATGGAACCGCAGGCTCCCAGCTTGGCATCCCACGCGCCGAATACGATGCGGCCGATATGGGTTTGCAGGCACGCGCCCGCGCACATGGGGCAGGGTTCCAGCGTGACGACCAGCGTGCAGTCGGCGAGATTCCATGCGGTGAGATCCCTCGACTTCGCTTCGCTTCGCTCGGGATGACGAGGGAAGGGCGGCTCGGCCTCGGGCTGACGAAGGGAACGGGACTGGGCGGCTTCTCGCATGGCGAGGATTTCGGCGTGGGCGAGCGGATCGCCTTGCGCCTCGCGGGTGTTGTAGCCGCGGCCGATGATCCGGCCATCCGCATCAAGCACCACCGCGCCGACGGGCACATCGCCGGCGAGCGCGGCCTGCCGGGCGAGGTCCAAAGCCTGTCTCATGGCGTCCTGTGGGGTCATGGGGTCCAGTGTAGTGGACCAGCGGCGCACGGCCGCGCCGCAAACCCGCCCACGTGCGACCCTCCCGTCCCACATGCCGCTATCTCAGCGGCGAGCGTAACGTGAGTTTTCTATAATCGAACAATCGCCATCCAACACCCCCGAGAAGGAACCCATGGAAGTTCTTGAGCTGATTCTGTGCATCGTCGCCGCGGTGGTACTGTCGTCGTTTCTGAGCCGGTTCATCCCCAAGGTATCGACGCCTCTGGTGCAGATCGCTTTGGGTGTGCTCTTCGCGCAGCTGCCGTTCATTCCGGACATCCAGCTCAACCCCGAACTGTTCATGGTGCTGTTCATCGCCCCGCTGCTCTACCTCGAGGCGCATGAGATCGATAAGTCGGCGTTGCTTAAAACGTTGAAACTCAGCCTGAGTCTCGCCATCGGCCTGGCCATCGCCACCATGGTGGCGGTCGGTTTCGCGCTGCACACCGCATGGCCCGCCGTCCCGTTGGCGGCGGCGCTGGCGCTCGGCGCGGCGCTCGGCCCCACCGACGCGGTGGCGGTCAGCTCGCTCGGCAAGGAGGCCTCGCTCACCCAACGTCAACGCAGCGTGCTCAAAGGCGAATCGCTATTCAACGACGCCTCGGGCATCGTCGGCTTCCAGTTCGCCATCGCGGCCGCGGTGACCGGCGATTTCGCCGTCGGCGAGGCGACCGTGGAGTTCATCTTCTCCTTCATCGGAGGCACCGTCTTCGGACTTATTGTCGCCGTCATCGCCAACAAAGTCTTTGAAACCGTGCGCTCGATGGGTTTGGAAACCACCACCACCCGCGTGCTGATGGAACTGTTCCTGCCGTTCCTGCTCTACTTGGGCGCGGAGCAATGCCACGTCTCCGGCATTCTCGCGGTCGTCGCCGCGGGCCTGACCATCCGCTTCGACCGCACCGGCATCGGACCGAATGTGGCGCGCACGAACATCGTCTCATCCAGCGTGTGGGGCGTGCTGTCGTTCAGTCTCAACGGCGCGGTGTTCATCCTGCTCGGCATGCTGCTGCCCGACGCGATGCAGGCCAGTTGGGACGATCCGTACATCAGCAACGGACTGCTTATCGGCATCATTCTTATGGTCACCGGCGTGGTTATCGTGATGCGATTCTGCTGGATCTCCGGCATGCTGCGCATCGCCCGTGACGTGAACACCGGCCTGCGCCGCAAGATGACATTCGAACGCTGGCGAAGCGCGGCGATTATGACCTTCGGCGGGCCCAAGGGCACCATCACCCTCTCGCTGATGTTCACCATCCCCTACGCCATCTCCGGCGGAACCTCGTTCCCCATGCGCGACGAACTCATCTTCATCGCTTCGGGTGTGATCGTCTTCACCCTGCTGCTGGCGAACTTCCTGTTGCCGCTGCTCGCGCCCAACCATAGCGGAGACAAGGCCGCGGAGCTCATCCCCATCACCATCGACGTGCTGCGCGCCACCGTGGAGGAACTCACCGGACGCATCACCCCGGAGAACCGACGCCCGACATTGATGGTCATCGACTCGTACACCAAACGCATCTCCCGTCTCAAGCAGCGCATCGGCGAAGGCGACCCGCAAGGCTTTGAGCGGCTGCAGATCGAGGCGTTGCACTGGGAGAAGGAATTCGTGCGCGACCATCTCGCCGAGATCAAGGCCGACGCTTCGATGGACAAGGCCGAACAGGAGCTCGAGGTGGAAGCCTGCGAGCGTATGCTCGACCAGATCATGAACGCACTGCGGCACGCCTCCACCGACGCCGATGCCAACAGCGGGCACACGGTGTCGCAGGTGCGCGGCCGTCTGCGCATGTTCCAACGCCGCACCGGCACGCTGGCCAAGCGCACGATGAGCAAGATTCGCCATACGACGCCGCTGGTGAGCGAGGATGATATTTTCGCGCGCACCAGGCAGTTGCAGGTGGACGCCATCGAGCATGTGATCGACCGGCTCGAAGAGGAGATGAGCCACGACACGTACGACACCGAGCACTGCTCGGCGCTGATCGTCGAATACCGGCGCGCGGACGGTATGCTTCGCTCGCGCCCGAATATGGAGGGCAGCGCGGCCGCCATCCGGCAGGCGGAGGACGTCAAACGCGAAAGCTACGGCATCGAGCTCGGCATCGTGCAGGATATGCTCGAAAACGGCGACATCACACGCGCCCAAGCGCGAGCGCTGCGACGGAATATCTATGTGATGCAGGTCGATGCCGATTCCGGCATCTAAACCTGCATCCTTCGCGGCACACCAGCAAGAAAGGACCGGCTACGCCGGACCCAACCCACCTCATCGCTGCCGCTCTTCGGCCTCGCCTACAGACAGCCCACCGGGCTGCCTGCTTAACGGCTCAGCCACTCACTTCACCTATGGAAAACCCCTCCGTACGGAGGGGTTTCGAGTTTGGTGTGTCGGGTTTGGCTGACAGGGCCGTTTTTCCACACCGAACTTGCGAATCAATCGTTTTACATGAGCGAGGCTCGAAGAGCCGACACACCAAACTCGCAATCCGTTTAATGGCGGGTGGCTTTGATGGCTACCCAGAGGCTGCGGATAAGCAGCGCTGCGAGATATAGGGTGAAGAGGATCGCTCCCACGCGGGGGCTCACCGCGCCGGCCAGCCACGTGCCGAACGGGGTGATGCAGGCGGCGATCACACCGATGATCAGCGCGGCCTTGACATGCACCATACGACGCTTGACGTTCGCCACCGTGGTGGTGATGGCGTTGGGGAACATCGCCAGCAGCGACGTGCCGCGGGCGATCAAATCGGAGGCGCCGAAGAGAATCGAGAGCGCCGGCACGCAGATCGCGCCGCCGCCGATGCCCAACAATCCCGCGAGAATGCCGGCGACCACGCCGAACGCCACCAGTCCCACGCCGGTGATCGGTGTCAGCACGATCTGCGAGTCACGCGAGGGCACGAACATCATCTGGTTGGCGATCACGAACACCAAAAACACCACGAACGCCCAGCGCAGCACCAGTTCCGGCAGGCGCGAGAGCAGCCACGAACCGATTTGCCCGCCGACGAACATGCCCAGGAACACCAGTAGGGCCGTGATCCAATCCACATTGCCGTTCACCGCATAGGAGATCACGCCGGAGATGGAGGTGGGCACGATGGCCAGCATGGAGGTGGCGGCCGCATGGCGCTGCGTCAGCCCCAGCCACACCAGGGCCGGCACGATCACCGTGCCGCCGCCGATGCCGAACAGACCGGAGAGGATACCGACCGCCACACCAACCGCCGCCAGTATCACCATGCCGCGGGGCGATTCGTCCATTTGATTGTCATCGGCGGGTACCGTCACCTGCGAGCCGTTGCTTTCCTGTGCCATATCACGCTCCTCTATTCGCTACTCATCATTCTGTAGCGGCGGCGGACACCACCGCCGGTTCCAGCGAGCCGCCCCACAATTGCTGCAGCGCTTCCATCTGCGCCGCGTCGCCAAACGCCACCCACTGGGCGCCGCTGAGCAGGCGCCAGTCGCCTTGCGTGCGCTCGTCGTCGGCGTATTGCGCCAGCAAATCAGCGACCCTTGTTTTCAGCAAAGCCTTCGACATCGCGGCGGAGGTCTCCGTGTCGAAGGACACGAACGCCACCCGCGTATCGGCGCACATTTCGATGGTGGTGATGCCGGGATAGCCGCCCGCATCCAGACCGTTCCAACCGGATTCGCAAGTTCCGGCGGCTTGTTCGATGCCGGCTTCCATCTGGCCGTTGCTCGTGATCGGCGCCTCATCGCGCAACCGCGGCTGGATCAGTCCCTGCGGGAACAGCACGCCGACCGATATGCCCAGAATCAGCAGCAGCACCGACAGCACCAGCGTGATGATGCCGGCCGCCGCAACGCCATGGTGGCTTGCCCGACGAGGCAGCGCCTTTCGCGCCGCGATGACCAGTACTACGGTGAGCGCGACCAGCACCGCCGCTGATAAGGCGATGTATCGGCCGGGCACCACGCCGCCGGGGTCGATGATATTCGGCGCGAGTTCGTGCGCGGCGGAGGCGGCACCGACGGCGATGGCGAGAACGCCGGTGCACGCCGCGAAACGTCCGAGAAGCTTCGAACGCGAAGCACTCGCCCGTATTGTTCTTACGCTGTAGCCACTGCTGTGGGCACTCCGTGTGCCGCGCAGTTTCTGAGTACCGACGGCGCGGTTTTCGTCGTCATCGTCGAAAAACCCGAAATCGTCTCCCATCGAGCCCCCTTGGTCTATGCCGTTTCCACCAGTGTAGTCCCCGGCCACCGTGTATGAGCGTTGCCTACGCGGGAAAGCGCACGGGCTCGGCAAAAAAGAACCCCGGCGGGGGAGCCGCCGGGGAGAGAAAGGAGAGAGAAGAAGAAAGGGGTTCAATTGTCGGGAACTGCTGCGGTTCCTGGTCAACTTGTGCTGACAGTTATAGATAACCATGCCATCCTGTGCCTAGTGATAATTTTGTCTGGGAATAACCTGAAAGTCACTGACCAAACGCGGAAAACGGCTGCGTAGCGCGTGCGATCGCGGTTCCATGGGGCCGCACGGAAGATGGAGCCAGCGTGGCGGCACTGGCCGGAGGGGCCCGTAATCGCAAACGGGAGACGGGGCTGAGACGACAGGAATCTCGACCTCCGCCACCGCGGAAAACGGCGGCTTCCTCATTAAGGGGAATTTGGCATTAGACTGGCTTGTAGTTAAAACACATACGAGGAGTTGTTATGCTGCTGTCCGACCGCGATATTCTGGCCGCGCAGGCCGAAGGCCATATCTCGCTCGACCCGTGGACCCCTGAAATGGTGCAGCCCGCGTCCATCGACGTGCGTCTTGACCGCTTCTTCCGACTGTTCAACAATCACGCCTACACCTACGTCGATCCGGCGGAGAACCAGGGCGCGCTCACCGAACAGTTCGAAGTGGCGCCGGACGAGCCGTGGATCCTGCATCCGGGCGAGTTCGCGTTGGGCGCCACGTGGGAATACGTGAAGCTCGATCCGACCATCGCCGCGCGTCTTGAGGGCAAAAGCTCGCTGGGCCGCCTCGGCATCCTCACCCATTCGACCGCGGGATTCATCGACCCCGGTTTCGAGGGGCATATCACGTTGGAGCTGAGCAATGTGTCGACGTTGCCGGTCAAGCTGTGGCCCGGCATGAAAATCGGCCAGATGTGCTTCTTCCAGCTCAGCTCACCCGCCGAGCATCCCTACGGCTCGCGGGAAACCGGCTCGCATTATCAGGGCCAGCGCGGCCCGACGCCCAGCCGCTCCTACGAGAACTTCTACCGCGCGCAGATCAACGACTGACGCGGCGTTCCACGAAGAAGCCCCATCCCGTTCTGTCAATGGGATGGGGCTTCTTCGTTCTGAGCGGAGGGTTCTCTGCTCGTCATCCTGAGCGAAGCGGAGCCTCTCACCCGTCATCCTGAGCGAAGCGGAGCGGAGTCGAAGGATTCCTTGGCGAATAACGATAAGAGATCCTTCGACTCCGCACTCCGTGCTCCGCTCAGGATGACGAGAGGAGAGCGCTGCGCCCGTCAGGATGACGAGCACGTCCGCCTATCAGAGTGACGGGAGGGTTAACGCTTCGCGATCGCGCGCAGCACAACCTTGCGCAGTTCGGAGGCGATGAGCACGATCGCGGCGAGGCCGATGCATTCGAGCCAGGCCATCGCGCTCAACGGCGTGGTGCCGAAGGCCGAGTTGAGGAACGGCACGTAGATCACCACAAGCTGCAGCACGATGGACAGGCCGATCGCGCCCCACAGCCACTTGTTCGAGAACAGGCCGACGAATGCGGACTGCAGGTGCGAACGCGAGGCGATCGCGTTGAACAGCTGGGCGAACACGAGAATCGTGAAGCCCATGGTGCGGGCCTCCACCATCTGCGCGTCATGGCCGAGCGCGCTTACGGAACGGTCGGTGAACAGGCCACCGGAGAGGTGCATGTCCATGCCGATCAGCGTGACGACCGCCATGATCAGACCGATGTAGATGATGTCGCCCCACATGGAGGCATCGATCACACGGTCGGTGAGCTTGCGCGGCTTGCGGTTCATCACGTCTTCGGTCTGCGGATCGACGCCCATCGCGAGCGCGGGGGCCGCGTCGGTGAGCAGGTTGATCCACAGCAGCTGCGTGGCGAGCAGCGGCACGGTGACGCCCTGCGTCTCGGGCTGGGTGATGCCGAGGAAGCCGGCGAACACCACGCCGAAGAACACGGTGAACACCTCGCCCACGTTGGAGCTCAGCAGGTAGCGCAGGAACTTGCGGATGTTGTCGAAGATCACGCGGCCTTCGCGCACTGCGGCCACGATGGTGGAGAAGTTGTCGTCCGCGAGGATCATCTTGGCGCTTTGCTTGGTGACCTCGGTGCCGGTGATGCCCATGGCCACGCCGATGTCGGCGGTTTTCACGGCCGGAGCGTCGTTGACGCCGTCGCCGGTCATGGCCACGATGTTGCCCTGACGCTGCAGCGACTCGACGATCTTCAGCTTGTGCTCGGGCGCCACGCGCGCGTAGACGGACACTTCGGAGGTGGCTTTGTCGAGCGCGGCCTCGTCGGCCAGCTGGTCGAGCTGGTCGCCGGTGAGCGCCTTGCCGTCCCTTTCGATGATGCCCAGATCGGAGGCGATGCGGGCGGCGGTGAGCGGGTGGTCGCCGGTGATCATCACCGCGCGGATGCCGGCTCGATGCGCCTCGGCCACCGAATCGCGCACTTCGGTGCGCGGCGGGTCGATGATGCCCACCATACCCGTCCAGATCAGGTCGGTTTCGATGGTTTCGGACTGTTCCGCGATATCGGCGATCTGCCCGGCCGCGTTGGATTTGATGCCGGGGACCTCGCTCAGATTCGCGGTGCCCAGCGGGCGGTACGCCTGTCCCAGCGTGCGGTAGGCCTCGCTGGAAAGACGCTCGACGGTGGCGAGGATATCTTGACGGTCGCCATCGGTGAGCGGGCGAACCGCGTCGCCCACGGCGATACGCGAGCAGTAGCCAAGCAGCACGTCGGGAGCGCCCTTGGCGAATACGGTGAGGTTTCCGCCCTCCGCATTGTCTTTGGCGATGATCGACATGCGCTTGCGCTCCGAAGTGAACGGCACTTCGGCCACGCGCTGGAACTGCTCATAGGCCTTGTCGGCGTGGGTTTTGCGGGCGGCGACGATCAGCGAAACCTCGGTCGGGTCGCCGACGATCTCCCACTTGCCGTTCTCCTGGCGCAGGTCGCCATCGTTCGCGAGCGCGCCGACGCCCAGCGTGGCGAGCGCTTCGGCCCTCAGCGCGGGCTGGTCGGCCAGCGACGAGCCGTCCGCGCCGACCATTTTGCCTTCCGGCGTGTAGCCGGTGCCGGTGATCTCCACTTCGCCGCTGGGGGTGACCACGCGTTCGATGGTCATCTCGTTGCGGGTGAGGGTGCCGGTTTTGTCGGAGCAGATCACGGAGGCGGAGCCGAGGGTTTCGACCGAATGCAGCTTCTTGACGATGGCGTTGTGCATGGCCATGCGCTGCACGCCGAGCGCGAGCACCACGGTCAGGATGGCGGCGAGGCCTTCGGGCACGGCGGCCACGGCCAGCGACACGGCGAGCAGCAGCGAGTCGATCACGTCGTGAATGTCGTGGAAGCCTTCCATGATCGCGAGCGCGGCGAGCACGATCACCGCGATCACGCATACGGCGATACCCAGAATCTTGGAGACGTAGTCCATCTCCTTCTGCAGCGGGGTTTTCTCGTCTTCGGTGGCGGAGAGCATGTCGGCGATTTTGCCGACCTGCGTGTTCATGCCGGTGCCGGTGACGATGGCACGGCCGGTGCCTTGGGTCACGGAGGTGCCGTTGAAGATCATGTTGGCGCGGTCACCGAGCGCCTTGGCCTCGGCGAGGGTGTCGGGCTTCTTGCCCACGGGCACGCTTTCGCCGGTCAGGCTCGCCTCCGCGATGCGCAAGGATGCGGCGGCGAAGAGTCGGCCGTCGGCGGAGACGGAGTCGCCTTCGCCGAGCACGATCACGTCGCCCGGCACCACTTCGGAGGTGTTGATGCGCACGACTTTGCCGTCGCGCAGCACCGAAGTCTGGGGCGCGGTCATTTGGGCGAGCACTTCGACGGCCTGTTCGGCGCGGGCTTCCTGGATGTAGCCGAGCACCGCGTTGACGATGAGGATCAGCACGATGACGATGGCGTCGAAGGGCAGCGCTTCGCCGCCTTCCGCTCCGGGCACCGCGTTGGCGCGTTCGATGAACCATGCGATCACGGAGATCACGGTGGCGGCGAGCAGCAGGTAGACCAGCGGGTCTTGGAATTGCTGGAGGAATTTCTTCCACTTGGGCACGGGAGGCGCGCCCGCGAGCTCGTTGGGGCCGAATTGTTCGAGACGCCGTTTCGCTTCGGCCGTGCTCAGTCCGGTGTTCGGGTCGACGCCAAGCGCCTCGGCCACGGCGGCCGCGTCGGTCAGGCTGGGATCGACGTCAAGCGGCAGAGCCTCATGCTGGTTGGGTTGCGCGACGTCGGATACGGATGGGACGCCGCTGTGAGAGGTGGATTGATCGACTTGGTGATCAACCATAGTGGTCTCCTTAGGAGCGCCGCGGAGTAGTCAGTCCTCGCGGTGGCATGGCGGTGGACCGGCGGAAGTCGTTTCCGTCGGCACTGCGGCCATTCCTCGCGGCAAGACTGCGCGGTTGCGGGCACCGGGGCAAGTCGCGCCCGATGCATATGTGTGCCATTATTCCACAGACCCCTTCCCGCAGGGCGTAACGATGGTGCCTGGCACCCGCAAATCGGGCAGTTCGCGCACAGATGTCCAACAGATCACCGTTGCTTCCACAGGGCCGCATCCGTTGGTATACGACGGATGCGGCCCTGTCCGTCGGCACGCAAATGACCTCGGGTGC
The DNA here is from genome assembly GCF_056356295.1 of Bifidobacterium sp. LH_558. Classification (NCBI taxonomy): domain Bacteria; kingdom Bacillati; phylum Actinomycetota; class Actinomycetes; order Bifidobacteriales; family Bifidobacteriaceae; genus Bifidobacterium; species Bifidobacterium sp. LH_558. The sequence continues at coordinate 509,682 of NZ_JBKETZ010000002.1, read as the reverse complement.
TGGGACAATGGCGGGTATGGCTATGAAAAAAGGACCGACCAAGGGGTCGGGTGGCAAGCATCGCAATGCCCTGAGGGGCCACGGCCCGACGCCCAAGGCTGAGGACCGCGTGTATCACAAGGCGTATTTCGCCAAGAAGGAGGCCGATAGGCGCAAAGCGGCCGACCCGCGTCTCGCGGCCCGTCGCCGCGCCGACAAGTTCGCGGCGGACGCGACCGATCTGGTGTTCGGCCGCAATTCCGTGCTGGAGGCGCTGCGCGTGGGCGTGCCGTCGAACACGCTGTACATCCTCTCGCGGCTCGAGCATGACGACCGCACGCGCGAGATTGTGAAAATCGCCAGCGCGAACGGCCTGCACATGCTGGAGGCCGACCGCTTGGAGATGGACCGCATCGCGCGTTCCGGCAACCACCAGGGCGTGATCCTCAAGGTGCAGCCCTACCAGTATTCCTCGCTGGCCGAGCTCGCCGACCGCGCCGAGAAGAAGGCGCGCGCCATGGAGGCGGCGAATTCCGCGGCCGCACGCATCAAGGCGCGTCCGCTGTTCATCGCGCTTGACGGCGTGACCGATCCGCAGAACCTTGGCGCGGTGATTCGTTCCGCCGCCGCGTTCGGTGCGAATGGTGTGATTCTGCCCGAGCGTCGTTCCGCGTCGGTGACCGCCGCCGCATGGAAGGTGTCGGCCGGCGCGGCCGCGCATCTGCCGGTGGCCCGTGTGGTGAATCTGACCAAGGCGATCGAAAGCCTGCGCGAGCGCGGCTACTACACCGTCGGCCTTGACGGTGGTGGCGACAAGCTTGTGGGCGAAACCGGATTCGAGGCCGATCCGCTGGTGATCGTGCTCGGTTCGGAGGGCAAGGGATTGAGCCGTTTGGTGCGCGAGGCGTGCGATGCCATCGCGGGCATTCCGATCTCCAGTTCCGTGGAATCGCTGAACGCCTCGGTGGCCGCGGGTATTTCGCTGTACGCGGTGGACCGCGCCCGCCGCGAAGCCGCCGCCAACAGCTGACAGCGCTATATCTGGCATAAATTCGGGCCCGTCTCCTGACGGGCCCTTTTCATCGAATCAGTGGCTCCAGACGGCTGCGTCCGGGTCGTCGTCGGGGTTGTAGCCGTCGTCGTCCGGATCGTTATAGGTGTATTCGTCGTCCACCACGCCGGAATCGGCCTCTTCGTTCAAGGCGTCGACGGCCTTCTGGTCGAGCTTGTACGTCGGCAGGGCGGATTCGATATAGCTTTGCACCGCTTCGGCCATCGGCACGTCATGGCCCACCTGCTCGGCCAAATACCAACGATGCGTAAGCACCTCGTGGAAGAACTGCGCGGGCTCGATTTGAGAGCGGTATTCGCGCGGAATCATACGTGTGGTGGGTTCGAACACCTCGCGCATCCAGTCGGTGGCGACGATTTCAATCTCCTCGCCCTCACGCCATGTGGAGGCGCGGTAGGCGTCCAGATCGTTGAGCAGACGGCGGGCCTGATTCTCCTGCACATCCAAACCGGTCAGGCGCAGCAGCTTACGGGAGGCGTAGCCGGCGTCGACCACACGCGGACGCACCAGAATACGCTTGCCGTCCTCCGCGGTTTTCATCTCCAGCTCGTCCACGTCGAATCCGAGCTCGTTGAGCTTGTTGACGCGCTTTTCGATCTTCCACATCTCGTCCGGGTTGAACTTGTCGGTGTCGGTGAGCGCGCTCCACAGCGAATGGTAGCGGTCGACCAGGCGGTTGCCCACCTCGATCTCGTCCACATCGCCCGGCAGCAGCTTGCCGGAACTCAGATCCATAAGTTCGCCGATGATGTTGGTGCGGGCCAAGTCGATATCGTATTCGCGCTGGCCTTCGGTCAGCGTCATCTGCAGGTCACCGGTTTCGGCGTCCACCAGGAACGCGGAGAACGCGTCGGCGTCGCGCAGGAACAGCACGTTCGACAGGCTCACATCACCCCAGTAGAAGCCGGCGAGATGCAGCCGCACCATCAGCACGGCCAGCGCGTCGATCAGACGTTCGGCGGTGTCGGGGCGCAGATTGCGCGCGAACAGGGCGCGGTACGGCAGTGAGAATTTCAGATGCTTGGTGACGAGAATCGCCTCCAGAGGCTCGCCATTACGGTCGTGGCGGCCGGTGACCACCGCGATCGGCGTGACGCACGGCAGTTCCAGCTTCTCCAAGCGGCGCAGCATCTCATACTCGCGCTCGGCGACCTGACGGGTGATCTCCTTCATGGCGTACACCTCGTCGCCCACGTGCACGAAACGCACGACGTGGCGGGAGATGCCTCGCGGCAGGTTGGCCAGCAGCTCCTGCGGCCAGGTGGCCAGCGGCATATGCCACGGCAGGGTGAACATCTTCGGATTGGAGCTTGCGGCGGTGATCTTCAACGCTTGAGGCTCGACGTTAGTGGCGCTTTCATCCTGCGCCTGAACCGAGGTTGCTTTGGCGGCGCGCGGATCCAACTGCGACAAATCCATTCCTGATTGCATCATGTGTACCAATCTACCCGACCGCGCGGTCAGAATACACCCGGAGGTAAAGAAAAGCCCCGCAGCAACGCGGGGCTTTTCCAACGAGACGGTTAGAGAGGAAGAGAAACGTCTCGTTTAATGGTTGACAGGATTCTCATCCCGCCAAGATTAGTTCAGACGCAGCTCGGTCGACGGAGCGAAGAGGTGCATCTTGGCCGGATCGATCTTGATCTTGACCGTCGCGCCAACCTTCGGCAGCGCACGCGGGTTCACGCGAACCGTGGTGAGCTTGTTCTGGTCGGACATGAGCTGGGCTTCCTGGGCGGAGGAACCATCGGTGACGATGTTGCCGTAGATGTAGCCGTCGGAACCCAGATCCTCGACGTTGACGACCTTCAGCGAGAACGCGTTCGAATCATCAGCGGCGGCAAGGTCGGCGTCTTCCGGACGGAAGCCGACGACGATCTGGCCATTGTCCTCGGCGGTCAGCTTGCTGACGGCCTCGGTGGGCAGCTGGACAGTATCCTCGCCGATCTGCGCCTTGCCGTCGACCACCGGGTGGGTGTTGAGGTTCATCGACGGGGATCCGATGAAGCCGGCGACGAAGACGTTGGCCGGGCGATCGTACAGCTCGGTCGGAGCGCCGACCTGCTGCAGAAGGCCAAGCTTGATGACGGCGATGCGGTCGCCCATCGTCAGAGCCTCGGTCTGGTCGTGGGTAACGTACAGGGTGGTGACACCCAGCTGACGCTGCAGTGCGGCGATCTGAGTACGGGTCTGCACACGGAGCTTCGCGTCGAGGTTCGACAGCGGCTCATCCATGAGGAACACCTTCGGCTCACGCACGATGGCACGGCCCATGGCCACGCGCTGACGCTGGCCGCCGGACAGAGCCTTCGGCTTGCGATCAAGGTATTCGGTGAGGTCGAGGATCTCGGCGGCCTTCTCGACGCGCTTGCGGATCTCTTCCTTCGGGGTGCCGGCGATTTTCAGGGCGAAGCCCATGTTGTCGGCGACGGTCATGTGCGGGTACAGCGCGTAGTTCTGGAACACCATGGCGATGTCGCGGTCCTTCGGCTGCATGGTGGTGACATCCTTGCCACCGATGAGGATGCGGCCCTTGTTGACCTCTTCGAGGCCAGCCAGCATGCGCAGCGTGGTGGACTTACCACAACCGGAGGGACCAACCAAGACGAGGAACTCGCCGTCCTTGATTTCAAGATTCAGATCATCCACAGAGGGCTTATCGTTGCCCGGGTAGACGCGAGTGACGTGGTCGAATACGACTTCTGCCATAATATTTTCCTTTCATGAGCAGGTACGTGCTCAACGATCCGTAGTAAAAGGGTTTTTACTGTTTCGGTGCTTCAGCGCATTGCCTACCGCCAACTACATCATCAACGGCATGCCGCAAACTTCGGCGTTTACTTGTTGCGACCCTCGGAAGAGCTCTCTTCCTTGAGCCACGTTCTACTATACACGCGGACGCGACGTTGGCAAGAGCGTGTCCAAGAAATACGGCAAGTTTTTTACAACGTTGCACACTATCTCCACAGCCAATGTGGATGCCTTACCGTCCCGCCATGTGGCTGCACGGTAAGGCCGGCCAGTCTCGCCGTGTAGTCTCACCGCCCGGCCTCACCGTGCGGGCGGACCGCCCACAGGTGGCGCACGATACCGCCGCGCAAAATAGCCGAATCCACACGATGCCGCCGTAGGAGAATAGATGAATTTACACGATGCCGCCGTACGCGAGTGGTCAGATTTACACGATGCCGCCATAAGCGTGGACGAACCGTCAGCGTATGCCGATTCACCCACGTCAGTATCCTCTGGCGCTGCAACCACCGCTAGAATCCGCCTCACTAGAATCAGAATACACACGCAATTGGCCTATACCTTGGCGCACCCAGACATGGGCGCACATATGCGAAGCCGCCGCGCGGCTTGTGGCTGCGCGGCGGCTTGCTGTCGAGGAAGGAGATAGAGAAGTCAGAGGGGATTACTTGGCGTCGGCCGCCTTGTCGTCCTTGTTCTTGGGCATGATCCAGAACTTGAGCAGCGGGTAGCTCACGACGACCGCGAGCACCGTGTTCACCACGGAGGCGATGGTGCCGGCGATACCGGCGTTCATGCCCCAGCCCTGGCACAGCGAGGTGACGTAGCCCGGCAGCACCAGGTTGACGACCACGATGACGACGGCGAGGATCGCGTACTTCCAAGCGGCGTCCTTGAAGCTGGAGTCAGACTTGAACACCCACTTCATCTGCACGAAGAAGTTCACGACCTGCGCGATTACCTCGGCGAAGAGGAAGGTCAGGAAGCCACCCAGACCGTTGCCGGATTCGGGGTAGTTGAAGATGAGGAAGTGGAACGGCGTGGTCAGACCCATGGCCGTGACGAAAATCGCAGTGCCGATCCAGGTGACCACGAAGCGGGAGATCGTGGAGATGTTCGACAGGATGTTGAACAGGATGAACTCCCAAATGGTCGGGTGATCCTTGATCCACTGGCGGATCGGGCCGAGCTGCTTGTTGTCGGCGTTGGTTTCGGTCATGATGCGCTCCTTAGCGTTCTTCAGTTGATCTCGTTGTCTCTCAGGTCACGCGCCGGCCGCCCGGCGGCTCAGCCAATCGGCCGGCGCGTATGTTGGTTTATAAGTGGAGGTTGGGCCGGGGCATGCGCCCCATCGGTCACGACTCCAGTTCTTTCGCGGTCTTCTTGTTGGCGGACTGGTTGCGGAAGAATCCGGAGATCACCGTGCCGAGTCCGCGGAAGGTGTGGCCGTTGGCGATCTTGACGATGCCGTCGACCATGGCCGCGTCGATCATGCCCTGGGTCATCTTGCTCATGGCGCGCGGCGGCATGTTCAGCACGAACAGAGAGTTGAGGTCCGGCTGACCGGTCTTCTCTCGGGTCTTGCGCTCCTGATTCTGCAGGGTATTGGCGATGGTGCGAGCCACGAAGCCCTTGGAATCGGACCACGAGGAGATCGGGTCGTTCACGCCGAACACGGTCGGCTTGCCGGGGGCGATCACGTCGTGGCCGAACAGCACCACCATCTCGGCGTCGGTCACTTCCTTGACCTTGCCGTTCAGGTAGGCGCCCAGCGCGGGGTTGGCCGGCTTCGGCTCCACAGTGCCCACGACGGCGTGCGTGGTGGTGAGCGCGATATCGTGCGCGTTGGTGCCGATCATCAGCGTCCACTCGCCCGACTCGACCTGCCAGGAGTTGCTTGCCGTCTCGAAGTGACGGAAGGTGTAGCGGTCGAACTCGATGCGAACGGTCTGGGTCTCGTGCGCGTCGAGCTGCACCTTGACGAAGCCCTTGAGCTCGCGGTCCGGGCGGAGCGCGCCGCCCTGGGGTCCGCGCACGTACAGCTGGGCGACGGTGGCACCCGGCACGTCGGAATCATTGGTGACGGTGAAGCTCACGCCCTGATCGTCGGCGGCGAGGTCAGCGTACACGAAGTTCGAGTAGCTCAGACCGTATCCGAACGGGAAGCGCACGGGCGCGCCGACCGTCTCGTAGTAGCGGTAGCCGACGAACGGCCCCTCGCGATAGATGGCGTCGCGACCGATGGCGGGATACCAACCGGCGGAGGGGCAATCCTCGTAGCGAATCGGCCAGCTTTCGGCCAGATGGCCGGAGGGGTTGACCGCGCCGGTCAGGGCGCGGGCGGTGGCGGAGGCACCGGCCTGGCCGGACAGACCGATGTAGAGCACGGCGTCCACGTCGGCGACCCAGTCGGTTTCGACCGGGGAACCTGCGACCAGCACGACGACGATCGGCTTGCCGGCACCCTTGAGCGCCTTGACCATGTCGAGCTGAACATGCGGGATGGCCATGGTGGAACGGTCGAGGCCTTCGGATTCGCTACGCTCGTCGAGGCCGATCACGGCGACCACGACATCGGTATCGTCGCGGGCCGCCAGCGCGACCGCGTCTTCGATCAGCGCGCGGTTCTCGCCGCCCTGACGTTCGTAGCCCTGCGCGTAGCCGGCCACGGACACGCCGTCGATGGCGGTGAGCTCGTCGAGGATATTCTCCTCGCGGGTGGCGTTCACCTTGGAGGAGCCGGAGCCCTGGAAGCGCGGGGTCTTGGCCATGTCGCCGACGACGGCGACGCGAGCGCCGGGCTTGAGCGGCAGCACGCCGCCTTCGTTCTTGAGCAGCGCGGAGGCGTTCTCCGCCACGCGACGGGCCACCTGATGATGGTCGGCGATGACGCTGTCCTTGAGCAGGTCGTTGCGGCCGACGCCGGTGGTCTTGGTGAGCTGCGCGATTTTGGCGACCTCGGCGGCGCGGGCGTTGAGGTCGGCTTCGGCGAGCGTGCCGGCGGCCACTGCGCCGACAAGCTCACGCACGGAGGTGAAGCCGGGGCTGGGCATCTCCAGCGTGCCGCCGGCCTTAACCGCGGCGACGGCGGAGTTGGAGCCGCCCCAATCGGAGACGACCATGCCGTCGAATCCCCACTCGTTACGCAGGATGTCGATCAGCAGATGCGCGTTCTCATGCGCGTACACGCCGTTGATCTCGTTGTAGGCGGTCATGATGGTCCACGGCTTGGCGTCGCGCACGGCGATTTCGAAGGCGGTGAGGTAAATCTCGCGCATGGTGCGCTCGTCGACCACGGAGTTCGAGGCCTGACGGCGCAGCTCCTGGCTGTTGACCGCGAAATGCTTGGGGCAGGCGGCGATGCCGTTGGACTGGATGCCCTTGATCAGGCCGGAGGCCATGCGGCCGGCGACCTGCGGGTCTTCGGAATAGTATTCGAAGTTGCGGCCGCACCACGGGTTGCGCTTGATGTTCATGCCCGGGCCGAGCAGCACGTTCACATCAAGGTCATGCGCCTCGCGGCCCAGCGCTTTGCCCATGTCTTCGGCAAGCGCGGGATCCCACGAATTGGCCACGGTGGCGGCGGTCGGGAAGCAGGTGGCGGGCTTGGACGCGCCCAGGCCCAGATGGTCGCCTTCGCCGAGCTGACGACGCACGCCATGAGGGCCGTCGCTCATCACAAAGCTGGGGATGTCGGCGCGTTCGATGCCGCGCGAGTCCCATTCGGAAGCGCCGGACAGCAACGACGCCTTTTCCAGCACCGAGAGGTTTTCGATCTCCATGGTTCTCCCTTGCACTCGAGGTCTTGTCGAATCGAAGCGTGTGCTGCAGCGCACAATCACCTGCGATTCATCGCTCATATTGATTCAATCAGACCCGGCGGCAACATGAAGCGGGTTTTCACAACCTGTCGTTTTTACCGCACAATCGGTTGGAGGCGCATTGCCCTCCGCAGATGCGCGTTCCCTTGCCCTATAGGTACGGAATCCGTGTGCCTCCCGTATCCTGACCATCACCTCACTGACGAACTTCTCAAAATTTTTGAGAAGTTTGTGGCGGAACTTCTCAAAATTTTTGAGAAGTGTATGATGGAGGGAGGTAGGGAGGTGCGTTATGGTGCCGGAGAATCCGCAGGAGACGTACGCCACGCTGGTGCGCGAGGCGATGCGGTTCGACATGCCCACGCCCATACGCCGCCATGAGGCGATACGCGAGCTGGCGCAGCCGGCCCCCTTCAACATCGTGCACATCATCACCGGCATCCGCCGCTGCGGCAAAACCTTCTACCTGTTCCAGAAGATTCATGATCTTCTTGACGCGGGTGTGCCGCGAGACCGCATCCTCTACTTCAACTTCTCCGACGACCGCCTGCGCCCCATGCCGGACGGCATCCTCGACGACATCGTCAACGAGTATTGGCGGCAGGTGCCCGGCGCGCGGGATGAGGGCGCCTATCTGTTTCTCGACGAAGTGCAGGAATGCGAGAACTGGCAAGGGTTATGCCAGCGTCTCGCCGAACATGAGAAGGTGACGCTGACCATCACCGGCTCATCATCCAAACTTTCCAGCGACGAAATCGCCACCACCTTCCGCGGGCGATCGCACCCCCACGAGATGATGCGCTTTCCTTCCGCGAATACTGCCTGTTCCACGGATTGGCCACTCCGGATTCGAGCGATACGGACGCGACGTTCTCCCCGCAGGAGACCACCGCCTTCGAAAGCGCCTACGAGCGGTACCTCATCACCGGCGGATTCCCAGCGGTGCAGCACGCGCTCGAGCCCGACCGCATCGAACTGCTGCAGGGCTACCTGCGTGACGTGGTGGCGCGGGACGTCGCCGAACGATTCGGACGCGAGAACATCGCCCTCGCCACGCAAACCGCGCTGTACGCGCTGCGCAACACCGCGTGCGAACTGTCGGTGAACAGTCTGGTCGAAGCGCTCAAAACCCAGGGCTGGAAAGTCTACTGGGATAAGATCAACACTCTGCTCGCCCTGTTTAAGCAGGCGTATCTGGTCTACGAACTGCAGGAGTATCAGACCGCGCTCAAGACCGACAGCACCTCCGTGCCGAAACTCTACGCGGTGGACCCGGGCATGGCGTACGCGGTGTCGCGGGCCAACCAGCAGGATGTCGGCAAGCGGCTGGAGACGGCGGTGTTCGGCGAGCTGCGCCGCCGCACCTCGGGCAACCGCACGGAGGCGGTCACCTCATACACCATGCCTACCGCACGGCAGGAGAAAGTGGACTTCCTTGTCGGCGACGCGCTGGCCGCCGAGCCTTACGCGCTGTACCAAGCCACCGCCAGCATGGAGGCGGAGAAAACCCGCGCCCGGGAAATCGGCTCGCTGAGCGCGGTGATGCGGCGCACCGGATTGACGGAAGGCAGCATCATCACCCTGCGGGAGGAAGGCATCGAAACCACCGAAGCCGGCCATATCCGCATCATTCCGGCATGGAAGTGGGCGCTGCTGGGCTAGACGCTCACCACGCGCGATGGAAACGCCATGTCGTTCGCGCTTTGAGGGCCACGGCTCTAGTATCGTGCGTATTGACGGCAGGAGAGAGACATCGGAGTCTCCCACCCCGTCATGTACCCAGAGGTTTAAGGGGTGATCTATGGCAGATCAGCAACAATCAGCACAACCAACGTCGGTCGAAACCGCTTCCGCTCCCCCGGGCGGCGGCAACGGCCTGCAGAAAAGTCTGAAACTCGTATTCGTCTACACGGTCGCCACAGGCTCGATTTTCACATTCGTAAGCTATTGGGATTCGGTGTTCTTCAGCTATTGCGGAGCGGGCACATTCCTCGCCTTCGCATTGATGACGCTGGCGATCCTGCCCGTCGCGCTGGTGTATAGCGAGATTTCGCCGCTGTTCAAAACGGCCGGCGGCGAGCTCATCTACAACACGGTGGGCTTCAACAAGCACGTCGGATTTCTGGCCTCATGGCTGATCATGGCGGCGTGGATCTCCGTGCCGCCGGCCGTGGTGATGGCCATCGCCACCTACATCAGCAAACTATTCGGCCTGAACCTGAGCTTCGGCACCACCGTGCTGATCGGTGTGGTGATTCTCGTGCTGGTGTTCATCATGAGCCTGCAGGACATCCAGTTCCTCGTCAAGGCGCAGGCCACCTGCCTGTTCTCGAACATCGCCACCACACTGATCACCGCGGTACTGATCCTCACCTGCGGGCATTGGAGCATCTCGAATCTCGCGGGCGTGTTCTCGTTCTCGTCCATCGATTCCACATGGGCCATCCCCGGCTGGGTCATCGGCATGGCGCTGCTCATCACCCCGTATTTCGGGTTCGAGACCGTGCCGCAGATGGTTGAGGAGGGCGACTTCCCCATCGCGAACACCAAGAAGGCCATCTGTGGATCGGTGATCACATGCGGCGTGATCTACACGATTTTCTTCTTCTGCGTGGCCGGACTCGCGCCCGCGGAAGAGCTGCTCGCAGGGGACTCGGCCAACGGATTCATGACCATCAACGCCATGGAGAACATGCTCGGCTGGCGCTTCTGGCCAATGGTCTACGGCCTCGTCTCGATTCTGATGGGCATGGCCGCCTCGATTCTGGGCTTCTGGATGTCGACCGTACGCATGCTGTATTCGATGGGCAAGAAGAACTTCCTACCCGAGGTGTTCACCAAGGTGAACAAGCACCAGCAGCCGATTCTGCCGAACATCTTCCTGCTCGGCGTGAGCCTGACGTTCATCCTGCTGCAGAACGCGGGCAGTTTCATGAACGACTTCTTCAACCTGATGTCGTTCGGATGCGCCTGCGCCTACGCGCTGACCATGGTTTCGGCCGTGCGCATCCGACACAAGCATCCGCAGTGGTATGAGAACAACAAGAACGTGGTGCGCGGCGGCGACGCTCTGCGCATCCTCGCCATGGTGATCATGATCGCAATCGCGTTCTTCTGCACGCTCGGCCAGGGCATTGGATCGTGGATTTCATTCGGCGTATATCTCGGCATCGGCGTGCTCATCTGGGCATGGATGGTGCTGGTGCGCTGGAAGCGGTCCACCGTAACGATCGAAACGCCGGACGGCGAGCGGACTTTCTAGTCGGCACGCAACCTGAACCAATCCAATCCAATCAACCCTCTCAACAATCCCAACAATCCCTCAACAAAAGGAGAACATCATGGCAAAGCTTGACGGCAAGGTCGCCCTCATCACCGGCGCGGCGGCGGGACTCGGCGAGGGCATCGCCGAAGTGTACGCCAAGTACGGCGCGAAAATCTGCATGGTCGATCTCGACCCGGCCGTGGAGGCCACGGCCGACCGCATCCGCGGCATGTATCCGGACGCGCAGATCATCACCGCGATCGCCAACGTGGCCGACTGCGCGCAGGTGGACGAGGCCGCCGCGCGCACCATCGCCGAATTCGGCACCATCGACGTGGCTTGCGCCAACGCCGGCGTATGCCGCCTCGCGCCGTTCGAGGAGATGCCGGACGAGATGCGCGACTTCCATATCGACGTGAACATCAAGGGCGCATGGAACACCTGCAAGGCGGTGATTCCCGCCATGCTCAAGGCCGGCAAGGGCGCGATCGTGATCGCGTCCTCCGTGACCGGCGACATCGTGGCCGACGCGGGCGAGGCCGCCTACGCGATGAGCAAGGCCGCGCTGGTGGGCCTGACCAAGTGTCTGGCGGTGGAATATGCGGACCGTAACATCCGCGTCAACTGTTCGCAGCTGGGCTACGCGCGCACCCCGATGGTCGAGAAGATGGCGGTCGAGTCGAATCCGGACGATCCGGAGTCGGCGATCAACGACATCGCCGTCGGCGTGCCGATGAAGCGTCTGGCCAAGCCGACCGAGGTGGGCGAACTGTTCGCGTTCCTCGGCTCCGACGAGGCGAGTTACATCACCGGCGAGCAGGTGGTCATCGACGGCGGCAGCACCCTGCCCGAAACAATGAGCATCGGCACCAACTAAACAAGGCGATAGCCGCTTCAACAAACACGAAGGGCGTGCGACGGCTCCAGTCGCACGCCCTTCTTTGCGTCCCGAGCGGAATCATCCAGCCGTCATTCCGAGCGGAGCCCGTAGGGCGCAGTCGAGGAATCTCTCCTTGAGATCCTTCGACTCCGCTACGCTCCGCTCAGGATGACGAAGAGGGAGGACTCCACCCGAATGACGAGAGAGCGATTTGGCCAAATGAGGAAATGAAAACCGTCCAAATGAGGAAATGGCATCTGCAATGCCAATGATTCCAAGGGTTTTGCCACCCACCAGCAATCAGCCTTTTTATCGTTTTAGATTCTTTTATACTCTTTTATAGTTTTTATATTCTTTTATATTGTTTTATATTCTTTCCGAAAGTAAAACATGCCATGACGCTGATTCCAGTGCCTTCAACGATGAGAGCACGCGGCGTTCATCCGCCTGTCTACAGAGAACCAGCGGTAACGGGATGTCCGCTGGGGGCACTTGTCCCGAAAGGCAAATGCCCGAACGATACGGAAAGGGCTCGAACCGAGTGGTTCGAGCCCTGTGGGGTGTGAGCCGCGGCGCTGGACTAGGCAGCGACGGCGGCCAGATAGCCCTCTTCGACGGCGCGGTTGATGTCGGCGGCGCGGCCGTTGCAGTCGCCGGCCAGAGTCACCGTGATGCCGGCGGCCTCAAGCGGGGCCGTGTCGAAGGCGACCGGAGCGGTGCCGAGCGCCAGCACCACGCAATCGCAGGGGATGGAGACGGCCTGAGTTTCCGGTTCGGGCGCATCGGCGGGAGCGGCTCCCGGAGCACCGCCCGGAGCGGCGGGTCCGCCGGGACGCACGCCCGCGCCGGGGGCAGCGGCACCGGGACGAGCGCCACCTGCGCCAGCGCCCGGGCCTGCGGGGCGACCGCCGGGGGCACCAGCAGGCGCGCCACCGGGCGCACCAGGACGTCCGGCGGGGGCCGGCGGGTTCAGGGTTTCGGTGGCTTCGACCGATTCGGCGGTGATGCGGTCCACCTTGGTGTTGGTTTTCAGCGTCACGCCATGCTCGGCGAAGTCGGCCATCATCACCGGCTTGATGGTCTGCGATTCCTCGGCGGCGATCTGGCCCATCATCTCCACGATGGTGACCTCGCAGCCATAATCGTCGCCGGCGATCAGTTCAGCGGTTTCCGCGCCCACCAGACCGCCGCCGATCACGACGGTGCGGCCATGGGGCTTGACCTTGCCTTCCAGCACCGACCATGCGTCCATCACATGCGGCTGATCCAAGCCGGGGATGGGCGGGGCGGCGTTGCGGCCGCCGACCGCGACGATCACCTCGTCGTAGCCGCCCGCCACCAGCGATTCGGCCGTGACGTCCGCGTTCAGTCGCATGTCCACGCCAGCGGCTTCAAGCGCGCGGCCGTACCATGCGGTCGCACGGCGCATGTTCTCCTTGCGCGGCGGCACGCTGGCGATGCCGAGCTGACCGCCCAGCTCGCCGGCCTTCTCGAACAATGTGACCGTGTGTCCGCGCAGGGCGGCCACGCGGGCGGCCTCCATACCGGCGGGGCCCGCGCCGACGACCGCGACGCGGTGCGGCGTCTCGGCCGGCTTGATGACGCGCTCGTACTCGTGGCCGTTTTCGGCGTTGAGCACGCAGGAGATGAAACGGCGGCTGGCAATGGCGTCCGTGCAGCCGCGGTTGCACATGATGCACGGGCGGATGAGATCCTCCTCGCCGGCGGCCACCTTGTTCGCGTAATCCGGATCGCACAGCATCGGGCGGCCGAGCCCCACATAGTCGCAGGCACCGGTCTCGATCAGCCGTTCGGCCTCGGCGGCGGTGGGAATCGCGCCGACCGTGGAGACCGGCACCGGCACCACGGCCTTGATGCGACGCGAATACTCTTCCATGAAGCAGTTGGGGCGCGTGCCCATCGCGGGGATGGTGTCGTTGAGGTTGCCAGTGTGGTTGGCCTGGCCAACGTGGAAGGTGTCGACGCCGTCCTCGACGAGCAGTTTCGCCAATTCCACGGCCTCGTCGATGAACAAGCCGCCGCGACCGATCTGCGGATTCTCGGTGATGATCGGCAGCTTGTAGTCGATGCAGATATCGGGCGAGCCCTCGCGGATCGCGCGCACCACCTCGCGGGCGAAGCGCGTGCGATGCTCGAAGGATCCGCCGTATTCGTCGTCGCGCTGGTTGATCAGCGGCGAGCACAGGGAGCCGACCAGACGGTCGCCGTGCACTTCGATCGCATCGGCGCCGGCGAGCGCGGCGCGGCGGGCGAGTGCCTTGATGGATTCGAGAATCTCGGCGAGGCGTTCGGCGGGCACTTCGTTGATGTAGTGCGCCATGTCGTGGTGGAGTTTGGCGCGGGCGCCCATCATGTCGCCTTTGGCGAAGAGCTCGGCGACGGCGACCGTGTCGTATTCGGGGTGGAACACCTGCAGGCCGAGCTTGCAGTCGAATTCGTGCAGGGCGTCGGCGAGCGCGCGGAAGCTGGGGATCTGTTCGTCGGTGACGAGTTTGGGCGTGGGTGAGATGGTGTGCACGGGCGTCACGTCGCCGAGCACGATGTAGGCGGCGCCGCCTTCGGCCACACGCTTGTAGAAGTTGATGCTCTGTTCGGTGATCGATCCGTCGCGGGCCTCGTAGCCGGTGGTCATCGGCGGGAACATCATGCGGTTCTTCAGCCGCATGTGGTTGATTTCCAGTGGTTCCAGCAGTCGCTGCAGTGTCATGCGTACCTCCTTGTAGTTGCGACGCTTATTGACTTCCGTTGCCGCGGGCCGGCGCGGTACGCCGGCCCGCGGCAACGGAAGTAAGATTGGTTCGGCGGTCTGCCAGGCGGTCGTCGGACCATCTGACAGACCGCCGGTAGGCTGTCCGTCGGGCTTAACCAGGCTGTATCAGGCCTTATCAGACCATCTATCAGACCACCCGTCAGGCCGTGGGCGGCTGGTTCTCCAGTGCGGACGGCATGTCCGCGACGGGCTGTGGCGCGGGCTCGGCGGCGACGATTGCCGCATCACCGGTCATAGCGACAGTCGCGCCACCGGTCATGCCAACGGTTCCGGGCTGCGGGGAGCCTGCCCTGCGCCACTTGCGCCAGCGGTGGCGGCGGATGATGCCGCGCGTGGCGAGGAACACCAGACCGAAGAACAGCAGCGCACCAATCGCCTCGATGCCCCACAGCCACTTCTGCCAGATCGGGGTGATGTGCCGAACGCCGCTGTCCGTGCCCATGGTGTTCATGGCGTTGGAGTTGGCGATGGCGTAGACCACGTTCTTGGCGGCGCGCTGGAAGTCGGCCTGCACGGCGGGCGTCATCTCCTCGTCGGACAGCTTCCACAGGGTGGAACTGGAGTTGAGCCACAGGTCGGTGCCGGCGGCCAGGCCTTCGCGCAGATCGGAGTAACCGAAGTTCGGGAACGAGGTCTGGTCGGTGATGGCCATGCCTTCGAAGCCCCACTCGCCGCGGATCACGTTGGTCATCAGCCCCTTGTGGCCGCCGGACCAGCGCGCGCCGATGCGGTTCATCGAGGTCATGAGGCCCATGCAGTTCGCGTCACGGATGGCGGTTTCGAAGGGCGCGAGGTAGATTTCACGCACGGACTGCTCGTTGGCGAACATCGCGCCGCCCGCACGGTTGGTCTCCTGGTCGTTGACCACGAAGTGCTTGAGGAAGGGGATCACGCCCTTGGCTTGGGAGGAGGCGATGATCTTCGCGGTGAGCTGGCCGGAGAGCATCGGATCTTCGGAGAAGTATTCGAAGGCGCGGCCGCCGTAGGGCGAGCGGTGGATGTTGGCGGCGGGGCCGTACCAACCGGCGACGCCGAGCGCGAGCGAATCCTCGCCGATGGCGTTGCCGAAGCGTTCGGCCAGCTCGTCGTTCCACGTGGCGGCGATCACCACTTCGGGCGGGAAGCCGGTGCCGGACGCGCCGCCCACCAGAGTGGAGGAGATGCCGGCGGGGCCGTCCTTATCGATTGTGCCGGGCAGGGCGATGGATTCGATGGCGTTGGTGGTGTAGCCGCCGTTGCGCACGAGCGAGTCGAGATCGTCCACGCTCATGCGTTCGACCAGCTGCGCCCAACCTTCGTCGTCGTAGTCCTCGCCGATCATCTCGACCGCCTTGCTCGGGCCTTCGGTGCCTTCGGTGGTCACCTCGGTCGCGTCGGAGCCGGGCGTGGTGTCGATTTCGAGCGCGTCGACGAACTCCTGGGGAGCGGTCCACTCGCCGTCGGCGTACACCTCGGGCCAGGTGCCGGTCCAGTCGGAGCGGCTCAGGTAGGTGAAGGAGTCGTCGTAGGCGCGGATGTCCACGTCGTCGAACTGGTTCTCGATGGTGCCGCCGGTGGCTGCGGAGGTGGCGTAGGTGGTGGCGTCGAGTTCGGCGACGGTGACCTTGGAGGTCATAGCGGCGTTGCCGTCCGCGTCCATGCCGTCGGCCGTGGTCTTGCCCTTGGCGGCGAGCACGTTGTTGAGCGCGGAGTGCGCGTCGGTGCCGGCGGCGAAGTAGTAGTCGCCCGCGTCGACGATGTAGGTGCCGGCGCCATCGGCGTCGTAGGTCTTCATCGATTCCTTGTCGACGGTGACGGTGACGGTCTGGCTTTCGCCGGGCTCGATCGTGTCGGTTTTCGTGTATCCGACGAGTTCGACCGCGGACTTCTCGATGCCGTTGGCCTTGTCATAGTCGGTGTAGGGCGACTGCATGTACAGCTGCACGACGTCCTTGCCGGCCACATCGCCCGTGTTGGTCACGGTGGTGGTGAACTCGTAGGAGTCGCCGGCGTCGCGCATCGCGAAGTCGCTCCACGCGAACTCGGTGTAGCTCAGGCCGTAGCCGAAGGGGTACTGCACGAGCTCGCCGTAGTCGAAATCACCCACATTGCCCTGGTTCAGCACCATATCCTCATAGCGGGTCTCGTAATAGCGGTAGCCCACGTAAATGCCCTCGGCGTACACCATGTACTTGTTGCCGGAGGTCACGTCGGAGTTGGCGATGGTGTAGTCGCCGGTGTTCACCACGCTGGGGGCGGAGTCGAGATCGTAGGCGAAGGTGTCCACGAGATGGCCGGAGGGATTGACGGCGCCGTTGAGCAGTTCGCCGATGGCGTTCGCGCCGGTCTCGCCGAACGCGCCCACCCAGGCGACCGCGCCCACGCCAGTCTCGGCGAGCGGACCGAGCTCGACGGGGTTCTGCGTGTTGAGCAGCACGACGACCTTGTCGAAGTTCTCGCAGGCCATGTTAATCATGTCGAGCTCATCGGGGTCGAGCTGCAGGTATTCCACGCCGGATTCCAGCGTGCCGATCGGCAGATCGGAGCTTTCGGAGCCGGAGCGGCCGATCACCACCACGGCGGCATCGCCGTAGTCGGCGAAGCTGTTCTTCACCTCGTCGGTGTAGACGCTCACGGGCACTTCGTTGACCGCGAAGGAGCCGACGCCGGTCTCGCCGGGCAGCGAACGGCGGTAATCCTTGCCCGCGCCGTTCTCATAAAAGTCGGTGAGGGTGGGGTTGACGGCGAAGCCGTCCTCCTTGAGCGAGTCGATCAGGGTGTCGGCGTTGCTCACGTCGATGGAGCCAGCTCCACCACCGCCGTGGATGAGATCCACGGAGCCCTGGCCGAAGACGGAAAGCCTTGCGCCCGTGGACAGCGGCAGGGTGTTGTCGTCGTTCTGCAGCAAGGTGACGCCCTCGCGCATGATATCGGTGCCGATTTCGCGGTTGGCTTCCCGGCGTTCCGCGTCCGACGAGTAGTCGGAGGCGAAGTAGGTGGCCGATTCGTCCGGGTTGGTGATTTCGGAGTTCACCTGGCCGGCGAATGATGTGACGAGGTTCGCGTAACTGCTGGTCAGGGCCAGGGCCGCGATCAGGATGATCGCCAGCAGCAGCGCGAACAGATAGGTCAGGATGGGCCAGATGATGAACCAGCCCTTGTAGGGTTTGCCGTTCTTTTTGAACCGTATCTTCAGTTCAGGTGTTGCCTTGCGTGACATGGTGATGCTCTCCTTGCATGCCGCGCCCGGGACCGCGTTGCCCCGGGACGTGTTCTCTTACTCGTATCGCTTTCTCTTGTGATTGCGCGGTGGATGATGAACCACTGATTTCCGAGGACTTCAGCGAGAGCTTCGGATCGTCAGCGCCCCGAAGCCCGTTTTGTGTTTTTGTTAAGTGACTTAACAGTAGTGCATACACTCGACAAATCGCCTCATTCGAGTCGTTCGACACCCGACGCGTGTCGCCGGACGTTTGATTCATGTCACCCAGTGAACAATCCATCGCCGTCGTCGGCAGCCCACTGCCGCCACATGACGTCGCCGTTCCAACGCCGGCAGACCAAGTCCCTTGACCGGCCTCCATCAACCCATCCTCTCAGCAAGAAATCACGAAAAGGATCCTAAAGTGTGATCATCTCCACGAAAAAGGATCCAAAAATGTGATTACGCCCACGAGAGGAAACGGTACGCAAGCCTGCAGTGGCCCCACCCCGGATAGGACTTTCTATCAACTTAATATCAACTTAATACTTATCATGTTAAGTATTAAGTTCATTGGTATGTTGGCCATCAAGTCGCCGCACACAAGGTAAGTTCCATCCTAAAACGTGTGGGCTTACACGTTTTATCATCCTAAAATGTGTAAACCCAGGGTTATAGGCCAAATTGTGTGTCTGGTGGTTCCTGTTATTCAGTGACGTCGGGTATCGGGGTCTAAGTTCCATATCTCTCGGGCGGCTGATTTGGTTCTCGGGCGGTTCCAATACCCTTCGGGCGGTTCCATCATCTCTAGGGCGGTTCCAATACCGCTCGGGCGGTTACCGGATTGGGGATTCCTCGATGACAGATCATTTACTGAAATCAAGAATGGCGGAATTTCAACGTTTTTGACTCTTGCTGCGAATAAACGGCAAGGAATGCGCATAAACGTCAACCGCCCGAGGGATGTGGGAACCGCCCAAGATGTGATGGAACCGCCCGGATGGATGGCGTGACCGCTGGTTATAGGCCAAATTGCGTGTCCGGTGGTTCTTAGTATTCGGTGACGTCGGGTATCGGGTATGGAATTCGTTCCGGTCGATGCCGGTGCCGTACCGGTTGGGGATGCCGAACGTCTCCCACGCACCCTGCGGGCTTCGCCCGGAATGACCGTCCGGAGATTCCTCGACTGCGCCCTACGGGCTTCGCTCGGAATGACGAAGGGGCGCTCGGAATGACAGGCTCCGCATGACATGGCGCAAGCCATGTCATGGAATACAGCCGGCCCGTCAGGGCCGACCTAGGCGGAGCGAAGATGATGACGGAAGGCTGGAGATCCCTCGACTACGCCCGGAATGACGGAGGGCGCGCTCGGAATGACGGAAGGCATGGAATAGCAACGAAAACGGGCGGCACCCGGATGGTTCCGGATGCCGCCCGTATGGCTACTGGGTTGGATTCCCGACCGCTAGGGCCGGGAATTCAGGCTTAGGCCTGGATCTCGGCGGTGGCAGCCTTCTTGCGATCGAGGAACTTCTTAATCGCGAGGGCGCTCAGGCCGAGGAACAGGACCGCGGTGACGCCCCAGGCGACGTACATGGCCGTGCGCCAGATCGGGGTCGCGACCTCGGGCTCGCCATCCGCGTACTGCCAGCTGTTGGCGGTGGTGTACAGGATGTTGTGGGCCGCGGTGCGCATCGCCTGGACCGAGGTGGCCGAGGTGTCGGTCACATGGTTGGTGATGGAGGTGGTGGCCAGCATCGAGTCGTTGCCGTTGCGGATCAGCTGGTCGGCGTTCTGGTAGCCGTATCCACCGAAGTAATCGGTGAGCACGAAGCCACGGAAGCCCCACTCGTCACGCAGCACGGTCTGCTGCAGGGCGGAGGAAGCGCCAGCGTAGGTGGTGCCGATGTAGTTGAAGGAGCTCATGACGGCAGTGGCGCCGCCGTCCTTCACGCTCATCTCGAAGGGCTTGAGGTAGATCTCACGGATCGCCTGCTCGTTGGCCCAGGTGCACAGCATGTTGTTGCGGTTGGTCTCCTGGTCGTTGAGCGCGTAGTGCTTCATGAACACGTACACGCCCTGTTCCTGAGCGCCGGCGGTCTGCTCGGAGGCCATCACGCCGGAGAGCAGGGCGTCCTCGGAGAAGTACTCGAAGGTACGGCCCGAGAAGGCGTTGCGGTGGATGTTCATCGCGGGGGCATACCAGCCGGCCACATGCATGTCGTGCGCCATCTGGCCAATCATGTCGCCGAACTGGCGGGCCAGATCGCGGTTCCAGGTGCAGGCGAACGCGGTGGAGGCCGGGAAGCCGATGGAGCCCACGCCGGTGAAGTTGTTGTTCAGCGAGGCCGGACCGTCGGCGTCGGTCATCTGGATCTTGCCGATGGAGGAGATGGCCGGGGTGCCGTAGCCGCCGTTGGCGATGATGTTGTCCATATCGTCGAAGGTCAGCTGGTCGAGCAGCTCGTCCCACAGCGGATCGTCATAATCCTTGCCATACAGGTCGGCCAGACGCACGCCGTTGTCGGCACCGGTGGTCGGCATCTCATCCGAGTCGTCGTTATAGTCGGCCGGATCGTAGATGTCGTTGTTGGTGAAGGAAGCCTTCTGCTCGTCGGTCATGCTGTAGTTGGTCGGGGCGGCGGTCGCCTCGGCGTAATTCGCGAAACCGTCGGCACGAGACAGGTAGGTCAGATCGCCGTTCACGTCGTCGAACTGGTTGGTCGCCACCACGGCGTCGCCGTCGTGCGTGTTGTCCTCGGTGTCGTAGGTGATGGTCTCGGCCACGTTGATGGTCTGCTCGTCGATCACCGTGTGGGAATCCGAATTGATGGACACCACATAGTCGCCCGCCTCGAGCACGTACGCCTCGGCGTCCTCGTAGTCGTAGGAGGCCATGTCGTCGTCATCGAACTCGATCGTCACGGTCTGGGACTCGCCCGGCTCGAGCAGATCGGTCTTCTCGAAGTCCACCAGATTCACGCTGGACTTCTCGATGCCGCCATTGGTGTACGGCGGGTTGTAGTACGCCTCGACGACTTCCTTACCGGCCACATCGCCCGTGTTGGTCACGGTCACATCGAAGGAGACGGTGCCGTCCGAGTAGGTCACGTCGCCCATCTCCTGGGTGAACGTGGTGTAGGACAGACCGTAACCGAACGGGAAGGCGATCATCTCGTCGTAGTTGATCGCACCCTCGTCGTCGGCGGTCTCGTAGAACTTGTAGCCCACGTAGATGCCTTCGGTGTAGTTCACGAAGTTCGGGGTCACGGTGACGGCACCGGTGAAGCCGTTGTAGGAGACGGCCAGGTCGTCAACGTTGTCGTAGGCGAAGTTGCCGGAGTTGTTGTAGGTGACCTGCTGGGTGAGATCCTTCACGAAGGTGTCGGAGGTCTTGCCGGAGGGGTTGATGGTACCGGCGAGCACCTCGCCCAGGGCGGAGAAACCGGTCTGGCCTGCCGGCGGCACCCACAGCACGGAGGTGATCTGCGGATAGTCATCCAGGAAGCCCAGCTGGAAGGTGTTCGCGCCGTTGTAGACCAGGGTCACGTTCTCGAAGTTCGAGGTGACCAGATCGATCATGTCCTGCTCGGTCTGGCTCAGCTGCAGGAAGTGCTCGCCAGCCTCGAAGTCGGCGTAATCCTCGGAGTTGTTGGTGTAGGTGATGCCTTCGGCGGTCATGTCGGTCGGCAGGTCGGCGCCTTCGCCGCCCACGCGGGTGATGACGACGACGGCCTCGTCGGAGAAGGACTTGGCCTCCTCGATCAGCGAATCGGAGTACTGGGCGGCCGGAACCTCAGGCAGCGTCCAATCCTGGGCGAACATGCCCACGACCGGGCGGTCGGCGCGGTACTCGGTGTACAGGTTGACCAGGTCCTCGTTCACCGTGAAGCCGGCCTCGTCCAGACCCTGCAGGATCGAGGTGGTCTCGTACTGGTCCGACATGGAGCCGGAGCCGGTGCCGCCGTAGACCGGCTGGGTGGAGCCCCAACCGAACACGTTGACGTTCTTGTCGGCCAGCGGCAGGGTGCCGTTCTCGTTCTTCAGCATCGTGATGGCCTCGGCCTCGACGTCCTTGGCGAGTTCGTTGGCCGCGGCGACGGTATCGTCCGAAAGCATATACTTGGTGACGGTGGCGTTGTTCAGCAGCGTGGCCAGCGGGCCGGTGAGCATCATGGACACCGAGGCCACCACGGCCACCAGCACCACGAGCCAGGACTCGGAATGGACCAGCTTGCGAACGCCAACGTTCTGCACGGTCTTCTTGTTCACAGCGAACGTCACGATGATGCCGAGCACCAGGAACACGCCAATGGCGATCAGGTACGGCGTCAGCGATCCGATGACGTTCATGACATCAGCCATGTTGATAGAAAGCATGGTATGTCTCCTCCATTTCTCATTGCATTGCTGGGGCAAAAGGAACATGCATCCTCGCTGTTCTTGTGGAAGTCCGCAATGACGACACATCCTCATGCCTTGCTAACGATTCAAACAAATTCCCCCTCCGGCTCGCAAAGGACACGCCCAACCTGTCGGTTACGATGCATAATCTGTCATCAAAATGACCGTTCGTGCCATAACTCGTACATCTCAGCTGGGTTGTGATATACGCCCATATCGCACCTCTATACCGCGTGTCGGCAGGCCATGGCCTAGGCTTAGTGGAGGTAGAAAGGAATGCTATGCGCGCGATACGAGTCGGTGTGGTCGAAGATGACCCCACCCATTGCCAACGCCTGCTGGATTATCTCAACCGCTATCAGGAGGAATCCGGGGAGCAGTTCACCGTCACCGTATTCGATGACGGCTCGAAAATCGTCGAGAATTACGTGCCCATGTACGACATTCTGCTCATGGACATCCAGATGAAGCAGATGGACGGCATCGACGCCGCCCGAGAAATCCGCAAACGGGACGATTCCGTGGTGATCGTGTTCATCACCTCAGCCGCTCAGTACGCCATCAACGGCTACGAGGTGGGCGCGCTGAGCTTCCTGCTGAAGCCCGTGCCTTGGTTTGGATTCCAGCAGGAGCTGGCGCGTTCCATCGCGCAGGTCAGGCGCAACACCGACGAATCCATGCTGGTGGATACCGGCAGTTCGTCACTGCGGCTGGTGCTGGCCGATATCGTCTACTTCGAGTCGATCCGCCACACCATCGTGATCCACACGCTCAACGGCAAACTCTCCATCACCTCAAGCCTCAAAAAACTCGAGGAGCAGCTGGAGGGGCACAGTTTCTTCCGCTCGAACTCCTGCTATCTGGTGAATCTCGACCATGTGACCGCCGTGCAGGATTCCGATTGCGTGATGTCGAACGGCGAGGCGCTGCGCATCAGCCGCCCGCGTAAAAAGGACTTCCTCGCCGCGTTAACCGACCATGTGGGAACCGGCCGATGATCGTCGAGATCATGAACGCCCTGCCGGACATCCCGCGCACATACACGGCCATCAGCGAATGGCTGGCCTGCATGGTGTATGTGCTGGTCGTGCCGCGTACGGTGCCGATTCCACGCACCGTGGGCGCGAGTGTGGCCGGACTGGCCCTGCTGGTCATATTGCAGTATTTCGCCGGCACGCTGCCAATCACCTTCTGGATTCTCGGCATGCTGCTCGCCTTCGGTTCCATGTGGCTGATCGTGTTGGGCGCGACGGGCACGGGCAAACGCACCACGCTGTTTTTGACCGCGCGCGCCTTCGTGCTGGCGGAGATGATCGCCTCGCTGCACTGGCAGATCGACTCGTTCCTACGCCCAATCAACGCTCCGCGCTACACCTTGGTATCCCTGGGGATTCTGGCGCTGATCTACGGCCTGTGCTTCACCGCCGCTTGGCTGGCGGAGCGTCACAACTTCAGCGGTGGCGAACCGATCACTCCCACCATGCGTGAGGCGCTCATCACCATCATCATCACCATCATCACCTTCGCGATGAGCAACCTCAGCTTCGTCTCCACCAACACCCCCTTCTCCGGCACTGTGGGCCAGGAGGTGTTCTACATTCGCACATTGGTGGATCTGTGCGGATTCGCCATTCTGTACGCGCAGCAGGAGCAGATCCGGCAGACGCGCGCCTCGCTGGACCTCGCCTCCATCAACGCGAGTCTGCAAAGCCAGCATGCGGAATATCTGCAATCCAAGGAGAATATCGAGGCGATGGGGCGGCTGGCGCACGACCTCAAGCACCAGATCGTCGCCCTGCGCGCCGAACTCGACCCGCAGCAGGCCTCCGCGCAATTCGAGCGATTGGAAGCCGCGGTGAACGAATACAGCGCCCAGCAGCATTCCGGCAATCCGGTGCTCGACGTGATCCTGACCACGAAAACGCGCACCTGCGCCGACCGCGGCATCACCTTCACCGCGGTGGCCGACGGCAAGCTGCTCGCCGGCATGGATTCCATGGATATCGCCACGCTGTTCGGCAACGCGCTCGACAACGCCATCGAGGCGACCAGCCGGGTGGTGGACCCCGAGCGGCGCATCATCAAGCTCGCGCTGTTCAAACAGGGCCAATTCGTGGTGGTGCGTGTGGAGAACTATTACGACGCGATGCTGAAGCACGACGCCACCGGCAATCTTGCCACCACGAAACGCGACAAATCCTCCCACGGATTCGGAGTCAAATCCATCCGCCATATCGCGCGCTCCTACGGCGGCGAGCTGACCATCGACCCGCAGGACCATTGGTTCGAACTGCGGGTGCTGATTCCGCTGCCGCTCAACAAAACCAGTTGATTCCACGCGCCGGTCGATCCGGGTTCGCGCCGCCGTCGGGGAGTCGGTGCGACAATGGAGGGCATGAGTGATGTGAGCGCGTTGAATCTGCAACCGGGCGATCTGGTCGGCGGCTACACGTTGGTGTCCCGTTTGGGGGCGGGCGCCATGGGATCGGTGTGGCGCGTCGTCGACGGCGGCGGGGCATCGTATGCGATGAAGATCCTGCGCGACTCGCTGTCCGACGACGAGAGCCAAGCGACGGCCGCGCAGGACCCGAATCTCAAAGAGCATGTCACCGCGCGTGAACGGCTGCGGCGCGAGGCCATGGCGCTGCGCAAGGTGTCACACCCCGGCGTGTGCGGCATCGTCGATATGGAATTGGATGATTCGCTGGCGTTCATCGTCACCGAACTCATCGACGGACGCAATCTTAAAGACGACGTGGCCGTCAACGGCCGCTACACCGGCGATGATTTGGAACGCTTGGCGCGCAAGCTGATCGAGGCGGTCAAGGCCGTGCATGCCGCCGGACTGGTGCATCGCGACATCAAACCCACGAATGTGATGGTGAGCGCCTCAGGGCCGGTGCTGGTGGATTTCGGCATCGCCATGGGGGCCGGCGAAAGCCATGTGACCCGTACCGGACTGGTGATGGGCACACCGGGATTCATCGCCCCGGAAATCATCGACGGCGCTGAATCCGACGAGCAGACCGATTGGTGGTCGGTGGCCTCGGTATTGGCGTTCGCCGCCACCGGCGCTCCCGTGTTCGGCACCAAGCCGATGATGGCGGTGCTGGAGCGCGCCGCCTCCGGCAATCCGAATCTCACCGGTCTGCCGGCGAATACGATGGCCGCGTTCCGTTCGGCCCTCGCACCGGACCGCGCGCGGCGATGCTCCCCGGACCAGTTGCTGCACGCCATCGCCGTGGACGCGCTGCGTCCGCTGAGTGGAGACGACCGCGCGGACGGTGCCACGGAGGTGGTGCGCCCTTTTGAGGCCTCCGCTCCGGCGACGGCGCTAGCCATGTCTGGCGCGCCCGTTGCGTCGGCCGTATCAGCCGTATCAGCCGAGTCTGCCAAGCCTGAGCAGAACACCGCCAATCCGCGCGTGCTGTGGCGCGGCTTGGATGACGCCGACATCATCCGCACCGAGGCGATGGGTGTGACGGCCCCGACGGCAGCGGCAGCCGCGGGCGATGCGACCACAGCCGCACTGTCCAACTCCACACTGCCGACGGCCACGGTTCCGCAGTTCCTCGAGGACCTGCCGACGGAGCAATTCGAAGGAACGGAGGCGATGCCGCGGCCGACGACCCCACTCGAGCAGTCCAGCGCGACCTCCGTGCTGCCGACGGCGGTTCCGCTCGCCGCTGCCTCAATGCCGACGCCGGGGCAGCAATCCTGGAATCCGGCCGACCCTGCGGCCACGGCGGTGGACCCAACGGTCCGCCCGGCCTTGCAGCGTGTGATCGACCAGGCCGCGCAGTCGGTGCCCACCGAGGCGATCGCCCTCGCCCCGACATTCAATCCCGCCGACGTGAAGCGCGCGTTGCTGCTCAAGCGGGGCGTTCTGCCGCTGTTCATACTCACCTTGCCGCTGGCCGCCCTGGCCGCGCCACTACCCCAGGTGGCCCTGATCGCGGCCGCGGCGCTGCTATGGCTGCTGCTCACCGCCGGCTACAACACCGCCGCCCAGTTGGAGCGCGAATCCAAACGCGGGGGCACGCGCAAAGGTACCGATACGATGCTGCGCGTGGCCGCCATACCTTGGCATCTGCTCAAAGGATTGCTGGCCGCCATACCGCACGTGCTGGCGATGGCGTTAGTTGCGGTGGCGCTGACCGCCGTGGGCGCGTGGGCGCTGAATCTGCCTTATGCCATGGTCGACCTGTTTGTAGGCGACTGGGTGATTCCGCTGCCGATCCTTACCGACACCCCGCTGTCATACACCGGCCTGACATTGGCCTGCGCCACGGCGGTGGGATGGCTGCTGACCGTGTTCGGCCCACGCTCCAAAATGGTGCGGCTCGGTGCCGGCGCCTTGCGTGGCGGAAGGCTGCCGGCCGAGGCCATGACGGGCACCGCGATCAATCCGCCCTCAGCCCTGCTGTAAAGCGCCAGCCCTGCCCAACCTCTGGGATTCACACGATTTCCATACCATATTCACGCAGCGGGCGCGTTCGGCCGAGGCGTAATACGGCCTCTGCCGTTATCATGGGGGCGAACAGACGTACGGGAGGAATGTCATGGCAGATCAGAAGCGTCAGACGAAGCGCGCCACCCGCGCCGAACGTCGTGCGGCCGAGGAGGCCGCCGAACAGGCCCGCGCCGAGCAGGCGGCGAAGGAACGCAAGCAGCAGACCATCATCGGATTGATCGTGGTCGCCATCATCATCGTGCTGGTGGGCGTCGCCGGATTCGCGGTCTGGCGCGCCACCCACTCCAGCGACACCGAAGCGCAGACCTCCAGCGTGACGGTCGAGGAGGCGTATGACGCGCTGCAGCAGGTGAGCGACAAGCCCGCGAAAGCCGACGACCAGGGCGGATTCCTCATCTCCCAGAACGGCTACGGCACCAAGGTCGACGGCGTGCCGACCCTGTCGATCTACATGGAGCCGCTGTGCCCCGGCTGCGCCAGCGTGAACCGCCAGCTCGATCCGACTCTAATCGAAATGATGAACGCCGGGCAGATCAACCTCGACCTGCATTTCATGACCTTCCAGGATTCCAAGAGCACCGACGTGTACTCCACCCGCGCGTTCAACGGGGCCGTGTACATCGCCGAGCATGACGACGATCCCGAGCATCTGCTGGGATACCTGGCCAACATCTACGCCGAGGACTTCCAGCCCGGCGAGTTGGACGACTACACCTCCGTCAGCGACGAGCAGCTCAAAGAGCAGGCCATCGCCGCCGGCGTGAGCAGCGAGGTGGCCGACGCGGCCTTCGATGGCGAATACGAATACCAGGAGTGGCTGAAGGCCGCCGATTCCTACACGATCCGCCGCGAGGAGCTGTTCTCCTCCTCCGGTTCGTTCTCCTCGCCCACGCTGACGATCAACGGCACCTACTGGTCGCTGCGAGACCTGTCGCTGGCCGATATGACCGTCGTCGACGGCTTCCTCAAGTCGATCGGACTTGACGCCGACCAGGTCGGCGTGGCCGGCGAACTGCCGTCCATCGGAGCGGACGGCGAGCCCATCTCCGTCACCACCGAGTGATTTTCACCCACGGCACCATTTTCGAACGCAACCCACGGTTTCTACCGAAAATGGGTACCGGTAGCCGCAGGCGCACGTCGATACGCCAACACCACGGCGCAACGGAATTGACCGCGCGCCATCTGCTGGTATGCTAGTCATTTGTTCGGGCGAGTCATATCGTCGGGACAGCCGCCTCTTTAGCTCAGATGGCCAGAGCGGCCGCCTTGTAAGCGGCAGGTCGTCGGTTCGATCCCGACAAGAGGCTCGTCGCGCGGGAAAACGGCGTATCATGAGAGATACGTGGAAATTCTGCGTGAGATTCTCACCTTGGGTAAGTGGTCCAGGAGCCTTCCCCCCAAATTGTATGGCTTCCTGGATAGGGCAAGGCATCCCCCCAACCAGTCCTTGCCCACACAGGGGGCGGAATATCCCCTTCTCTCCCGCCCCCTTTTTCTTTGCCTGCGCGAGCCCCCGGTTGTGGGCACATTGGGGACGCTGGGCGATTATCAGGCGGCGGACAGCCCCGGCCATTACGATGTAAGCCGTACCAATCGCGAACGGAAATGAGGACTATGGCACGGCGATGGACCCCGCAACGGTTTGTGCGACTGCGACGGGCGCGCGTGATGGCGTGCGTGGCCGCCGTGGTGTTGTCGTCGGGAACCGTGTTCGGCATCACCGCACGCAAGGCGGTGGCGTTGAACGTCAACGGCGAGACGACCACGGTCATCACCTACGCGACCACCACCGCACGCCTGCTCGAGGAGCAGGGCGTCGATGTGAAAACCCATGATCTGGTGGAGACCTCATCCGGCGAAACGCTCGCCAATCACGCGGTCGTCACCGTGCGCAGCGCCTACCAGACCACCATCACCATCGACGGCGTCGAGGTGCCATTCTGGACCGTGGCCACCAGCGCTGACCAATTGCTCGGCTTCTTCGAGGAGAACAACGCCAACGCCGCCAAAGTGACGGTGAATATCGACAACGTCTACAACCAGCTCACCGGCGGTCTGGTGATCAACGAATCCGGCCCCGTCACCGTCATCGCGGACGGCACGAGCTCCGAGGCGCCCAACGGCAAACTGCCCGCCGCCTCGATTCTGGACTCCAAAGGCATCACGCTGAACAAGGAGGACCGCGTCAGCGTCGAAAAGAACGACGGCGAGACGATTCTGCGCGTGCAGCGCGTCACCCATGGCGAGGAGACGCGCACGGTGGAGATCCCCTTCGACACGCAGACCATCATCGACTCCAATCTCGCCTCCGGGCAGAGCGAAATCCGCCAGCAGGGCCAAAACGGCGAGAAACAGCAGGTCTACGACGTGACTTATGTGGACGGCGTGGCCGAATCGGAAACCCTGAAGTCGGAAACCGTCACGCGTATGGCCGTCGACCAGATCATCGCCGTCGGCCCGCAGACCACCTACGATTCCACCGATACCAGCAACGGGCAGGCGGATTCCGGCTCGAACACCACGCCGGACGGGTCCGACACCGGCAGTGGCGACACTGGCGGAAGCGGAAGCGATACCAGCGGCGGCGATACCAGCGGCGGCAGTGATGCAGGCTCCGGATCTACCGGCGGTGACTCCGGGTCGTCAGATGGAGACTCCTCCGGCACAGACTCCGGCTCATCGGGCGGATCCTCGTCCGGCGGTAATTCGGGCGGTTCGTCTGGCGGATCCTCATCGGACGGCAGCACGTCGGGCGGCACATCAGGCGGCAATTCAGGAGGTTCGTCGTCAGACGGATCCTCATCGGGCGGCGATTCCTCCTCGCAAGGCCGACTGTGGCATCCGACCCCGGCGCAGGCGCAGACCTATGCGGCGGGCGCGGCGGCTCAGCGCGGCTGGACCGGTTACGAATGGACCTGCCTGTACAACCTGTGGATGCGCGAATCCAGTTGGCTGTGGTACGCGGAAAACCCCTATTCCGGCGCTTACGGCATCCCCCAATCGCTTCCCGGCGATAAAATGGCCACGTTCGGCGCGAACTGGCGCGACGACGCCGCCGTACAGATCGACTGGGGTCTGGCGTACATCGCCCAACGGTATGGAAGCCCCTCGCAGGCGTGGGCCCATTCCGAAGCGGTCGGCTGGTATTAGACCGCGCCCCACACAACGAAACAGCACGTCGCTCCTCCCCCGAAACGCAAGGCATGACCATGAACGATTCTCACCTCGATGACGCCGCGGCCGCAGAGCCGCAGGTTGCTGGCCATCTGCTCGGCGCGGCCGACATCCGACGCATCGCCGCCGACGCGGGCATCAGCCCCACCAAGAAGTTCGGACAGAACTTCGTGATCGACCCCGGCACGGTGCGCCGCATCGTGCGCGAGGCCGGCGTCACGGCCGATGACCATGTGATGGAGGTCGGCCCCGGACTGGGTTCGCTGACGCTGGCGATTCTGGAGACCGGCGCGACGATGACCGCCGTGGAGATCGACCCGCCGGTGGCCGAACGCCTGCCCAGCACCATCGCCGAATTCATGCCCGAGGCGGCCGGGCGGCTCACCGTGGTCAACCGCGACGCGCTCACCGTCACGCCCGAGAACCTTCCCGACTTCGCCGGCGACCGACCGTTCACGCTGGTGGCGAATCTGCCGTACAACGTGGCCACGCCGATTGTGCTCACCCTGCTGGAGCGTTTCGCCAACCTCGACTCCTTCCTGGTGATGGTGCAGAAGGAGGTGGCCGACCGTCTGGCCGCCGCGCCCGGCAATAAAATCTACGGCACCCCCAGCGTCAAACTCGCCTGGTACGGGCATGCGGAACGCGCCGGCATCATCGGCCGCAACGTGTTCTGGCCCGCGCCGAATGTGGATTCCGCCCTGGTGCGCTTTACGCGGCACACGCCGGCCGACGCGGCCGCGCTGGGACTGGACGGCGACGATGAGATGCGTGGGCGTGTGTTCCGCCTGATCGACGCGGCTTTCGGCCAGCGGCGCAAAACCCTGCATGCCGCGCTGAAACACGAGGTGCCGGGCGAGGCCTTCGAGGCGGCCGGCATCGATCCGACCCGCCGTGGCGAAACGCTCACCGTCACCGAATTCGCCGCACTGGCGGCCGCGGCACAGGAGGCGGCGCAATGATCGACGAGGATATCATCGGCCGCACGGTCCGTGTGGACTGCCCGGCGAAAACCAATCTCACCCTGCATGTCGGCGCGCCTCGGGCCGAATGGGGCGGCCGCCACGAGCTCGACACCATCTATTGCGCCATCAGCGTGTGCGATACCGTCACCGCCACCGCCAAAGCGCCCGGCACCGGCTTCTCGCTGTCCATCGAGGGCGCGCACTTGGGCGATCTGGCCTCATCGGGCAGCGATATGCGCCGCAACCACGCCGTGCTGGCGCTGTTCGCCATCGCCGAAGCCGCGGGGCGCGACCCCGATGTGGGGCTGACCATCACCAAACGCATTCCCGTGGGCGCGGGATTGGGCGGTGGTTCGGCCGACGCGGCCGCCACGCTGCTCGCCGTGAACCGTTTGTGGGAATTGGATTGGCCGCTGGAACGCTTGAGTGAAATCGCCGCCACGCTGGGTGCGGATATGCCTTTCTGCCTCTTTGGGGGATATGCGCGTGGCACAGGATTCGGCGAGCAACTGGAAATCCTCGCTCCCGATGGTGAGCAGGCGCGCGAATTGGAAGCCCAAGGCTTCCGCGGTCATGTGCTGGTCGGCGCGTATCAGGCGCAATTGAGCACGCCGGAGGTGTACGCCGCGTTCGACCATCTGGGCACGGATCCGGAGGCGCGCAACCACCTGCAGCGCGCGGCCATCAGCCTGCATCCGCGCAGCGGCAAGGCCATCGATGCTGCCGCCGACGCGGGCGCCTCGCATGCCTTCCTCTCGGGATCTGGCCCTTCGGTGGTCGCCTTCGCCCCTGATAATCGGGCTGTGCGGGCCATCACCGACGTGTGGAAACGCGAAGGGCTGGTCGACCGCATCATCGTCGCCACCGCCCCGGCCGCCCCGGCGGTCAGCGTCACCCAGTGACGCTAAGGTTACAAGCAACAGCGGGATGCAAAGGAAGCGAATATGACGACGCAGCATGATGAACGTCAGGCGCGCAAGGAGTATGTGCGGCAGCGCCAACGACTCGTATTCACCGTCAGTGGCGCGGCATTGGCCGTGATTCTGGTGATCGCGCTGATGTTCTTCTTCCATGTGTTCGGACTTGGATTGAAGGAATCGCCCGTGGTCCAGCCGAATTACGGCAACACCGCACCCTGCGCGGTGGACGGCGAGGACGGCGCCCCGGCCACCTACGTGGCCAACGGACAGGTGACCGTGCGCGTGCGCAACGGCACCGGCCATCTGGGACTGGGCAGCGCCGTCGGCAACGCGCTGGCCAACCGCAACTTCACCATCCAGGTGGTGGACAACTATTCGAGCACCTCGGTGACGCGCACCACCATCTATTTCGGCAAAAGCGCCATCAACGAGGCGTACACGCTGGCCGCGAACTTCACCGACGCGACTATGGTGATGACCGCCCGCGAAGACAAGCTCGTCGACGTGGTGATCGGCGCCACCTTCAGCGATCTGCAGGATACGGACGAAGTGCCGCAGGCCGGTGCCGAGATCACCAGCATCGAAGGCTGCGTGGCCGCCGATTCCATGACGGATCTGCCCGAAGACACCGAGCACACCGCCATCTGAGCGGAACCGTCATCCTGAGCGAAGGCCGTTAGGCCGGAGTCGAAGGATCCCGTAATCCGCAACGCCGAAGGTTGGGGAGATCCTTCGACTCCGGCTTCGCCTTCGCTCAGGATGACGAAAAAGGAATCGTCCACCACCTCACCCCCGTCGGAATGTGCCGTGAAACAGCCTGATTCGCTGTGTTTCACGGCACATTCCGACGGGGTATGGTTACGCGCTCACCGAGGCGTACCAGGATTTGAGTTCGGCGACGGCGACGTCATGGTCGACCGGGCCGTTATCCAAACGGTATTCGAGCATATGCTTGTAGGCGCGACCGACCATGGGGCCGGGTTCCAAGCCGAGCAGTTCCATGATTTCGTTGCCGTCCACATCGGGGCGGATCGCGTCGAAATCCTCCTGCTCCTTGAGCACGCGCACGCGCTCCTCCATCTCGTCCATCGCGTGCGAGAACACCGCCGCCTTGCGACGGTTCTGCGTGGTCGCGTCGGCGCGCGTCAGGCGGTTCAGCCGCTCGTAGAGATGACCCGCGTCCTTGACGTAGCGGCGCACGGCCGAATCGCTCCACGGCTCGTCCACATAGCCGTGGAAGCGCAGATGCAGATTCACCAGCTCGCTCACATCCTCGACCATATGGTGGTCAAATCGCAGGGCCTTAAGCCGCTTGCGGGTCATTTTGGCGCCCACCGCGTCGTGATGGTGGAAGCTCACCTTGCCGCCGGGCTCGAAACGCCGGGTACGCGGCTTGCCGATATCGTGCATGATCGCGGCCAGACGCAGCGTCAGATCAGGCCCGGGCACGGGGCCGTCCGCGTCGGTTTCGAGCGCGATGGCGCGCTCCAGCACGACCATCGTATGGTCGAAGACATCCTTATGGCGATGCTTCTCGTCGATCTCCAGCTGCAGAGCCGGAATCTCCGGGAACACGCGATCGGCCAGACCGGATTCCACCAGCGCCTCAAGGCCGGCGCGCGGGCGTTCGGAGAGCAGGAGTTTGACCAGTTCGTCGCGCACACGTTCGGCGGAGACGATTTCGATACGCTCGTTCATGCGGCAGATCGCCTCGGCGGTGTCCGGAGCGATGGTGAAACCCAGCTGGGCGACGAAACGCACGGCGCGCATCATGCGCAGCGGATCGTCGGCGAAGGACTGTTCGGGGTCAACCGGCGTGCGCAACACGCCCTTGGCCAGATCGCCGGCGCCCCCAAAGGGGTCGATGAATTCCAACTCAGGCACGCGCAACGCCATCGCGTTGACGGTGAAGTCGCGACGCGACAGATCGCCTTCGAGCGTGTCGCCGTAATTAACCTCGGGTTTGCGCGAGTCGGGATCGTAGGTGTCGGATCGGTAGGTGGTGACCTCCACCTGCACTTCGGTGCCGTCGGCGCGCCGGCGCATAGCGCCCAACGTGCCGAATTTACGTCCCATATCCCAAAAGCCGTCATGGCCCCAACGGCGCAGAATCGGCTCGAATTCCTCAGGTTTGGCCGAAGTGCAGAAGTCCAGATCATGGCTGGGGCGGCGCAGCAGCACATCACGCACGGGCCCGCCGACCAACGCCAGCTCATATCCCTGTTCGGCGAACAGTCGACCAAGTTCGATGGCTTCGGGCCATACTTCGAAATCCAATTGGCACCCTTCCTGGCTGTCTTTTTTCTGCCCTACCAGCATACCGTTACCCCACCTGCACACACAGTTGAGTAAGGTGGGTAGCATGATTACGCCCGCCGACCTCGCCCGCATGCTCGCACATGCCGCCGATGCCGCGGACGACTCTACCCAAAATCGCCTACTATACACCTCGCAATCCGTTGAGGGAGCGGCGTTCACCGCCTCCATCACCGTGCGCGAGGCCAAGCCTTCCGGCGGGAAGCGGCCCGTGGAAGGCGACGCGGCGGCCTCATCCGACACGCCCGCGCCATCCGGCCCCACACCGAAGATGATGCCGCGCCGCCGATTCTCGGACGGCCCCACCACCTTCGCCTCGCTGGACGCGCAGGAACTGCCGGTGGTACGCGAATACTCCGCCGGCGGGCTTGTCTTCGACGAGCAGGGCCGCGTGGCGATCATCGCACGGCATTCACGCAGCGGCCATCTCGAATGGTGCCTGCCGAAGGGCCATATCGAAAAGGGCGAGACGCCCCAGCAGACCGCCGTGCGCGAAGTGTACGAGGAGACGGGAATCCTCGGCGAGGTGATCGACTCCATCGCCACCATCGACTACTGGTTCACCGGCACCACGCAGCGCGTGCACAAACTCGTGCACCACTTCGCGCTCAAACGCGTCGGCGGCGAACTCACCGTCGAAGGCGATCCGGACCATGAGGCCGAGGACGCAATCTGGGTGGATTTCAAGGATCTGGACGACGTGCTGAGCTACCCCAACGAGCGCCGCATCGCGTGGCTGTACGCACGCAAGATGAACAGGCAGGCTGACGAGTGACCCTACCCGCTTTCCCCATGCATGGACGCGACCGCAGAGCATCACGATTCCACCGGCTGGGCGCCGCGGCATGCGCCTTCGCATGCGCGTTGGCGCTGGCCCTCGGCACGCTTGGTGCTCCTTCGACTGCTTTTGGCGATGAGAGTGACGCCACACAGGCCGATTCCACCCAAATCGAGGCCACCCAAGCCGATGCCGACGCCGATGCCGATTCCGACGCCAGCGCCAACGCCATCGCCATCGACCAATCCACCGCCGTGGTCAGCGCGACTTCCGGCTACCATCTCGTCGCCACCGTCACCAACCGCTCGGGCCAGGATCTGCCGTCAGGCACCTTAAGCGTCGCCACCAACGCCTCGTATACCTTCGTTTCGCGCACGGATATTCAGGATTGGGCCGACGGACAGGCGAACATCCCCACCCCCAACGAGTTGGGTACGGTTCAGGTTCCCGCCCTCGCGGCCGGCGAATCCACCACCGTGAGTCTCGACGTGGACAGC
This sequence comes from Bifidobacterium sp. LH_558, assembly GCF_056356295.1. Taxonomy (NCBI): domain Bacteria; kingdom Bacillati; phylum Actinomycetota; class Actinomycetes; order Bifidobacteriales; family Bifidobacteriaceae; genus Bifidobacterium; species Bifidobacterium sp. LH_558. The sequence continues at coordinate 474,411 of NZ_JBKETZ010000002.1, read as the reverse complement.
GCGCAGGCCGCACTCGCCGCACTCGCCACATGGGGTCCCAAGCCGCTGCGCATCGCCTATCAACCGCAGGACGGGCCGGGCGAATTCCTCCACACCTTCCTGACCCGTTCATCGGACGGACTGTCCATGCAGCAAACGCCTGCCATGGGGCTGACTGTGGCCATGCCGCTGACCAGCGACCAATGGCAGGCTGATGACGAGGCGATCGACGATCTGGTCTCCGGCGATATCGGCGGTGCCAGCAGTGGCCGAAGCAACAGCACCGACGACGAGACCACGGCATCCGCCGCGCGGGACGCGGCTGCACAGGCGACGGTGACGCTCGGCGATGACGACAGCAAGGACGTCAAGGCCCGCGAGCAGGCCTTCGCCAACCATCCGATGCTGCAGATCGTCGCCGATCCCTCGTATCTCAACGCGGTGCAGATGCCGCCGAGAGTCGCGGGCATCACCCAGCCGGCCACCTTCGACATCACCGACTATGCCGCCTACAGCAACGCCGACGCCTATACGCAGGCGGGCGTCTCCACCGATCAGTGGAACGCGGACGCGGCGCAGAACCTCTATCGTGAGGCGTTGGGCGATGAGAACGCGTCGGCCACCGCCTACGCCTGGCAGGGCGAACGCGACTGGAGCGCGCAGGCGCTGAACCAGGCGGCGCAGCAGGGATACGGCACGGTGATCGCCGCCGCGTCCTTCGACCAAGACGAAACCGACACCGTGCACACCGGCACCTATGTGGTGCACACCGACGCGGGCGACGTGACCGTGCTCAGCGAACAGCGCGAACTGGGCGAATTGGCCAAAGGGCAGGCCTTAAGCGAGGCGGCCGCCGCGGAAACCACCGATGCGGGCCTGCTCGCGCGCTTCATGGCGCAGAGCGCGTTCTATCAGATGGAGCAGCCCTACACCTCGCGCAATCTGCTGGTCACGCTGGACGCCGACGCCGACGCCGAGTGGATCAACCAGTTGATGAGCGCCTTGGAGCAGGCCTCCTGGCTTTCCTTGACTGATTTGGGCACGATGGCCGCGGCCGAAGCGTACGACGAGTTGGATATGAGCCAAGTCTCCAACGGCGAGCAGAGCGCCACCGACGCGCTGGAGGGCACGCTGGCGACGTTGAGCGCGACGCGCGGCGACATCACACGCCTGTCCAAGGCCATTCTTGATGACGCGGAGGCACAGTCCAGCGAGGCCGGCGGCAACAGCACCGGCACGCGAGCCGGAGAATCGGCCAGTGCCGACGAATGGATCGACATGCTGCTGAACGCGCACGACGTCATGGCCTTGCATGCGTTGGGCTCCACGGACGGCAGCGCCGCACGCACGCAGATGACCGAAGGACTGCGATTGCTGTCGAGCTCACTGCTCGGCGCGGTGACCATCACGCCATCCGAATCGGTGACCGTGGTGAGCGAATCCGCGCAGATGCCGGTGACCGTCAGCAACACGCTGCCGTACGCCGTACGCGTGCGCGTCTCGTCTCTGACCGATTCCATGCAGATCGTCACCTCGCGTCTCGCGGACGTCACCGTGCCCGCGAAGGGCGAGGAGCAGGTCACCTTCACCATCCGCGTCTCCACCTCCGGTTCCGCCACCGCGACCATCGCCTTGCAGGACCGGGACGGCAACGCCTTCGGCGCCACCCAGAACACGCCCATCACCAGCGTGCTGCGCATCAGCGATATGAGCGGATTCGTGATCATCGGTTTCGCCGTGCTGCTGGGCGCGCTCGGTCTGTGGCGCCAATTCCATCGCAAGAAGGATACGAACGTATGAGTTCTTCCGTCGGACGTAATTCGTTGATTATGGCCAGCGGCACCGCGGCCTCGCGCGTGACCGGCCAGATCCGCACGATTCTGCTGGCGGCGGCCATAGGCACCACCGGTCTCGCCGCCAACGCCTACCAGGCCGGCACCATGATTCCGCAGGCGGTGTTCACACTGATTTCCGGCGGCATCTTCAACGCCGTGCTGGTGCCGCAAATCGTGCGCACCCTGAAGGAGCGCGATGCCGAGGACCGGCTGAACAAGCTCATCACGCTGGCCATCACCCTGCTGCTGGGCATCACCCTGCTGATGGCGGCCGCGACCCCACTGCTGACCAGACTGTACGTCAGCGGCGGCGAGGATATGCTGGCGCTGACCACGGCGTTCACCCTCTGGTGCATGCCACAGATCTTCTTCTACGGCCTGTACACGGTGCTGGGGCAGATTCTGGCCGCGAAAAACCACTTCGCCACCTACGCGTGGAGTTCGGTGGGCGCGAATGTGATCAGCTGCGCCGGCTTCACCGCCTTCATCCTGCTGTTCGGCAAAGCCAACGAGCAGCCGCTGGACTTCTGGACCGCCGACAAAGTGACGATGACCGCGGGCGTGTGGACCCTTGGTGTGGCTTTCCAGGCGCTGATTCTGTTCCTGCCCCTGCGTCGCGCCGGCATCCGCTACCGCCCAAGTTGGGGCATCCACGGCATCGGCCTGCGCGCGATGGGACCTGTGGCTGCCTGGAGTTTCGCCATCGTGATCGTCGACCAGATCACCACGATGGTGAACACGCGCATCATGTCGAGCGCGCCGGCTGCCGCGCATGAGGCCACCGGCATCTCGCTGTACGACGTGGCCGGCAACGCCACCTACCAGAACGCCTTCACCATCTATATCCTGCCCTATTCGCTGATCGCCGTTTCGGTGAGCACGGCCGTGTTTCCGAAGATCTCGGCGGCGATCGCCGAACGGCGTCTGGATTCGGCGCGGATCGATCTGAGCTATTCGCTGCGCAACGTAGGCGTGCTGATGCTGTTCTTCACCACGGCCTTCGCGGTGATGCCCGCATCGATCACCATGGTGCTGCTGCCTTCCATCAGCGTCAAGGAGGCGCTGCTGATCGCCTCGCCATTGATGACGTTGGGGTTCATGCTGCCCGTCACCAGCGCGTTCATCATCATCCAACGCACTTTCTATGCCTTTGAAGACGGCCGTTCGCCCTTTCTGTTCCAGGTGCTGTATTCCGCCATTCAGCTGGCGGTCATCCTGCTTACCATCACCTTCGTCGACCCCACCCGATGGGTGTGGTGTTATGCCCTTTCGGCGGTGATCGGCTATCTGTCGGCATTCCCGTTGTTGGTGGTCCGTCTGCGCAGACGCTTCGAGGGAACCTTGGACGGCAAGCGCATCGCCAGAACCTATGGTAAGGCGATACTCGCCGCCGCGGTCGCGATCACGGCTGGGAGGCTGCTCGACGGCCCCGCGCAATCGCTGCTGGGCATCCATCTGGGCGCGGACGACGGCACTTTGAGCTGGATTCAGGCCGTGGGCCTGTGCGTGCTGCTTACCATCGTCATCACCGTGGCCTATGTGGGCGTGCTGTGGCTGACGCGCTCGGAAGAGCTGCTGGGCATCGTCGATATGGTGGCGCGCAGGCTGGGCCGTCGCCCGGCGGACGAAGGCGATGCCACTTCCGCTGACGCCGCATCCGGCGCTTCCGAAACCGATGATAACTCCCCCATTGCCGCCGCTATCTCCGTCAGTGACGAAGGCGAGGGTGGCGGAGACGGCAGCAATACCCCTCAAGAGTCATTTTCCGGCGATTTTCCGCCTCAAACGGCTAGTCCCACGGCTAAAATAACACCAGCGATGCCGCAAGAGCCGGCAGATCATCAGGTAATGGAGTCGAGAAGCATTATGAAACCCCAGCTGGGAGATACCATCATCAGCCGATACACCTTGGTGTCGCTGTTGCGCGACGAGCCCGGTGTGCAGGCTTGGCGGGCCAATGACCGTATGCTGGCTCAGGATTGCCAGCTGTTCATCATCACCGACGGCGCCTCGCTGCAGGCCGTCAACACCATCGCCTCGACCATGGCCGTGATGCAGCGACGCGAGTATACGCAGGTGCTGCAGCTGCATCAGAACGATGAAACCTCGTTGATCGTCACCAAAATGGACGAAGGCATCTCGCTCAGCGAATACATGAAGCTGGATCATCAGCCGCTCAGCAACGCCGCCATCCGCGCCATTATGGGCGAGGCGATGCAGGCGGCGCGTCCGCTGATCGACGCCGATGTGCCTGTGGTGCGTTTGACCACCGATACGGTGCGCCTCACCGCCTCGGGCATCCAACTGGCCGACGCCTCGCTCGCGCCGATGATCACTGATTCTTCCGCGGCGGTAGCCTCCGACGAGGCAGATTCGCCGAATGCCGCGAAAACCAGCGCCTCGGCCATCCGCCAGCTCGCCGCCCTGCTGGTGGCGCTGCTCACGCGCACGCCCAGCGACCAGTGCACCGCTGAGATGGCGCGGAATCTTCCGGAGGATGTTCCCGGTGAGTTCCGCCTGATCGTGCGTCGCGGCTTGGGATTGCAGGACGCCGACTCCAGCGAGTTGGCGATGGAGTCCTTCGCTGAATTGGATGCGCTGCTGGGCGACTGGACGGCGTTGCATGAGTTGGATGAGCAGGATATCGTGCTGCCGCTGAGCGACGGCGGATGCTCCATCCAGCAGGTGCCGCTGGTGCCTGTCGATGCGCAGACCGTTCGCGAACTGCCGGATTCCATGATCAGCACGGAGCATATGCCCGATCTTTCGATTGACACTCCGTCAACTTCTCTTGGTGCGGAGGATTCCGTCGATTCCAGGCCCGATGTTCTGGCCAAGCCGGGAGTGTTCGCCCAGAACCATAATTTCGGATCTTGGGATTTCAACCTCGGCAATACCGACGCTTCCGACGACTGGTATCCCGCGTTCGGCGAGGGCGCTTCGCCGGCCACGGTCACGGATGGCGCGCATTTGACCGTGCCCATCGCCGTCGGCTCGATGGATGACACCGCATTGATCACTCCCCCTTCGGCTATGGAATCCACCAGCCGTATTCCGGTGATCGGCGAAGACGGCCAGCCCAAGCCGTTGGTGCCGATGTCCACGGCACAGCTGGAATTGGAGGAAGAGCAGCGTCGCAGCCAGGCAACGATTGCCACCCCAACACCCCCGAGTTTCACCCCTTCTCAGCAGCCGGCCCAGCAGGAGGACATATCGGACGATGAACCGCTTGCCGACGAGCGTCTGTTCGGCCGTCTCACCACCAAATTAGTGGTGGTGATTGTAGGAGCGCTGCTTATCGTCGCCGCGGCGTTCTGGGCAGTATATGCCTTGCAGCCCAAGCCGAATACCGAGGGTATCGTGGATGATGCGTCGAACAGCGAATCCAACTGGCCGGAAATGGATCTTGAGAAGGTTCCCTTCGGCAATAGCAGCAGCACGAGCGACGGCGACAACGACGACAGCAGCACGCAAGGCGAGGACGGAACGGACAATTCAGGCGATTCGGACGATTCGAACGACCAGACGTCGAACGGAAACACGGATGGCGATGCCGACGCCGACGGTGGGTCCACGACCGCGCCGATCACCGCCGACCGTGAGGTGAGTGCCGTGCCACAACCGCGTCACGAGAACAATACGGCCTTCACCATCGTCAGTCAGGAATTCCTGACCTATCCCGCCGGACAACAGGGCTATGCCTTCCATATGCGCCTTGATCAGCCGCAGGACACCTACCGTATGACGATCACCATTCGTTCCTCTGGAGGTCGCGGATACATCATCGCCAACAGCGCCTCCGACCCCACCCAGGGCGAACAGGTGGCTGATTTCACCTTCGCGGAGGGCGGCACCACCGAAGTGAAATTCACCAAGGTGGTGAACACGCAGGATCTGCTGCTGTGGGTGCCTATCGATAGCCTACCGAACAACCAGCTCTATATCGAGCGCGTGGAGATCTTCTAGTCTCCCCCACTTGGTCAGCTGACAGTGGAGCCCGCCTTGGAATGCAAGGCGGGCTCCACTGTCAAGAGATACTTTCTGTTATGAAACACGAACCATGTGGTCACATTCGTTGTGTGCCTCACTTGAACTGGTTTGCCGAATCCATCAGGAGGCAATGAAAAAGGCTGACGACAAAGAATGCCGCCAGCCTAACGCTAGGATTGAGCAGAGAATTACACCCACTGGGATTCGGAAGAAGAAGCGTTTTCGCTTCCAGGGACGAGGAGCGCGAGGATGCGGTCCATATCCTCCGGGGAAGAGAACACGATTTCGATGCGACCGTGCTTGGCAGTGCCTTTGATGGCCACCTTGGTCTCGAAATGGTTCTCCAGGCTCTGCTGGACAGCGGAACCGACCCAAGGATTGGTTTTGCTGGTTTTCACCTTCTTAGGCTGCTCCCCCGCCGAAATCTTCATCGCCACGATCTCCTCCGTGCTGCGCACGGAGAGTCCCTCGGCGATAATGCGCGTGGCAAGCTTGTCCATTTCCTCGATGTCACTCAATCCCAGCAGCGCACGCGCATGCCCCGCGCTGAGCACACCTGCGGCGACCTTTTTCTGCACCACCACAGGCAGATTCAGCAGACGCAAGGTGTTGGCGATTTGCGGACGCGATTTGGATACCGACTTGGACAGTTGCGCCTGCGTCAGACCGAATTCGTCGATCATCTGCTGATAGGCCGCGGCCTCTTCCAAAGGATTCAGCGCCACTCGATGCAGGTTCTCCAGCAGAGCGTCACGAAGCATGTCATCGTCGGCGGTGGTTTTCACAATGGCTGGAATGGTTTCCAGACCCGCCAGTTGCGAGGCCCTCCATCGACGCTCGCCCATGATCAACTCATAGGGACTGTCCATCCGCCCGGCAAAGGGGTTGCCGGATTCGTTGGTTTCCTGCACATCGGCGATCTGATTGGCCGGGCGACGACGCACCACTATAGGCTGCAGCACACCCACTTCGGTGATGGATGCGGCGAGTTCGTTCAGATCGTCCTCATCGAACACCGTACGCGGCTGATGCACGTTAGGTCCGATGTCACTGAGGCGCAATTCAGCCAAGTAGCCGCCTTCGACGGGCTTCAGCTCAAGCTCTTCAGCCTCAGCTGCGTCGTTTTTAACTGTATCCTTCTTCGATGTTTCACGTGAAACATCATCGATGGATGGTTGTGCGCCGTCGTCAGCAGTCTTTTTCGCGGAGCGCTTGGCTGCTTTCGCGCTGGTTTTGGATATCGTGGCCGCGGATTTTCCATCAGGTGCGGCCGCATCGGACTCCGTCGCGCTGTCGGCAGTGCCGAAGAACAGATCGCTGGGATGGGCGATCTCATCGAGCGCGGGCATCGAGGCGCGCTTGGAACGCGCAACCTTCGAGGAAGGAGTCTCCTTGGAGACCTTTTTCGCCGACGATTCCTGCTGTTCGTCCGTATTCTTCACCGTGCGATCAACGGTCGCGGGTTCAACGGCAAACTGCTCGGCAGGCACCGCCGCTGCGGTCGTTGGATTCTCTCCGGGCAGTGCCGGGAACAGCGCGCCAAGGCCTTTGCCAAGTCGGGATTTCGAAGTCATGCGTTATTCCTCCTCGCATCGATCGCTTCCAGCACACTCGGGGAACGACGTGCAATTTCCAGTGCCGCTTCACCATAGGAGATGGCACCCATACCTTTGGGATCGTAGGTCACCACACTTTGCGAAAAGCTTGGCGCCTCGGATATCTTCACCGTTCGCGGTATCGTCGCATCGAGCACGATGTTGGGATAATGTCCCTTCACTTCACCGAACACTTCGCGGCTGAGCAATGTCCGCTTGTCGAACATGGTGATCAGCATAGTCGATACCAAGAGGACGGGATTGAAATGCTGCTGCACCAAGCCGATGGTGTTGATCAGCTGCCCTAATCCCTCCAAAGCGTAGTATTCCGCCTGAATGGGGATCATCATTTCGGTGACCGCGCACATGGCGTTGATTACCAGCAGTCCCAGGCTGGGCGGGCAGTCAATAAGCACATAGTCATAGTGCGTATCGGTGCTGTCGAGGTATTCGTCCAGCGCCTCTTTCAGCAGGGTGTTGCGGTTCGGCAGGTCAGCCACTTCCAATTCCGCACCGCTGAGATCGATGGAGGCGGGCACCACATCCAACGTGGGCAATTGCGGGCAGGTGGCCACCACATCCGCCATGGGCAGACGTCCCTCCAGTACCTCGTATACCGATGGATTTCCCGAGGCATGGTCTATCCCCAACGCCGTGGAGGCATTGCCTTGGGGATCCATATCAATCACCAGCACGCGCGCGCCATTGTCGGCAAGCGATGCGGCGACGTTCACCGTGGAGGTGGTTTTGCCCACGCCACCTTTCTGATTGGCGACGGCGATACGACGGGTTCGGGCAGGGAGTGGGAATGTGGTGTTCTTCAGCGCGGCATAGCGCGAGGTTTCCTCAGCCATCTGCATGCCCACCGACGATGAGTTGCTATCGAAGATACGTTGCAACGTATCCGACGCTGATTCCATCGGCTTCGACGTATCATGCGAGCCAGTCATCGTACCTCCTTGACCATGGGACTTGTTCCAGTGTTCCTATGCGTATGGACATGGCAATCCACTATCCACAGTTATCCACAGAAATGTGGATAACTGTGGATAACTTTGTCATAACGCTCGGAAATCTCGAAATCCCCTTCTTATAATCGTTGATTTTTCAATGGTTTACACACGGTGGACAACACCGTTCAAAAATGTGGATAAGTTTTTCAATGTGATGAAATGTGGATAACTCAATCACCGCTTATCCACGAGCACCACGTGCGTAGGCTCGAGTCCCTCCCCCACAGGTGCCTCCACCACACGAGGACGCAGACCTCCGAATCGTGCGATCTCCTGCGAGGCTTTGGTGAGTTCCACCTGAGCCGAGCGTCCCTTCAAAGCCACCAGACGCCCATGCGGTTTCAACAATGGCAGTGTCCAACCCGAGAGTTTCGTCATCGGCGCGACGGCGCGACAGGTCACCACATCAAACGGACGGGCGCGATGTTTGCGGACATCGGCAATCACTTCTTCCGAACGGGCGCGCACCACGGTCACATTCCGCAAGCCACATTCGTCCACGCATTCCTTCAGCCATTCCACACGTCGTTCCATCGGTTCGACCAAAGTGAAACGACACTCGGGAAGACAGGCCGCAGCGACGATGCCGGGGAATCCGCCGCCACTGCCGATATCGGCAATCGTGGCGTTGGATCGTCCGGCGGTCGCCTCACGCACAAACGGTACGATGGCCGCGGAATTGAGGATATGACGTTCCCACAGAATATCGATATCCCGAGGGCCGATCAGACCTCGCGGCTCACCTTCGTTGGTAAGTTTCACGTGAAACATTCTCATCGCCGGCAATGCTTCGCCCAACACTTCCTCAAGTATCGGCGAAGCATCAAGTTGATCGGCCATGGTGCCCCCTTCTGATATTCAGCAAAAGAGGGAGTCAATGACTCCCTCGATGTTTCACGTGAAACTTCTTACTCCTCGACCGAGTCGTCAATCGGCTCATCGACGATATCGTCGACCGCTTCGGCGGCATCGGCGGAGTTCTTGAGATACACGGTGACATAGCGTCGCGGTTCCTCGCCATGGGAACGGGACTTCAGTCCCTCGTCACGCACCACATCATGCACGACCTTGCGCTCGAAGGAATTCATCGGCTTCAGGTCGACCGGCTCTCCGGTCTCCCTCACTTCATCGATGGCATCCAGCGCGATATCACGCAGACGCTGACGCTTACGCTTCAGGAAACCGTCGACGTCCACAATCAGATGCGAACGCTCGCCGGTTTTCTGCTGCACGGCAAGACGGGTGAGCTGCTGCAGAGCATCCACCACTTCGCCATTGCTTCCAATCAGATGCTTGATGTCGGTATCGTCATCGGCGACGATCTGCACCATCGGACGTCCGTTGCGCACGCCCATCTCGATATCGCCCTCGTAATCGGCGATGTCGAGCAAGCCTTCCAAATAATCCGCGGCGATATCAGCTTCGTCATTGAGCTGATCAATCGTCCTCTCGTCATCTTGAGCCATATCAATACTCCTTTATGCGGCGGTCAAGTCCATAGCATTTCAGTCTAGTCGCGTTCCGGATTCGACGATGCCGACTCCCGCGGAACACATGATGTTTCACGTGAAACATCATCAGGATCGATATTCAGTTATAGAGTCATGGCCGCCGATTACCTCGGCGGCCATATCACAGTCATTTCTTCTTGCGCTTGCGCTGCGGCTGCTGGCGCTGATAGCCTTCAACCAACTTGCGCTCGGCCTCTTCCTTGGCCTTGATCAAGGCTTCCTCTTCAAGAGAGGGCTGGCCGGTGCGGGCACGCTTCTCGTTCTCACGCTTGTGGTCGCGCACTTCCTTGGCCTGGGCGGCCGGCGAACCGGGAGTCGGGAAGGCATAGACCTGCCACATGGAACGCACAAGGTTGCAGATGTTGTTGGTCAACCAGTAGACCAACACGGCGAAGGGCATCACCACACCGGAGAAGATGTACATCACGGGGAACACCCACAGCATCATCTTCTGCATGGTCTCGGTCTGCTTGTTGCCGACGCTCGGCGCCATATTGCGCTTCATATTGTTGAACTGCATGTACCACATGCAGGCGCACATCAGGAGCACGAAGATGCCGATGATGATCTTGCCGTGCACGGCGGAGCTGTTGAAGGTGTCGGTGACGTTCACGCCGAACACCGTGGTCTGCGAGAACTGCTGCGCCGTCTCGACATCGAAGGCGCCCAGCGCGTCACGCTTGCCTTGTGCGATATAGGGAATCGCCGAGAGGGTGTAGAACATGCACATGAACACAGGGCCCTGCACCAGCATCGGCAGGCAGGAGCCGGCCGGGTTCACGTTGTTGTCCTGGTAGAGCTTCATGGTCTCACGGCTCATGGCCTCTTTGCTGGCCTGATCCGTTTTGCCCTTGTACTTGTTCTGGATGCGCTGCATCTTCGGCTGGATCGCCTGCATCGCGCGCATCGACAGCATCTGCTTGTAGTAGATCGGGAAGATGCAGGCGTGCACCACCAGCACCAGGAAGATGATCGACAGCACCCAGGAGAAACCGATGGGATTCATGCCGATGGCCACCAGCAGATTATGGAAAATATCCATAATCTGGGTCATCAGCCATTCGACCGGGGTCAGAATTTTGTACAGCCAGCCCCAAAAGCCGCTATCCAGAAGGAATTGATCTGTATTCATGATGGAATCCTCTACTTATCAACCGGTAACGGCGTCAATCGTGGCTCTTCGTGGGCTTTCGACCAACGGAACCGATAGAACACGGAATACCGTTGGGGAACATCGTCAATACCGCCGCGGCTCCACGGTCTGCAACGCAACAGTCGCAGCACCGCCAACAGGCCGCCCCGACATGCGCCATATCGCTGCAACGCTTCGATCGCGTAGTTGGAGCAACTGGGGTAATACTTGCAACACGGCACGGCACGGTTGGCCGACCAGTGGCGTTGATACCAACGCACTGCCCGAATCAACTGCTGCGCCGCCGTGCTCATCGCGCGTCCACCGTCTTTCTGGCGATGGCGGCGAATGAGGAACGCACCTGCTCATCCAACGATTGGAAGGATGCGGCGGCGGCCGAAGGTTTGGCGCGCATCACCACATCGCATCGCTCGGGCAGCTCGTTCTCGTATTGGCGGGCCAGTACGCGGAAACGACGTTTCACCGCATTGCGGGCGACCGCATTGCCAACCGACTTGGCCACCGCAAGACCCAAACGCCGCTCCTGCAACGAACTGGAATCGTCGCGCACCAGAAAGTGCACGACGATATCGTTCCGGGCTACTTTACGACGCCGTTTGAGTACGGTGACAAAGTCACGATGGCTTTTCAGCCGCTCCACTTGAGTGTGCCGAACCGAACGGATCAGGCGGAGAGGGACTTGCGGCCCTTGGCGCGACGACGGTTGATCACAGCGCGGCCGGAACGGGTGCGCATGCGCAGGCGGAAGCCGTGCTTCATGTGACGACGACGGTTGTTCGGCTGGAAGGTCCTCTTCATGGTTCTTAGTCTCCTAGGTCATTCAGCCACGCTTACGCGCGGCTCTCACGTGAGTCAAGCTCTACCAAGGTACTCTTACCCCTGCCCTGAAGTCAAAATCCCAGACAGGTCGTTCACATTTCTTTAGGGGTCCCTAAAAGGGTATGGGTTGCGGTTTCGTTGAAAAACCGCCACAACGGCGAGGAAAGTTATCCACAAATTACACGAATGTTATTCACATTTGGGCTATTCCAACACGCGCGCCGGTGGATAACTCGACAAAAAAAGAGTAAACATAGCCTACTGTATTACTGCATACTTCATGTTCTGCTTCGAGAGGAAGGGCCACTATGGCAGATCAGCCGAATGACCCCGCTGTCGAAGCGGCGCGTATATGGTCGGATGTACTGGCGATTATGAAGGCCAAGCCGTCGCTGACCCCCCGTCACCGCGGATGGTTGGAGGGTGTGGTCGCCGAGGGTGTGTTCGGACCGACCATCGTGCTGTGTGTGGAGAACAACGCCACGCTGTCCGCGCTGCAGGGCGAATTGAACGACCCTTTGCTCAGCGCGTTGAAGCTGGCCACCGGACAGGATATGTTCCCCGCGTTCAAAGTGGCGCCACCCAAAGCGGAACCCGAACCTCGTCTCGACACGCCGTTCCCCATCAGCGCCTCGCCCACGGTCGACGACATGGGCCACGATCCCTTCGGATCGGCGCAGTCGATGCCGGAACAGTCTGCCGCCATACCCGAACCGCAACCACAACCGCGGTATTCGGTGGGTCATAAGGTGGAGCGCGATCCGGAAACCCATCTCAATAAGAACTTCACCTTCGATTCCTTCGTGCCCGGTGATTCCAACCGCTTCGCGAGAACCGTGGCGCAGGCCGTGGCCGAGGGATCGGGCCAGGATTTCAATCCGTTGTGTATCTACGGCGGTTCCGGTTTGGGCAAAACCCATCTGTTGAACGCCATCGGCAACTACGCGCTGGTCAAGGACCCTTCGCTGAAGGTGCGATATGTCACCAGCGAGGAATTCACCAACGAATTCATCGAAGCGCTGCAGGATCCGAGCAAGAACCAGGGTCAGATCAACGAGTTCAATCGGCGCTACCGCCAGGTCGACGTGCTGCTGATTGACGATATCCAGTTCCTGGGCAATAAGGAAGCCACGCTCGACCAGTTCTTCCACACGTTCAACGCCTTGCATCAGGCGAACAAGCGTATCGTGATCGCCTCCGACGTGGCGCCGAAGAACCTCAAAGGTTTCGAGGCCCGTCTGATCTCGCGCTTCGAATCCGGTCTGACCGTGGACGTCAAGCCGCCGGATTTGGAGACGCGCATCGCTATTCTGCGTATGATCGCATCGATCAACGGGTCGAAAATCCCCAACGATGTGCTTGATCTGATCGCGGAGCGCTTCACCGAGAACATCCGCGAGCTGGAAGGCGCGCTCACCCGCGTCTCCGCGGTCGCCTCCTTAAGCAACCAGCCCGTCACCCGGCCTCTGGCCGAGCAGACGCTGCAGGATTTCTTCACCACCGACGTGGAGATCAAACCAGCCGACATCATCGGGCAGGTCGCCAAGTACTTCCATCTCACCTTCGACGATTTGGTCGGGCGCGCGCGCACGAAGAACGTGGCGTTGGCCAGGCAGATCGCCATGTATCTCTCACGTGAGATGACCAGTATGAGCCTGTTTGACATCGGCCAGGTGTTCGGCGGCAAGGATCACACCACGGTGATGCACGCCTACAACCGCATCAGCACAGATATGCAGGAGAAACCCGAGGTCTATAACTACGTTATGGAGCTCACCATGCGTTTGAAGCAGCATTCCGGCGAATAGTCGCTTTCTTTCCTGAGCGAGACATGCAAGGCATGATTCGAGAAACTCAGGGTGATTGTTACTTGAGATTCTTCGACTCCACTTCGTTCCGCTCAGGATGACGGAAAACATTCCGTTCAAAATGACATTGGTTGTTATTCGTCATGCTGAGCGGAGCTCGAAGAGCGAAGTCGAAGCATCTCCACAAGATAACATCAGATCGTTCCACTAAAGAATGCTTGCTCGGGATGCCTGAAAATGGTCCTCTGAACGCGACGAGAAATTCCATTCGCCTGCGAATCTCTTAGAATCCGTTTCACAGACGAAAAACAGGCTTTTTTCGTTTCCTGGATGGATTGTGCTCGACGAAGGGCCGATTCGCTTCTCATTTTCGTCGCAACACGCCGATGATTCGACCCTCACACGAGAAAAGTTATCCACATGGTTATTCACAAATGTGGGTAAACTCGGCGGATAACTCGTGGAATACCCCATGAATTAGTGTGGATAACTCGTGCATGACTTCGTCTCGAATGTGGATAACTCCACCTCGGATAATCCGCGGTGGATAACTCGCCTACTTATCCACATTCTATACAGGAGTTATCCACAATGCCGAACCTCGCGCAAGCCATTGCGAACAGCCGCAAGCAGCCACTTATCCACACTATCCACAGCCCTTATTGTTGTGACTACTTACCGTGCTTAAGAATTCATCACCATCGCAACAACAGTCCCGCCCACCGAACGTTCCTGACTTGCCCAGCCCATGGCTAGAATGTTCCACAGCACCATCGAAGCGAAACGAGGCATCATGAAAGTCGAAATCGATTCCGCGGCACTGGCCGAAGCTGTGGCCTGGACCACCCGCGTCATCGACTCCCGTCCGTCGAACCCGATCCTCGCGGGCATCCGTATCGAGGCTGCCGACGGCGCGCTGCGCCTGAGCGCCTTCAACTACGAAATCTCCGCCCGTGACCACATCGAGGCCGGTATCGACGAAGCCGGTTCCGTGCTCGTGCAGGGCAAACTGCTCGCGGACATCACCAAGTCATTGGCCGGCGAGAAAACCTATCTCGAAACCTCCGACGCCACGCTGACCATCAGCTCCGGCAAGTCGACGTTCACCCTGCAGCTCATGCCCGATACGGAATATCCCGATCTGCCGACCGTTCCGGACAAGCTCGGCCAGGTCGACGCCCCCACCTTCACGCAGGCCATCGCCCAGGCCTCCGTCGCCGTCTCGCGCGAGGAGAACCGCCCGGTGCTCACCGGCGTGCGCGTGGAATTCCAGGGCGATAAGGTCGTTATGACCTCCACCGACCGCTTCCGCCTGTCCCGCGCCAGCTTCTCGTGGACTCCGCAGAACGCGGACACGACCACCACCACGCTGGTGCGCGGCTCCCTGCTGCGCGACATCGCCCGTTCGCTGAACGAACACCAGAACGTGGTCATCGATTTCGATGCGGAGAACCCCTCGCTGCTCGGTTTCGAGAACGCCGGCCGCGTCTCCACCTCGCAGTTGATCGACGGCGAATTCCCCGCGGTCGACCGTCTCTTCGCCGACGAATATCCGATCCACGCGATCATCGACAAGCAGTCGCTGATCGGCGCCATCAAGCGCGTGGCCTTGGTCGCCGAGCGCAACGCCCCGATCCGCATGGTCTTCTCCGGCCAGGAGCTCACCCTGTCGGCCGGCGCAGTGGACGAGGCCCAGGCCACCGAAACGCTGGACATCGACATGGACGGTGACGACATCACCGTGGCGTTCAACCCCTCCTATCTGATCGAAGGCCTCAACGCGATCAGCGAACCCTTCGTGCGCATGAAGATGACCACCGCGGTCAAGCCCGTCGAATTCAACGGCCAGCAGGAGGCCGATTCCGAGGAATCCATGGACTACCGCTACCTGCTGGTGCCGATGCGCTTCAACAACTAAACCCATGCATATCTCCCGTCTCGCCCTTGACCGCTTCCGCTCCTGGCACCAGTGCGTACTGGATCTCAAGCCCGGAGTGAACGTGTTGCAAGGGCGGAACGGATTGGGAAAAACGAATATCGTCGAAGCGGTGGAGGTACTCTCCACGGGGGGCAGCCACCGCGCCTCATCCTCCCTTCCGTTGATTGAACGGGGGCAGACCAGCGCGGTGGTGCGCGCGAATGTCGAGGATGAGCACCGCACCACCACCTACGAGATCACCATCGCCTCACGCGGCGCGAACCGTGGGCGCGTCAACGGCGGCGCCAGCGTGTATATGCGCGACATCGTCGGGCGCGTGCCATGCGTCGCCTTCACTCCGGAGGATCAGCGCATGGTGGCGGGAGACCCGGCCACCCGCCGCGGTTTTCTCGACCAAGCCGGTGTGCTGCTCTCGCCCGGATACGCGGCGTTGACGCAAACCTTCACGAAAATCGGCCGACAGCGGGCCACCCTGCTCAAACAGCTGGGCGACCGCAACGCCTCCGGGCCGGACGGTGTGGGCATAAGTATGCGCGACGCGGCGCTGGCCGGGTTGGAGATCTGGACCGGACAGTTCATCGAAGCCGGCGTGGAACTGACCAAACGCCGCCAAGCGGTAGTTGAGCAACTGGCCAGGCCATTCGCGCGCATCTACGCCGAACTGGCCGGCGAAACCGAAGAGGCCGCATTACGCTACGCTCCTTCCTTCGACGAGGTGCTGGCCTTCGACGAGCCGGGGCCGCATATCAGCGAGCATTTCCAACGCATCTACCCGGGCGAGGTGGCGCGCGGTGTGAACCTGATCGGCCCGCAGCGCGACGATTTGGCGTTGGAACTCAACGGCATGGCCGCCCGCGAATACGCCTCCAACGGCGAGATGTGGACCATGGCGTTGGCGCTGAAAATGGCGCTGTTCGAAACCGTGGCGCGGACCACCGAAGTCACGCCGATCATCATCCTCGACGATGTGTTCGCCCAGCTCGACGAACATCGACGCAACCAGATCATGGAATTCGCCGCCGGGCGGGAGCAGGTGCTGATCACCGTCGCCGCGGCCAGCGATATGCCCGAGCTTGCCGAAGCCAATGTGATCGATGTGGCGGCACTGGTCGGCGACGATGCGGATGAAGAACAGCCCTCCGAAGGGCAGGCGATGCAATGAAGCCGCCGGTGGCGAAAAGCCTGAATCTTGACGAACGCAAACTCCCCGCGCAGGTGTTCGAGCGCTTGGTCAAACGAGGCGAACTGCTGCGCGACCGCCAACGCCGACGCGAGGAGGCCTGGGAGAATTTCGGCAAGGCGGGACGCGATCCCAAAGGATTGGGCGCCGTGCTCGCGCAGATCGGCGGCGACCCCGCATGGAATACGAATCTGATGGTCGCCAAACTGCGTAACCATTGGGATCAGGTGGTCGGGGAGAACATCGCCCGGCATTCGCAGGTCGCCAGCTTCGTCGACGGTGTGCTCGTCATCCGAGCCGAAACCGGCGTATGGGCCACGCAGCTGACCTATCTCATCCCTCAACTCACCGACACCGTGCGCGAACGTCTCGCTGGACTCGACGTGCGCGAAATCAAAGTCACCGGACCTGCCAGCACGCAATTCAAGCGTCGGTGGGTGCGCTAAGCCAGCGGCGGAATCCACCTTTTCATACCGCGGTTGAACGCCGCCGAAATCACCCGAAAAGGGTTTGTATACAAGGCTTACGATGAAAACGGGCCTGTAATGGCAACGTCCCCACGGACGAGTAGAATATCACGCAGTATGGGTAAAACGCTCTGAGGGCCGATTTTGTGCGTTCTGGGGCGGGATGCCTTGGTGATAACCCTTCATATGAAGGCAGGAAGGATAACCTGTGGCGGATTCGCAGGAACAAGCGGCAAGCAAAGAAGACGAACTGAACGCTGCCACCGAACACATCAACACTATGGAGCTCAAAGAAGGGGAACTCGACGAGTCCATGACTCCCGAGCATTACGACGCCTCCGATTTGCGCGTGCTTGAAGGCCTTGAGGCCGTGCGTATCCGACCGGGTATGTACATCGGCTCCACTGGCCCGCGCGGTCTGCACCATCTGGTGTATGAGATCGTCGACAACTCCGTCGACGAGGCGCTGGCTGGATACGCCAGCCACATCGAAGTGTCGATTCTGCCCGACAACGGCATCCGCGTGGTTGACGACGGCCGTGGCATCCCGGTGGACGAAGTGCCCGGTGAGGGCATCTCCGGTGTGGAGACCGTGATGACGAAGCTGCATGCCGGCGGCAAGTTCGGCGGCGGCGGATACGCGGTGTCCGGCGGCCTGCACGGCGTGGGCATCTCCGTGGTGAACGCCCTCTCCACCCGCGTGGACATCGAGGTGCGCCGCCAGGGCTTCCACTGGACGCAGACCTACATCGACCAGAAGCCCACCGCCCGCCTGAAGAAGGGCGAACCGATGGCCGAGGGCGAATCCACCGGCACCACCGTGACCTTCTGGGCCGATCCGAAGATCTTCGAAACCACCGTCTACGACTTCGAGACGCTGCGTTCGCGCTTCCAGCAGATGGCCTTCCTCAACAAGGGACTGAAGCTCAGCCTCACCGACGAGCGCCAGGCCGACCAGGCCGGCGACGAGGTGACCGGCGACGGCGAGAACGTCGTCGAGGAACTCCACCAGTCCGTGACCTACCAGTACATGAACGGCATCCAGGATTACGTGGACTACCTGGTCAAGTCGCGCAAATCCAACCCGGTCGAGGCGGAGGTCATCAGCTTCGAGGCCGAGGACCTGAAGCTTGGCATCTCCGCGGAAATCGCCATGCAGTGGACCACCGCCTACTCCGAGGCCGTGCACACCTTCGCGAACACCATCTCCACCACCGAAGGCGGCACCCACGAGGAGGGTTTCCGCGCGGCGCTCACCTCGCTGGTCAACCGCTACGCTCGCGAAAAAGGCATTCTGAAGGAGAAGGACGAGAACCTCTCCGGCGACGACGTACGCGAAGGCCTGACCGCCGTGGTGTCCGTCAAGCTCACCACCCCGCAGTTCGAAGGCCAGACCAAGACGAAGCTCGGCAACTCCGAGGCGAAAACCTTCGTGCAGCGCGTGATGACCGACAAGCTCGGCGACTGGTTCGACGCCCACCCCGGCGAAGCGAAGAACATCATCCAGAAGGCCATCGAGGCCTCGCGCGCGCGACTGGCCGCCAAGAAGGCCCGCGAGAACACGCGCCGCAAGTCGATTTTCGAATCCGCCGGCATGCCCGACAAACTCAAGGACTGCCAGTCGAGCAACCCGGAGGAGTGCGAGCTGTTCATCGTGGAGGGCGATTCCGCAGGCGGCTCCGCCATCCAGGGCCGCAACCCGATCACCCAGGCCATCCTGCCGCTGAGAGGCAAGATCCTCAACACCGAGCGTGCGAGCCTGGACCGCATGATGAAGTCCGACACCATCGAATCGCTGATCACCGCGGTCGGCGGCGGCTACGGCGAGGACTTCGACATCTCCAAGGTGCGCTACCACAAGGTCATCATCATGGCCGATGCCGACGTGGACGGCGCCCATATCGCCACGCTGAACCTGACCCTGTTCTTCCGCTATATGCGGCCGATGATCACCGCCGGCTACGTGTATGTGGCCATGCCGCCGCTCTACCGCCTCAAGTGGACCAAGGGCGCGCACGACTTCGTCTACACCGATAAGGAGCGCGACCGCGTGCTCGCCGAGGGCAAGGCCGCCGGCCGCCAGCTGCCCAAGGGCGAAGGCATCCAGCGATACAAGGGTCTGGGCGAGATGAGCTACCAGGAGCTGTGGGAGACGACCATGGATCCCGAACGCCGCATTCTGAAGCAGATTCACATCGAAGACGCCGCCGCGGCCGACGAGACCTTCTCCATGCTGATGGGCGACGAAGTGGAGCCACGCCGCCTGTTCATCCAGCGCAACGCCCACGATGCTCGCTTTATTGATGCGTGATCGCAATCTTTCCTTCGGAAAGATATAAGCGATCACGCGCGAGCTGGCCGAAGAGGGAGTCCAGTGGACTCCCGTGCCAGCGGAGCCAGCCTTGTAACAAAACATAACCACAGAAAACGTAATAATCGAATCCCACTCCACCCATGGAGGAAACACCTTGGCAGACGAAACCACCAATGACGGCATCGCGTCGAACGCCGCCGAACAGCCCGTGCCGGACGGTTCGCTGGAACCCTTGAGTCCGCAGGAGGCCGACAACACGGACTACGGTCTGATGACCGGTGAGCGCATCCAGCCCACCGACCTGCAGAAGGAGATGCGCGAATCCTACCTGGCGTACGCCCTCTCCGTCATCGTCGAACGCGCCCTGCCGGACGTGCGCGACGGCATGAAGCCCGTGCACCGCCGCGTGGTGTACGCGATGTACGACGGCGGCTACCGCCCCGACCGCGGCTACAACAAGTGCTCGCGCGTTGTGGGCGACGTGATGGGTAAGTACCATCCGCACGGTGACTCCGCCATCTACGACACCTTGGTGCGTATGGCCCAGAGCTGGTCGATGCGCAATATGCTGGTCGACGGCCAGGGTAACTTCGGCTCCCCCGGCGACGACCCGGCCGCCGCCATGCGATACACGGAATGCCGTATGGCGCCGCTCTCCATGGAGATGGTGCGCGACATCGACAAGGACACCGTCGACTTCGTGCCCAACTACGACGGCAAGACGCAGGAGCCGACCGTGCTGCCCGCGCGCTTCCCGAACCTGCTGGTCAACGGCTCGTCCGGCATCGCCGTCGGCATGGCCACCAACATCCCGCCGCACAACATGCGCGAGGTGGCGGACGGCGTGCATTGGGCGCTCGACCACCCCGACGCCTCCCGCGAGGAGCTGCTCGAGGCGCTGATCGCCCGCATCAAGGGACCGGACTTCCCCACCGGTGCCACCATTCTGGGGCATAAGGGCATCGAACAGGCCTACCGCACCGGCCGCGGTCTGATCACCATGCGCGCTGTGGTCAACACGGAGGAGATCAAGGGCCGCATGTGCCTGGTCGTCACCGAGCTGCCCTACCAAGTGAACCCCGACCGCCTCGTCGTCTCCATCCGTGAGGCCGTGCGCGACGGCAAGATCCAAGGCATCGCCGACATGCGCGACGAGACCTCCGGCCGTACCGGCCAGCGTCTCGTGCTTGTGCTCAAGCGCGACGCCGTGCCGAAGGTCGTGCTCAACAACCTGTACAAGCATTCCCAGCTGCAGCAGACCTTCGGCGCGAACATGCTCGCGCTGGTCGACGGCGTGCCGCGCACGCTCAGCCTGGACGCGTTCATCCGCCACTGGGTGAACCACCAGCTCGACGTGATCGCCCGCCGCACCGCGTACCTGAAGCGCGAGGCCGAGGAGCGCGACCATATTCTGCAGGGCTATCTGAAGGCCCTCGACATGATCGAAGAGGTCATCGCGCTGATCCGCGCCTCCAAGGATGTGGAAACCGCGCGTACCGGCCTGATGGAACTGCTCGGTGTGGACGAGATCCAGGCCGACGCGATTCTGTCCATGCAGCTGCGCCGTCTCGCCGCGCTCGAACGCGAGAAGATCGAAGACGAGCACAATGAGCTGATGCGCAAGATCGCCGACTACATCGACATTCTCGCCAAGCCGGAACGCCAGCGCAAGATCATCGGCGACGAGCTCGACGAGATCGTGGCCAAGTATTCCGACGAACGCCGCACCAAGATCCTGCCGTTCAGCGGCGAGATGAACGTCGAAGACCTGATCGCCGAGGAGAACGTGGTGGTCACCGTCACGCACTCCGGCTTCATCAAGCGCACCAAGGCCGACGAATACCGCGCCCAGCATCGCGGCGGCAAGGGCATCAAGGGCACGCGCCTGCGCGAGGACGATGTGGTGGACCACTTCTTCCTCACCTCCACGCACAACTGGCTGCTCTTCTTTACCAACAAGGGCCGCGTGTACCGCATCAAGGCGTATGAGCTGCCCGAGGGATCGCGCGACTCCAAGGGCCAGCATGTGGCGAATCTGCTGCAGTTCGGGCCCGACGAGACGATTCAGACCGTGCTGTCGATTCCGGATTACGAGGTGACGAAGTATCTGGTGCTCGCCACCCGCAGCGGCAAGATCAAGAAGACCGCGCTGGCCGAATATGATTCGCCGCGTCAGGGCGGCCTGATCGCCGTGCGTCTGATGGCCGACGAGAACGGCGAGAACGCCGACGAGCTGATCGGCGCCCAGCTGTGCAACGCCGAGGACGACATCATCCTCGTCTCCAAGCTCGGCATGAGCCTGAAGTTCCGCGCCGACGACGACCAGCTGCGCCCGATGGGACGCCAAACCGCCGGTGTGCAGGGCATGAAGTTCCGCGAAGGCGACGAGCTGCTGGCCATGGATGTGGTCTGGGGCGAAACCGACAAGGATCTGCTTGTGGTGACCAACGAGGGCTTCGCCAAGCGCTCGGCCATCAGCGAGTACCGCCTGCAGGGCCGCAACGGCTTCGGCGTCAAGGCCGTGCAGCTGGCCGAGGGCCGCGGCTCACTGGTTGGCGCGCTGGTCGTCTCGGAAGACGATCAGGTGATGGCCATCATGAAGTCCGGCAAGGTGATCCGCTCCGATGTGGCCGAGGTCAAGCGCACCGGACGCAACACCCAGGGCGTGACGTTGGCCAAGCCCGACAAGGGCGACGAGATCATCTCCATCGCGCTGAACGCGGAGAAGGACGTTGATGACGAGGCCAATGCCGCGGCTTCGGCCGATGCGGCGGCGGGTACGCAGTCGACGCAAGCCTCTGCAGCCACGGATGCTTCGGATGTTACGGGTGCCACGGAGTCCACGGACACGGCGGACGCTGCGGAATCCACCGCATCTACCTCTTCTGGGCAGAACGAGTCTGCTGAGAATGTGAACAACCCGGAAAGCGCCGAATAATCGTCGCGAAACACTGGTAGCCTCGGCATGAGGAATAGAGGCATAAGGCGAAAAGGAGTCTGGCGATGAGCGAGAACATCGAAGACAACGAGTCCGAGATCGAGCGTCCTCTGATGGAGGATCAGGAAGATCAGGGCGATCAGGGCGATTCGCAGGAACAGGCCGACGTGAACGAAACGCACGAGCCCGTCGCACGTGTGGCCCGTTCCGCCTCCAAAAGCACGCCCGCGCCCGCGGCGGCCAGCCGCCCCCGGCCGGTGCGTCGCGGCACTCCGCGCGCCCGCCGCATGAACCTGTCGCTGACCCGCCTCGACGCATGGTCGGTGGCCAAAGTGACGTTCATGATGTCGATCGCGGGCGGCATCATCCAGGTCGTCGCCACGGCGATCATTTGGATGATGCTGAACGTGGTGGGCGTGTTCGACCAGATCACGCAGATGGTCTCGTCCACCGGCCTGGACGCCGGCGGCCTCGACCTGGAGAACGTGTTCACCCTGAGCACCGTGCTCAGCGCCGTGACGATCTTCTCGATTCTCGAGGTCGTGGTGATCACCCTGCTGATGACCATCGTTGCGCTGATCTACAACGTGGTCAGCTCCTTGGTCGGCGGCATCCACGTCACCCTCGGCGACGACTGATCCATAGCCACTCCTATCTGTCTGATGGGTCCATGTCCGTAACGGATATGGACCCATCTGCTGTTTCAGGCGGTCTCTTTCTTCATTTCTGGCGGTTCTTCTGTCATTACAGGTGGTTTTTCTGTCATTCCGAGCGGAGTCGAGGAATCTCGGCTGCTTACATCGATCTACTGAGATTCTTCGACTGCGTTCGCTTCGCTCACTCCGCTCAGAATGACGGTGATGGGAGAGGCGGCACGCTACAGTGGGAGGGTGATCGCATATCTGGGTCTGTTTTCCACCTCGTTCATCATCGCCATGGTGCTGTGGCCGTTTGCGGCAGCCGTGTTGACGCTGCCGATTCTCGCGGGGCTGTACCACCGGCATCATCGTCTGCGACTCACCGCCGCGACCTCCGCCTACCTGTCGGTGCTGTATTTGCTGGGACTGGTGTCGTTCACCCTTTACCCCATGCCCGATGAGCCGCAGGTCTACTGCGCCGCGCATCACCTCACTCCGCAGCTCAATCCCCTGCGTTTCATCGATGATCTGCAAACCGGCGGCCTGTACGGCATGCTGCAACTGCTGATGAATGTGGCGTTCTTCGTGCCTCTCGGCTTCATTATCGGCCGATGGTTGCACGCGCGCTGGTGGGGCGCCCTGCTCGGTGGCTTCGCTGTCTCCCTGCTTATCGAAACCTCGCAGCTCACCGGCTTTTGGGGCCTCTACCCCTGCACCTACCGCCAGTTCGACGTCAACGATCTGATGACCAATACCTTGGGGGCGCTGTTTGGCTTTGGCATCGCCAAACTTTTCGGCATTTGGGCGCCGACGGCGGCCGTGCCCGGCCGGGAGGACGTGAACCGCAAACCGGGTGTGCTGCATCGCACCGTGACCTTGATCATCGACATGATTTTCGTGGCGGTGGCCTATTTCACACTCACCATCGTCGTGGTGCTCGGCTTCTATCAGCTGGCGCAGCCTCTGCCCAACGGCGACTTCCAACTGTTCGGACTGTTCGCCGTGGGAGTGGATTGGCTGAATTTCGTGGCACCGGTGACGGCTGGCCTCGCCTTTGTGCTGTTCGAGCTTATGGTTCCGCTACGGCATGGCGGGCAAACGTGGGGAGGCCAGTTCACGCATATGACCGTGGAGACCAAGCCTCGCCACGGCGACAGGAAAGCGTTGTTCTACGCGGTACGCACGCTGGTGCTGGGCGCGCTGTCGGTGATGCTGGTCGCCGGCGTCGTCAACGGCGGTGGTCTTGCCGCAATCGCCAGTTACGGTTTTGCCGCGCTGTTCCTCTTCGGTCTGTTCGCCCGCCGCATGCCATGGGATCTCCTTCCCGGCGACAAGAATCCGGACCTCTCCATACAAACCGAGGAACCTATTGGCGTCATCACTGTTGATTCCTCCAATGAAGTCGTCGCGAACCCTGAAATACGTGAATGACCTCTCTGAATTTTGGGTCGTATCGAGTTTGGTGTGTCCGGCTTTGGAGACTCCCTTAGGTAAAACGTTTGATTCTTGAGTTTGGTGTGGAAAATCGGCGGTTTTGGCTGATCGGGACACACCAAACTTGAATTCACGAATGTGAGGGTTGTCGGTTAAAGACGTGTTGGGTGTGTCACGCGGTTGCGTTTGTCTGAAATCGTACTATGATGGTCGTTTTGTCTGACTTCGGACAATATTTATCGACAAGGAGAACGACATGACACACAGCCCGGCAATCCTGCTGGAGCGCTTCAACCAGATGTGGAAGGAGATCGACCGCTCCTACCATGAGATGGCTCGACGCTCCGGACTGTCCGACTGTGCGTTCTGGATTATGTACAGCTTGGGCGAGGCCAACGGGAGCATCCACCAGAAAAGCATGTCGAAGGACTGGCAGTACAGCCGCCAAACCGTCGCCTCCGCGTTGCGCCAATTGGAGGGGCGTGAACTCATCACGGTAGGTCTGGCCGAGGGCAGCCAGCGCGACAAGCGAATCGCGCTCACCGAAGCGGGCGGGCGGTTCGTTGCACGGTATATCGATCCGGCGATGGCGGCCGAACAGGAGGCGCTGGAACAGTTAGGCGTCGAAGACTCGGAGACGCTGTTCGCGCTGATGCGCCGATACACCAAACTGCTGGACGAGTCGATGAACAGTCGGATGCCCGACGTCGATAACTGACCGCATAACCCAAACCATCACACGAATGAACCGGAACAAGGAGAAGTGACACCGGTATGAGACTGCTGATGAGGTTCCTGAAACCCTACAAAGGCCTGATCGCCGCGACGTTGTTCGCGCTGCTGCTCGATGTGGCGGGCGCGTTGCTCGTGCCCACGATTCTGGCCGAAATGATCAACGTCGGTGCGGATGGAGGCACCGACCATATTCTGCCCATGGGTGCGCTGATGCTGGCGGTCACCGTGGCCTCCGGTCTGGGTGCGCTGGGCGGCAGTTATCTGTGCGCCAAGCTGTGTGCGAATGTGGGGCGCGACATGCGCAACACGATCTATGATTCCTCGCTGCGTTTCGCCGACGGCGACTTCAAACAGTTCGGCACTGGATCGATGATCACCCGCACTCTGAACGACATCAACGTGGTGCAGCAGACGTTGATGCTGAGTTTCCAGATGTTGGTTCCCGTGCCCATCATGTGCGTGATGGGCGTCGCGCTGGCGTTTTCGCTTGATGCGATGATGGGATGGGTGCTGCTGGGCGTGGTCGCCGCGGTTGTGGCGCTCACGGTGGCCATTGTGACCAAGGCGGCGCCGATCTTCGAGCATTTGCAGCGCTTCATCGACCGTATGAACACCGTGCTGCGCGAGAACATCACCGGCGTGCGTGTGATCCGCGCCTTCGGCCGCGACCGCCATGAACGCAAGCGCTTGGGCAAGGCGTTCTCCGATTACGCCACCAGCGCCATCCGCGTGAACACCCTGTTTGCGGGCCTTGACAGCTTCACCTTCTTTCTGATGAACATCGTGATTGTGGCCGTGATGTGGCTCGGCGGCGACCGCGTGGGAGTGCATGCCATGCAGATTGGCGACATCACCGCGTTGATCGAATATGCGATGTGGATTCTGTTCTACATCATGATGGCCGGATTCGTGATGTTTATGGTGCCGCGCTCCATCGTGTGCCTGGGCCGTGCCCGCGAGGTTATCGAATATATGCCTATGATCGCCGATCCGGACGTGTCGGTCGACCTGTCCGAGTCCATCGGATCTATCGGGTCCGTCGAATCGAGCGGTTCGATTGAAGCGGATGATTCGGTTGAAGAGGTCGCCAAGGACGGTCCGTCTGTGGCCGGCGATGCCAGCATCGCCGAACTCGACGCCGCCCACCCCAAGGTGGCGTGCTTCGACCATCTCTCCTTCAGATTCGCCGACGGCGCGGAAGACACTCTGCAGGATCTCACCTTCTCCTGCCGCCGCGGCCAGACCACGGCCATCATCGGCCCGACCGGCTCCGGCAAGTCCACCATCGCCCGTCTGATGCTGCGTCTGATCGACGCGACCGACGGCCGCGTGCTGATCGGCGGACGGGACGTCAGAGAGGTGACCCAACGCGAACTGCGCGACCGCATCGCCTATGTGCCGCAGAAGGCGTGGCTGTTCTCCGGAACCATCGCCGACAATCTGCGCTACGGCGACGCGAACGCGACCGACGAGGAGCTCTGGCATGCGCTCGACGTGGCCCAAGGCAGTTTCGTGCGCGAACTGCCCGACGGACTCGACTCCCGCGTGGCGCAGGGTGGCACGAACTTCTCCGGCGGGCAGCGGCAGCGCCTCGCCATCGCCCGCGCTTTGACCAAGAAGTCCGACCTGTATATCTTCGACGATTCCTTCTCCGCGCTGGACTTCGCCACCGATGCGGCGCTGCGCAAGGCGCTGGCGAGCGAGATGACGGACTCGGCCATGCTGATCATCGCCCAGCGCGTGAGCACCATCGTGCACGCCGACCAGATCATCGTGCTGGAGGACGGCAAGGTGCGCGGCCGCGGCACCCATGAGGAACTCATGCGCGACTGCCCGACGTATCAGGAGATCGCCCACTCGCAGATGAAGGCCGCCGAGACGGGAAAGGAGACGAACCGATGAGCCGGACCCAACCCGAGAACATGCTTGAGAATATGGAAACAAATCAGAGTGTGGATTCCGACATGAAAGACTCCCAGAAGACTGATATCGCAGTGACCGACGGCGCAACGGCTGGTTCCGATATCGCGGTCGACTCGGTCGCCGATGTGGCCGATTCCGCGGCGGCGGATGCCGAGGACGACGAGCTGGAAGTCCCACGCGACGTCAAAGCCACCATCGCCCGCCTGTGGGGCGTGGCTAAGGAACAGCATTGGCGTATTTTCGTGGTCTGCGCGTCCATTGTGTGCTACGTGGCCGTCACGCTTGCGGGCCCGATGTACACCGCGTATCTGATCGACCTGTTGTGGGAGAAAATCCAGGCGGCCTTCACTCGTGGCGAGACCTTCCGTATCGGCTGGTACGACGGCGGACTGCAGATCGCGTTGCTGTTCGTGATTTACACGGTGCAGTGGGGCTTCTACTCCGCGCAGACCTTCATCATGGCCAGCTTTGCCGAACGCATCAACCTGAAGCTGCGCGACGCAGTGGGTGAAAAGCTCACCCGTCTGCCGCTGAAGTATTACGACGCGAACCAGCCCGGACGCATCATCAGCCGCGTGACCAACGATCTCGACAAGATGAGCGAGGTTATGCAGACAGGATTGCTGCGCATGCTGGTCGCCATCGGCCAGGTGACCGGTTCGGTGGTGATTATGCTGGTGATCAACGTGTGGCTGGCGCTGCTGTTCGTGGCATTCGCCGTGGGCGCGATGGTTGTCACACGGCTGGTTTCGGGCAGGACGCTGGTGCTTGCGGCTGAACGCCAACGTGCGGTGGGCGTGCTCACCGGTCATGTGGAGGAGGCCTACAGCGGACGCGCCATCATCCGCTCCTTCAATCAGGAGGATGCCAGCTCCGCCCGCATTCACCAAGCGACGCAGGATGTGGCGGACGCCATGTGGCGCGCCGACTTCATGACCAACGCCATCAACCCGGCGATCCGCCTGATCGTGCGCCTCTCGCAGGTGGGCATCGCGGTGCTGGCCGGGTTCATGCTGGCGGCCGGGCAGTTCACGGTGGGTGTGTTCCAGGCGTTTTTCCAATACATCAACCAGGCGAGCGAGCCGTTGACGGAGATGTCGTTCACCATCAATAGCCTGCAATCCGCTTTGGCTTCGGTGGAGCGCGTGTTCGACATCCTCGACGAGGACGAGATCGAGCCCGAGCCCAGCGAGCCGGAAGCGGCGAGCGAGCCGGTGAACGGCCGCGTGGACTTCGAGCATGTGCGTTTCGGCTACGACGCGGACCGTCCGCTGATGAAGAACGTGACCTTCACCGCGGAACCCGGCCATCGCACGGCCATCGTGGGCGCGACCGGCGCCGGCAAAACCACGCTGATCAACCTGCTCATGCGCTTCTATGAGATCGACGGCGGGCATATCCGCCTCGACGGCGTGGACACGCACCGCATGAACCGCGCCGACCTGCGCGCCAACTTCGGTATGGTGCTGCAGGACGCGTGGCTGTTCGACGGCACCATCGCCGAGAACATCGCCTACGGCAGGCCCGAGGCGACGCGCGAGGAGATCATCGCCGCCGCGAAGATGGCGCGCGTGGACTATTTTGTGCGCACGCTGCCCGAGGGCTATGACACCCGCCTGTCAAACGACGCGGAGAACATCAGCCAGGGACAGCGCCAGCTGCTCACCATCGCGCGTGTGATTCTGTGCGATCCGAAGATTCTGATCCTCGATGAGGCGACGTCTTCGGTGGACACGCACACCGAGCAGGAGATCGGCAAGGCGATGGATGCACTGATGCACGGACGCACGAGCTTCGTGATCGCGCACCGCCTCTCGACCATTGTGGACGCGGACCTGATTCTGGTGATGGACCACGGCACCATCATCGAACAGGGTACGCACCGCGAGCTGCTGGCCGCCGAAGGCGCCTACGCCCGCCTCTACAACAGCCAGTTCGCGTAAAGGGGTTCCTCCGCCGTCCTAAGAGATGCTTCGACTCCGCTGCGCTTCGCTCAGCATGACGAGGAATAATCGTCCACCCGTCATCCTGAGTGGAGCGTGGCTACTCCCGCCCGTCATCCTGAGCGGAGGCAGTAGGCCGGAGCCGAAGGATCTCATGCCGATGGTTGTTGGAGATGCTTCGACTCCGCTCCGTATGGATAGCGAAAGCCGATAAAAATAAACGATGGTGGGGGCAACGGAATGGATCCGTTGCCCCCACCATCGTGTGAGGCGCTATGCGCCAGAGCCTTATGCGTTATGCGTCAGGCATCAGGATGCGTCGATCAGAGCACGCCCTGGGCGACCATCGCGTTGGCGACCTTGACGAAGCCGGCGATGTTGGCGCCCGCCATCAGGTCACCCTCCTCGCCGTACTCCTTGGCGGCGGCCAGCGACTCGGCCACGATGGACTCCATAATGCCCTTAAGCTTGGCGTCGGTCTCCTCGAAGGACCAGCTCAGACGGTAGCTGTTCTGGCTCATCTCCAGACCGGAGACGGCCACGCCGCCGGCGTTCGCGGCCTTGGCCGGGCCGTACAGCACGCCGTTCTTCTGGTAGACAGCGATGGCCTCCGGAGTGGAGGGCATGTTCGCGCCCTCGCACACCACGGTGCAGCCGTTGTCGACCAGAGCCTGGGCCGAAGCCTCATCGATCTCGTTCTGGGTGGCGCAGGGCAGGGCGATGTCGCACTTGACGGTCCACACGCCGGAGCAGCCCTCGTGGTACTCGGAGCCGGGCACGCGGTCCGCGTACTCCTTGATGCGGCCGCGGTGGCCGAGCTTGATGTCCTTGATCACGTCGAGCTGGATGCCGTTCGGATCGTAGATGTAGCCGTTGGAATCGGAGGCGGTCACCACCTTCGCGCCGAGAGCCTGGGCCTTCTCGGTGGCGAAGATGGCCACGTTGCCGGAGCCGGAGATGGCCACGGTCTTGCCTTCGAAGGAATCGTTCTTCAGCACGCGCAGGGCCTCCTGCGTGTAATAACAAAGCCCGTAACCGGTGGCCTCGGTCCTTGCGAGCGAGCCGCCGAACTCCAGGCCCTTGCCGGTGAGCACGCCGGAGTACTCGTCACGGATGCGCTTGTACTGGCCGAACAGGTAGCCGATCTCGCGGGCGCCCACGTTGATGTCGCCGGCCGGCACGTCGGTGAACTGGCCGATGTGGCGCTGCAGTTCGGTCATGAAGGCCTGGCAGAAGCGCATGACCTCGGCGTCGGACTTACCCTTCGGGTCGAAGTCGGAGCCGCCCTTGCCGCCGCCCATCGGCAGCGTGGTCAGGGAGTTCTTGAGAATCTGCTCGAAGCCGAGGAACTTGATGACGCCCTCGTTCACGGTCGGGTGGAAGCGCAGGCCGCCCTTGTACGGGCCGATCGCGGAGTTGAACTGCACGCGGTAGCCGCGGTTCACCTGCACCTTGCCGGAGTCGTCAACCCAGGCCACGCGGAACTTCACCACGCGCTCAGGCTCCACGATGCGCTCCAGCACGCCGTTCGCCTCATACTCCGGATGCTTCTCGATCACGGGCTGCAAGGTGTCCAACACCTCGTACACGGCCTGCAGGAATTCGGGCTGATCGCCGTCGCGCTTGGTGACCTGGTCATACACGCGCTTGACGTACTCGTTGGTAAGCATGCTTGCTCCCTTGGGTTCGGGTTATCAATAAGACGGTTCCGATTGTAAACGCGCAAGGTTTTTCCCCACAAGACCCCGACCATAATGCGGTATGGCCGAATGCGACGGCGGAGATTCCTCGACTGCGCTCGGAATGACGGTAAGGATTGCTCGGAATGACGGTAAGGATCGCTCAGGGTGACGTTGGATGGGAGGCTGGGCGGAGCGTGGCGCGGGCTCCATCGTTGAGCCGTGTACAGTGGTCAGCGGAGATAGATAAGGAGTTCATCGATGCTGACCGTCGCCATTGTCGAAGATGATGATGCCGCCGCCGACAAGCTGCGCGCCAGCTTGGATGCGTTCACCGAACGTACCGGCAATACATTCGATGTGCATCGTTTCGTCGAGCCCACCTCGTTTCTGGAGGGGTACAAGCCCAACTGGGACATCGTGTTCATGGACATCGAAATGCCCAACATGGACGGCTTGGCCGCCGCGCACCGGCTGCGCGATCTGGACGACCGCGCCGTGCTGATCTTCGTGACTAATATGGCCCAGTTCGCGGCCAAAGGCTACGAGGTGGACGCGCTCGACTACATCATCAAACCCTTCGCCTACGCCGACTTCGAGCGCAAAATCACCCGTGCGGTCAAACTGTGCGACAGCGAATCCGACGATTCGGTCATCATCTCCCAGCGCGGCGGCTCGCAGCGCATCAGAATGCGCGACGTGTCGTATGTCGAAGTGCGCGGCCACAGCTTGGAATTCCACACGGAGGACGGTGTGGTCATCGGCTCCGGCTCGCTGCAGGAGGCGGAGGCGAAGCTCAGGCCCCACGGCTTCCTGCGCTGCGGCAAGCCGTATCTGGTCAACCAGCGCCATATCGACGCCATCAAAGGCAACGAAGTTCTCCTGTCGGGCGGCGGCGTGCTGCCCATCGGCCGCGCCTTCCGTAAATCGTTCCTGCAAGATCTCGCCGACAACCTCGGCGACGACCGCTGGATGTGAGACGGAGCGCGATGATGCAAGATGTGGCTGCGTCGTTTGATGCTGGGACTATGTGGGGACTGACTGTTGGCTTCTTCGACAGAGTCGGTTTCCTGCTGGAGCTCGTCACGGCGTTGGTGATGTTCGTATGGCCGCTTGAACGCCGCTCTCGGTTCGTATGGCGCGCGACCGCCGCCATGCTGGTCATGATGGCGGTATGTGTGGTGTGGGATCTGCTGGTTCCGGACGACACCTGGTGGCTGATCGCGCGATGCTTCCTTATCTATGCGATGTGCTGTGCCGCCTCGCGCCTGTGTTGGCGCATCAGTTTCGCGCAGGCGATGTTCTATATGGCCGCCGCGGCCGCGCTGCAGCATGCGGTGTACCGTGGCGCGCGCGTGCTCTCCACCAGACTGCATGCTGTGTGGGAAGACGCCGTTTGGATCGACACAGCGGTGTATGCGGCGTTGGTGGTGCCATTGTTCGTATTGGGATATTGGCTGTTCGCACGGCCTTTGGTCGGCAGGTCGGTGGAGAGCGTGGCCAGCGGCCGTATGCTGCTGCTGTTCACCGGCATGGCGATCTGCCTGAACATCTTCACCAACCTGTACCACCAGTATGGGTCGGGAAGCGTCGCGTTCACCGTGTTCTCGCTGTTCGACCTGCTGACTTGCGTGTTTATGCTGATGCTGCTGCGTGAGATCGTGGAGCATGAGAACGCCGAGCGCAACAGCGCGATGCTGCGCCAGCTGATGAACCAGCAGAAGGCGAAACTTGACAGCGACAAGGCGACCATCGATCTGATCAACGTGAAAACCCATGATCTGAAGAAGCAGCTCAATCTGCTGGAGAACCGCATTCCGCAGGAGGAGATCGATGATCTGAAATCGCTGGCCGGCATTTACGACGCCACGGTGCGCACCGGCAACGAAACCCTCGATGTGCTGTTGTCGAACCGCTCGCTTTTGTGTGAGCAGCGCGGCATCCAATTCGACCGCATCATCGACGGCGCGCGGCTGGAGTTCATGAAGCCCGGCGACATTTACTCGCTGTTCGGCAACGCCGTGGACAACGCGATGGAGGCGGTGGGCCGCATCGCCGACCCTGAACGCCGATGGATTCGCATGACCGTCCGAGCCAACAAAGGCATGGTGGTGATGCATATCGAAAATCCCTACGATGGAACGCTGCGCTTCCGCGACGGCCTGCCGCAAACCATCAAAAGCGACAAACGCTACCATGGCTTCGGTTTGCAGTCGATGCGCATGGTGGCCGAGCAGTACGGCGGCGCGCTGTCGGTGAAAACCGATGGTCAGGTGTTCGCGGTGAATGTGGTGCTGCCGATCGAACGATGACCTGCGAGTAGGAGTGGGACATGCGCCTTCCCTGATATTGAAGTTCCGCCGCGTTCCCGATGCAGTTCGTGACTCGAAAAACGTCGGTTGCGCATCGGGCGTTGAGCATGGATCAGACTCGTAAGAATCTATTCTTACGGCGTGCTTTCACAGAGGAAAGCGCCGCCACAACGAGATTCAAGGAGGATGAGATGTTCAAACGAACGAACCTATGGCGCGGTTTGACCGCCATTGGTGCGTTGCTCCTCGCGATCGCCATGATGGCGGGATCGATTATGGAGACCTATCGTGTGTCGCTGGACGCGTTCGTCGGCACCCGCAGCCAGCGCACTGTCACCGACCAGTCCGCCGATGAGGGCGACAGCTGGACCTACCAGTCCGAGTTCACCTCGGCCGAGGA
The DNA here is from genome assembly GCF_056356295.1 of Bifidobacterium sp. LH_558. NCBI lineage: Bacteria > Bacillati > Actinomycetota > Actinomycetes > Bifidobacteriales > Bifidobacteriaceae > Bifidobacterium > Bifidobacterium sp. LH_558. Next base: position 440,806 of record NZ_JBKETZ010000002.1, on the reverse strand, counting down.
AGCCTACAACGGCTGGCGTGACTTCGCCATCGAGGAATCGCAGGAGACGATGGCGCTGCTGAAGAACAGCGATAACGCACTGCCGATCGCCTCAGACGCGAAGATCACCATGTTCGGTGTGCGCAGCTATGCGCCCGTCTACGGCGGCTCCGGTGGTTCCGTCACCGACGGCAACTCCACCGTCGAAATCACGCAGGCCTTCCAGGAGCGCGGATTCCAGATCAACCCGTCCATGCTGCAGGCCTACGAGACGTTTTTCGCCGATCAGGAGTGGACCACCCCGCAGTTCGGCGGCGGCATCCTGCCCGAATACGAGTCGATCACCAAGTACGACGACCCCAGCGAAATCAGCTTGGACGAGCTCGCCCAGCTGAACCCCGCCTACAACTCGCAGTACGGCGAATACAACGACGCCGCCATCGTGGTCGTCGGCCGCCCCGCCGGCGAGAACGGCGACGGTTACTATCCCGGCGAGGAGGGCCGCGCGGAAGGCGTGAACACCGTGACCGGCAACATCCTGTCGCTCTCCGACGAGGAGATGGCGCTGGTCGAGGAGGCCAAGGCCAACTTCGACAAGGTCATTGTGCTCGTCAACTCCACCAACCCGATGGAAATCGCCAATCTCGCGGATGACGACCAGATCGACGCGATTATGTGGATCGGCTTCCCCGGCGCCTACGGCTTCTACGGCGTGGCCGACATTCTCAACGGCACCGTCTCCCCCTCGGCCCACCTGGGCGACATGATGGCCAAGAACACGGCCGTCGCGCCGGCGATGGCGAATTACGGCGACATCGCTTGGGAGAACGCGTCCGACTTCTCCGAAGACGCCGCCGTCAACTCCTACCTCATCGAATCCGAAGGAATCTACACCGGCTACCGCTATTACGAGACCCGCTATGCGGACATCGTGATGGGCAACGGCGGCGAAGAGGCGTCGGCCGGCACCTACGCGAACGCGGACGGCACCGTCTCCACCACGGATGGCACTTGGGACTACAGCAACGAAGTGGTGTATCCCTTCGGTCACGGCCTGAGCTACACCACCTTCGAGCAGAAGCTTGATTCGGTGGAGATCGCCGGCGACAAGAAGTCCGCCACCGTGAGCGTCACCGTCTCCAACACCGGTGACGTGGCCGGCAAGTCCGTCGCGCAGGTCTACGCCTCCGTGCCGTACACCGACTACGACAAGGAGAACGGCGTGGAGAAGGCCGCGATCCAGCTCATGGACTTCGAGAAGACCGAAACCCTTGAGCCGGGCGAATCGCAGACCATCACCATGGAAGTGGACCTCGCCAACCTCGCCAGCTACGACGCCTACGGCGCCGAAACCTACATCGTCGATCCGGGCGACTACTACTTCGCTATCGGCGACGACGCCCACGAGGCGCTCAACAACGTGCTCGCCGCCCAGGGCTACGGCGAATCCGACGGCATGACCGCCGCCGGCGACGAGTCCAAAACCTACCAGTGGACTTGGGATGGCGACGTCGACGCCGACACCTTCTCGGTGTCCGATAACGGCACGGCCATCACCAACCAGCTCACCGACGGCGACTACGCGATGGACTACAACGCCTTCGAGGACGGCACCGTCACCTATCTGACCCGCTCCGACTGGAACGGCACCTTCCCGACCACCTACTCCGGCCTGAGCGCCAACGAGCAGGTCTCCACGCTGCTCAACAACGATTTCATCGAACTGAAGTCCGGCGACGACGTCTCCGACATCACCGTGGGCGACACGTCCAGCGAGCTGACCCTCAATGACATGAAGGGCGCGGACTTCGACGACGAGCGTTGGGAAGAGCTGGTGGGCAAGGTCTCCGTCGAGGAGTTCATGAGCTTCGCCGAGAACGCCTTCCACGCCATCGGCGCCATCCCCTCCGTTGGCCTGCAGGACATGCTCTCCGACGACGGTCCCGGCGGCTCCGACTCGCACTACCTCAACGAAGGCCAGTACCAGGGCGAGGCGTTCGCGGACGCCAACGACGAGGCCTACGCCAACAAGGGTTCCCGCGTGGCGCCCTCCCCCGTCAACCTCGCCTACAGCTGGAACAAGGAACTCTCCTACCGCAACGGCGAGCTGATCATCGGCGAATCCAGCCTCGTGTTCAACCTGCCGATCATCATCGGACCGGGCATGAACCTGCATCGCCATGCCTACAACACCCGCGGCCACGAGTACTATTCCGAGGATCCGGTGCTCTCCGGCTACGTCGGTTCGGCCGTGGTGCAGGGCGCGCAGTCCAAGGGCACGCTGGTGAACGTCAAGCATGCCGCGTTCAACGACCAGGAGATCAACAGGTCCGGCGTGGCCGTGTTCATGAGCGAGCAGAAGGCCCGCGAGATGGAGCTGCGCAACCTCCAGCAGGCGTTCGAAGCCAAGGGCAAGCCGGCCTCCTTTGAGGCGGATGACTCCAAGGCCGACACCTACACGCAGGGCGCGCTCGGCGTGATGACCTCCTACAACCGCATCGGCGCCGTCGCCTCCAGCGCGAACGCCGCCGTGATGGTGAACATCATGCGTGGCGAGTGGGGCTTCACCGGCTACAACGTCACCGACTTCACCTCGGTTTCGCCGCACGCCGCACCCAAGGAGTCGATCCTGGCCGGAACCACCGCGTTCTGCGGCTTCGGCAACATGGGCGTGAGCTATTGGGACGCCGCAACCCTCAGTGGTGACCGCGACGTGCTGCTCGCCATCCAGCAGGACGTGAAGTACGCCCTGTGGGCGCTGGCCAACTCGAACGCCATGAACGGCGTGAACTCCACCACCCACACCGAAAACGTCATGACCTGGTGGCGTGCGGCCTACATCGCCGCGATCGCCGTGACCGGCGTCGTGACCGCCGCAGGTGTTATCGGCTACACGGTCGTGCGCGTCCGTGGCGCCAAGTCCGTCGCCGCTCCCGCCGGCACCTCATCCAAGTGAAGGAACTGATATGGCAAAGTCAATCACATCCCGTGTTCCCGAACTCATCGCGGCTGTGGCGGCGGTGGTCGGACTGGTCGTCTACCTCATCACCTCAACCACCGGCTATCTGGCCGGCAAGGAGATGAACGTGCTGCCCATCGTATGCACCGTGCTCGCCGTGGTGGCGCTGATCGCCGCGGTCGCGGTCGGATCCCGCCTGAGCGCGGTGGTCGATGATGTGCTGCTCATCGCCTCCGAGGTGCTGCTGGTCGTCTCGTTCGCGTTCTTCACGCTGGACCGCGTGAGCTTGGCGGCGGATATCTACTTCATCCCCGTCAACTATCCGGCCAGCGAGCAGACCGCGTTGAACATCTCGCTGGTGGGCGTGGTGGCGTATCTGGTGGCGATCGGGCTGCTGATCGTCAAGGCATTCACCGCCAAGGAAGTGCGCGCCGCCGCGATCGCCGTCGACGGCGGTATGGCACCTGCCGTGGCCTGAGGCGCGAATCCATAACTCAATAGCAAAGAGATTCCTCGACTCCGCTTCGCTTCGCTCGGAATGACAGAGAAGGTGAATTCCGCTCCGCTCGGAATAACGACAGTTGTACTGGGCGAGGAGGTGCCTTCCTCTCGTCATCCTGAGCGGAGGCGGAGCCGGAGTCGAAGGATCTCTCTCCCCTACATCCGTTGAGATTCCTCGACTTCGCTCGGAATGACGAAGGGAATCTCATCCCGCCCCTCCCATCATCACGAAAGACATACGACCATGAAGCATCTTGATTTCAACGCCGACTGGGCCTGGCGTCATCTCGACACCGACGAGCCGCTCGCCCCGGTCACGCTGCCGCATGACGCGATGATCGGCGAGAAGCGGCACGAACTCGCCCCCAGCGGCCTGAACTCGGGCTGGTTCGAGGGGTGCGATTACGAATACATCAAACAATTCACCCCCGAACCCAGCCTCGCGGGTCAGACGATGGTCCTCGAATTCGAGGGCGTCTACCATAACGCCGAAGTGTGGGTGAACGGCGAACAGGCCATGTTCCGCCCCTACGGCTATACGAACTTCACCGTGGACCTGACCGACCGCGTGCGCGTCGGCGAAGCGAACGAAATCCGCGTCATCGCACGCAACAGCGACCAACCCAACAGCCGCTGGTATTCCGGCGCGGGCATCTACCGCCCGGTCGTGTTGTGGACCGCGCCGCGCGACCACATCGCCCTGGACGGCGTAAGCGTGCGCACCCTGTCCATCGACCCCCAAAGCGGCGCCGCACGCATCGAAATCACCGTGGAAGCCACCGCCCCCGGCGAAGTGAGTGTGCGCTGCACCCCCGTCTCGCAGGGTGATGACGCCGGTTTCACGGGTGAATCAACCTTCGCCCCGCGCGAATGCCGCATGGTGCTGGACGTGCCCCACGCGCGGCTATGGTCGCCCGACCAGCCGAACCTGTACACCGCGCACGTGAGCTATACCGCCGATTCCGGCGCGACCGACGAGCTCGACGTCACCTTCGGTATCCGCACGATCGAGTGGGGCGCGAATGGTTTCCTCATCAACGGCGAGCGGGTGATCATCCAAGGCGCGTGCGTGCACCACGACAACGGCGTGCTCGGCGCGCGCTGCTATGCGGACGCCGAGGAGCGCAAGGTGGCGCTGATGAAAGCGCAAGGCTACAACGCCCTGCGATCCGCGCACAACCCCTGCTCCAAGGCCATGCTCGACGCGTGCGACCGGCAGGGCGTGCTCATGATGGACGAATACATCGACCACTGGTACATCCACAAAACCCAGCACGACTATGTGGAACATTTCGACCAATGGTGGCGGCAGGACCTGACCGACATGGTGATGAAAGACCGCAACCACCCCAGCGTCATCATGTACTCCACCGGCAATGAGGTGTCGGAAACCGCGCAGAAACGCGGCATCGCGCTCACCCAGGCGATGACCGACCATCTGCACGACCTCGACCCCACGCGCCCCGTGACCTGCGGTGTGAACATCTTCTTCAATTTCCTGAGCTCCGTGGGTTTCGGCCAGTATTCCGACAAGAAGGCCGCCAAGGAGGCCGAGGCCGCCGAGAAGCAGCTCGCCGCCGGTGCCGCGCCCAAAAAACATAAGGCCGTCGGCTCCGAATTCTTCAACAATATGGCCGGACTGCTTGGCGCGGACTTTATGAAAACCGGTGCCACCCTGCCGTTCTGCGACTGGGTGACGCGCGACGCCTACGCCGCCATGGACGTGGCCGGCTACAACTACGGCATCAAGCGTTACCGTCACGATTTGAAGAAGTATCCCGAACGGCTGATCCTCGGTTCGGAAACCTTCTGCTCGGACGCCTACCGGTTCCGTGAGATGGCGAAGCGCAACCCGCGCCTCGTCGGCGATTTCGTGTGGGCCGGCATGGACTATATGGGCGAAACCGGCGTCGGCGCGTGGGAATACGAGGATTACGCGACGCTCGACATCGGATTCGGCTGGCTCACCGCCGGATCGGGGCGTGTGGATCTGACCGGCAAGCCGCTGGGCGAGGCGCTGTACACGCGCGTGGCGTTGGAGGCCGAGCCTGGGCCGTATCTGGCCGTCTGCCCCGTGAACCACACAGGCGACAAGCATTCCCCTAGCGCGTGGAAGATGAGTAACGCCACCGATTCGTGGAGCTGGAACGGGTGCGAAGGCCGTGCCGCGAACGTCGAAGTGTATGCGCGCGCCGCCTCGGTGGCGCTGGTGCTCAACGGGCGTGAAGTTGGGCGCAAGGCTTTGCGGGACGATTGCGTGGCCCGCTTCTCGTGCACGTACGAGCCCGGCACGCTCGAAGCGGTGAGCTATGACGCCTCCGGGCGCGAGATCGGCCGTCGCGCGCTGACCAGTGCCTCGGCCGCCACCGAACTGCGCGCCGATGTCGAATACGCGGGGCGCGAGCTGACCTTCGTGCGTGTGAGGTATACCGACGAGCACGGCATCGTCAAGCCGCTCGAACGCGGCACCCTGCGCGCCAGCGTCGCCGGAGGCGAACTGCTCGGCTTCGGTTGCGCGGCGCCGTTCAATAAGGGCAGCTTCGTCACCGGAGAAACCGGCACCTACTACGGCGAGGCGCTGGCCGTGGTGCGCGCGGACCATGCCGACCGTGCCGGAGAGGCGGCCGGAGCACCCGCCGTCCTCACCATCACCGACGGCACCCACACCGCCGAACTCACCATCGCAGGCGAATAACGAAAGGACCCATCATGTCGGTGCATGAATCGACCGATTCCCAGCAGAGCGTCGCCACGCGGCCGACCAATCCACTCGCCGCATGGTGGGAGCGGTTCGGCGCGAAACACAAGCTCGTCGCGCAGTTCGTGATGTTCTACGCGTTCTCGATGTTCGTCACCGTGCTGCAATACGTGATGCTCACATTCCTGCCCGACCTGTTCTACCGGTTCACCGACTGGTGCGAGATTCCCGCGCAGCTCATTCACTTGCAGCTCGGACCGGTTGACACGTATGTGTTCGACTATCCGGTGACCGGCGACGCGACCGGCGGCATGGGGTATTTCGCGGCGTTCGCGATCACGCTGTTCGTCGCGCAATGCGTGAACTTCCCGATGCAGCGCAACATCACTTTCAAATCGAAGGGCAATGTGTGGTATCAGATCGCCTGGTATGTGGTGGCGTTCGTGCTCATCACCATCGTGTGCAGCTTCCTGATGGGGCTGTATGTGCCGCTGTGCAAGCAGTTCTTCCCGCCCGCCGTCTACAACATCCTCATCACCGTGATCAACGGCGGCGTGCAGATGGTCATCTACTTCCCCATCTACAAAATCATCTTCCCCGAAGGCGATGCGAAAGGCGAGGCGAAATAACGCTGGATTCTCGACTCATCCGCGCGCCATTCGACCCGGTTTCGAGTTTGGTGTGGCGGGGTGTTGGGCCGGGCTTGAGTAGAACGATTGATTTTTGAGTTTGGTGTGCGAAATCGGCATTGCCTGGCGAATCCGACACACCAAACTCGATTTCGCTCTGTTGAAGACGGGATTGAATGAGAAAGGGACGCCCCTTCTGGGGCGTCCCTGATTGCAATGAGAGAGAAGGAGTTACTGTTTGTCGGCGTAGTCGTCTGACTGTACGGTGACCACCGCCTGCTTGCGGCGACGCAGTATGCTGATCGTGGCGGCAGCGCACAAGGCCACCACGCCGATCGTCACCACGCCGTCAAGCGCGTACACGCCCCAGCGCCACAACGGAGTCACCTTGACGATTGTGGAGTTGGCAGACAAGCCGTTCATCGCGTTCGAGCGAGACAGCGCGTAGCTGATGTTCTTCGCAGCGTGCTGCATGTTGGCCACCACGCCATCGGTCATCTCCGCATCCGACAGCTTCCACAGCTCATTGTCGGTGTTGAGCCACAGATCCGTGCCGGCCTCCAGACCTTCGCGCAGATCTTCATAGGCGAACACTGAATACGAGGCCTGGTCGGTGACCACGAAGCCCTTGAAGCCCCACTCGTCACGCAGTGTGTTGGTCATCAGACCCTTGTGGCCGCCGGTCCAACGTGAGCCGATGCGGTTCATCGAAGCCATCATCGCAGAAGCACCACCGTTGCGGACGGACATCTCAAACGGCTTCAGATACAGCTGGCGCACAGTCTGCTCGTTGGCGAACACCGCCAGTCCCATACGGTTGATTTCCTGGTCGTTGAGTGCGAAATGCTTCACCGTGGAGACCACGCCCTTCGAAGCCGCCCCGGCCACGACCTGCGCGCACAGGTCGCCTGAAAGGAACGAATCCTCGGAGAAGTACTCGAACGCTCGTCCGCCGTAGGGGGAACGGTGGATGTTGCAGGCCGGGCCATACCACACAGCCACGTTGAGGGCGATGCTGTCCTCGCCGATCGCGGCACCGAATCGTTCGGCCAAGTCGGCGTTCCAAGTCGCGGCGATCACCACTTCGGGCGGATATCCCATGCCGTTTTCGCCGCCGACCAGCGTGGAGGAGATGCCGGCGGGGCCGTCCTTGTCCACTGTGGCCGGGAGCTGGGTGGAATCCACAGACTTGGTGGCGTAGCCACCGACGCGCACCAGCTCGTCGAGCTCGTCGACGCTCATCTGCTCGATCAGTGCGTTCCAAGCATCGTCGTCATAGTCGGTGTCCATCAGCATGGACACGTTGAGTTCTCCGTACGAAGAATTCTCCGCGTCGGTGACAGGCTCGGATTCCGGTTCGGTGGTGGTTGTGTCGACGGCCAGTGCGTTCACGAACTCCTGCGGCGCCTGCCAAGTGCCGTCGGCATAGGTTTCGGGCCAAGTGCCGGTCCAATCGGAACGGCTCAAATAGGTGAAGGAGTCGTCGTAGGCGGTGAGGTCCACATCTTCAAACTGGTTGGTAATCGCATTGCCTGTGGCCGCGGAGGTGGCGTAGGTGGTGTTGTCCTGCGTGCGCACGGTGGTCGAGGCGGCGAACGAGGCATCGCCTTCGGCATCCATGCCATCTTCGGTGTCGAAGCCCTTGGCCGCCAGAATGTTGTTCAGCGCCTCATGCACGTCGCTGCCGGCCGCGAAGTAGTAGTCGCCCGCATCGACGATGTAGGTGCCTTCGCCTTCGGCGTCGTAGACCTTCATCGACTCCTTGTCGACATGCACGGTGACGGTTTCGCTTTCACCGGGCTCGATTTCACCAGTTTTGGCGTAGCCGACCAGTTCGGCCGAGGCTTTCTCGATGCCGTTGGACTTGTCGTAATCGGTGTAGGGCGACTGCATATAGACCTGCACCACATCCTTGCCGGCCACGTCACCGGTGTTCGTGACCGTCACGGATATATCGAAGCCATCATCGGTTTCGCTCATCTTGTAGTCGCTCCACTCGAAATCGGTATAGCTCAGGCCGTAGCCGAATGGATACGCCACCTGCGTGGTGTAGTCATAGTTCGCGGCATCCTCGTTGCCGAGCACCACATCCTCATAGCGGGTCTCGTAGTACCGGTAGCCCACGTAGATGCTTTCGGCATAGGTCATGTAGTTGGTGGAGAAAGCTTCGGAGCTGTTGGCGATGGTATACGATCCGGAGTTCGCCATAGACGGCGCGGATGCCAGATCGGTCGCGTAGGTGTCGGGCAGATGTCCGGAGGGATTCACGGTGCCGTTGAGCACCTCGCCCACCGCAGTGGCACCGGTCTGGCCGAGCGCGCCGATCCACAGCACCGCGTCGACATCGTCGCTTTCCAGCGCCTCCAGTTCCATCGGGTTGGACGTGTTCAACAGCACCACCACGGTGTCAAAATGGTCAGCAGCCATCTCAAGCATCGCGCGCTCGTCGTCGTCCAACTGCAGGTAGGTGTAGCCCGACGTCAACGGCTCGGAAGGCAGATCCTGGCTTTCGCTGCCGGAACGGCCGATCACCACCACGGCGGCATCGTTGTAGGAGGCGAAGGAATCGAGCACCTCATCCGTATACACGTCGACCGGCACCTCGTTCACCGCAAACTCGCCCTCGCCATACGAATTGGTGGCGGTTTTGCGGTAGTCCTTGCCCGCACCATTCTCGTAGAAATCAGCCAACGTCTGGTTCACATCGAAACCGGCATCCTCGAAGGACTGCAACAACGTACCTGCCTTGGAAGCATCGATGGAACCGGCACCGCCGCCTCCGTACACCGGATCGACGGAATTCTGCCCCAGGACGGAGATCTTCGCGCCATTGGCCAGCGGTAGCGCGTCGTTCTCGTTCTTCAGCAGCGTCGCGCCCTCGCGTGTGATATCCGTGCCGATTTCACCCAACGCAGCCTCGCGCTCCTCGTCGGAGGCGTAATCGGACGTGAAATGCTCGGTGGTCTCATCCTCCGCCGACACCACTTTGGAGGTCGGCTGGTTGAAATATACCGAAATCAGATCTGAGTATTTGTTGGCGTACACATTGCCGATGGCCGTCGCTACCGCCAGAATGACCGCGATGACGATCATGCTTATGGAAACCGGCAACGGCAGTGGCTTCCTGCTTTTATGCTGCGAATCGTTCATGATTCACTCCTTGCTCTCATAGCGGCTTCCTTCATTGGAAGCGGACGATGTCATCGTAAAAACAAGCGCGGCAAGTAATGTCCGCCTTGTCGCGAACAACCGTTTTTGGGCGTGAACACCCTATCTGGAGCATGATTCGCACAGCTGGCAGCCGCTACGATGGTTGGTGTTGACATTGACTCATGCCAAAGGAGGTGGGAGACGGTGCCGGAGAGCATGCGCGTCGCCATTGCGGACGATGAGGAACGGATGCGGGAGACTCTGCGCGACTATTGCGCGCGTTATGCGGATGAGCACGCCCTGCGACTGGAAGTCGACGATTTTTCCAGCGGCGACGCGCTGCTGCTCGACTACCAGCGCGGGCGGTACGACATGCTGCTGTTGGACGTGGAGATGCCGGGGGCCGACGGACTGGACACCGCGCGTCGAATCCGCATGCAGGACGGGGATGTGACCATCGTGTTCGTCACCAACATGGCGCAGTATGCGATCAACGGCTATGAGGTGGCGGCCGCGGACTATGTGCTCAAGCCGCTGTCGTACTACGATTTTGCGCTGAAATTCACCAAAGCGAGGCGTTTGTCGCAAGGCAGGGCCGATACGGTGATCGCCATCGATACCGTCGACGGCATGCGTTCGGTTTCGGTGGGCGATATTCATTACGTCGAAGTGTTGGGGCATTACCTGCTGTTCCATACGGCCGAAGGCGTGCATAAGGCGCGGGCGTGATCACCGGCCAGACGGAGACACTGACACCCTACGGTTTCTATCGCATCCACAAAAGCTTTCTTGTGAATCTGCGGCATATCGATACCCTCACCGCCTCGACCGTCACATGCGCGGGAGCGACGCTTCCGGTCGGCAGAACCTATAAAGCCGGACTGATGCAGGCCTATCTCACGGTGATGAGCGGCAGGTCGCTATGAGTGATTTGTCCGTTTTGAATCTGGACACTGTATGCACGTTCTTCAGTTCGTTCCGCTTCGTGTTCACCGTACTGATCGCAGGATGGATTTTCGTGCGAGATATACCGAAACGTCGCTGGTACTGGTGGCGTTTGGCGGCCTGTGTGATGCCGGGAGTCGCCTTATCCATGATTCATCCGATTGGATTGGTCTACACTTCCGCTGACGGTTGGACAGGCATCAGTCCATTCTTGTTCGCGCGTCTGTGGATATTCCTGACTTTCCTGTGGGCGTTGCTGACCATCGTGTGCTGCCGTGACATCTCTTGGACGAATGCGATGTCACGTTGGCTGCTTGGCGTGTGTGTGGAGCGTTTCGTCACCGCATTTGTGCATAACTGGCTGTTCGTGGTGCTGTTGCCGCAGTTCAGCGACCAGCATCCGCTGGCCTATATGGCGATTTGCGTAGTTATCTACGCGCTGTTCTTCGCATTGGCCAGCCGGTTCGTCGCACCGGTTTTCAATCGCGATATCGTTCCCTCTGGGCAGGAGGATTGGCGCCTGTGCGTGCTGTATGTGGTGAACTACACCATACTCAGCGCCATATCCGGCATTTCCATGAGCGTCAACGAGCGGCATGTGCCGAATCTGCTCGCACGAATCGGTTCCGATGAGGGATTGGCTGTCATCCAGCGGTTCAGCGCCACTACAGCCGGTGTGATCGCCATTGTGATCCTCGTGTTCCAGTACACGATCTATCACATTACGGAATTGCAACAGGAAAGCGCCATGCTCAATCTGCTGGCCGAACAAAAGACGAAGCAATATCGCACGCTTAGCGAGAACATCGATTTCATCAACCACAAAACGCATGACCTCAAACACCAAGTGGCAGCATTGGAATTCGCCGGCGATGAGCGACGCACGCAGATGGTGCGCGAGGTGCAACAGGCGTTGAATCTTTATGATTCGATTGCTAATACGGGTAGCGAGGCGTTGGATGCGTTGGTCACCGAGCGGAACTTTTTCTGCACACAGCACGACGTTCGACTTTCCTGCATGCTTGGTGGCTGCGATTGGGATGCTGTCGATGTGGTGGATCTGTACACCATCATCGGCAACGCACTTGATAACGCCATCGATTATGTGATGCGGTTCGACGATGCCGACAAGCGTGTGGTGTCCGCCAGCGCGCGGCAGCGTGGCGATCTTATCGTCATATCCGTCGACAACCACTTCGAGGGAACTGTCGAGATGCGGGACGGTCTGCCCGTAACCACCAAGGCCGATGCCGCTTCGCATGGCCTCGGTCTCAAAAGCATCCGCCATATCGCCCGGCGTTACGGCGGTGACATCCTGGTTGCCGCCGAACCGCCGGTGTTCACTGTGCAGATTTCTCTTGTTGCCTCGCGATCGTGATTCCGCCGTTGCGGACTGGGTTGTTCGGCTTCGTTCGTGCTGATGGGGGCGTTTTGGGAGCGGATTTCGAGTTTGGTGTGTCGGGGTGTTGGGCCGGGCTTGGGTAGAACGATTGATTTTTGAGTTTGGTGTGCGAAATTGGCCTTGTCTGGCGAATCCGACACACCAAACTCGATTTCGCCTTCTTTGAGGCGACGTGAAACCGTAGTTTATGGGGTGCTTCGTCTCACAACGGCGATGTCACTTTAAATATACATTCTAAAATGTAATGTTAAACTTACATTATGGATATCGGGACAGCACGTAATGCCGGTGAGGCGCTGAAACAAGCTCGTTTGGCGGCCGCGATGACGCAGGCCGAACTTGCCGAGCGCATTCATGTCTCCCGTAAATGGGTTATCGACGTCGAGTCCGGTGCGAATACGTCTTTCCATTTCGACATGTATCTCAAAGCCATCCAAGTTCTGGGCGGCTCTATGACAATCGGTGGCGCAAGCGAGTCGACGGATGGCCAGAGGCGGTCCGCTGCAGGCGATGATGATCGAGACGCCGCCATCGCGGATTACTTCAATCGCCTAAGAAATCGTGAATCCCGCTACGAATCAGTGCTGGGTGGTGCGCGATGACCACATCGTATTTGAACGTATATGTGGAGAACGAATACGCGGGGCGTCTGACTCAAGATGCGTCAGGGCGGAGAACATTCGCATACGATGCGAGTTATTCCGGTTCTCCTGTATCGCTGTCGATGCCCTTGCGCAACGATGCCTACCGCCAGAGAATCGTCGATTCCTTTCTGTGGGGCTTGCTTCCCGACAGTGAAGAGGTGCGCAATGACATGGGCCAGCGGTGGGGAGTGAGTGGTGCCAATCCGTTCGCGCTTTTGGAACATATGGGGCTCGACTGTCCTGGAGCGGTGCAGTTCGCCGCTCCAGAAGGTGATGCAATGGCTATGCCGGAGCATTTGGTGCCGGTGAGCCGTGCGGATATTGCGGCCAAACTCAAGGCGCTGCGCACACGAATCTCAAGGGACTGGGGCAGTGGCAGGGAGCATTGGAGCCTTGGCGGACAGCAATCCAAATTCGCATTACGTAAACAAGACGGACAGTGGTTTATCTGCGAGGGGGCTGCGGCAACCACTCATCTGCTGAAACCAGGAATCCCTGACCTGCGACTGCAGGCGTTGAATGAGTTCTTATGTCTTTGCACGGCGCGTGCTTTGCAGTTGGATGCTGCATATGTGGAGTATGAGGAGTTCGAGAGTGAGCCAGCCATTGTGGTTGAGCGGTATGATCGGCTGGTTGATGCGCATGGTCGGGTGCTGCGAGTCCATCAGGAGGATTTGTGTCAAGCCTTGGGTGTCCCGCCCTATAAGAAATATCAAAGCGAAGGCGGCCCCACGGCTGTGGACGTCATCTCGTTGTTCAGGCGAATCGGTGGGGCTGATGTTGGGTATAACATCACGCAATTTCTTCTTCTGCTGTTCTTCAACTATCTGATGGGCGCGCCTGACGCGCATGCGAAAAACTATTCAGTGCTGTTGCATGATGGTGAGGTGCTTTTGGCTCCCGCGTACGACATCGCATCGGGACTGATGTATGGCGAGGATTATCGTTTCGCCATGAGCATTGGTGGCGAAAACCGTTTTGGATGGGTGGGCAGGCGAGAGCTGCTCAAATTCGCTCAGCATGCCGATGTCGATTCCGATGCATGTTTGCTGCTTATGCGGGATCTGGGCGAGAGAATCCCTGATGCGATGAGCGATGTGTTCCGTACGCATCGGGACGTTCCTGGCATGGATGAATTGCGGCAGGCGCTGGAATCAAAAGTCGCAGCTTTATGCGAGTTGACGCTGGCCAATCTCTCGCACTGACGCGAACACGGTATCGTGGAGTGTGACGGCAATGAGGCGTATGAGGGAGCGGAGGCCGGGATGTTCAGAGTCGCTGTGATCGAGGACGAGGATGAGGCCGCCGATAAGCTGATCGCTTGCCTGCGACGATATGCCGACGCGCATGAGGGCGTCGCCTTCGATATCGTGGCGTTCGAGGATCCGGTTGAGTTCCTGAAAACGTTGACTCCCGGTGAGTGGGACATCGTGTTCATGGATATTGAGATGCCCAATATGGATGGCATGGAGGGTGCGCATCGCTTCCGTGAGATCGACCGTGACGCGGTGCTGATCTTCGTGACGAATATGGCCCAGTTCGCGGCCCAAGGCTATGAGGTGGATGCGTTGAGCTACATTCTCAAGCCCTTTTCCGAAGCCGACGTGGAACGTAAAATCGAACGCGCGGTCCAGCTGCGCAACCGCGACGCGGAGTCCATTCTCGTGACGCAGCGCGGCGTCGCGCAACGGTTGCTCTTGCGGGATATCGTCTATATTGAAGTCCGCGGCCGGAATCTCAACTATCACACGGCCGCCGGTGTGCTCGCCACAGCCGGCAGTATGAAATCCCTACAATCCGCTCTTAGCGATCATGGCTTCGTGCGCTGCGCCAACTCATATCTGGTTAACCAGCGGCATATTGCCACGGTCGCCGGCGATGCCGTCACATTGGCCAACGGTGTCGAATTGCCCATCGGTCGCGCGTATCGCAAGGATTTTCTGGAAGCGTTGGCGAAGCGTGCGAGGTGAGATGATGTGCGGTGAATTGTTGGAGGGACTGTCCCAGCTGGGGTTGACTGTGGTGATGCCGCTGCTGACCAGCTTCGTCGTCGAATTGCTGGTGTGCGCGGGATTGTTCGTGTGGCGGCTGGAGCGACGCCCAGGATTCGGTTGGCGCGTGTCGACATCGGTGGTTTTCTGTATTGCGGCGGCTGCGCTGACCTATGCGGCGGCATTCTTTCCCATATATGTTCAGCTGTATTATCAGTCGCCTGACTTGCTCGCCAGTTTGATGCAGCATATGTCTGTGGTGCAACGGTACGCGTATGCGGTGCCGACCATCCTGCGGTTCATGGCCCTGTACGTGCTGTGTTATCTGGCCATCCGTTTCTGCTTCGTCATCAATGGGCGTTTGGCGCTGTTCTATACGGCGGCGGCCGTGGCGATGCAGCATTTTGTGCACTGCGCTTCGCAGATCATCGTCGGTCTGCTTCCCGGAAGCTGGTGCGACACCAATCAGTGGGAGGGAGCGACGGCGCTGTTGGTGGCGGCGATGGCCTGCGAGATGTTGGGATATTGGATGTTCGTGAGGCCATTGGCGGTGGTGCCCGAGGGGATGACGGGGCGTGGGGTGCTGTTGTTGTTCGTCGGATTGCTGTTATGCGTCAATGTGTTCGCATGTTTGTTCAGCACGTTTCCGACGTTGCCGCGTGCCGTCTCCATGCTGATGATGTCTACCAGATTGGTGACCTGCGCGTTCGTGCTGGCGCTGCTGGCGGTGATCGCTGGCCGTGAATCCGCTGAACGTGACGGCGCGGTGTTGCGCGGTTTGCTGAGTCAGCAGCAGACGCAGTTGGCCAGTGATAAGGCGACCATCGATCTGATTAACATCAAAACCCACGATCTGAAGAAGCAGCTCTCCATGCTGGGTGGGCGAATCTCCCAAGATGAAATCGCCGAGCTCAGCGGTCTTGTAGGTATTTATGACGCGTCGATCCGCACGGGCAACGAGGCGTTGGATGTGGTGCTGGCGAATAAATCGCTGCTATGCGAGCAGAAGGGCATCCGATTCGAGCGTATGATCGACGGTTCGCGGCTGAATATGATGAAGCCCGCCGATATATACGCGCTGTTCGGCAACGCCATCGACAATGCAGTGGAAGCAGTGCAGGCCATCACGGAACCGGAACGTAGACATATCGAGCTGTTTGTGCGCGAACATATGGGCATGGTCCGTATCCATATCGAGAATCCCTATGATGCCGATCTGACTTTCGATGACGGTCTGCCGCGCACCACCAAAGACGACCGTCATTATCACGGGTTTGGTATGAGGTCGATGCGTATGATCGCCAAGCAGTATGGGGGTGTGCTGACGGTGGTCGCCGACGATGGCGTCTTCGCCGTGGATGTGTTGCTTCCCCTCGCTTGAGCGAGCTGATCAAGAGGCCGTTTCGGTCCGCTCCGTCGGGCGTATGGGCGCGTGGAAGTGTCGTCCATAACGCGAAATCTACAGGTTATCCGCATTCCCCTCCTCGCTGCGAGAAGATTCGCACAATGGAACCACAAACCTTATGCAAGGTGGCATGCAGGCTCTCAACGAGCGGGTATGTCAATCCAGTGGTTTCATGTAAAGGAGCATTATGGGCACTGAGAGAAAGAAGAAGGTGCGCAAGCCGCATTCGATTCGGCACAGCATCGAATTGTTCTTCGCCACACTATTGGTTATCGCGGTGGCCGGAGTGAACGCGCTGGCGTTCTCCATGGGCACCATCATCGACGGGTTCGTTGGTGCCGCCTCACCTCAGGTGACGGCGGAACAACGGCAGGAAATCACCGATAAGGCCGAACTGTTGGCCAAGCAGGTGGAGTCGGAGGGTGCCACGCTGCTGCGCAACGAGAACGGAACTTTGCCGCTGTCCGCTGAGGTCACGCAGGTGAACGTGTTTGGCTGGGCATCCACCGCATGGATCGGCGGCGGTTCGGGATCCGGCACCATCACTGGTGTCGACACGGATCTCATCCAAGCGCTGAACGACTACGGCATCGCCACCAACACCGAACTCACCGACATGTACAAGCAGTTCCAGAACGGACGCGAATACACCGCCACCTTAGGCAGTCGTCCGGAACAATCCTCCCGACTGTACGAACCCAGCGTCAGCGACACGCGCTACTACTCCCAGCAGCTGCTTGATGACGCGAAATCCTTCTCTGACACCGCGTTCGTGGTGATTGGACGTTACGCCGGCGAAAGCAACGATATGCCGCGCCAGCAGTACAAGCGCACCGAGCAGGGCGGTGACATCGTCGTGGATGAGACGCGCACCAGCCTGCAACTGTCCGTCGAGGAAGAGGAACTGCTCGCCTATGTGGGTGAACAGTACGAGAACGTCATCGTGGTGCTGAACACCGGCAATGTGATGGCCGTTGGTCAGATTGAAACCATTGAGGGCGTGGACGCCTGTCTGCATGCGGGACTGTCCGGACAGAACGCCGCCTCCGCCATTCCGGAGCTGCTGTGGGGCGAGGTCTCGCCGAGCGGACGCACCGCCGATACATGGGCGTATGACATGGCGACCGCCGCAAGCTGGGCGAACGCCGGTCTTGAGGGAACGGGCTCATATGAGAATGCGGACGGCATGTACCCCATCGGCACTGCCAACGGCAATCTGGGTGAACCCGCGACATTCGACCGTGTGTCCTACGTGGATTACGCGGAAGGTATCTACGTGGGCTACAAATGGTACGAAACCGCCGATGCGGAAGGATACTGGAACGGTGTGGCGAATGAGTATGGCTCCGGCTATGACGCTGTGGTGCAGTATCCCTTCGGCTACGGCTTGAGCTACACGACGTTCGATTGGGAGGTCACGCAGCCTCTGTCGGGAACGTTTGACGGCGATGATGAGCTGCGCGTGACGGTCCGTGTGACGAATACCGGTGACGTGGCGGGCAAGGATATCGTCGAACTGTATTATTCGGCGCCGTATACCAAAGGCGGCATCGAGAAAAGCGCGCTGAATCTGGCGGCGTTCGCCAAAACCGAGCAGCTTGCCCCGGGCGAGAGTCAGGAGGTCACGTTGACCTTCGAAGCGGAGGATATGGCCAGCTATGATTTCTCCGACGCCAATCGGAACGGATTCTCCGGATACGAACTCGACGAAGGCGATTACGCGCTGACCTTGCGTCGCGACGCGCACACCGTGTCTTCCGTGGCCGGAGCGACGGTGACGATGACCTTGGAGGAGAACGTGCGATATGCCACGGATTCCTCGACCGGCAACGCAGTGGGCAACAAGTTCACCGGCAACGACGCGATTGACGGTGTTTCCGTCGACGGCGATGATTCCGGACAAAACATTGTCTATATGACGCGTGCCGATTTCGCCGGCACCTTCCCCGCCGATAATGTCGCCACCCGCGTGATGGACGATTCGCTGCGTGAGACGAATCTTTACGATGCTTCTCAGCGCGGCGGCGATGGAGACGCTCAGGATGTGACCACCGGGGCGAACAACGGTCTGCTCGTCGAAGAGAACGGCGAGACCACTGAGCTGGGTTATCAGCTTGGTGAGGATGCCGACGATGAGCAGTGGGATGCCGTGCTTGACCAGCTGACCGTCTCGGAGATGAAGAACATGTTCGTGCGGGCCTATGGCAACACAGCTCCATTGAAGAGTGTGGGCAAGACCCAGGGTAAGGATGCCGACGGTCCTGCGCAGATCGGCAGCATGACCGGTATGGGTGCCGGCACTGGCTTCCCGAGCTCGAGCACGATGGCGCAGACCTGGAACACCGAACTCGCGCAGGAGGTGGGGCGCACCATGGGCCGTCAGGCGTTGGTGAACGGCTACAGCGGCTGGTATGCGCCCGCGGTGAACATGCACCGCAGCCCGTTGAACGGACGTAACTACGAGTACTACTCCGAGGACGCGATGCTCTCCGGACAGCTGTGCGGACGCGTGGTTCAGGGTGCCGGCGAGGCCGGGGTCTACACCTACGTCAAGCATTTCGTGTGCAACGACGGCGAAGCCGGTATCTACCGCGACTCGGTGTATACCTGGATGACTGAGCAGGCGCTGCGCGAGGTGTACCTGAATCCTTTCCGCACTATCGTCGAGGACTATAACGCGGTGGGCCTGATGAGCGCCTACGGCCGTATCGGTGCGGTGTGGACCGGCGGCAGCGAGGCATTGCTGACGGGTGTGCTGCGCGACGAGTGGGGCTTCGACGGTGCGGTGATCACCGACTATTCGGACCATCATGAATTCATGAACGGCGATCAGGCGCTGGCTGCGGGCGGAAGCCTGTGGATGAGCGGCTTGTTCGGAGGTTCGTTGCAGAGCAATACGTCCTCGTCGCAAACCGTGTCGGATTTGCGGCGCGCTGCCAAGGAGACGCTGTACATGACGTTGCATGTGCGCGCTATGAACAGGGACTATGTCGAGGCGACCGGCGACACGTCGATGGAGCGTCCGGCGTTCCAGACCCGGAGTGAATTCGGCTGGCGCAAGCTTCTGGCCGTGGTGGATCTTGTGGCGTTGCTGCTGTTCGCATTGCCGATTTGGGGTCTGGTACGTGACCATAAGATTCGTAAAGCTCGCAAGGCGAATCTGGTTGTGATCTCATCCGGCGCGGATGACGCTGCGGTGGGCGGGGCAGGCACTCCGAACCAGTCGGCCGAATAAGGAGGCGGCCGCCATCTAATCGCAAACATATCTCTTATCTCTCGCATTGCATAACGGAGCGGAGGGACCTTCCGGTGCCCTCCGCTCTTTCGTTGGCTACCACTGCGGTTTCAAGAACTTCAGCATACTGAAGTTATATCGATACAACGCGGTCAAAACTTCAGTATGTTGAAGTTTCAGCTTTACCGCCAATGGCGGTAAAAGTGGCGGTAAACATGCGTGTTGAGATGCGAGTGGGGGGCTTCCGTCTTTCCCGACGGAAGCCCCCACTCGCGAATCATGTGGCGCGGCGATCAGCCGCAATCAAACGCAACTACTCGGCGCGGGCGATGGCCTGCTCGTAGTCGCGCGTGCCCTTGAAGACCTCCTTGAGCCAGGGGTTGACGCCCTGCTTCTTGGCGCGCACCAGGATGTAGGTGAGGGCGGCGATGTTGGCGAGCAGCGCGACGATCGAAACCGTGAGATTCACGTTCGCGTTGTTCACGGACTGGGTGGAGAACACGGAATAATCCTGGAACATCGGGAACACCTGCGCGAACATGCACCACAGGGCGAGCGTGTTGGCGCGGTTCTGGATCCAGCCGCCCTTGTTCCACAGCGCGTTCGCCACGGTGGGGGCAAGCAGCAGCGCCAGGCCGCAGTACCAGGCGTGGGTGGGCAGGCAGTTGTAGGTGTAGCAGAAGTTCCACAGATCATAGGCGATGATGAACACCCAGGTCATGTCGGGCCAGAGCATGTCCTGCTTCTTCTTGCTCACGTAGATGCCGAACCAGCCGGTCATGCAGGCGATGTTGATCAGGCCGGCCACGCCGTTGAACACGTTGTGCCAGCCGCCCATCAGGGTCACGCCTTCGGTGGAGACCCAGGTGGTGCCCCATGCGCGGATGGCGGATTCGAAATCGGAGACGACGGCGATGAGGATGTTGATGGCCACGATCACGAAGGGGAAGCACTTGAACCATTCGGACTTGCCGATGCTGGCCCACTTGTATTTGAGGGCCATGAAGCCGATGCAGCCGGCGGTGGCCGCGTACAGTTTGGCGTAGTGGAACCAGCTGGTCATATGCACGTAGGTCGGGTTGGTCAGCGCCCACTCGGCGCCGGTCGCGGCGGCCGCGTAGATGGTGATGAAGTAGACGGTGAGGATCGCCGGGACGACCACGAAGGCGATGATGCCGCCGGTTTTGGTGCGGCGGGCCAGTTCGTTGGCGCCGATCAGGCAGCAGAATACGAGAATCCAGCCAATCCATTGGAACACGGCGTTGTCGCCGTAGACCTGGAACAACATGTCGTTGACCTTTCTTCAATCTTCTTGGGTGCCCACCCATCATCGGGCGGGTGCTGGCAGGAGCTGTCAACAGCGTTCTGTTGACAGACTGTCAATTCCTAACGCATAGCAGTATATCCCCGTGTTGACGAAGTGTCAAAAACGTTGAGGTAAGGTGTTGATGAGGTGCGCTGCGGCGAGATGTGAGGCGTGATGGCGTGCGGTGTGCGGAGCCGATGTGCGCGGTGCGGTGACGTGTGGTGCGGCCGCGTGCGTTGCGGCAAGGCGATGCGCTTCTGTTATGCCTCTCCCTGCCAGGCATGACGCCGATATTCGGCGGGCCCGCAGTGGAACTCCTCCATAAACGCGTTGCGGAAGCTCTGCGCGTTCGCGAACCCGGAGCGCTTGCGGATATTCGAGACGCTGGTCTCAGTGTTGACCAGCAGATCGCACGCCACATGCAGGCGCACCTGGGTCAGGTAGTCCTTGAACGTCGTGTTGGAATACCGTTTGAACATGCGGGAGAAATGCTCGCGCGAATAGCCGAACTGCTCCGCCACCATGACCACGGTGAGGTGCTCCTGATAGTGGGTTCGCGCGTATTTCCAGATTTTATGGATCACACGTGCGTCCGACAGTTCGCGCACGGCCTCGGCATCGCCGGCGGGCGCGCCCGGAGCTCCGCCCAAAGCCCGGCCTGCCCCAGTCGAGGAGTCGAAAATGCGCGCCAGCAGCGAAAAGAACAGCGCGTTGGCGGTGAGATAGCGCTCCGGCCCTCCGCTGGTGATGGCGAGATAGATTCGGTCGCAATAGTCGGCGATGACTCCGCCGCTCTCCCGCTCGATCGCCGCGTAATCAAGCGCATCCTGCATCCGGTTCACAAACGGCATGATCGCGATCAGCTCCTCCGGGGCGAGCGTGATGGACAGCGCCTGCGGCGTCATGTCCGGCCGCGTCGGGTCGCCGAGCAGCTCCACCTCATGCAGGCAGCGCGGCGGAATCAGCTTGACCTCCCCTTGCCCCACCAGATGCCGTCGGTGGTTGAGGGTGAGACTGGCCCGCCCGCGGCGTGCGTAAATGATCTCGAAACCGTCGTGCCAATGCAAACGGGCCTTGTCGAATCCCTGATGCGCGAGCACCCGCGCCGGAAACTGCGGCGAAGCGAGCATTAGTTCATGGCGGGTCTCGTCGTCGATGTACTTCATGGCCGTCTCCTTCGACGTGCGCCCGTATGCCGTTCCGCAAGTCCGTTCGCCAAGCGCCGGCGGTCGGGCCGTCGCACCGCCCGTCCTTGTAACCAAGGGTAGACGCTGCGCGGTGAAGGTTCGGCCCGCAAAGGGCAGCCGGTCACAAAAGCGACTTTTCTTCTCACAAAGTCGCCCGTTCTCCGCTGTCCGATTCATCGCCGCTCTTTTACGATGATGAGCGTCGCGGCCGAGCCGGTAAGGACGCCGGTGGTGCGGACCGCGCATGTTAGGAGGACACCATGGGTGAATCTCGTGCGAACATCGCACGTCCAAACGAATCGTCCGGATTGGTCGAACCGGCCTCGCGTTCGCCGCAGAACCGGGTGCCGGGCAAATTGGTGGCGGTGTGCGCCATCGGTGCGGTCGGAGGATTCCTCTTCGGCTACGACACTTCGGTGATCAATGGCGCGGTCGACGCCATCGCGAGCCCGGATTCCGGATTCGCGCTGACCAGCGTGATGAGTGGCCTGTCGGTTTCCACCGCGCTGCTCGGCTGCGTGTTCGGCGCATGGTTCGCCGGCGCGGTCGCGGATCGCCTCGGCCGCATCCGCGTGCTGGAACTCGCCGCCCTGCTTTTCATCGTCTCGTCCTTGGTGGTGGGATTGACCTCGAGTTTCCCCGTATTCGTGCTGTTCCGCATCGTCGGCGGTCTCGGCGTGGGATTCACCTCCGCCATAGGGCCCGCGTACATCGCCGAAATCTCACCGGCCGCCAAACGCGGCTTCTTCACCAGCTTCCAGCAGATGGCGATCGCGCTGGGCATCATCGCCTCGCTGATCGTCAACGACGCCTACGCCATCTCCTCGGGCGGTGCCGCCCAACCCTTCTGGTTCGGTTTGGACGCGTGGCGTTGGATGCTGATCACCACAGCGGTGCCGGGCGTCATCATGTTCTTCCTGTGCCTCACCCTGCCGGAGACGCCGCGTTATCTGGTGATGAAGGGCCGCATCGACGAAGCCCGGAAAATCCTGACCGACGTGTGCGGCGACCCGGACGCGGACACCACCATCACCAAAATCGACTCCTCCTTCCAAGGTACGGACAACGCCGGCTTCAGTGAGCTGCGCGGCAAGACCTTCGGTCTGAAAAAGGTCATGTGGATCGCCATCATTTTCGTGCTGCTGGCCCAAGCCAACGGACAGAACATCATCATGCTGTACGATTCCAGCCTGTGGCGCATGCTCGGCTTCTCCGAACAGGCGTCGCTGAGCATCGCGGTCATCCGCGCCGTGCTGGCGGCCGTCGCCACGGCCGTGGGCATGCTGCTCATCGACCGCGTGGGCCGTCGCGCGCTGATGAAATACGGCACCATCGGCATGACAGTGTTCCTTGCCATCGTGGCGGTCGGCTTCTCGCAAGGCCAGCTCATGCCCGACGGCACCCTGACGCTGCCCGTCTCGTGGGCGTGGATCTCCATCATCTGCACGTACGCGTTCTTCCTGGTATGCTGCGCCACCACCAACGTGGCGGTGTGGGTCATCATCAGCGAGATCTTCCCCAACCGCATCCGCGCGAAGGGCGAGGCCGTGGCCACCGCCGCGAACTGGATGTTCAACTTCGCCATCACCACCATGTATCCGCCGATGCGCGACGGCATCGGACTGGGCGCCACTTATGGCTTCTACGCGCTGATGGCGCTGCTGGGCGTGGTGTTCGTCATCAAGTTCCTCCCCGAAACCGGCGGCGTCGAACTCGAAGACATGAAGGCGGAATAATGGAGAGCATGACGAACGACGCTATCGGGCGCGGCCCGGCCGACCTGTACGAGAAAGCCCCCGGCGGAGGCCTGACGGACACGCAGGAGCGCCTGGCGCGAACGTGGACGTTTCTGGACGAGGATCTGCCGGACGTCTCCTCGCCGATGTACGAGCGGCATCCGAACTACATCGACTACATCCGCGAACATCGGCTGAGCTATGCGGGCGGCGACGTGCGCCGGTACGACCTGCGCCAGCAGCTGCCAAATGACGTCGTGGCCTTCACCGACATCCCTTATGTCGACGACGGCGCGCGGGCGCACCTGCTGGACGTGTACCTTCCCAAGGAGGCGTACCTGCGCGGCGACGCGGACATCCCCACGATATTCGACATCCACGGCGGAGCGTTCTTCTACAGCTTCAAAGAGATTATGAGTGTGTATGTGGCGCAGCTCGCCAGCCGCGGATTCGCGGTGGTTTGCCCGAACTACACGCTTGCGCCCGGCGGTGATTTTCTCGACATGCTGGCCGACGCGTCGGCGGCGCTGAAGTGGGTGGGGGAGCATGAAGGCGAATACCAGCTGAACTGTTCCCAACTGTTCCTGTCGTGCGATTCCGCCGGTGCGCTGCTCGGGCTGTTCCTGCTGGCCGTTCAGGGCGACGAGGATCTCGCACGGCTGTTGGGGATGGATCGGCGGAGCTTGCCCACGACCTTCCGTTCCGCGGGATTCTGCTCCGGTATGCTCAATTACGACCACCTGTTCGACACAGCCGTGCCGGACAGCAAAGGACTGTTCGACAACCTGTCGCCTATGTTCGACCGCCTGCGGGAGAGGCTCGGCGGTACCGCATTCGAGCGGACCGGCGGACTGCTGGAGGCGCTTGGCACGGTGCCTCCCATGTGGCTGTGCACCAGCACGGACGATTTCCTCGAAGAGGATAGCCTGCGCATGGCCATTATGCTGCGGCGGTTGGGCGTGGACCACCAGCTGGTCGATCTGCGCTCGCGCAACGGGCAGCGGCTGCCGCACGACTATCCGCTGATGACATGGGATGACGGCGCGGCACCCTGCATGGATTCCATGCTGGCGTTCTTCCGGGAGCATATGGCTCCGCGGGTCGACCTCGGCGACAGCATGTAGTGGGTTGTAGCGGGTTGTCTTTGGCGGGGTCTCGCCTGGTGCGGGGCCCCGCCGCGGCATTTATTCGGTCATGCCGATAGTGTGGCTTGTACGGCTCGGGCTCGCCGGTGACCCGCTGGAGAGCGGCCGCTATCTGAAAAGGAGAAGTCATGATTGAAGGCTTTAAGAAATTCATCGCCCGCGGCAATATGATCGACATGGCCGTCGGTGTGGTTATGGGTGGCGCGGTGACCACTGTGGTCAACTCCATCGTCGAGAGCTTCATCAACCCGCTGATCGCCATGATTTTCGGCAAGCCCAATATGGACGGCCTGCTGGCGTTCACCTTCAACAACGCCACCGTTTCGTTCGGTGCCGTGCTGGGTGCGCTGCTCAACTTCCTGATCATCGCGGTGGCCGTGTACTTCTTCGTTCTGGTGCCGATCAACAAGATCCGCGACATGTCCGCGGCGCTGCTCGCCTCCAAGAAGGCCTCCGGTGACGATGAGGCTGCCGAGGAGCAGCAGAAGGCCCTCAGCCCCGAAGAGCAGACCGTAATCCTGCTCGAGCAGATCCGCGATCAGCTCGCCGCTGCCCAAAAGCCGCAGGCGTAGTGCTTGTAACAGAAAATCCCTTGGAACCATTGCGATTCCAAGGGATTTTTTGTGTTGCGAGTGGAGCTAGCCGGGTTCGAACCGGCGACCCTCTGCTTGCAAAGCAGATGCGCTACCAGCTGCGCTATAGCCCCGTATTTGGCCGAAGCCGCAACACGTAGAGAAAAAAAGAGCGGCCGAAAAGCCGCTGCAGTTTTTCTGTGGGCCCGGGAGGACTTGAACCTCCGACCTCATCCTTATCAGGGATGCGCTCTAACCACCTGAGCTACGGGCCCGTTTCGCACACTTCAAAAGCGCACAAGAAGCTAGGATACCAGCCAGAGCGGATATGTCAAACACGACGTGTCGCGTCGTGTCGCGCCCACACTCGGGCTGGCGGACAATAGAAGTATGAGATTGAATGTGGATGGGCTGCAAGTCGAAGTGACCAGAAAATCCATCAAAAACATGTATGTGCGGGTCAGGCCGCCGGACGGGCGGCTTACAGTGTCCGCGCCGTACCGCATGCCGCAGCGGCAGATTGTGGACTTTATCCGTCAGCATCGCGTATGGGTCGATCGTCAACGGCGCAAAGTCATCGACGCGCATAGGGAGGGCCTGGCCCGAATCGGCGCGTTGCCGGATGTGCCTCCTATTGCAGAATCAGGCGAAACGGCCGGTCGCGGAGGCTCCGGCGCGCCATCACGTCCCTCGTCCTTCGCGGACGACGAGCAACCCACCGACACCACCCCGATATGGACCGAACAGCGTCGGCGCGATGCGGCGGCCGCCATTGAAACGGCCCTGCCTGCGATGCTCGCCCGATGGACTCCGATCATCGGGCGCGCGCCCACCCGCATCACCTTGCGGTTGATGACCTCGCGCTGGGGTTCGTGCACGCCGAGCACCGGCCGTATCCGCCTCAATCTGCAGTTGGGGTTGATGGAGCCGAGGTTTTTGGAATATGTGCTGGTGCATGAGATGACGCATCTGTGGGCGCGCGGGCATGGCGCGGAATTCCAGCGGTGTATGAGCGAATACCTGCCCAACTGGCGGCAGACGCGGCGCGAACTCAACCGTCAGGGAATTATCTGAAGCCGGTGTGCAGGAGTTTCGCGGCATCCCATAGAGATGCTTCGACTCCGCCCTTCGGGCTCCGCTCAGCATGACGGGTAACCATCATTGCCGTCATCCTGAGCGGAGCGAAGCGGAGTCGAAGGATCTCAATTGAACTGCACTCCTCAGGCCCCGCAAGATGAAAGGCCTCCCATCCTGAAAGAAGGAAGGGAGGCCTTTGAGTTTGCGATCGCCTGCTTACGCGAGGTGCGAACGCATGAACCACTGGAACTTCTCAAGCTCCTGCACGTGGTCCTGAATGATGTTGGACGAGACGAGATCCAGCTCGTCGAGTTCGGCGATGGCCTTGCGGTCGTCGGCGATGAAGGCGTCGTAGTAGTCGATAAGCGCCTTGAGGTAGTCTTCGGTGGAATTGCGGCCGTCGAGGTCGAAGGCCTTCCACGTGCGGTTGCGGGTGATGGCGTCGGCGCGGCCGTCCGGCGTGCCGCCCAGCGTGGCGATACGTTCGGCGGTCTCGTCGGCCTGAGCCAGCACGGCTTCCACTTCGGGGTCGAGCATCTCATGCACGGCGATGAAGTTCGGTCCGGTCACGTTCCAGTGGGCGTGCTTCAGGACGAGCGCTGCCTCCTGCTCCTGGCTGAGCCTGTTCTGCAGGATGGCAATGGCCTTTTCCGAAGCGGCCTCATCGAGCCCGGGAACCACGAATGCAAGTGTCATGATGACTTCCTTTCTTTCCTCGTGGGAAATGGGTAGTACCGATTCTACGGCTATCCGCCCGCCGATGTGCGCGCCGAAGGCGAAATGAGAGAAAACTCACTCGCCGTGTTCGTCGCGCTTGCGCACCTCGATGGTTTCGATGCGGCGGCCGTCCACCTTGGTCACCACCATGTCGTAGCCGTCGTCGGAGTGCAGCACGTCGCCCTCCTCGCCCATTTTTCCGGTGTGCGCGAGCACGTAGCCAGCCACCGTCTCATACGGGCCGTCCTCCAGTTCGATGCCGGTGAGGTCTTCGAAATCCTCCAGCGTGGTGCCGCCCTCGATGGTGGCCACGCCATCGACGAAAGCCTTGCGGTTCTGCCGCTCGCCGCCCTTCTCGTCGGGCAGGTCGTATTCGTCGCGGATGTCGCCCACCAGCTCCTCGGTCATATCCTCCAGCGTGACGATGCCGTCGGTGCCGCCGTATTCGTCGATGACGACGGCCAGGTGGATGCCGCGTTTGCGCAGCAGTTCCAGGCTGGGCAGCAGGCGGGAGGTGCCGGGCAGGGAGATGCCTTCGCGGGTCACGTCGCGCACCAGCGTGGCGTTCGGGTCGCGCACGTCGAGCAGGTCGCGCACGTGCACGAAGCCGACCACGTCGTCGAAATCCTTGCCGGTGACCGGGTAGCGCGAGTAGGGCTGGTCGCGCACGAACGCGGCGGCCTGTTCGATCGGCTGGTCGGCGTCGATGAACACCACGTCGGCGCGCGGGCGCATCACTTCGGCCACGATGGTTTCGGAGGCGTCGAACACGTCGTCGAGGATGGTGCGTTCGTCTTTGCTCAGCGAGCTGTTCGAGTTGACGAGCACGCGCAACTCCTCGTCGGAGACTTCGGATTCGGTTTCGTTCGGGTCGAAGCCCAGCAGACGCACGATGCCGTTGGTGTTCTTGCCGATCAACCAGATGATGGGACGGCAGATGGTGGCGAACGCGTCGATCGCCGGCACCACGGCGCGGGCGATGGCCTCCGCCTTCTGCATGGCGATGCGCTTGGGCACCATCTCGGAGATGACGATGGAGCAGTACGAGATCACCAGCGTGAGCACCACGGTGACCAGGGGATTCGCGACCGCGCTCGGCACGCCCCAGCCGGTGACGACCGGCACGATGAACGGCGCGATTGACGAGGCGCCGAACGAGGCGGAGAGGAAGCCGGAAAGCGTCACGCCGATCTGCACGGTGGACAGGAAGGTATTGGGGTCGCGGGCGATTTTCGCCACGCGCGCGCCGCGGGCATCCTCTTGCTCCATCTGCTCGATCTGCGAGCCTCTCAAGGAGACCAGCGCCAGCTCAGTGCCGGCGAACACGGCGCCAATCAGGAGGAAAACGAATATCAGTACGATGTTCAATCCAAGTGACATGCCTCCACACTAGGATGTGGGCACGTCATTGCGTCACCGCGTCTCGAGCAGCCAGTCGATGACGTTGCGATGCTGAATGCCGTCGTAATCTCCCAAGCCAATGCGATCAAGGGTCAGCAGCGTCTTGGGATGATTGTCGTTCACCTTCCGCAACGGGGTGAGCTCGCGTTCCATCGTCGCCGGGTCAAGCACGGTTTGCGACACTTGGAAGTAGTGCGTTCGCCCGGCATCGGAAGCCACGAAGTCGATTTCCAGATTGCGTAGCTTGCCGATGCTGACATTGCTGTACCGACGCAGAAGCTCCAGATAGACCACATTCTCCAAACGATGGCCGAGATCCCCCTGCCGTTTGCCAAGCAGCCAGAACCTGAAACCGAGATCACCCAGATAGCATTTCTCCTCGGTCGAGAGGTAGGCCTTGCCCTGGATATCGTAACGATTGGCGCGATACAGCAGGTAGTTTCGCGTCATCGCCTCGATATACGTGCCTACGGTGGTGGGCGAGATGTTCCTGCCACTGGCTTTCATTGACCCCGCTATGGATTTGAGCGAAACCGTGTTGCCCACGTTGTCTGACAGGAACGACGCCACGTCCATAAAAGCGCGCGTATCCATACGGGGATTTCGCTGGGCGATGTCTTGTATGAGAATGGTGTTGAACACGCCGCCGAGATAATCGGCCATGTCGTTCTCATTGTCGATTTGTGTGGCGTATGGTAGCCCACCGTAGGTGAGATACAGGTCGAACAGTTGCTCGTCGGTGATCTGCTCGTCCGGGCGATAGGTCTGCGCCGCGTCGCGGTATTCCGCGAACGAAAGCGGCTGCATGGAGATTTCGACATAGCGCCCGGTGAGCAAGGTCGCCAATTCGCTGGACAGCAGGTTGGCGTTTGAACCGGTGATGTACAGGTCGACGTCATCGCGGACGAAGAGTCCATCGACTGCTTTTTCGAAGCGTTCGACATGTTGGACTTCGTCGAGGAAAACGTACGTTATTGCGTCGGGTTGCAGGCGACTGGCGATATGGTCGTACAGTTCACGATAATCGGTGGGATGCGGCTCGTCGAGGCTTTCGAAATTGATGGTGATGATGCGGTTGTCATCGATTCCCTCATCGCGTAGCTGGTCGCGGAACATTGCGAGCAGCGAGGACTTGCCGCAACGGCGCATGCCGGTGATGACTTTGATGACGTCTTTGTCTTTCCAACGTTTCAGCCAGTCCAAATAGTAAGGGCGCTCGATTAAAGGGTGCGTGCGCATGAGAGGCTCCTTCGCTAATGGATGACGACCGCGGAGCGCGGTGCATTCCAGTATATCATTTCGTCCAGTTCATTGGATGAAATCGCTAAAAATATAAATTCGTCCAGTTCATTGGACGGATTTGCAATTTCTGCGAGTTTTTCCAGTTATTTGGACGCAGCGGAGCGGTGGGTGGGATGCGCTGGGCGATTTGGTGATGACGAGTTGGCACTTGGCCCCTCGAGTTGGCATCCGGTTTCGACAGGAATGGTCATTGCTCTACGCCATTCCGCCAATCCGCGCAACAGACTGACGAAGCCGGGTACCAACTCGAGGGGCCAAGTGCCAACTCGATGGTTTATGTGGTTATCGGATTGGGTCAGAAGCTCAACACTTCGACCTTGCCGGTGGTGAGCAGGTATCGCGCGCCGGCGATCATCAGCTGGCCTTCGCCCAGCGCGCGCTGAATCACCTCGGATCGCTCGACCAGCAGTTCGATGGTGCGGGCCACGTGGGCGCGTTCGAAATCCTCCGCCGTCTCTAAGTCGGCCTGCTGCGCTTCGAACACCGACTGGCCCACCTCGCGGATGATGGGCGAATCTTGAGCGGCGAGCATGGCCGCCAAGTGGGCGACATGGGTCTCGGGGTCGGCGAAGCCCGCGTCCGCGTCGGTGGAAGCGTTGCCGTCACCCGCATCCGCACCCACGCCCGTGGTGTGGAAGCAGTCGCAATCGTCGAATTCGTTGGCCAGCGCGTCAACCCCGTCGATGGCGGCCTTCACCGCGCCGCAACCCTCGTGTCCGAGCACCACCAGCACGCTCACATGTAGCTGTTCGATGGCGTACTCAAGCGAGGCGATCACCGCGCCATCCAACACTTCGCCCGCGGTGCGCACGGTGAACAGGTCGCCGAGTCCCTGGTCGAAGATGATCTCGGGAGGCACGCGCGAGTCGGCGCAGGCGATGACGGCCGCGTCGGGATGCTGCCCGTGGATGAGGCCATCGCGCGTCTCGCGATCCTGCCACGGATGCTCCGGATTGCCCTCCGCGAAACGACGGTTGCCTTGCAGCATGCGGCTCCAGGTCGCGCTGGCGGTCGATTCCTTGTCTTCCATGGCGTCCTCCTGTGGTGCGCTCGCGCACGGGCGGGTTCGAGAGCGATGCCCGTGCGACTTTTCCGAACATACAAGATGTTCGATTTCTCCCGACTTTTCTTGAGTTTTCAACGTTTATGGTTCAGCGAATCGAACACTGGCATGTTCGAAAAGTTCGCACGTCGCCGCCGCGTCAGCAGCCGCGTGCGAACCGCTTCATATATTCATAGCACTGCGCGGTCTGAATCGCGTCGGAAAGACCACGGTGTTCCTCCACGTCGGCGATTTCGAAGCGGCGGACCAGCGATTCGAGCTTATGCGTGCGCTCCTGCGGGAACAGTTTGCGGCTCAGGCGCATGGTGTCCATGTAGTCGTTGGGTAGCGGATGGCCGACCACGAGTTGCGCGTTGTGGTTCAGAAAACCGAGGTCGAAGCTGATGTTATGGCCGAGCAGCACGTTGGAGCCGAGTCGGTCGAGGAATTCGGGCAGCACGGTTTCTATGGACGGTTGGCCGTCGAGCATCTCGTTGGTGATGCCGGTCAGCTGTGTGATGCGGCGCGAGACAGGACGGTCGGGGTTGATCAGCTGCGAGAATTCCTCAACCACCTCGCCCCCGACGATGCGGGCCGCGCCGATGTCGATGATCGCGTCGCGTGCCGCGGAAAACCCGGTCGTCTCCAGATCCAGCACCACATACTCATCCAGCCAAGTGTCCAAATAAACGCCCATGTCGCTCCGTTTCCTGTCAGCCGGACCCTGCTATTATCGCCGGTTCGGCATGCGTCTGATCGTATTATGTAGCATGCCTGGTATTTGTTCCCAGACAGCTTGTGGAGAGGTGCGGGAAGCTGTGGTTTTGTAAAACAAGACCTCCTTGGTAGCGGAGATTATGCCGGGTTTATTGCGGAGGGAGGACGCGGCTGTGTGTGACGTCTTTGATGGTATATCGGTTGATTCCGTGCACGAGATGGTTCGACGCATGGATGAGCGCCTGGCGCCTTTTGTGCGGTGGGAAGGTTTTGAGCCGATCGAATGGGTCTACCGCATTGAGACTGGCACGACTTATGGGTATGTGTCCGAGACTGATTGGGACAAGGCTTTTTCCAGTGAGCCCGTTTGGGCTGAAACTGTATACATGTTGGACGCGAATCTTCCAGGGCGTGAGGATGACTGGTGCTGGCTCTATAACACTGGCGGCCTGCAGGCCTTGTCGGACAGAGTTCAGGTGATGTTTGACGAGGATGCGGACTGGTGTGTGTTCGGGACTGAAGCCGACGAGAACGGATGCCTGTAAAGCTTGGCCGCTAAAGATGGCGCACGGGGTAGTGGCTGAACGTGGGGCGTGCGACTTTTCCGAACATGGGGTGTGTTTGATTTTTGGGGCGTTTCGTTGAAATTCCAAGGCTTTGGGGGTGGGTATAGTGAACATGAGATGTTCGAAAAGGTCGCACGGACGGGTGATCTACAGGCGTTCGTGCGACCTCGCCTAGCCGCCTGTCTACCCGCCTCACAAAGGAGTTCGACGATGACCGTTCCGCAAGAGATTCTCGACGTCATGCGCACGCCGGGCGTGTATTTCTGCGATTATCCCGGCATGGCCGAGGCGCAGCGCGAGCAGTTGCAGCTGCTGTATGATTTCAACAACTCGCGTCCCGACGATCCGGAACGTCGCAATGCGATTATGAAGGAGCTGTTCTCCGAAGTCGGCGACGACACCTACCTTGAGCCGCCCGTCCATGCGAACTGGGGTTGCGGCACCCACTGGGGCAGCCACTGCTATGCGAACTTCAACCTCACGTTGGTTGATGATGGCGATATCACCATCGGCGACTACACCATGATCGGGCCCAACGTCACACTGGTGACTACCGGCCATCCGATTCGCCCTGATTTGAGGGAGAGGATCGGCCAGTATTCCGAGCCCGTCACCATCGGGCGCAATGTGTGGATCGGCGCTGGGGTGACCGTGCTGCCCGGCGTAACCATCGGTGACAATAGTGTGATTGGTGCGCACAGTTTGGTGACTAAGGATATACCTGCGAATGTGGTCGCGTATGGGAGTCCTTGCGAGGTGATTCGACCGATCGGCGAGCGGGATTATGAGTTTTACTGGCGTGATCGGCGGTACTGATGTGACTTGTTGAGGTGCCGTATCAAGCGTAATCGAGTGATATGCGTTGAACGGGTCTTTGGCGCTGGAACTGCAGTGTGTGTGGCGGAGACTGTGCGGATTTGGCGAGCGGGGCGTTTTGGGAGCGGATGGGATCTTAATGGGTAGCGCGCTGCGCGCGGTAGAGAAAGGAATGGCCGCGCGATGGGCGCGGCCATGCTGTGCTGCGGTGGGGATGCGCGGGAGCTTTGCTCCCTTTGAGCGCATCCCCACCGCTACGTTTGCGGCTGGGAAGCCCACTGGGCTTCCCAGCAGGTGAATCGCGCGCAGGCGCGATTCACCTACGCAAACGTCACCCCGTATTCTGCAGGCCGGCGGCGACGCCGCTTACGGTGCAGAGGATCAGGTAGATGAAGCCAGCTTGCTGGCTTTGGCTCAGCTCTTCCTTGTCCACCTTCTTGCGCAGCGACTTCAGGGCCAGCACCTGCGTGACGGACAGCGCGTCGACGTACGGCGAGCGGATGCGAATCGCCTGGCCCAGCACGTGGCGGTGCTGCAGCGGCCATTCGTCGCCCACGATCTTGAGCACCCACTGGCGGGTGAGCTTCATCTCACGCAGCACCTTGTCGCGCAGATCGTCGCGGTCGCCCAGCGCGAGGTACATCTTGGCGATGCGCTCGTCCGTCTTGGCGATCGACATCTCGATATTGTCGATGAACGTCGAGAACAGCGGCCACTCCTTGTACGCCTGACGCAGCGTCTCCAGGTCGCCGAACTGCTCGCACGCCGAACCCAGGCCGTACCAGGCGGCCAGGTTCACGCGGGCTTGAGCCCACGCGAAAATCCACGGAATCGTACGCAGATCATCCAGCGACTTGGCACCCAGGCCGCGCTTCGCCGGACGTGAGCCGATCGGCAGCAGGCCGATCTCGGTCAGCGGCGTGACCGTGGAGAACCACGGCGCGAAATCCTCGGTGTTCAGCAGGTCGAGATAGCGCTCGTGCGAAACCTCGTCGAGCGCCGCGGCCATATCCGCGTACTTCTCGGTCATCTCGGTGTTCGTCTTCTCCACGCTCGGCGCGGA
Source organism: Bifidobacterium sp. LH_558 (assembly GCF_056356295.1). Taxonomy (NCBI): domain Bacteria; kingdom Bacillati; phylum Actinomycetota; class Actinomycetes; order Bifidobacteriales; family Bifidobacteriaceae; genus Bifidobacterium; species Bifidobacterium sp. LH_558. Next base: position 406,621 of record NZ_JBKETZ010000002.1, on the reverse strand, counting down.
CTGCAGCAGCGTGGCCGCCGCGACCGACTCGACGTGGCGCACGGCCAGCACCGGGTTGCCGTAGCGTGCGAAAATGACCTCGCCCTGTTCGGTGAGCTTGAAACGGCACTTGACCGAGCCGACCGGCTGCGCGAGCACCGCGCGGTTGGCCGGACCGCCGCCGCGGCCCACGGCACCGCCGCGTCCGTGGAACAGCGTCAGGTCGATATCGTGCGATTCGGCCCAACGGGCGATGCGCTCCTGCGCGGAATGCAGGGCCAGCGTGGCGGAGGTGGGGCCGGCGTCCTTCGAGGAATCGGAGTAGCCGAGCATGACCTCCATCTTGCCGCCGGTGACCTTCAGTCGGTTCTGCACCTCGGGGATCTTGATCATTTCCTCGAGCACGTTCACCGAATTCTCAAGATCCTCCAGCTGCTCGAACAGCGGAATCACGTCGAGGGTCGGCACGTCCTGCGGGTTCGCGAAGGCGAGACGGTTGAGCTCGTACACGTCGCGCACGTTCTGCGCGCTTTTGGTGAACGAGATGATGTAGCGGCGCGCGGCCTTCATGCCGTTGCGCTTCTGGATCGCGCCCAGCGCGCGGAAGGTGTCGAGCACCTCATGCGTCATCGGCTGCAGTTCGCCGCGCTCGCCGTGCAGGCCGTGCTCGCGGATGTCGTCCAGCGCGCGCGCATGCACCACGGAATGCTGGCGGAACTCCATCTCCACCATGTGGAAGCCGAACGTCTCGGCCTGCCAGATGAGGTCCTGCAGCGGGCCGTAGGCGGAGCGCTTCGCGTTGGCCTCGGCCAGCGAACGCTGCACGACGCGCAGGTCGGAGAGGAACTCGTCGCAGGAGTGGTACATGAGGTCCGCGTCGCGTTCGATGGTGTAGTGAAGGCGGTCGGCCATCACCAGCATCACCGCGCGATGCGTCTCCCTGGTGGAGATCACCGACGCGCGCGAGGTCAGACGCTCGCTCATCTCGCGCTGGCGGCTCCACAGGTTCTTCAGTTCCTGGCTGGGCGGCGTGGTCTCGGACTCCATGGTGAGGTTCTTGCCCACGGTGCGCGTGGCCTCCTCCAGCGCGGCGATCGCGTGGTCGGAGAACTTGCGGGCCACCTGGCGGCTCACCTTGGCGGTGACGTTCGGGTTGCCGTCGCGGTCGGAGCCGATCCAGCTACCCGGGCGGAAGAACGCGGGACAGGTGGGCGGCACGAGGCCGGCCTTGTCGCCCAGCATCCAATCGTCAAAGCGGCGGTAGACCTGCGGAATGGTGTTGAACAGCGTGTTGTCGAAGATGTCGAGGATGGTGTCGGCCTCTTCGACCGGGGTCGGCTTCTTCAGCGCGATCGGCGAGGTGCGGAACAGCGCGTCGATCTCGTTGAACAGACGGCGGCAGTTCTCCTTCTTATCGGAGCCGCCGAGCAGCTTGTGCACCTCCAGCAGCTGGGCGACGCGGCGGATCTTGCCTTCCACGGCCTTGCGACGCGCTTCGGTCGGATGGGCGGTGAACACCGGATGGAACTCCAGATTGTCCAGCAGTTCCTTGGCCTTCGCCGGGCCGAGCTCGCCGATCAGCTGATGGTAGGCGAGGGTCATCTCATTGACCGGGTCGACCGCCTGGGTCTCGTTGACCTCGGCTTCGCGCTGGTGCAGCACGGAGACGCGGTAGTTCTCCTCGCTCAGGTTGGCCAGATGGAAGTAGGTTGCGAACGCGCGCGCCAACAGCTGGGCGTCATGCAGGTTCATATTGTCGATGACTTCGACCGCCTTGGCCAGGCCGTCCTCGTCCGGATGGGGGTCGGTCATGCCGCCGAAATGTTCGGCGCTGGCCTCGACGGCGTAGTCGCGCACCTGATCGAAGGTGGCGAGTAGTTGCGGATCGTATTCGCCGAGCACCTCGCGTAGGATGCGCAGGCACAGCTCCATATCGTTGCCGAGGGTTTCGGGAAGTTGCTGCTCATTGCGGACCATCTCAGGCGATGCCTCCGTGAGCGCGAATTGTTCTCGTGATTGTGACATATCTCTCCTTTACCAAACCTCCGGTTGCTCGGTCTAGCGGTCGTCCGTGGCTCCTCCACGGTTGTTGAGGCCGCCCGTTGCGAGCCCACAGCCTTCGATTCAGCGTGGTTGTTATGTGCGGAACATTGTAAGGCCGCGCAATCGCCATTTAGGTTACGAAGTCCACAATGTGCACCACCCACTATGCGTCCCCACGCTGAAAACTCCCTGAATCCCGCGCTTTCGGGCAGGGCGTGCGGTACACCTAGAAGTGTGACGAACGGGCATGATCATCAGCATGCGCATCAGGCGGACCCGGGCGCGACCGGCGCCTCCGCCGTGCGCAAATTCCACACGCACTCCATCCCCCTGGATATGGAGGATATCGAACGCGACTGGGACAAACCCGTCACCGAAGCAGGCATCGCAGCCAAAGCCAGCGTGATCGTGCGCGTCGGCATGCTCGACCTGAGCGCCGGCACCGGCAGCTTCCGCGTGCGCGAAATGATGCACCGCATCGCCTACCCGCTGGGCGTGCACGTGCGCGCCGACGTGAACCTCACCGACATCGAAGCCGCCTGCACCGACGGGCGCGACCGCATCACCGAAGTCGTGGACCTGCCCACCACCGGCGTCAACACCGAACGCATCTGGCTGCTCGAGCATTTCGCCGATTGGTTCAACGTGAACCTCGGCACCGGCTCCATGTACCACGCGAAATCCGAAATCTCCGAAGAACTCGTCGAACACCTCGATTCCCCCGATGCCAAAGCCTCGATTATGCGCGCCGTGGAAAAAGACCGCGCCATCAAACGCGCCCAAGTGGAACGCCTCGCCAAAGAGGCCGCCGAAGCCGCGCACGAGTCCACCAGACACGGCCACAAGCCGCCCAAAGGCGAATACGCCGAGCATTTCGACTACGTCACCATACGTCACGGCGGGCAGGTCGACGGCGACGCGGCCAGCGCGTCCCCGGCCGCCGACGCAGCCGGTACGGACGCAGCCGCCGGCGCAGACGGCACACCCAACGCCGTGACCGGCGGCGGCATCACCGTGCGTCAGGCGCACGAACGACTCGACCTGATCGAACGACGCAAGCCGCTCTACGCGCCATGGTTCTCCGGACTGGCCTCCGCGCTCGCCTGCGCGGCCTTCGTGTTCCTGCTCGGCGGCGGCATCTACGACATGGTCGGCGCGTTCATCGGCGCGGGACTCGGCCAATGGCTGCGCCGCCGACTCTTCGCCCACCATCTCAACCAATTCTTCGTCACCTTCGTGTGCGTGGCCGTGGCGGCGCTCGCCTGCACCGGCGTATTGCGCGCCATAGGCTGGTTCGTCGACCCGGTAGCCCTCGAACACGACACCGCCTACATCGGCGCCATGCTGTTCGTCATCCCCGGATTTCCGCTGATCACCGGCGGCCTCGACATGGCCAAAATCGACTTCCCCTCCGGCATACAACGCATCTGCTACGTGCTGTGCATCATTCTGATGGCCACGCTCGCAGGCTGGGGTGTCGCGTTGATCGTGCACCTCAACCCGGAAGGATTCGAGCCGCTCGGCCTCGACCCCACGGTGAACTGCCTGCTGCGGTTCGTCGCCGCGTTCATCGGCGTATGGGGATTCTCCGTGCTGTTCAACTCCCCGCAACGCATGTGCCTGGTCGCCGCGTTCATCGGCGCGATCACCGACACTTTCCGCTTGGAAATCGTCGACATGGGCGTGCCGGCCGAAGGTGGCGCCTTCCTCGGCGCGCTGCTGGCCGGCCTGCTCGCCTCCACATGGCGCAGCTCCGTGCGCCGCGGCTGGCTCCCCCCGCACCTCGGCTACCCGCGCATCTGCCTGACCGTGCCCTCCATCGTGATCATGGTTCCCGGCATGTACATGTATCAGGCCATGTTCCACCTCGGCCAGTTCGACACCCAGCTCGCCCTCGACTGGGCCTTCCGCGCCTTCATGGTGATTGTCTGCCTGCCCATCGGACTGGCGATGGCGCGCGTGATTACCGACAAATCCTGGCGCTACGACATATAGCGTGATTTATTACCGTCATCCTGAGCGGAGCGCAGCGGAGTCGAAGGATCTCTGCTGTTCGCAAGGTGGGGATCCTTCGACTCCGGCCTACGGCCTCCGCTCAGGATGACGTTGAAAGCTCTCCCTGTGTGCAATGGAGTCGCACGCGTGCCAATTCGACGGCGTTCCTGTGACGGGTTTTCGAGTTTGGTGTGTGGGGTTGCTGAGCCTTGCTCGTGTAAAACGATTGATTCTCGAGTTTGGTGTGCAAAATCGGCCTTGTCTGGGAAATCCGACACACCAAACTCGTTTCCCCTGCCGGAGGCGGGGTGAATGTGCGGGTGGGGAGGGGCGACTTTCGTTTCTGTAGACATTCGATCGGGCTGGCGCTCCCACGTTATGAGACGCGTTGGTGGACGGTAATTCCGAATCGGTACATTGTTGTGGCGCGAGCATTCGCTTGCGGCACAACATCATTTACAACACTATCGGCGCATCGGTGGGGCGGCGTATCGCGTCGCGCCCAAGACGCCTGAACATCGCAAGAGCGGGGGAACGTCCATGATTTCCAGCGATTTCTGGGTCGCACTGGCCATGATCATCTACTTCGCGGCCATGCTCGTCATCGGTTTCGTCTACTCGAAACGCTCCAACTCCTCCGTCAAACAGTACTTCGCCGGCGGCCGCGGCGTCGGCCCGTGGCTTACCGCGCTCTCCGCCGAAGCTTCCGACATGTCTGGCTGGCTGCTTATGGGCCTGCCCGGCGTCGCCTACTTCACCGGCGCGGCCGACGCGATGTGGACAGCCATCGGACTCGCCATCGGCACCTACCTCAACTGGAAAATCGTCGCCAAACGACTGCGCCGCTATTCGGTCGTCGCTGGCGACGCCATCACCATCCCCGACTTCTTCTCCAAACGATTCCACGACCGGCGCAACATCATCTCCACCATCGCCGCGCTGATCATCCTCGTGTTCTTCTGCGTCTACGTGGGCAGCTGCTTCGTGACCGTCGGCAAACTCTTCGCCACCCTCTTCGGCCTCGACTACCGGCTGATGATGATCGCCGGCGCGCTGGTGGTGTTCGCCTACACCATCATCGGCGGCTATCTCTCCGTCGTCGTCACCGACTTCGTGCAGGGCGTGCTGATGTTCTTCGCACTCGCCGTCGTATTCGTCGGCTCGGTCGTCTCCGTCGGCGGTGTGGGCGAAACCGTCGCCTTCCTGCAATCCATCCCCGGCTTCCTCTCCGGCACCCAAGTGGCCTCCCCGCAACTCGACCCGGTCACCGGCGAACAGCTGATCGAAGCCGGACGCGCGCTGTTCGGCGAGCCGGCTGACTACGGCGTCATCACCATCATCTCCATGCTGGCGTGGGGACTGGGCTACTTCGGCATGCCGCAGGTACTCGTGCGCTTCCTCTCCATCCGCAGCGCCGACGAAGTGAAGCAATCGCGTGTGATCGCCACCACCTGGTGCGTGCTCTCGCTGACCTGTGGCATCTGCATCGGCCTAGTCGGTCGAGCGATGATGCCCACGGAATTCGCCACGCAGGCCGCCGCGGAAAGCGTGTTCATCGTCATCGCGCAGACCCTGCTGCCGAGCTTCATGTGCGGCGTGGTGGTTTCCGGCATTTTCGCCGCCTCGATGAGCTCGTCCTCGTCGTACATGATCATCGGCGCGTCCGCGTTCGCGGAGAACATCTTCCGCGGCGTGCTGTTCAAGAAGGCTTCCGACCGGCAGGTGATGATCGCGGCGCGGTGCACGCTGCTTGTCATGCTGCTGTTCGGCATCGTCGCCGCGGCGGACCAGAACTCCTCGATTTTCCAAGTCGTCTCCTACGCGTGGGCTGGACTGGGCGCCTCGTTCGGGCCTCTGATGCTGTGCTCGCTGTACTGGCGGCGTGCCAACAAAGCCGGTGCGATCGCCGGCATGCTGGTCGGCGCGGCCACCGTGTTCATTTGGCATACGCTGGTGAAACCGTTGGGTGGCGTGTTCGCGATCTACGAGCTGCTGCCCGCATTCCTCATGTCACTGCTGGCCATCGTGGTGGCTTCGCTGCTGACGCGCGCGCCCGACGCCGAAGTGCTCGACGAATTCGACCACTACATGGACCGTCTGCCCAACGAGATGGTCGCCGGCGACGTGATCTCCTCCGAAACCATGGACGGCTCCGCGGTGCTCGAACGCTAGGCGCTAGGCGTCAGCGTCAGCATCAGCGTTAGCGGGACTGATAGGTCCAGCGGCCGGCGAGCATGGTGGCGGTGATGCGCGAGGGCATGGCCCGCATGGCCTCGGGGGAGTCCATCGTGTACGGATCGCAGTCCAGCAGCACCAGATCGGCAGGATCGCCCGGGCGTAGCCGGTCGCGGCCGACCGCGGTGCTGGCCGCCAGCGCTGTGCGCGCGTCCAAGCATTGCTCGGGTTGGAAAGCGTCTCGCGCGGAGGTTTCCGTGCCGAATACTGCGGCACAGATCGCCAGCCAAGGGTCAAGCGGCGCCACCGGGGCGTCGGAACCCATGCGCAGCGTGGCGCCGGCATCCTGAAGCGAGCGGAACGCGTAAGGGATTCCGGCCGGAGCCGCCCAGAATCGGCCGATGACGTCGCGGTCGTCCACCGCATGCTGAGGTTGGATGCTGGCCGCCAATCCCAATGCCGCAAAGCGTGGAATATCCGTGGGTTTGAGCATTTGCGCGTGTTCGATGGAGCCGAAGGCGTGCGTACGCTCCGCTGCGTCCAACACGATGGTGTTCGCCGCGTCGCCGATGGCATGGCATGCGATGGCGAAGCCATGCTCGGTGGCCAAACGCATGTAATCCTCGATCTGCTCCGGCGTGTAGCTCAGCACGCCATACGTGGGTGGCGTGATGCCGGAATACGGCGTGGAGCAGTAGGCGGATCGCGTGTTGAGCGAACCGTCGGAGATCATCTTCATCGCGCCCACATGGCCCAGCCCGTGGCTGCCGGGAAGCTCGTCGCCGGTATGCCAACCCGCGTCGATAGCGGCCTGCAAGCGCTCCGGATACACGCCGGCGTCCACGCGCAAACCATCGATGCCGGCGGCGAACCGCGCGATCCAGCTGTCGATGTTCTCCGCCATCTCATAATCGCGGATGCCCACCACGCCTTTGCGCGCGGCATCGGCCTGCGCCTCGCGCAGCAAGCGGTCGGTCTCCTCCGCCGCGCCCGGCGCGGAATCGAACTTGCAGTAGGCGTCGAACCATTCCAGCTCGCCCACCAGTCCGGTTGTCGGGTCGGGATGCACGCCGAGCAGACGCGCGGCGGCGGAATTCACCCACCCACAGTGCATGTCGGCGCTGGACAATGCCACGGGCTGTTCGCCGGCGGTTTCGTCGATCGCGGCTAAGGTCGGCTGTTCGTCATCGGCCCACAGGGAGTGGCGGAAACGCATACCCACCACGAATCGCGACGGATCCAACGTACCGGCCGCGCGCCGCTCGTCCAGATGCGCGCGCAGCAGCGTCATCGCCTCGGCCGCATTACGGGCCGCGATCAAGCCCAGTCGCCCCAGGGTTTTCGCCCACTGGGTGAAATGCGTGTGACAATCCCATAGGCCGGGGATGATCCAACGTCCGTCGGCGTCGACGATTTGCGCGGAGTCTCCGCCGGCTGAGGCAGTTTTGGTGGTTGGGTCGATTGGGCCGGTGGCGCTAGTGCGTTCGGCGGTATCGGTCGCGTACGCTCCGCCGGAGGTTCCGGTGCGCGGTGTAAACGACTCACCTGTGGCATACGGTGTGATCGCCGTGACCACGCCGCCTTTAACCGTCACGTCCACCACATCGTCGCAGCCGGGAATCCGACATTCCCGCAGAATCATCGCACTCATACTGCCATGATAGGCACGGCGTGATGATATGCGAAGGCCGCTCCGGGATGTCCGAAGCGGCCTTCGCGGTAATGCCGATGATGTGACGGCCGGGCTCAGTACTTCATGCCCATGGCCTCGCGCACCTCGTCGAGCGTGGCTTCGGCCACCTCGTTGGCGCGCTTGTTGCCGTCCGCGAGCACGTCGCGCACATAATCCATGTCCTTGGCGAGTTCGGCGCGGCGCTCGCGATGCGGCGCGAGGAACTCGTTCACCGACTCGGTCACGTACGCCTTAAGCGCGCCGGCGCCGGACGCGCCGATTTCGTCGGCGATCTCCTTGGGGTCGCGGCCGGTGACCAGTCCCGCCGTGGTGAGCAGGGCGGAGACCTGCGGGCGGTTGGTGGGGTCGAAGGTGATGGTGCGCTCGGAGTCGGTGGGGCTCTTCTTGATGAGCTTGGCGGTTTCCTCCGCGGTCGCGCCCAGCATGATCGAGTTGCCGTACGACTTGCTCATCTTGCGTCCGTCCAGTCCGGGGATTTCCGGCGCTTCGGACAGAATCGCCGCCGGCTCGGGGAACACGGGGTTCTTCTTCGCGTACCGCTCGTTGAAGCGGCGGGCGATGGTGCGCGTGATCTCGATATGCGGCAGGTTGTCTTTGCCGATCGGCACGACGTTCGCCTTGCAGAAGAGGATGTCGCACGCCTGATGCACCGGGTAGGTGAGCAGCAGGCCGGTCAGCGCGTGTCCGGAGGCCTCCATTTCGGCCTTCACGGTGGGGTTGCGGTGCAGTTCGGCCTCGGTGACCAGCGAGAGGAACGGCAGCATGAGCTGATTCTCGGCCGGCACGGCGGAATGCGCGTAGATCATGGTCTGCTTGGGGTCGATCCCGGCGGCCATGTAGTCGAGCACAAGGTTGAGCACGTTGTCTTGGATGTGTTCGGTGGTGTCGCGGTCGGTGATCACCTGATAGTCCGCGATGATGATGTTGGAGTGCACACCTTTGTTCTGCATGGCCACGCGCTGCTGGATGGAGCCGAAATAGTGGCCGAGGTGCAGGCGTCCGGTCGGGCGGTCGCCGGTGAGCATGGTGAATTTGCCGGGTTCGGCCTCCAGCTTGACCAGCGTGGCGTCGGACCGCTTCTTCGCCGCCAGGAAGCTGGCGCTCATCTCGTTGCCCGCGGCGGTCAGCTGGGTGCCCTGGGTCTCGTCCGTCTCGTCCGTCATAGTTCTTCCTTCGTCGCCGAAAATGTGTCAAAACCGTGCAAAATACGCTTTTAAGAGTAAATATGTGAGCCGACAAGCGATCGGAACATAACAAGTGGTACGCTTCTATGTGATGAATTGATAGCAAGCATTACTCGCAGGGGGTCAGATGGGCCGCGGACGTCAGAAAGCCAAGCAACAGAAAATTGCTCGTAAGCTCAAGTATCTGACTACCGACACTGATTACGACGAGCTTGCCAAGGAGCTGAGCGAACAGGAGCCGGGCACCGGTTCCACCGATCCGTTCGCCGATATCGAAGACCAATATGCCGACGTCGCCGACGTCGCTGATCCGTACGCCGACGTTGTGGCCGATGCGCCCGCTGACGTCGCCGTTGCCGATCCGGTCGAATCCGCTCCTGAGGCGCCGGTTTCCGTCGGGGACGATTTGGACGAATACGCCAAGTGGGCCGCCGAGGCCGCTGAGGCCGCCGCCAAGGCGAACAGCGGTGAGATGCCCGCGGTGGCGAAGGTCGCGCCGAAGCCGCGCCCGATTCCGATGCCCGTTCCCAGCGCTCTCAAGCCCAAGAAGTAGTCCCGCGCATCCCGTTTCCGCGCCCTACTCGCATCTATAGGCGTCTATAGGGGGAGCAGGTCGCTGAGGTCGTCGCGCTCGCCGACGGCGCTGATGCGGCCGGCCTGCTTTTCCTCATCCCAACCGGTGATGCCAGCGGCCAGGCGCAGCCATACGTCGGGATCCAGTTCGATGACGTCCGGCGGGGTGAGGTTGTGTGGGTCGGAGGCCGGGCCGTCCAGGATTTTGATCGCGCCCCACGGGGCCACGCGCACTTCCACGCCGGGGCCGGGCGCTCTGCGCTCCAGCAGATGCAAGGTGTAGCGCACCGCCATCGCCATGACCGGCCGCGGCAATATCGGTGCCACATCCAGCCGTGCGGTCTGATTCTCTTCGCTGGATATCTCGCCAATCTCCGATTCGGCCGCCTCGCGCCATGCGCGCCATGCGTCGCGTCCTTTGCCGAGGTCCTGTTCGCGTATCACTGCCATGCTCCCATTGTCGCTTGAGGCCCGACCACCCTTCTGAGGTCACCCGTGTGGGGCTGTTTTCTGCCGTCATCCTGAGCGGAGCGCGCAGCGCGCAGTCGAAGGATCTCGCCACTTGATGCCAAAGGCCGTGGGATCCTTCGACTCCGCTCAGGATGACGGGTGGGTTCGCTCAGGATGACGGGCGGGTTTGTGCGGAATGATGTGGAGCGTTGCTGAGGTGTGTCCAAGTTGTGGACTGTCTGCGTGTTGCGTTGTGAGACTGCGGTCGGAGCGCTTAGGCCCCATTAAGAGGTGTCTGAAGTCGCGTGTTATCGCCATTGTGAGCGCCAACATCGCTGCACAAAACCGGATGGTAACGAGTGCACGCCCGTATCGCCTGAAAACGCGGGATTTACACCCGCCGATTACCGACTACAATAGACCACTGTTGACAACGTATGCATACAGCAAAACGAATGTATACAGCCAAAACACGAAAGTTCACGCCGGCGTGGATGCATGAAACCATCCCTCGTCATACTATTGACGGGGAAACACACCGGACGAACCGGAAGGAAAGTCAGAATATGACCGAAATCACCGCACCGAAATCTCCCGTGTCGGCGGAGCAGTTCGCCGATGAGATTCGCGAACAGCTCAAGTATGGTCAGGGCGTCACCGTCGAGCAGGCCACCCCGGCCGATGTGTACGTCGCGGCCTCGCAGGCTGTGCGCCGTCATCTGATGGATTCGTGGATGCAGACCCAGGCCGATATGGTCAACGGCAACACCAAGGCCGTCGGCTACCTGTCCGCCGAGTTCCTGATGGGCAAGCAGCTGCGCAACGCCCTGCTCAACGCGGGTCTCACTGAGCAGTTCGACACCGCCGTCGAAGCGCTGGGATTCAACTATCAAGACGTGATTGACGCCGAGCATGAGCCGGGTCTGGGCAACGGCGGCCTCGGCCGTCTCGCCGCCTGCTTCATCGACTCGCTCGCCTCGCTGGGCGTGCCCGCGTTCGGCTACGGCATCCAGTACAAGTACGGCATCTTCGAGCAGGCCTTCGATAAGGACGGCAAGCAGATCGAAAAGCCCGACTACTGGCTGACCAACGAGGAGCCGTGGGGCCACATCGACTACAACCGCTCGCAGAAGGTCTCCTTCGGTGGCGAGGTCGTCGAAGAGGGCGGCAAGAAGGTGTGGAAGCCGGCCTGGTCCGTGCGCGCCGTGCCGGTCGATTACATGGTGCCGGGCTATGCTTCGGGCCGCGTGAACACGCTGCGTCTGTGGAGCGCGAAGTCCTACGATGAGTTCGATCTGCTCACCTTCAACCGCAGCGAGTACCTCGACGCCGTCCGCCCGCAGGTCGCCGCCGAGAACATCTCCAAGATCCTCTACCCGGAGGATTCCACCCCGCAGGGCAAGGCGCTGCGTCTCGAGCAGCAGTACTTCTTCGTGGCCGCGTCCATCCACGACGCGATCCGCGTGTTCTACCCCGGCCAGGAGAACCCCGACCTGACCACCTTCCCGAGCAAGATCTGCTTCCAGCTCAACGACACCCATCCGGTGATCGGCATCCCCGAGCTGATGCGCGTGCTGATCGACGAGTACGGCTACGACTGGGATACCGCCTGGGACATCACCACCCGCACGTTCAACTACACCTGCCACACGCTGCTGCCCGAGGCGCTGGAAGTCTGGCCCGCCAGCCTGATCGGCGAGCTGCTGCCGCGTCATCTCGAGATCATCAAGAAGATCAGCGAGCAGTTCACGGCCGAACTCACCTCCAAGCATGTGGACGCCGACACCATCAAGGAGATGGAGATCTACACCGGCGACTCCGTGCGCATGGCCTACCTCGCCACGTACGGCGGCTCGCACGTCAACGGCGTGGCCGAGCTGCACTCGCAGCTGCTCAAGGACGTCACGCTGAAGAACTTCTCCGACGTCTACCCGGACAAGTTCACCAACGTGACCAACGGCGTGACCCCGCGTCGCTTCATCAAGCTCGCCAACCCGCGCCTGTCCGACCTGATCACCGAGGGCCTCGGCACCGACAAGTGGCTGAGCGACCTTGAGCTGCTCAAGGGACTGGCTCCGCTGGCCGACGACGAAGAGTTCGTCAAGAAGTTCGCCGCCGTCAAGCAGGCCAACAAGGTCGACTTCTCCAACTACGCCAAGCGCGAGTACGGTTTCGACATCGACCCGAACACCATGATCAACACCATGGTCAAGCGTCTGCACGAGTACAAGCGCCAGGCTCTGAAGATCCTCGCCCTGATCGCGCGCTATGCGGACATCAAGAACGGCAACATGTCCGCCGACGAGGTGATGCCGCGCACCGTGGTCTTCGGCGCGAAGGCCGCCCCGGGCTACTATCTGGCCAAGATGACCATCCAGCTCATCAACAACGTGGCGCGCGTGGTCAACAACGATCCGGACGTCAAGGGCAAGCTGAACGTGTACTTCCCGTGGAACTACAACGTGCGCCTCGCCCAGCACCTGATCCCCGCCACCGACCTCGATGAGCAGATCTCGCAGGCCGGCAAGGAGGCCTCGGGCACCGGCAACATGAAGTTCGCCCTCAACGGCGCGCTCACCGTCGGCACGCTCGACGGCGCGAACGTGGAGATCCGCGAACGCGTCGGCGCTGAGAACTTCTTCCTCTTCGGCATGACGGTCGACGAGGTGGACGCCCTCTACGCCTCCGGCTACAGCCCCGCCGCCTTCTACGAGGCCGATCCGCGCCTCAAGCAGGCCATCGACATGATCTCCGGCGGTGCCTTCTCCAACGGCGACCGCAACACCTTCGCGCCGCTGGTTGCCGACTGGCTGACCAAGGACTGGTTCATGACCCTGGCGGACTTCCACGCCTACACCGAGATCCAGGCCGATATCGAAGCCCTGTACGCACAGCCGCTCGAATGGCACCGCCAGGCCATCCTCAACGTCGCCAACTCCGGCTACTTCAGCTCGGATCGCTCGATTGAGGATTACCTCGAGCGCATCTGGGAAACCGGTCCGCTCGCCTGACGGTTCGCGGGCAGTATTGCTGCCTCGCGACTGTCGACGCGCCTGACGATTTCCAAGGGCTCCGTCTTCTGACGGAGCCCTTTTCGTTATCCCGTATGGAAGGAAAGACACCTCCGCCCAAGGCGGTGCAAAACCCTCTCCAAAGAGGTCATGGAGAGTTTGGTGTGTCGGGTTGTTGAGCCTTGCCCATGTAAAACGATTGATTCTTAAGTTTGGTGTGCGAAATCGGCCTCGTCGGGCAATTCCGACACACCAAACTCGCCATTGGCCCATATTCAGATGTTTCGGACACCTAAACAAACAGGGTCCTCTCCGCACATCGTGCGGAGAGGACCCTGCCTAACGGAATTAAGAAGGTCAGGCGACTTCCGGCTCGGCGATTTCGTCGGCCTCGTCAACCTCGTCTTCGGCCTTGCTCAGGCCCAGATCGACCGGCGAGGAGCTGTTCTCCCACGGCTCCTCCCACGGATCGTAATCCGGATTCTGCTGCTTGTAGATGTACAGACCCACGGCAGCGGCGAGCAGCGCGCCGAACAGCAGCGCGAAGAACTTCCAACCGTTAGAAGACTTATTCTCCATGACGGCTCCTTTCCCTGAGGATGTTGGCCAGTCTGCCCATTCAGGCCGACCCTGCTCTCCATCTTAATCCCGCTGTTGTGTTGATTGGGTGAGATTGTCGTAAGGAATCCGCCCGTCGTGTCGGCTTTGCGAATTCGGGTCGATTGTCCCAATTCGCCCACCGCCGCTACCTCAACGCCCGCGGCGAAAGCGGCAGCGCTGCCGATACTATGGAGCTCATGACACGTTTCAGCATGTTCCCCCAGTCCCCCGCGCCCAGCCTGAACAAGAAGGCCATCGCCTACGAATGGAAGAACGGCGGGCCCGTGATCACGTGGGCGATCATCGCCATCTGCGTGGTGGTGTGGCTGGTGGAGGTGCTGACGCGGCTGCTCATGCCGCAGGTCTTCTCCGCGCTGGTCTCCGCCGGCATGGTGATGCCCGCCACGATGGTGATTCGCCCGTGGACCTGGCTCACCTCGATGTTCCTGCATGCGCCCAGCATGCTGCATATTCTGTTCAACATGCTGGCCCTGTGGTCCGTAGGGCCGATTCTGGAACGCATGATGGGCCACTGGCGCTACCTCGCGCTGTACCTGATCTCCGGTTTCGGCGGCAGCGTCGGCCTGCTTGTGTGGGCGCGGCTGACCGGCGACTGGTTCACCGCGGCCTACGGTGCGTCCGGCGCGCTATTCGGCCTGTTCGCTGCGCTGTTGGTGGTGTATCGCCGCATCGGTGTGGATATTCGGTCGATGCTGATTTGGATGGGCATCAACTTCCTGATGCCGCTGGTGGTCGGCAATATCGCTTGGCAGGCTCATGTGGGCGGATTCGTGGTGGGCGGCGCGCTCACCTGGCTGCTGGTGGGCGGTCTGCCCGCGCTGCGCCGCCGTTCGTTCACCCAGCGCATGTGGATATATGGCACGGCGATGGTGGTGCTGTTGCTGATTGTGGTCGTGGTCTGCACGCCGTATCTGTAGTCCTATAGGCGATACTGCTGCCGCGCTGGGAGGTGGCGGTGCCGCTGCCGCCTGAGTCGGGCGATGTTGCCGTGCCTTGCCGGGGCGGCTGTTCGCTTCGGGTGTCTGTGTACTTAAGGTTGCCCGTCGACGGAGGAATCCAAAAAGGATTTTCCGTCGACGGGTTTTCTTTTTGCGGCTTGTGGCGTGACCCGTACGGGAGATGTGCACATGGTGAATTACACGCGTGTAGTTTTCCACATCATGTGGAAAACAATGTGGATAAACCACGTAAGTTATCCACAGTTATCCCCACAGGTGAGTTGTACACAACTTATCCACCGTGCCAATGTGGATAATAAATCGTTGGAATAACGCCAAAAACTGACTGTGGATAACTCTATGTGGATAACTTTTTCAACAGTGCATAACTGTGGATAACACTTTCCACACCATGTGTGTAAGTGGATAACTCACCCACATATTCGGTGGATAACTCCCTATAAGGGTGTTCTGAGCGCTACCGTCATTCGTCGTTTTGCGCCTGTCTCGCTCAAACGCTCATCATCGGGGAGCCAACTGGAGGTCCAAGTGCCAACTCGTGATGGGGTCTATGGGTCTGTGACGCCGTCGGGGCCAAACTCGTAAACACAACGTCGTTGAATCAATTTGGCCCTCCGCACTGTAAGGAACCACAGCGCGGAGGGCCAAATTGCAGCGTCGAAACGTCCTACAGCAGAAGTCTTGCGGAGGCGGCGGCGCCTCGGGCAACGGTGTCGTCACCGTCGTCGGCGTGGGTGATCGCCACTTCGCGCGCGATGGGCACGGGGTAGGCGGCGATGCCGCGGCGGATCGCGGGTTCCAGCAGATCCCACGACTTGGCCACGCTGCCGCCGATCACCACTTCGTCGATGTCGAGCAGGGACTGGCAGATGGCCACGGCCTTGGCCACGCTGTCGCCGGCCTGGTCCCACAACGCCTGCGCGCGTTCGTCGCCGGCGCGGGCCAGATCGCCGACCGTGCGGGTGTCCTCATTACCGCCGGTGGCTTCATGCCACAGGCGTGCGATGCCGCGTCCGCCGGCCAGCGCCTCCAGGTGTCCGCGTGCTCCGCAGGTGCAGGGCACGTCGGCAAAGCCCGGAATATGGCCGATTTCACCGGCGGAGTAGCCTGTTCCGCGGAAGATGCCGCCGTTGAGCCACAGCGCGCCGCCGACGCCGGTGCCGAGCATCAGCCCCAGCACGCTGCGCCGCTGTTCGTCTTGCGGGCGGTTGGCCATTTGCGCGATGAGGAAGGCGTTCACGTCGTTCTCCATCGCCACCGGTACGTCGCGCCAACGCTGCAGCGCGGCGCGGGCGTTGTATCCCGCCCAGCCTTGGAAGGAGTCGGATGCCGCGGTCACGACGCCATGCTCCGAATCGATCAATCCCGCGGCGCCCACGCCGATTGCGGCGATGGTCGGCGCGTTTCCGCCGCAGGCCGCGGCCCACGCCTTGCCGGCCTCGGTGAGGGTGTCGCCGTGTTCACTACCCAAATCGGCGAGCAGAACGTCGGCCATCGAGCAAGCCGCGGCGATCATCGCGTCGCCACCCTCGCTGGCGGGGGTCGGCGCGCTGGTGGAGGCGAGCAGCGCCAAGTCGGAATCGTATAGGCACACCATAATTTTGGTGCCTCCTATATCGATGCCGAGCAGCAGAGGTGAAGTCATCATTGATCCTTTCTGACGAGCCGTGTCACCGCGTCGTCGCAGGGTGTGGCACGTGTGTTTCGGTGGTCACGCGGCGGGTCACAATCGGCCCACGCGCGCTTGCATCACTGCGACCGCCTGCCCCAACAGCACGATATCGTCGCCCTGCTCGCATCGGCGGACGCGTGTGGGGGTGTGGAATTGGGATGAGGTGAGACGGTTGACGGTTTGTTCGGCCGCGGTGAGGAAGGTTTCGCCGACGATGTCCGCGGGGCCGTAGATGGCCACGTCGGATAGGTCGAGCAGGCTCGTCGGCATGGAGAGCGCGGTGCCGAGCCGCTCGCCCGCGAGGGTGAGGATTTCCTGACGCTGGTCTGGATGGTTGAGGAGTTGGGCGTGGAGCACGGGCGCTGAGATCAGTGTCTCCAGGCAGCCGCGCTTGCCGCAGGGGCATTCGGGTCCGTCCGGATCGACGACGACGTGGCCGATTTCGCCGGCCGCGTGGCCGATGCCGTACACGAGTTTGTCGTCGACCAGCACGGCGGCGCCGATGCCGCTGGTGATTTGGATGAAGAGTGTGTCGGGGCCGCCGTCGCCAAGGAATCGTTCGGCGAGCAGCGCGGTGTTGGCGTCGTTGCACACGCGCGTGTGCACGCCGAATTCGCCCTCGACGAGGTCGCGGAGTTCGAGGTTTTCCCAACCGAGGTTGGCGGACAGCATGACGCGGCCTTCGGTGGTCACGACGCCGGGGATGGAGATGCCGATGCCGAGCACGTGGTCGTCGGCTCGGTCGATGAGTTCGCGGATGGTGTCGATGACGTCGTCAAGGCTGACGGTGTTGGCGGCTTCCAGCGGGAGTTCCATGCGGTGCACGACTCGGCCCTGCAGATTGACCAGCGCGCCGCGCATGACGTAAGGCTGGGAAAGGTCGATGGAGACGATACGCCATACGTCTGGATCGATGGTGAGCAGGCGTCCGCGTTTGCCTCGCCCTTCGCGTTCGTCGGTGCCGCTTTCGCGCAGAATGGCTTTGTCGAGCATGTCGGATGCGGCTTCGGACGCCGCCACGCGCGACAGGCCGGTCTGGCGGCCGAGTTCGGCACGGGACATGCGGTTCTGCGGGAACAGCAGGTCGAACATGAGCAGGCGGTTGATGACGCGGATGTCAGAGGGGTCGGCCTTGGAAGCAGCGCGGGGTGCGTTCATGGAAACCTCCTTAATGACGGGCGTGCGGGGGTATGGCATCGTTGCGAGCGGTCGTTTCAGTGTATCACAAAAGTAAGGAACTTAACAAATATATGAGGGTGGATTTTGGACATCTGTCTGTAAGGGATGGTGTCGCTGAAGCTTTATTTTCTGAGCAAATGGAGGTCGACCGATTGCCATGACATCAGATGTCTGAAAACATCACCCCGTTAATTAGTGATTTATGTAAATATTCCTAACTGAAGTGAATGGGGAGCGTCGCGGAGGTTTTGACCCTCTGTGAGCTCAACCCCAACGAGACGGCGCGGACATCGGATAACGGCGAAGGGACCGGCCCTGTGCGGACCGGCCCCTTCGCCGTAAAAGTCTCGTTGGGTTCGCGGTCAGCGCCACCACATGGTCATCAGGAATCCGACCATGATGATCGCGAACGCGATGGCCAGGTTCCAAGCGCCGATATTCGGAATCGGCCAGGAGCCGGACGGCGACAGGTAGTAGACCACGGCCCAGATCAGACCGATGATCATCAGCGCGCAGAACAGCGGCACGAACCAGCGCGGATTCGACTTGGTACCCTTGATGGACTCCTCCACGCGCTTGGTGTTCTCCGCCTGACGGGTCATCATGCGACGCATCTGCGGGGTCAGCGTCGCCTTGTCGGCGGTGGCGTTGAGCACCGCCTGCACCTGCTCCATATCGATGCCGAGCTCCTCCAGATCGATCTCGGAGGAATCCTCCGCCTTGTCATCGGCCTTGTCGTCGGCGGCCTCAGCCTCGACCGCGTCGGCGGTCTCGGTCTCGGTTTCGGCGGTCTCGGTCTCGTCGGCGGTCACCTCAGTTTGGGCGTCGGCCTGGGCGTCGGTCTCAGCCGTCTCAACGGCCTCGCTCTGCCAATCCTTCTGGGCGTTCGAGTCGGTTTCGTGCAGCTCTTGGTCAGCCATCAGCATAGTCTCCATTCAATAGGCTAAAAGTCATAATAGTGGCTACACTCGAAACTAGCGAACAATGCTCACAATAAGCGGGGAATTCATGGCAAAGCATACCGGCAGGCACAGCGCGAAGCGCTCCTGGGTGGCGGGCGTTGCGGTTTTCGTCGTCGTGGCGTTGAGCGGATACCTGCTGATGACGAATGTGCGCGTCAACCGCACCTCGGTCGTCACCTCCAATACGGCCGACCTGGTGGAGCAGGGCGTCGATGAAGTCAACCAACTGCAGGAAGACATCACCGACCTGAGCACCCAAATCAACACACTCACCGAAGTGATCGGCTCGAACGCAGACGACGGCGACGAAACCTCCGATGGCGACGAGACAAGCGGCGAGGACTCCAGCCTGGTGCTCCCCGCCGTCGAGGGCGAAGGCGTGACCGTCACCCTCAACGATTCCCCGCTGTGGGAGAACGTGGTCAACAACTCCGGTTCGGCCGACAACATCAACGACTACGTGATCCACCAGCAGGATGTGGAATCCGTGGTGAACGCGCTGTGGGCGGGTGGCGCCACCGCGATGATGATCATGGACCAACGCGTGCTGTTCAACTCCGCCGTGCTCTGTTCGGGCAACGTGCTCTCGCTGCACGGCAAAAAGTACTCCCCGCCGTTCACCATCTCCGCGATCGGCGATCCCGAACAGCTGCGCGAGGCCTTGGAGGAATCCAAAGCCATCAGCATTCTGCAGGAATACGTGAGCGCGTTCGGCATCGGCTACGACGTGAAGGATGAGGACAATCTGCAATTCCCCGAATCCGCGGCCCTGCTGCAGCCGCTAAAGTATGCCACAGTGAAAACAGACGAAGACGAGGAATAAACGAATGAAACACTCCTCCCATAGGAAAGTCCCCGTGCGGGGAGCGCAGAGAAGGGGAATCGGCTGGCAGATTCTCGGCATCGCCGCGGAACTGCTCATCACCATGG
Source organism: Bifidobacterium sp. LH_558 (assembly GCF_056356295.1). Lineage (NCBI taxonomy): Bacteria > Bacillati > Actinomycetota > Actinomycetes > Bifidobacteriales > Bifidobacteriaceae > Bifidobacterium > Bifidobacterium sp. LH_558. Next base: position 387,195 of record NZ_JBKETZ010000002.1, on the reverse strand, counting down.
CGGTGGTCTGCGCGCTGTATCTCGCCTGGCAGATGTGGTGGACGGGCGTTCAATCCGAACGCGAACAGAACCAGACGCTGGAATCGGTCTCGTGGAGCGACCCGGGCGAGGACGGAGAGGACGTGACCATCGCGCAGGCGCAGGAGGGCGACCCGCCCCTGCAGCCGACCAGCGCCGAGGAAGGCGAGCTCATCGCCCAGGTGTACATTCCGCGCTTCGGCAGCAGCTGGCAGCGCAATCTGGTGGAGGGGACCAGTCTCGAACAGCTCAATATGCACGGGCTTGGCCACTACACCACTTCGCAGATGCCCGGGCAGGTGGGCAACTTCGCCATCGCGGGCCATCGCAACGGCTATGGGCAGCCGCTGGGCGACGTGGACAAGCTCGAAGTGGGCGACAAAATCATCATCCGCACCGAGGATTACTGGTACGTCTACACCTATACGTCTTACGAAATCGTGCTGCCCACGGATGTGTACGTGATCTCGCCGAACCCGGAGAATCCCAGCGCGGAGCCCACCAAACGCATGATTACGCTGACGACCTGCGAGCCGAAATACACCACGCCCACCCACCGGTGGATCGTGTACGGCGAGCTGGACTACTGGGCCAACGTCTCCGACGGCGTGCCTGCCGAACTCGCCGCCACGGACGAGCAGGGTGCGGTGAAGTTCACCAGCACGCGCACGGAGTCGGTGGCGTCGCAAATCGACTCGCTCCAGCCGCTTATTATCGGCGCACTGGTGGCCTGGGCCGTGCTGTTCATCGCCGCCGCCGTCGCCTGGCGCTGGCCGGTGCTGCGGCAGATCCGCTCCGGCGAACGCCGCCGCCCCGACGCCAGTATCTACGGCTGGCTGCTGCGCGTGCAGCCGGGCGTGCTGCTGATCCGCCTCATCATGCTGGCGCTGCTGATCTTCGCGGCCGCCGCGGCTCTGTTCCAATGGGGATTCCCGTGGGCCGCCGCCAACATTCCCGTGTTGCAGGAGATGTCGAACTTCACCGCCGTCGACTAGTCGGCTGCGCGCGGCCATCCGGCATGCGGCGCATTCGGGCGGGCGGCGACGAGTGGGCTTAGGATAGTGGGCAGTACGGTTTTCAAGGAGCGATTATGACTGATTCGGCCCGCATCCTCGTGGTGGACAACTACGATTCCTTCGTCTACACCATCGTCGGCTATCTCAAAACCTTGGGCGCCACGGTGGATGTGGTGCGCAACGACGCCATCGACCCCGCGCAGCCGGGCCTGCTCGACGCCTATGACGGCGTGCTGATCTCCCCCGGTCCGGGCGCGCCCGCCGAATCCGGCGCCAGCGAAGACATGATCCGCCTGTGTGCGGCCACCCGCAAGCCCATGTTCGGCGTGTGCCTGGGATTGCAGGCGCTGGCCGAGGTGTACGGCTGCACGGTGGGGCACGCGCCCACCATCATGCACGGTAAAACGAGCCCGGTGGAACATATCGACGATGAGATTTTCGAGGGCGTGGCCAATCCGATGACCGCGACCCGCTACCATTCGCTGGCAGTGGAGCCGAGCAGTGTGCCCGACGAGCTGGTGGTGACCGCGTGGACGCAGGGCGACCACATCATCCAGGGCATCAAGCATCGTGATCTGCCGATGTACGCGGTGCAGTTCCATCCTGAATCCGTGATGACGCAGGACGGCTACCGCCTGCTGGCCAATTGGCTGGCGGTCTGCGGCCAGTCTGACGCCGTGGCCCGTTCCGCCGGTCTGCAGCCCAAAATCGCCCGCTGACAGTCGGTCGGAGACCGACCTATAACCGACATTTCAGCCGCATTTCGAGTTTGGTGTGTGAGGCTTTCGAGCCGTGCTCGTGTAAATCGATTGATTCTCAAGTTTGGTGTGCGAAATCGGCCCAGTCGGCCGAATCCGACACGCCAAACTTCACTTCGTCTGTTGGAGAGGCCGCCAGAATGGGTGGACGGACGTGGTTGTTGGGGATCCTTCGACTGCGGGCTACGCCCTCCGCTCAGGATGACGTTGATAACGGTTATTTGTCATGCTGAGCGGAGTGCAATGGAGCCGAAGCATCTCCGCGGAATGGCAAAACAGAAAGCCATTTGCCTCCGCTCAGGATGACGGAGAATGAGAGAAGCCCGGCGGCTGTTGCCGTCGGGCTTCTCTTGTTTGGTATTGGTCGGTGCCGCCACAGTGTTGGTGGGTGGGAATTCACCCACCTCAACCTACTGGTTCATGGTGTTGTTGCCAGAGGTGTCGTCCGGGTCGGTGGTGGCGGGCATGCGGGTGGTGAGCGTGATCGTCGATCCCGCGTCGACCTGGCTGCCGGAGGCCGGATCCATCGCGGTCACCACGGCGAGCGGATTGGTGGAGCTGCCCTCGGCCACCTGCACGGTGAATCCCGCGGCTTGCAGCTTCTGCGCGGCCGACGAGTAGGTGTCGGTGTTCAGCGTGATGCTGGGCACGGTCGCCTGCTCTTTGCCGGTGGAGACCCAAATGGTGATGTTGCCGCGCTGCTCGATGGCGCTGCCAGCCCCAGGCTCCATGCGCGTGACCGACCCCGCGGCCACCGTATCGGAGGTTTCGTTCTGCACCACGACGCTGAAGTGTCGTTCGGTCTGCAGCAGCTGCAGTGCCTGCTCTTGCGTCTGCCCCGTCACGTCGGGCACCGTGGTCATGCCGGTGGAGACGTACAGCGTGATCGACGTGCCCTGCGGCTGCGTGGTGCCCGCCACCGGGTCGGTGCGGGTCACGTTGCCCTGTTCGATGGTGTCGCTGTCTTCCTGCCGCACCGAGGAATTCACGGTGAATCCGGCCTCCTCCAAGGCGTCGCGCGCGTCGTCCTGGCTGTAATCCGTCACGTCGGGCACGGAGACCGACGACGGTCCGGCGGAGAACTCGACCGTCACCGTCGAGCCCACCTCCACCTGTTCGCCACCTGCGGGCGACTGGTCGACGAATGTGCCCTCCGGTTCGGTGGATTCCACATCCTTGATGTCCGCCTTAAGCCCCAGCGCCTCGAGTTCGGATTGCGCGCGGGTTTTGGTGGTGGTGGAGTTGAAGGTGGGCACGGTGACCGTTTCCACCTGCTCCTCGGTGCCGCCGTTCATGAAAAGCACCGCGCCGATGATGATGGCGAGCAGCGCCAGCACGCCGACGATCGTTCCGATGATGGCCTGCTTCTTGCGTTTCGCTTTGGCCGCCGCCGCGCGCTGTTCGGCACGGGTCCTGACCGCGGTGTCGGCCGCGTTCGGCGCGAGCGGGGAGCGCACGGGTTCGAATTGCCCGGTGACCGGGTTGAAGGCCTGCGTGGCGGCCGTTTCCGGCCCGTGCATCGCGGCCATAGCCTGGGTCGCCTGCGTGGCCGCGATTTGCGTGGCCTGCGTGGCAGCATCCTGTTCGGCCTGTTTGCGCGCCTTCATATTCGCCAGGTCGGTCAGCGGATTGAATGCGGCCGCCACGGGCACGCCGCCGTTCATGTAGGTGAGCACGTCGTTCTTGAATTCGGCGGCCGTCGCGTACCGGTTCTGGCGGTCCTTGGCCATGGCCTTCGCGCAGATCGAATCCCACATCTTCGGCAGGCCCGGCACCACCGCGCTCGGCGGGGTGGCCACTTCGGAGACGTGTTGGTAGGCGATCGCCACGGCGGAGTCGCCGGTGAAGGGCGGGCGCCCGGTGAGCATCTCATAGAGCACGCAGCCGGCGGAATACAGGTCGGAGCGCATGTCCACGGTTTCGCCGCGCGCCTGCTCGGGGGAGAGGTACTGCGCGGTGCCGACCACGCCCTGCGATTGGGTCATAGTGGCGGCGGAGTCGTCAAGCGCACGCGCGATGCCGAAATCCATCACCTTGACCATGCCCTGCTCGGAGATCATGATGTTGCCCGGCTTGATGTCGCGGTGGATGATGCCCATGCGGTGCGAGTATTCGAGCGCGCTGAGCACGCCCATCATCACCTGCTCGGCGTCGCGCTGGCTCAGCGGCCCGTTCACCTTGATCACGTCGCGCAGGGTCTGTCCCTTGACGTATTCCATCACGATGTACGGCAGATGCTCGGTGTGCCCGTTGGCGTCGACCACCGCCTCCTCGCCGGAGTCGTAGATGTTCACGATGTTCGGGTTGTTCATCTGCGCCACCGCGTGCGCCTCGCGGCGGAAGCGGCTCAGGAAGATCTCGTCGTTGGCGAGATCCGCGCGCATGATCTTCACGGCCACGGTGCGTCCCAAGCGTGTGTCAAGGGCGACGCGAACCTCCGCCATACCTCCGCGGCCGATGAGCTGTCCCAGCTGGTAACGGCCGTTGGCCAGTGCGCTCGGCATGCTGCTCATTGCTGTTCCCTCCAAATCATCTGGTTCGTGCTCAGAAGAGTCGCCGCCGGTTTCGGCGCGCTGGACACCCTGCGCGGAACACGCGCGCCTGTGGTGACCATGGTGGTGTTGTCGTTCATTTCGGTCTGCTGGTCGAGCAGGCGACGTTCGATGCGCGCGAGCGTGCGCGAGACGACAAGCGCGTCCTTCGGCCGGTCAAGCGGATCCTTGGACAGCATCGACATCACAAATTGCGACAGCTGCAGATCCGTGGAGTCAGGCAGCGGCGGCACGGGGTTGTTCACATGCGCCGCGGCGATATCGACCGGGGTGGCCCCGGTGAACGGCCGGTGGCCTGTGATCCCCTCATAGGCCACGACTCCCAGCGAGTAGATGTCGGACTGGGGGGAGGCCTGCAAGCCTTGCGCCTGTTCGGGAGAGATGTATTGCGCGGTGCCCACCACCATGCCGTCCTGCGTGATCTGCGCTTGGTTGGTGGAGTAGCTCACGCCGAAGTCGGTGATTTTCACTTCGCCGGTGTCGGAGACCATGATGTTGGCCGGCTTGATATCGCGGTGGATCACGCCGTGGCTGTGCGCGATGAACAGGCCGCGGGCCGTCTGGATGAGGATCGGCAGCAGTTCGGTGGGCTCCATCGGCCCTTCCAACGCGCGGAAACGGTCCGCCAATGAGCGGGAAGGCACGTATTCCATGATGAGGAAACCGATGCCGTCATGCTCGTAGTATTCGAACAGCGCGGCGATGTTCGGATGCGCCAGATTGGCGGAATTGTGCGCTTCTGCCCGCAGACGATGCAGTTTGGCCTCGGCGTTGGTCACGTCCGACCGCAGCGCCTTGATAGCCACCTCGCGCCCGAGCTGAATGTCGTAGCCTTTCCACACTTCGCCCATGCCGCCCTGCGCGAGACGCGAGTCGAGGCGGTAGCGGCGGTGGATCAGCTGTCCTTCGATGAGTTTCATTGCTGTAACGCCTCCTGCATCAGTGCGCGCATAATCGGGCCGGCTGCGAGCGAACCGGTCACATCCACATTATGCACAACCACGGCGATGGCGATTTGCGGATCGTCGGCGGGGGCGAATCCGATCACCCAACCGTCGATGGAATCGTTGCTTGTGCCGATCTGCGCGGTGCCGGTTTTCGCGGCCACCGCCACGCCGTCGATCGAAAGGTTCTGGTTCGTCTTGGTGACCACCGACTCCATCATCTGCGTGAGGGTGTCGGCGGTGCTGGCGCTGAACGCCTCGCTCATCACCTGCGCGCTGGTTTGCGAGAGCACGGTCAGGTCGCTGGATCGCACGCGGTCCACCAGGGTGGGGCGCATCAGCGTGCCGTCGTTGGCGATGGCCGAGGCCACCATCGCCATCTGCAATGGCGTGGCGGTGGTGTCTCCCTGCCCGATGGAGGCCAGCGCGAGCCGGTCGTCGGCCAGGCTTTGCGGGAATTGCGAGGCAGTGGCCGTCATCGGCGTGCCGGTCGATTCGGTGCCGTCCACCACAATCGAACTGTTGAAGCCGAGTTTTTCGGCCATTTCGTTCACCGTATCCGCGCCGAGGGCCACGCCCAGCTGCGCGAAGGCGGTGTTCGACGAATAGGCGAGGGCGTCCTCCAGCGAGATCGTGCCGTTCGAGCCCGCGCCCGCGGCGCTGGAATTCGGCAGTTCGGTGGAGGTGCCGGGCAGCGTGTAGGTCGAGCCCGCGGGAATCTGCGTGTCCGCCTGATAATCGCCCGTCTCCAGCGCGGCCGCCGCCACGATTGTTTTGAAGGTGGATCCCGGCGGATACAGCTCGGAGATGGTCCGGTTGAGCATGGGGTTGCTGTCTTCGCCGATCAGCTCCTGGTATGCGCTGTTGGCGGCCGTCGTGTCGTGGCTGGCCAGCGTGTTCGGATCGTAGCTGGGGGTGCTCACCATGGCGAGGATGCGCCCGGTTTTCGGCTCGATGGCCACCACGGCGCCGTCGTTGGTGCCGAGCTGGTCGTAGGCGAGCTGCTGCAGGGCTGGGTTGATGGAGGTTTCGATGGATGCGCCCTGGTTTTCGGTGCCGGTCAGCGCCGCCTTGAGCCGCTGCCAGAACAGGCTGTCGGATTCGCCGTTGAGCAGCTGCCCGCGCGAGGCTTCGATGCCGCGGTCAGCGCCCTGGCTGATGGAGAAATAGCCGGTCACGGGCGCGTACACGTCGCCGTTGCTGTAGGTGCGCTGGTATTTGAACGCGTCGTTCACCGCTTCCGACGAGGCGATGACCGTGCCGTCCGAAGCGAGGATCGCGCCGCGCGAGACGCCGAACTCGTGGTAGAGGTTGCGGCTGTTGCGCGGATCCGCGTTCAGCGCGTTGGCTTTGACCGCCATGATGACGGTAGTCGACAGTCCCAGGATGACGAAGAGGATCACCACCGCGGTGAACAGTTGACGCAGATACTTGTTCATTGCGTGCCTCCCGTCACCGTGCGGGGGCGGGCGATCGCCTCGGTGGCGCGCGTGCGCTCCTTGAGCTCGCGTTCGCGCAGAGCGGCCAGGGCCTCGTATTGGAAGGTGTCGCTGCTCAGCTCAGGTTCGGGCTTATTGGCCTGATTCGAAATCACCAACAGCAGGGCGGCGAGAATGGAGTTCGCCACCAGACTGGAGCCGCCGGCCGCCATATACGGCAGGGTCAGACCGGTGAGCGGAATGACCAGCGTGATGCCGCCGACCACGGTGAACACTTGGAACGCCATGGTGAACACCAGTCCGGAGGCGAGCAGCTTGCCGAATCCGTCCTTGATCTTCATGGCGGTGATCAGTCCCGATGAGATGATGATCAGATACAGCATGAGCACGACCATCAGGCCGGCCAGCCCCAGCTCCTCACCCACGGAGGCGTAGATGTAGTCGGAATTGGCGAAGGGAGTGAGCGCGGGATGCCCCTCGCCCAAGCCCGTGCCGAGCATACCGCCGGACGCCAGGCCGAAAATGCCGGTGACGATCTGGTAGGAGCCGCCGTACGCCTTGGTGTACTGCTCGTTGCTGAACGGATGCAGCCAGGCGTCGACGCGCGAACCCACATGGCTGAAGATGCTCGCGGCGAGCACCGCGCCCGCGGCGAAGGCGATGAAGCCGATCACAATCCAGCTTTTGCGGCCGGTGGCCACATACAGCATCGAAACGAACATGGCGAAGAACATCAGCGAGGTGCCGAGATCATGCTGCAGCACCAGCACGCCCATCGAGGCGACCCACACCACGATGATCGGGCCCATGTCCTTGATGCGCGGCAGCTGCAGACCCAGCACCTTTTTGCCGCCGACGGCCAGCTGGTCGCGGTGGTCGAACAGGTACGCGGCGAAGAAGAACGCGAGGAACAATTTGGCGAATTCGCCCGGCTGCACCGTGCCCAAGCCGAACACGTTGAGCCAGATGCGCGCGCCGTTCGTCTCCACGCCGAGCACCGGCAGCATCGGCGACAGCAGCAGCGCCAGACCCACCACCATACTTACGTAGGAGAAGCGGCGCAGTACGCGGTAATCCTGAAGGAACACGACGATCAGCGCGACCATCACCAGCGCCAGGCACAGCCACATCAGCTGGCGGAAGGCCACGTCGGTCTCATTCTGCTGGTCGATGCGCGCGATCATCACCGTGCCGATGGATGTGAGCACCAGCACGCACGGCAGAATCGACTGGCTGGCGTACGGCTGGAAGCGGATGCACAGACCCCACACCAGCAGGAAGAGCAGCGCGGCCAACGAGAGCATGGCAACGAAGCGCGTGGGGAATCCGCCGGTGGTGCGCTGGAACATCTGGAAGAAGGCGAGGGCGCTGATCAGCATGGCGAACAGCAGCAGGGAGAACTGACGTAGGCGTAGGGCGATCATCAGGCATCGTCCCCCTTAGAGGAGGCGGAGCTGCCGGAGTTCGAGCCGTTGGGCGAACTGGACGAGCTGTTGGTCGAGTTTGACCGGCTGGATGAGCTGGAGTTCGAGCTGGAACGGCTGGAGTTGGATGAGTCGGACGAGCTGGACCCGTCGGACGAGTCGGCATCGTCGTCAGTGGCAGCGTCCGCGTCGCCATCCTGTCGGGAGGTGGCGTCGGGCGCGGCACCCATCTCTCCGGTCGAGCCCGCGTCTCCATCCTGCTGCTGTTGCAGCTTGGTCATCTCGTCGCGGATGATCTCCACATGGTTCTGAGCCTCGGTCAGGCTTCCCACCACAATGCCCTGCTCAAGCTGGCTGATCCACGTCTGCGGCAGATCCTCCGTATCGATGGAGGTGCGCTCCACCTCATGCGAAAGCTCAAAACCGAACACATTCGTGGGCACGCCCTGATAGATCGCGACCTTGCCGCTCGCATTGCCCACGTAATAGCGCGTCTGGCTCCACCAGTAGGCGCCCGCGCCGGCCGCGGCCAGGGCGATTACCGCAAGCAGGGCGACCCCCACCGCGATCAGACGCTTGCGGATCTTCTTCGCGTGCGAGGCCCGCTCCTGCAGATCCTGCTCGCGGCGGATGGCCTTGGCCACCTCCGGATCGTTGGGGTCGGCCGTGATGCGCCCGTCGGGCGTCTGCACCACGGGAATCTCGCCCGTGTCGGGATTGTCGCGTTCGCCGGTCTCCTCGCGCACGGTGGAGGGCTGGACCACGCGGGTCGTCGCCACGGCGGCGGCCTCGTCCTCTCCGGAGCGGGTCTGCGCCAGCGCGGCGGCGCGTTGGGCGGGGGAATTGTCATCGCGCAGGGCGGGCGCCGAGGCGACCGGTTCGTTGACGATGTCGGCGATGGGTTCCAGACTGCGGCTGGCGGCGCCGCCGACCAGCGGCGTCTGATGCGGCAGATCGAAGGCGTCGGCGTCCAGAGCCAGCGTCGCGTCCGCGATCACCGCGGTCACATTGTCGGTGCTGCCGGCCTTCAGCGACATGGATACCAGCTGTTGCGCGCACTCGCCCTGGTCGGAGGTCGTCGCCATCGTCTCTTCGATGGTGGAATCCTCCAGCACGCCGCACAGGCCATCGGAGCACAGCAGCCAACGGTCGGCCGGGTGGGCCTTGCGGATGGCGATGTCGGGGCGTGGGTCGATGTCGAAATCGCCCAGCACACGCATCACCACATTGCGCTGAGGATGGTTCTTCGCCTCGCCGGGCGTGATGCGGCCCGTGTCGATGAGATGCTGCACGTAGCTGTGGTCGCAGGTCAGGCGCTGCAGCTTGCCATCGCGCAGCAGATAGGCGCGCGAATCGCCGATATGGGCCACCACCCAATAGCCGGCGACCAGCGCCACGGCCGTGACCGTGGTGCCCATGCCGGCGAGCTTGCGTTCGCGCTTCGCCTTGCCGACGATGGCGTCATGCGCGGCCAGCACGGAGGCCTCCATCATGCGGGCGACGGTTTCGACGTCGCCGCCGGTGTCGTCCTGCTCGATATGGGCAAGTGAACGGATCGCGATCGTCGAAGCGGTGTCGCCGCCCGCGTGGCCGCCCATGCCGTCGCATACGGCGATAAGATGCTCGCCCGCGAACGACGAATCCTGATTATTCGAACGCACCGTGCCCACATCGGACACCGTGGTGGAATACAGGAACAAGGGTTGGGAGGCTGCGGAAGTGGGCATGCGGCTACCTCAGTTCAAAGGTCGTGGCGCCGATGCGCACCGCCACGCGCGCAGGCAGGATCGTCGGCGTGGTCAGACGCTGATGGTTGACGACCGTGCCATTGGTGGACTGCAGATCCTCGATGGCCCACTGGCCGGAGGCGGGATCCGCGTACACGCGGGCGTGATGCGAGGAGACGAACTCATCGTCCAGCACCACGGTGTTGGTGGCGGAACGGCCCAACGTGATCACTTCGCCGGTCAGCGGCACGGACGTGCCGGCCAGCGGGCCGTCGATCACCACAAGCAGGGTCGGTTCGGCGTTGGATGCGGGCATGTCGTGCGTGGGCGGCGTGCTTACGCGAGGCGCGGGCTGCGGCACAACCGGTTGCGCGGTCGGCACCTCCACGGCGGCCTTGCGTGCGCGGCGTTCGCGGCGACGGCGGGCGCGCGACGGGCGTGGGCTGAAGGACTCGATATCCTTGTGCAACGAGCGCACCGCCAGCCACAGGAAGATCCACAGCAGGATCAAAAACCCGTATTTCAGTAAGGCGAAAGTCAGTTCGGTCATAACGGCTGGCTGACTATGCCTGCTCCTGTGCGGAAGCCCAGTACAGGATGCGGGTGCGGCCAATCGTGATGGTGTTGCCGTCGAGCAGCGTGGCGGCGGGCACCTGATGGCCTTCCACATACGTGCCGTTGGTGGAGCCCAGGTCGCGGGCGATCACGCCGTTCTCGGTCACGTCGATTTCGAGATGCTTGCGGGAGATGCCCGGGTCGTCGATCACGATGTCGCAGCCGGAGCCGCGGCCGATCACGGTCTGCTCCTTGGTGATGAGGTACTGGTTGCCGTTCACCTCGAGCACGGGGTTGTCCTCGTTCTGGCTTTCGGTGGTCACCGGCACGGCGTTGCCCTGCACGGACTCGGAGGAAAGATTGAAATTGCCTTTGGCCAGGTCGAGGTCCTCTTCGAAGATCACCACCACCGGGCCCACGAAGGCGTAGTGCTGGCTTTTGGCGTATTCGGTGAGGTTGTCCGCCAGCTCGTTGGCGAGGGTCTCGCTGCCCCACGATTCGATGCGGTCGAAATCCGGGGTGCTCAGCTTGAAACGGTATTCGTTCGGGGCCACCGTGCGGTCGCGGCCCACCGGCATGGCTTCGGCGTCGATCTCGCGCTCCAGCGCGCTGGAGAGGTCGACGGGCTGCAGGTCTTTGGAGCCAAATTTCGCGAATACTCCGTTGACCGCACCTTCCACGCTTTTCTCAAAACGGTCGAGAACGCTCATAGTCATCCCTTTCTATTCTCTGCATATCCTACGCGGCGTGTGGAACAGAGCGCAAAAACCGTCCGGATAATTGCAAAAGCTCCATTGCGAGCCGGGTCGGTTGATGCCTGTGCTGCGTGAAAGGAGAGGCGCGGGACATGCGCCGCGCGAAAGTTGTCACGGTGTCAATTTTGGGGTGCGGGCGGCCTAGAATGGGGCCATGCAATTCGCTCTGATTGATGAAAGCCGTTACTCGGACGAGATGCGCCAGACGGTGCTGCCGGCGCTCGCCGCCTGTTGCGACGAAGGATGGTTCGACCCCGCGCAGGCCGAACGCGAAGCCGGCTTGACGCCGCTGCCCGCAGGCGCGGATCCGTTCGCGGGCCCGGACGCCGCCGACGCCTCGTCAACCGATGGAGGCAAGCTGCATTATCTGTGTTACGACGTGGCGAAATTCGCGAGTCTGCGCGAATCCGGCGCCACCGCGGCCTTCCGCGGCGCCGTCGTGATCAGCCACGGATTCACCGAATTCGCGGAAAAATACAGCGAGATGATCTGGTACTTCCTGATGTCCGGATATTCGGTGTGCGCCCTGGACCATCGCGGCCACGGCAAGTCGGCGCGCGACATGGATAACCCGTGTCTGGTGTGGATCGACGACTGGCGTCGCTACGTCGCCGATCTGGCCGGTTTCGCCCAAACCATCGGCCGCTCGTACGCCGATGGGCGACCGCTGAATCTGTACTGCCATTCGATGGGCGGCGGCATCGGCGCGGCCGTGTTGGAACGATATCCCGACCTGTTCGACAAGGCGGTGCTGTCGTGCCCGATGATCGCGCCCGCCACCGGCATGCCGAACTGGCTGGCCCGCGCGCTGTCCGAGGTGATGTGCGGGCTCGGCATGGGCCGCACGCGCGTGTTCGGCCAGACGGATTTCGATGGAACGCTCGATTTGGAACAGCACCCGTATTCCAGCCACGCCCGCGAACGCTGGTATCACCAGATGCGTTGCGATAACGCGGAATATCAGACCTTCAGCGCCGCGTTCGAGTGGGTGCGCCAGTCGCTGCGGCTGAGTCGGGCGGTGTTGGACCGCGAGTCCTGCGCCGCCATCGAAACGCCGCTGATGCTGTTCCAGGCTGGGCAAGACGTGTGGGTGCTCAACAAGCCACAGGACCGCTTCATCGAACGGGTGCTCGCCGGTGGTGGATCGGCACGGCTGGTGCGCCTCAACGAATCCGAGCATGAGATCTTCGCGATGCCCAACGCCGTGGTCGGCCCGTATCTCGACCAGATACTGGACTTTTTCGCGGAACCGATTGCCGAGTCGGCCTAGGCGGAACCGCAGGTCTGGCTCGGGTCGCGTCGCGGCGGCGGATGGTGGCGCTATAGTGAATGCCGTGGCAACAATCAATGATGTGGCGCGTGAGGCGGGGGTATCCAAAACAACCGTTTCCTATGTGATTTCGCGCAATCCGCGCATCCCCGCGGATACGGCCGAGCGGGTGCATAAGGCGATGCGCAAGCTGGGGTATACGGTGAATCACACGGCCCGTGCGTTGTCCACGGCTAAAACGATGACGTTCGGTCTGCTGGTGAACGCGGACGAGAACATGTCGCTGTCGCTGACCCGCGGCGCGTATCTGTGCGAGCTGTCGAATTTCGCCCGCCAACAGGGGTACGACCTGCTGCTGATGAGCAACCCCAACGGCGTGCAGGCGATTCGCGAGCTGGCAAGCGCCCGCAAAATCGACGGTCTGATCATTATGGACATCGACCGCGAGGACCCGCGCGTGAAGGCGGCCGTCGAATCGAAGGTCCCGACCGTGTTGCTGGGCATACCGTCCGATTCGATGGGACTCGATCAGGTGGACACCGATTTCGAGCGTGCCGCGCGCGAGGTGGTCGACCTGTTCGCCCGGCAGGGGCATCGCGAGGTGGCGCTGGTGCATACGCCCGAGCGTCCCCTTGATGCGGGATCGAATTATGCGGTGCGATTCCGCACGTCGGTGGAGGCCGAGGCCGCCTCGAGGGGGATTACGCTGCATGTGCCGCCGGTTGAGGACTGGGATCTGGACCCCACGAAAAAACTACGGGCGGTACTCGCGCGCTTCCCGCAGGTGAGCGGCGTGATCATCGACGATGACAATACGGTGATCTCCACCCCGCAGGTGCTGATGGAGCTGGGCATCGATGTGCCGCGTGATCTTTCGGTTGCGGTGGTGGTGCCCGAAGTGCTGCGCGCCGGCATGTGCATTCCCTACACCGCGATCGACATCAATCTGCCTGCGGTGGCGGAGGAGACCATCGAAACCCTGTGCCGGCGCATCGCCAAACCGAATAGTCCGTCGGTGACCAGACTAGTCAGCCAACCGCTGACCGATCAAGGGTCGGTGCGCGCGCTCTGATCTCTCCTCCGGCGCCTATTTCGTTGTCGTCGTTCTAAGCGATTCGGCGTTCTCTTTTCTTTGTCGCTTCGTATGGAGGCATGGTGCGAAGGTGTGGTGAACCGGTTATATATTTGGTGTGTCGCATGATTTGACGAATGGCATGATGTGGCGTATATTCCTTAGTGGAACCGGTTCACCATCAAGGTGAACGGAACAGCAACCGGAAACGCCATGGCCGAAGGCCGATGGCGAGGCGGCCGGAAGCGTCGGACCGATGACGGTCGACGCAGAAGGCACCGCCGCGGCCGAAGGTGTCGCCGGTGAACAACGCAACGACGAAGAAGTCAATATAGAGAAACCGAAGCGGAGAAGTCGAGACAAGAAGGAGTCGCGATGGCATTCAGAACCGATGGGCGATCCCTCGAATGGCGAGGCGAGAGCGAGACGCTGCGTGTGGAGCCGTGGGGCGCGGACAGCGTGCGCGTGCGAGCTTCGAAGAAGATGCCGATCGCCGAAATCAACTGGGGTCTGCTTGACGAGCACCACGAGCCGGAAGGCGCCGTCGCCGTCGAAATCGACGACGAGTGCGGCGTCGCCACCGTATCCAACGGCAATATCGTCGTCACCGCCAAGGCCTTCAGGGAGGGCAATCCCGGCGCGGGACACACCGAAAGCCTGTGCGAGCTGAGCTTCGCCAAGGCCGACGGCACCGCGCTGTTCTCGGAGATGCCGCAAAGCGGTGCGCTCAAGCTCCACGCCCGCCACTACTGCCCGGCGGACGGCGGCAGCCAGATGATCGAAGCCACCTTCGTGGCCCCCGAGTGCGAACGCCTCTACGGCATGGGCGAATACCAGCAGAACTACATGGATCTCAAGGGCTGCTCGTTCGAGTTGGCCCACCGCAACTCCCAGGCGTCCATCCCCTTCGTGGTCTCCTCCGCGGGCTATGGCTTCCTGTGGAACAATCCCGCCATCGGTTCGGCGGAATTCGCCAAGAACCGCACCCGCTGGGTGGCGCAGTCCACCCGTCAGCTTGACTATTGGGTCACCGCCGGCGACACCCCCGCCGACATCGAACGCCACTACGCCGACGCGACCGGCCACGCGCCCGCCATGCCCGAATGGGGCCTGGGCTTCTGGCAGTGCAAGCTGCGCTACTGGAACCAGAACCAGGTGCTTGAGGTGGCGCGCGAGTTCAAGCGCCGCGAGATTCCGATCGACGTGCTCATCATCGACTTCTTCCACTGGCCGCATATGGGCGACTTCCGCTTCGAGGAGGAGTTCTGGCCCGACCCCAAGGCGATGTTCGACGAACTGCACGAGATGGGCATCAAGGTGATGATCTCCGTGTGGCCGCAGATCTCGCTCAAGTCCGAGAACTACGAGTACATGCTCGAGAATGGCCTGCTGGTCAGCGCCGAGCGCGGCATCGACGTGGCGAATATGTATCAGGAGCCCAACCAGTTCTTCGACGCCACCAACCCCGAGGCGCGAGAATTCGTGTGGAGCAAGTGCAAGGCCAACTATGTGGACCTCGGCGCGGACGCCTTCTGGCTCGACGAGGCCGAACCCGAATACGGCACCTACGACTTCGCCAACTACCGCTACTATTCCGGCCCGAACGTCTCCACCGGCAACATCTACCCGCGCGAGTACAACCGCGCCTTCTACGAGGGGCAGCTGGCCGAGGGCCGCGAGGGCGATATCGTCAACCTCACGCGCTGCGCGTGGGTCGGCGCCCAGCGGTACGGCGCGCTGGTGTGGAGCGGCGACGTGCATTCCACCTTCGACGATTTCAAGTCGCAGATCACCTGCGCCATCCACATGGGCATGGCCGGCATCCCCTGGTTCACCACCGATATGGGCGGATTTGCGCTGGGCGACGTCAACGACCCGACCTTCCGTGAGCTGCTGGCTCGCTGGTGCCAGTTCTCCTGCTTCTCGCCGGTGATGCGCAACCATGGCTACCGTTTGGGCGCCCAGCCCGACGGCCGGATGGACGAGGCGATCGTCGCGGCCGACGGCAGCCAGCGCGACCCCTCCGGCGTGAACAATGAGCCGTGGACCTTCGGCGAGGACGTCGAGCGCGTGTTCGTGAAATACATCAACCTGCGTGAGATGCTGCGTCCGTACGTGCGCGAGCTGTTCGCCGAGGCCAGCAGCGACGGCCAGCCGCTGATCCGCGGCCTGTTCTACGAGTTCCCCGACGACGAGCTGGCGGCGGATGTGTCCGACGAGTACATGTTCGGCCCGGATCTGCTGGTGGCGCCGGTCGTCGAGATGGGTGCCCGCGGACGGTCGGTATACCTGCCGGGCGATGCTTCCGTGCGTTGGACCGAGCTGCACTCCGGACGCGAGTTCGGCGGCGGCGAACGGGTCGACGTCGACTGCCCATTGGATGTGATCCCCGTGTTCGCGCGCAACGGCAACGACCACGGCCTGCTCTCCCGAATCTAAACGTTCCCTTTCTCTTCCTCCTCCATGGCGAGTGTCCGCGGCTCACGCGGGTGTCCTCGTGGGCCGCGGCCGTCTCGCCTGACCGATATCGGTGTCCGTTTCGCTGGTGAAGCGGTTCACCGCAGCAATATCCCTGCTTCTCGGAAAGGAGCATCCTTATGGTTTCCATGGTCGGCAAAACCATTCGCAAATGGTGGGCGCTATTCGCGCTGCCCACGCTGGCGGCCTTCATCATCGGGTTCCTCGCCCCGTTCTTCATCGGCGTCTACCTGAGCTTCTGCGAGTTCACCACCGTGACCGACGCCCACTTCGTCGGGCTGGAGAACTACACCAAGGTGTTCACGGACGGCACGTTCCTGCACTCCTTGTGGTTCACGGTGGCGTTCACCATCGTGACCACCATCGTGATCAACGTGGCCGCCTTCGCCGTGGCCTACATGCTCACCAAGGCGATGAAGGGCGCGAACATCTTCCGTTCGGTGTTCTTCATGCCCAACCTCATCGGCGGCATCATCCTGGGCTACATCTGGCAGCTGCTGCTCAACAGCGTGCTCGCCCACTGGTCGCGCTCGATCACCTACTCGGGCATGTACGGCTTCTGGGGTCTGGTCATCCTGCTGTGCTGGCAGCAGATCGGCTACATGATGATCATCTACATCGCCGGCCTGCAGTCCCTGCCCACCGACGTGATGGAGGCGGCCGCCGTGGACGGCGCATCGCCCAGGCAGACGCTGTTCAAGGTGACCATCCCGCTGATGATGCCCAGCATCACCGTGTGCTCCTTCCTGACCGTGACCAACGGCTTCAAGCTCTTCGACCAGAACCTCGCCCTGACCAACGGCGCGCCCTCGCGCATGTCCGAGATGCTTGCCATGAACATCTACACCACCTTCTACGGCCGCGTGGGCTACGAAGGCGTGGGCCAGGCCAAGGCCGTGATCTTCTTCATCATCGTGGCCGTGGTCGCGCTGATCCAGAACAAGCTCACCACAAGCAAGGAGGTGACCGCATGAGCGGCGGCAAGATCAAGCACGGGCCCTTCTGGACGGTGTTCTTCACCATCGTCTCGCTCGCATGGGTGTTCCCCATCGTGCTGGTGGTGATCAACTCCTTCAAGCAGAAGGCGTACATCTCACGCGACGCGTTCTCGATTCCGACCGGCAAGGCCTTCGTCGGACTGGAGAACTACACGCGCGGCATCGAACGCACCAACCTCATCGAAAGCTTTGGCTGGACCGTGGTGATCACGGTCGGTGCGGTGCTGCTCATCCTCGTGTGCACCTCGATGTGCGCGTGGTGGATCGTGCGCGTGAACAACCGTACGGCCAAACTGCTCTACACCCTGTTCCTGCTCAACATGATCATCCCGTTCCAGATGATCATGTTCCCGCTGAGCAAAATCGCCGACATGATGAGCCTGAACACCCCGTGGGGCATGTGGGTGCTGTACCTGGGCTTCGGCGCGGGTCTGGCCGTGTTCATGTTCACCGGCGTGATCAAGGGCATTCCGGCCGAAATCGAGGAGGCCGCCATGATCGACGGCGCGAGCGTGCCGCGCACCTTCTTCACCATCGTGCTTCCCATGATGAAGCCGAGCGTCGTGTCGGTGGCGATTCTGCAGACCATGTGGATCTGGAACGACTTCCTCCTGCCCTACCTCACGCTGGACCTGCGCAAGTACAAGACCATGAGCATCGCCATCCAGTACTTGAAGGGCGGCTACGGCTCGGTGGATATGGGCGCCATGATGGGCTGCCTGGTGCTGGCCATCATCCCCATCGTCGTCTTCTACCTGTTCTGCCAGAAGCACATCATCGCCGGCGTCACCGCCGGTGCCGTCAAGGGCTAGGCGCGAGGCGCGGCGGTCCTTCAGACGACCGAGCATCCGCCCGACCTGTCCGGCCAACTCAGCCAAACCCAACCATCAATCCATCCAACAATCCATCAACCAACCAATCCAATCCAACGTGTGCAACACACCAGTCTCCGCCACCCCGGCGGAGGCGCAAAGAAAGGAAACACCATGAAGAAGTCAATGAAGCGCGCCATCGCCGTCGCAGCTGTGTTGGCGATGGGCGTGCCCACGCTCGCCGCCTGCGGATCAAACACCGCCGTCGACGAGTCGAAGGGCAAGGTCTACTACCTGAACTTCAAGCCGGAAGCCGCCGACCAGTGGACGGCCATCGCCGAAACCTACACCGAGCAGACCGGCGTGCAGGTCACCGTCGAAACCGCCGCCTCCGGCACATATGAGCAGACGCTCAAGTCGGAGATGGCCAAGGACGAGGCGCCGACCCTGTTCCAGGTCAACGGCCCGGTCGGATACGCCCGCTGGAAGGACTACACGGAGGATATGTCCGGCACCGCCGTCTACGAGCAGATGGAGGACCAGAACTCCGCGCTGATGGACGGCGACAAGGTGGTCGGCGTGCCCTACGTGCTGGAATCCTACGGCATCATCTACAACAAGGATCTGCTGCAGCAGTACTTCGACCTGGGCGTCTCCTCCATCACCTCGGTCGATGAGATTGACTCCTTCGACGCGCTGAAAACCGTCGCCGACGGCATCCAGGAGCACAAGGACGAGCTGGGCGTGCAGGGCGCGTTCGCATCCTCCGGCTTCGATTCGTCCTCCGACTGGCGCTTCAAGAGCCAGCTCGCCGGCGTGCCGCTGTACTGGGAGTTCAAGGATGACGGCGTGACCGAGCAGCCGGCCACCATCAAGGGCACCTACCTTGAGAACTTCAAGGACATCTTCGACCTGTACATCACCGACTCCACCACTGAGCCCACCCAGCTGAGCTCCAAGACCGGCGATGACGCGAACTCCGAATTCGCGCTCGGCGACGCGGTGTTCTACCAGAACGGCACCTGGGCGTGGACCGACCTGAGCAACGCCGGTGTCGAAGCCGACAGCGTGGGCATGCTGCCGATCTACATCGGCGCGGACGGCGAGGAGAACGCCGGTCTGACCACCGGCTCCGAGAACTACTGGTGCATCAACTCCCAGGCCTCCGACCTCGACAAGCAGGCCACCGAGGACTTCCTCGAGTGGATGATCACCTCGGACGAAGGCAAGGACGCGCTCGCGGTCCAGATGGGCTTCTCCACCCCGTTCAAGACCTTCTCCGACGTGACCACCGAAAACCCGCTCATCGACGAATACAAGGCCGGACTCGAGGCCGGTAAGGAATCCATGTCGTGGACCTACACGATGATCCCGTCCGAGCAGTGGAAGAACGACCTCGGCTCCGCGCTGCTCGAGTACGCGCAGGGCACGGCACCTGGGATGCGGTGGAAGCCGCGTTCGTGGACGGCTGGGCGACCGAATACGCGGCCGCCGAGTGACGGACTCCAAGCGACGGCCATCGGGCGGCGGCAGCTGAATGAACAAATAAGTGACGCCGTCGCCAAGGCCGGCCGCTTGGCCACAGACGTCGGAGCATCATCGTAGGAACCTTTCTCTAACCTCGACATTCCTATCTGCTGCTTCGGCTTACGCGGGAGCGACTCCATGCTGTTTGGTGGAGCCGCTCCCGTTTTTTGTTCGGTGCGATTCGGCCGCCGTGCGCCATGCGCCGCCGTCGCACGCCATGCCTCGCACCTGCCCGCGCGCCCGCCCCGCCCGGTGACGTGCCCCGGTGCCATACTGGGGCACGTGAGTGAGAAGAATCGCGTGAGCGAGAAAAGTGGTGTGGGCAGGCGCGTGACTTTCGAGCATGCGCCGCGAGACCTGGTAATCGGGGCGGTGCTGACGTTGGCCGGCGGCACATTGTGGGGCGTCAACGCCACCGTCTCCAAAATCCTCATGGACCATTATCAGGCCGACCCGCTGTGGATCGCGTGCATGCGCGAACTGTTCGCGGGCGCGCTGTTCCTCGCCTGCGCGGGCTTCTCGACCCCGCGGCTGCTCTCCGGCGCCCTGCGTGACTACAAGTCGTATCCGAGATTCGTGGGCACGGCCATCATTTGCGTGCTGCTCTCCCAAGTTGCCTACCTCAACGCGATCGACTGGACCAACGCCGGCACCGCCACCGTGCTGCAGACGCTGAACCTGCTGTTCGTGCTGGCCTGGGTGTGCCTGCGCGGCCGCCGTCTGCCGGGTCGCCGCGAAACCGTGGGCGTCGCGCTCGCCTTCGTCGGCACGGTGCTTATCGCCACCGGCGGCGACCTGACCACGCTGAGTCTGCCGCTGATCGGCCTGGTATGGGGACTGCTGAACGCGCTCGCCACGGCATCGCTGTCGATTCTGCCCGCCCCGCTGATCTCCCGATGGGGGAATTTCACGGTCAGCGGCATGATGTTTCTGATTTCGGGTATCCTGCTGTGCCCGATCGTGCGCCCGTGGGCCACCGCCCCCGCCGGAATGGACGCGATGGGCGTGGGGCTGATGGTGTTCACCGTGGTGGGCGGCACCTTCGGCGCGTACTGGCTGTTTCTGACCGGTGTGATGCGCATTGGTTCGATGCGCGCCACCATGCTCGGCACCATCGAGCCGGTGACCGCGACGGTTTCCGCCGTGCTGCTCACCGCCGCCGTGTTCACGCCCACCGATTTGCTCGGTTTCGCCATGATCATCGCCATGGTGTTCCTCGTGCGCTGACGACGCGTGGGGACTCGAGAAGACGACTCGTCGCGGGTGCCGCCCTGGCCGCATATGTTCGCAAAGGGGTGAGTCGGGTATGCAGCGGGTATGCGAATGGGGGCTGGAACCATATGCGGTTCCAGCCCCCATGTCGACGGTGTGATCGCTTCCGCTGCCGATTTACTGAAAACCGATGGTCCAGCGTGCGGAAGGAGAAGCGGTCAGAGATCGCGCTCAGGCGTTGTTCAGCACTTCGGCGTGGCGCTGGGCCAGTTCGGCCTTGATCTGAGGCTCCATCTTCTCGAACTTGCGGTAGAAGCACATGATCGCGGCGACGACGGCGTACACGATCACCGGCAGCCAGATGAAGCAGAAGCTGATGGCGCTCAGAGCCTGCGGGGTCTGCTCGGCGTTGGCCACGTAGCCGTTGGCGTTCATGATCTCCAGCGGCAGGAATGCGCCGAAGCCGGAGCCGACCTGGATGCAGAACGCGGAGCCGACGGCGGTGAGGAAGCCGGCCGCGTGGATGCCGGTCTTCCACTCGCCGTAGTCGACGGTGTCGGCGAGCATGCCGAACGGCATACCGCAGGCGATGGCCGCGCCGATCACGCCGATGGTCCAGAAGATTACGGCAAGGGCCACATTGGAGCCGGCCAGCGGCATGAGGATCTGGCCGATCGCGCCGATGGCAAGGCCGATGATCATGGTCAGGGTCTTGTTCTTGAGCTTGTTGGCCAGGATCGGCATGGCGAGGGTGCCGATGATGCCGATCACCTGCACGCCGTTGAACAGCGAGGTGAGGTTTTCGTTGCCGAGGTTGTACTTGGCGTAGTAGACGGCCACGCCGTTACGGGTGGACTGGGCGATCCAGTAGATCACGAAGGCGACGACCAGAATGATCCACGGCCAGTTGCCCTTGGCGGCCTTGAGGGAGTCCTTGAACGGGATCGGCTTGTTCAGTTCGGGGTTGTAGTTGCGTTCGCGCAGGTTCTTGAAGGCCAGCACGAGCAGCACGATGGCGATCACGCCGTACAGCGCGGTGACGGCCATGAAGCCGGTCTTATCGCCGCCGCCGAGCATGGTGCCGAAGAAGCCGACCAGCGGGATGGTGAAGGAGGAGGTGATGAAGGAGCCGATGTTGCCGCCGAGCATACGGAAGGAGTTGGCGTTGTTGCGTTCCACCGGGTCGGAGGTCAGGTTCGGCAGGATGGCGGTGATCGGGGTCTGGATACCGGTGTACACGGCGCCGGCGGCCAGCACGTAGGTGATCAGCGCGTACCAGAACTTCATGGTCGGATCGGCGATGTTCGGAGCGGTGAACGCGATGAACACGGTGATCGCGAACGGCACGCACAGCCACAGGAACCACGGGCGGCTCTGGCCCCACTTGGTGTTGGTGTGGTCCACGATGGAGCCCCATATCACGGCGGAGATGGCGTCGGCGAAGCGGGCGACCAGCAGGATGGTGGCCGCGCCCAGAGCGCCGGAGGCGGGGATGCCGAACACATCGGTGTAGAAGTACATGATGTACGACGAGATGGTGACGTACAGCAGGTTGCCGGCCATGTCGGTGAAGGAGTAGCTGATCTTCTCCTTCAGCGGCAGCTTGACGGCGCCGGATTCAGCGGAAACGGCTGCATTGCTCATTGATGTTCCTTTTCTGGGTAGTTGTGGTGTTCAGTGATGAGGTAAGTGCGGATGGGTCGAATGGGCCTGGATGGCGGAGATTCGGCCCGTTTGGCATCAGAAGTCCGAGTCGAACCACACCTGCATCTGGCCGATCTCGCGGTTGGCCCAGGCGTAGTAGGGGATCATCTTCATGGTGACCGGCAGGTCGGGCAGAATCTCGGCGGCATCCGCGTACAGCGGAGCGTCGGCATTGTCCTCGGCGCGCTTGTAGGCGGGGACGGTGAGCACCTCGACGCCGTTCAGCTCGTCCGCATGGTAGGCGGACTCGACCTTGGCCGCGTCATCATGGCGGATGCGGTAGTTCCACAGCGGGCGGGGATTGTCGGATTCCTCGGCGCAGAACACGACCGGGCCTCGCATGACGGCGATGCTGCCGGCATCATGGCGCACGGCCGACTTGGCGCGCACGAACTTCACGGACATGTCGAGCGTCAGCTCCACGGTCGTCTCGCCGGAGGCGGCCTCGATGGTGACGAATCCGTCGCGCACTTCGGCGCAGGTCGCGTCCGTGCCGTTGACCTTCAACTCGTAGCGGTTCGCGGACCAGCCGGGGATGCGCACCATGAACTTGACCGGCTTGGCGCCTTCCGGCACCTGCACGGTGAAGCGCACATCGCCCTCCCATGGGAAGTTCGACTGCTGGTCGACGGTCACGCCGTCGAAGAACTGGGCGCTGTTGGCGATGAACTGGTGGGCGGCGATCACACGCTCGTCCTCGCGCACGGTGTACAGGTAGCGGTCCACGGAGGCGATGAAGCGGGCGATATTGGCCGGGCAGCAGGCGCATCCGAACCATTCGGCGCGGTGCATAAGCACATGCGCGCGGTCCGGGCTGTGCTTGCTGGCTTCGGGATCGGCCTCAAGCGCGTTCACGTAGTAGAAGTGCTTGCCGTCGAGCGCGATGCCGGAGATGGCGCCGTTGAAGATCTCCTTCTCCAGCACATCGGCGTATTCGCCCTTGATGGCGATGTCCAGCATCTCGCGGGCGAAGAAGCTCATGCCCACGGAGGCGCAGGATTCGCCGTACATGGTGTCGTTCGGCAGGTCGTAGTCGTAGGTGAAGGCCTCGCCCACGTGGGTGGAGCCGATGCCGCCGGTCACGTACATGCGGCGACGCACGATATCCTCCCACAGGCGCTGGGCGGTGTCGAGCAGTTCCTTGTCGTGGGTCAGACGGGCCACATGGGCCACGCCGGTGAGCATGTAGGCCACACGCACGGCATGGCCTTCGGCGGTCTGCTGCTTGCGGATGGTGCGGGCGGTCTGCGTGTACTCGTGGCTCCACGCGATCATCTGCGGGAAGATCGGGGTGGCGCCGGATTCGCGGGCGGCCTTGTTCTGCTTGTCGTAGAATTCGGGGTCGCGGCCGCGCACATCGATGAAGAACTTGGCGAGCTTCAGGTAGCGCTCCTCGCCGGTGGCCTCGAACAGGCGGGCGAGCGCCAGCTCGATTTCCGGGTGACCGTCGGCGCCTGGGATCTTGCCGTCCTCGTCGCCGAAATTGGCGTCGAGGCAGTCGGCCATCTTGCGGGCGATGTCGAGGGCCTGCTCGTTGCCGGTGACCTCCCAGTAGGCGACGCCGGCCTCGATGTAGTGGCCCATGACGTACATCTCATGGCTCTGCTGGATCTGGCTGAAACGCGGACGGCGCGCGTAGGAGCCGGACTTGATCTGGAACGGGGTGTCCAGATAGCCGTCCTCATCCTGGGCGCGGGCGATGAGGTCCACGACCTGGTCGCACAGGGCTTTGAGCTTGGGATCGTTGTTGTAGGCGAGCGCGTAGGCGGCCTCTTCGAGCCACTTGTACACGTCGGAATCCTGGAACACCATGCCGTTGAAATCGGCCTTGACGTCGCCCGCCGCGACCTTGAGGTTGCGCACGGCGTGGCTCCACTCGTGGCTCAGAGCCTCGACCTCAACGCCGGAGGGGTCCTCGGGGATGTCGATGCGCTGCTCGTCGTTGATGACCGCCCACTGGTAGGGGATCACCTCGTTGGCAACGTTGTTGCGATACTGCTTCCAGAATGGTGAGGTCACGGTGACTTTGGCCATGCTGTTGCCGCCTTTCTTGGGATTGTCATGCTGCTGCGCGTGAGCGGTTGCCGGCACTGCTCTGTTGCGTCCGCATCCGGCTCAATATCGTGGATGCGGACGGCGTGAAGTTGTTGATGATTGCATCGTATGAAAGTCGCGATGTTCGTATGCGTGGGTCGCATGGTTGCGAAAATTTTCCCAACTCGCGGTAGGATGGGGCTATGCCAGCCGATGAGATGCCCATGGGCGCAGCGCGTGCGGCCCATGCCAATGGGAAGGCAGACGCGCGTACTAGCATGTCCGCCTCCGGACATGGCGCAACGTCATCCATCGAATCGAAAACGAAGGTCACTCTTGCGGATGTGGCGAAAGCCGCGCACGTCTCCGTGGCGACCGTCTCCAAGGCGCTCGCCGACACTGGTCGAATCAGCGCGCAGACGCGGCGGCTGGTACGCAAAACCGCCGACGATCTGGGCTATCGCAAATCAGCTGGTTCCAAAGAACGCCGCGCGCATTCCGGGCTGGTGGGGCTGATCACCTCCGACCATAACGGGCGGTTCTCCCTGCCGCTGCTGGTCGGAGCGGAATCCACATTGGGCGCCTCCAACCATGCCGCGCTGCTTATGAGCGCGCATGGCAAGCCGGCGTTGGAACGCAGCCATATCAACCAATTGGCGGCGCATGGCGTGGATGGGCTGATCGTGGTGGGCGACACCACCAATCCGCGGCCGCCGCTCGCGCCGAACGTGACCATGGGATTGCCGGTGGTCTACACCTACGATCCCTCTTTTGACGAACGCGACTGCAGCGTGGTGTGCGACAACATCGGAGCCGGGCGGCAGGCCATCGAATATTTGATCGGCCAAGGTCGGCACGCCATCGCCATCGTGGGCGGATCCGAATCGTTCCAAGCGTCACGCGATCGCGCGCATGGCGCATTGGAGACCTTTCTGCTGTACGGGCTGCAGCCGGTGGCGCAGCTGGCGGACCGGTGGAGCGAGGAATGGGGCGAGCGGGCCGTCACGCTGCTGATGAGGGATTGCCCGCAGCTTGATGCCGTGTACTGTCTGAGCGACGAAATCGCCCGTGGCATGGTGCGCGGCCTCGCTGCCGCTGGCCGCCGGGTGCCGCAGGACGTCGCCGTGGTCGGACATGACAATTGGGATGTGTTCTGCACCAATGCGCACCCCACGTTGACCACGTTCGACAACAACATCGCCTTGATCGGCAAAACCGCTGCACGGCTGCTGATCGACGCGATCCACGGGCGTCCGCATCATGGCGTCACCGCAGTGGAATGCCCGATGATCATCCGCGAATCCACGGAATCCTCGCGCCGCACGCCGGTGCGCGGTTCGGGCTATCTCACCGGGCTGGAGGATGACTAGCCGTCGGCGCATGGGGGCAAGTCCCAAGCGCCGACGGCTCTCAGTCGTTCTGGTCGTCCTGCTCGTAGATGGCCGCGGTGATCATGTCGCGCAATTCGGCGAATCGGGGGTCGGCGCGAACCTTATCCATATTGTTGGGGTCGGACGGGTCTCGTGGGATGGTGATCGGGATGTCCATTTTCACCGTGCCGGGGTGCGCGCTCATCACGATGACGCGGGTCGCGAGGAAAATCGCCTCGTCGACGCTGTGCGTGATGAAGAACACGGTTTTCTGCTTTTCGAACCAGATGCGCAGCAGCTCGTTCTGCAACCGTTCTCGAGTCAGCGCGTCAAGGGCGCCGTACGGCTCGTCCATAAGAATCAAATCCGGGTCGCACGCCAGCACGCGGGCGATCTGCGCGCGCTGCTGCATGCCGCCCGACAGCTCGTATGGGCGGCGGTCGCCCGCATCCTTAAGTCCGACCATCTCCAAATAATGTTCGGCGGTTTGCGTGCGCTCCCGGGAGTTGACGCCTTGCATGCGCATGCCGAATTCGACATTGCCGCGCACGGTGAGCCATGGATACAGCGGCGGCTTCTGAAACACCACTCCGCGTCGCGGGCTCGGCCCGTCGATGACGCGGCCGTCGGCCACCACCTCGCCGTCGGAGGGCTTCTCGAAACCCGCCAGCATGTTGAGCAGCGTCGTTTTGCCGCAGCCGGAACGTCCGACCACGCAGATGAAATCCTGCTTGTTGATCGTCAGATTGATGTCGCGCAGGGCGGTGACCTCGTTGCCCTCCACGGTGGTGAACCGTTTGTTGACGCCGCGGATGTCGACCGCCACGCCTTTGGCGTCCATGGACTGCTTTTCGACCTGCTCGTCCCAGGTCATGTCGTGCTTGGCCATCGTAGCTCCTTCGTAAATAAACGTGTGCGGATGCGGAAGTGGGGCTGCTTATTCCCCGTCGGCCGTGTCGCCCGCGGCAACCGCATCGATCGCGTCGGTGTACAGGGCGTCGGCGTAGTCGTCGTTCACGGCATCGAGGCTGTTCTGCGTTTTGAGGAATTCCGCGGTGTCTTTGAGCGTGTCCGCCAGCTCACCGTGGAACAGGTCGCTTTGCTCGCCGGCGCGCGGGTATGTGTAGCCTTCGAGCTGCGTCACGACATCAGCGGGATCGTTACCCAGTTGCGACGAGATCATCTCGGCCGCGCCGTCGGGATCGTCGGCGATCAGTCCCGCCGCGTAATCCTCCACAGCCGTCCAAATCTCCATCACGTCGGGGTTGGTGGTGATGAACTCTTCGGACGCGACCTCCATATCGTAGGTCGCGGCGCCGGTCTGGGCGGTTTGGGCCGAGGATGTGACGATATGCCCGCCGTCGTCGCGCAGCGTGGAGAGCACGGGATCCCACACCCACGCCGCGTCTATCTCGCCGCGCGTCCAGGCCGCGGCCATTTTGTCGGGGTCCAGATTGATCAGATGCACATCCGTTTCCGACAAGCCCGCGTCCGCCAGCGCGGACAACAGACTGAAATGCGAGGTCGAGCCGAACGGCACCGCGATATTCGCGCCCGCGAGATCGGCGACCTGCGTGATCGAGTCGTCGTTGGCGACCAACGATTCGGCGTCGCCGATGACATCATGTATCCACACGATATCGACCGGCAGATCCAGCGGAGCGCTCACCGAACGCACGGCCGGGCTTGAACCCATCAGACCGATGTCGATCGAGCGCGAGCCGAACGCCTGCACGACGTCGCCTCCCGAATTGAACTGGCTCCATTCGATGGTGGCCTGGGGCAGGCACGCTTCCAGCAGCCCCATGTCTTTGACGATGAGGTCAGCGTTCGGAATCGCCTGCCATGCGATGCGGATCGTGCCGGTGAACTCGCTGTTCGAGTCGACTGGGCATTCGACGCCCGCGGCTCCGTTGGGGTCGACTCCGGCGAGCTCGTAGGCGGTGGGCATGGATCCGCATGCGGCCAGTGCGGTGAGTATCGCGCCGGAGGCCAGGGCCGCCGAGGCGCGGCGGATACGTCGGATTGAAGTGGTGGTGTGGGCTGGAAGTCGCATGATATCCCTCTCTGTTCTGCGCTATGTGTTGTGTCGTCCGTTCCGTCCGTCGTGTCGTTCCGTCAGTCCCGACCCACCCAAGGGGTGACGAGTCTGGTGATGAGTTGAATCAGGCCGTCCAGCAGCAGCGCGGCGATGCCGATGATGAAAATGCAGGCGATGGTCAGCGGCGTGTTGAGTTCGGTGCCGGAGAGGTACGCCAGCGCGCCGATGCCGGGGATGCCGTTGTTGAGCTCCGCCGCGACCACGGTGGTCCACGCGAAACCGACCGCCAGTCGGATGCCGTTCATAATCGAGGGCAGCGCGCTGGGGAAGACCACGAACATGAAGGATTGGAATGTGCCCGCGCCCAATGCCCGCGCCGAGTTGACCCGGTCTCTGCTCACGCCGTTGATGCCGTCAAGCGTGGCGAGCACGATCGGCGGGAACGCGGCCAGAAACAGCAGCCAGATTTTGGTGGTGTCGCCGATGCCGAACCACACGATGAGCAGGCCGATGTAGCCCAGAGGCGGCAGCGCGCGCACGAAATTGATGTACGGCAGCACAATGCGGCTGATCCACGAGACCTCGGCGAGCACGAATCCGATCAGCATGCCCACCACAATCGCCAAGGCCATGCCGATACCGATACGCTGCAGGCTCACCAGCAGATGCTGCCACAGGAAGTACTGCTGTTCGCCGCATACGATGCGATCCGACCCAGCCGACATCGGCCGGCAGGAATTCGCCTCGACGAACGCGCTCCACACATCGCCCGGGCCGGGCAGATACAGCGGATTGACCAATCCCGCGGCCGTGGCCGCCCACCAGACGAGCAGGAGCAGCGCCAGCGAGACCAGCGCCTGCAGCGCATGTGGAGTGTTCTTGAGTTTGAGTCGTAACGTGCCCATGGTCGGTTCCTCTCTGTGGGATGGGTGAGACGCGTGCGGCCTCGGTCAGGCGATGGCCGCCAGATGTCGATACATGTCCTCGAGCATGTCGTCGGTGATATCCACCGGATTGTTGTACAGGTTCGGATGGCGGCTGATGCGCACCAGATCGGCGATCTGGCCGTCGTTCAAACGCAGGTCGGCCAATCCCGTGCGCATGCCGATGCGCGTTTTGAGATCGTGGATCGCGTCGGCCATCGCGTCGGCGTCGGCGAAGTCCAAGGCGCGGGCGAAATCCTGCACGCGACCGTGCTGCGCGTCCTTATTCACGCGCACGAACCAGTCGAGCGTCAGTCCGCAGGCCTCGCCGTGGGGAATGCCGTGGATGTTGGTCAGCGGGAAGGAACAGGCGTGCGAGGATGTGGTCTTCGGCAATGTGAACGCCAAACCGGCGATCAGCGACGCCTCGCACATCTTCTCGCGCGCCTGCATGTCATGGCCGTCGGCGACGGCGCGCGGCAGATATTCGAACACCAGTCTGGCGGCGTGTGTGGCACAGGCGTCGCAAATCGGCTGATGCCCCTTGCTCCAGTACCCCTCGATCGCCTGGCTGAGCACGTCCATGCCGCAGGAGGCGGTGACTTTCGCCGGCATGGAAACGGTTAATTCCGGGTCGACGATCGCAACCGCTGGAAAGAAGCCGGGCGAGACGATCGGTGCCTTCCTGCCGAGCGCGCGGTTGGTGAGCACGGCCACGCAGGTGACCTCGCTGCCGGTGCCGGCGGTGGTCGGCACCGCGATCAGAGGAAGATGTTCGGACAGCAGCGCCTTGCCGGTGCCGTGATAGTCGGCGATGGAATCGTCGGTCAGGGCGATGCTCGCCGCGGCCTTCGCCAAATCCATCGCGCTGCCGCCGCCCATCGCCACCACGAATCCGTGGCCGCGCTCGCGGATGAGCGCCGCGCAGGCATCCACCTGCGTCACGTCCGGATTGGGGGAGAAATCGCTGAACGTGGCCGTCAGCCGTCCATCGGACGACTCAATGAGGCGCGCCGCCGTGCCGTCGTGCGCGAAATGCTCGGAGGTGACGATCAGTCCGTTCTCCCACCCGTGGGATTGGGCCACATCCGCGATTTCGGAGACCCTCCCGCGGCCGAATCGAATGACCACCGGCTGCTCATAATCCCATAGCATGTTCGGCTCCCGTCAGTCGCACAGGTTCTCGTCGACCCACGTGAGCGTCTCGTCGAGCTTGGGGAGCTCCTGCCTCAGCTGCTCGGCGGTGATCGTCAGCGGTGGGCAGATGTTCACGTTGGTTTCGCGGCCGAAGGTGGCGAAACCCTGCTTCATCAGACGGCCCATGATCTGCGGCATGACGCTGCTGGGCGCGTGGTACGGCGCCATCAGCTCGCGCGTCTCCTTGTCGCGCACGATGGTCAGCGCGGCGAACAGTCCGATGCAGCGGGCCTCGCCCACGCAGCGGTGTTTGGCCGCCATGCTTTCGAGGAAGGGTTTGAGGATGCCTTCCATCTCCTTGACGTGCGCGGCGATATCGTGGTCGAGGTAATAATTGACGGCTGCCACGCCGGCGGCGCAGGCGAGCGTGTGGCCAGAGTAGGTCAGTCCGCACTGCAGCACATGGTCGGTGAAATAGTCGGAGACCGCCTTGGAGACGACGACTCCGCCCAGCGGCACATAGCCACAGGTCACGCCTTTGGCGAAGGTGAAGATGTCGGGTTTCAGATCGAAATTCTGCCATGCGAACGCCGTGCCGGTGCGGTAGAAGCCCGCCATCACCTCGTCGCAGATCATAAGGATGCCGTACTTGTCGCACAGGGCTCGCACGCCTTCCATATATCCCTTGGGCGGCAGAATCACGCCGTTCGCGCCGACGATGGACTCCATGAGGATCGCGGCCACGGTGTCGGGGCCTTCGTATTGCAGCTGTTCGTCGAGCCGGCGCAGATAGGCGGCGGTGGCGGCCTCGTCGTCCACGCCGCGCGTGTATCCATCCTCATACATGTTCGGATTCATGAAATGCACAAAGCCCGGCGCGGTGCCGCCCATTTCGGCGGCGAAGCGGCGCCAATCCCCTGAGGCGTTCGCCGAGCCGAGGGTCGAACCGTGGTAGGAGCGGTAGCAGGAGAAGATCTTCGGCCTGCCGGTGACCATGCGGGCCATTTTGATGGCGTTCTCGTTGGCGTCCGTGCCGCCGTTGGTGAAGAACACGCGCTGGTAGAAGTCGGCTCCGGCGAGATCAACCAGCATTTTGGCCAGTCGTGATTTCGGTTCGGAGGCGTAGGCGGGCGACATGAAGCACATCGTGTCGGCCTGCTGTTTGATCGCGTCCACGATTTCGGGCAGCTCGTGGCCGAGGTTGGAGCATACGAGCAGGGAGCTCATGTCGGCGTAGCGGTTGCCGTCGTAATCCCAGAAATAGATGCCTTCGGCCCGCTTGATCGGCAGGGCGGTTTCGCCCTGCTTGTGCCAGGACTGCATGACGTGGTCGCGATGCAGGGCGGCGACTTCCTCACCTGTGAGCTTTTCCATAATCGTTCCTTCCGTGATGGGGTGGCCACAGATATGTCGGAATATGCGTTATGCATAAATTCGGTATGCTGTGATGTCCCCAATGTGGTTCTGCAGGTTCAAGAAAATGTGTGATTTCCTTGATCTGATTTGCAGTCTAGGAAGGATCGGAAGCGCCAACAACGATTCAGCGCCTAAGGTTGTTTGTGCTGTGGCACAAACGCCATTGGATGCTAGACGGCCGTTCCGTGGGAGGCGCCGCCTATGCCCTCCGTGGGCACGCAATCAAGCAGCTCTTTGACCCGAAATCCGATTGACAGCTCCTCGCGCGTGCGGAAATCCGACAGATTCACGCCCAACAGATCCTGGATCTTGCCCAATTTGTAGCTCACTGTGTTGCGGTGCACGAACATGCGCTCGCCGGTTTCCTTGATGCTTCCCGAGAACGCGAGGTAATTGCGCAGCGTCTCCACAAGGTCCCCGCCGTTGAGCTGGTCGTGTTTGGCCAGCGGGCCTATCGTGGTGTCGTAATAGTCGGAGAGGATCTCCGGATCGTTGACGGAAAGCAGCAACTTGTCGGTGCCGGCGTCATCGTATAAAAACGGCTCGCCGTCCGCGCCATGCAGCCACTGCAGCCGTTCCAACGCAAGCGCCTGACGGTAGCTTTTGCCGATGCAACGGGCGGATCTCGTCACCTTGCCCACGCCGACGAATATGCGGGCGTCATCCCCCACAAGCCCAGCGCACACGTCCATCGCCGCCTGGGCCATGTCGCTCACCGTGCCGATATCGCATCGGGCGAACACCAACGCGATGCGGCCGCCGACGGTCAGCGGCACCGCATGCCATTGGCGGCTGGTCAGCAGCGTTTCGATGCGGGCGGCGCAGGCCTCCATCCGCGCGCGGGGCACCTGCTCGCCACGTTCGTCGCACACTTCGAACACGGCGACGCAATAGTTCCAGTCCTTGCCGAATCCGCTGCGTTCCATGGTCTCGAGATACAGGTCCTCGCGCGCCGGCATGAACATCGCGTTCTCCAAAGCGGCGGCCAACTCCATATTGTGCTTTTCGCTCATGGTGATGGACAGGCTGAACAGGTGCATGATCTGCGCCATATGCTCGCTCCACGGCACGCGGAACATCGGGAAGGCGCGCTCGTTGCAGAAGCGTACCGCTTCAGGGCTGATTTGGTGGATGAAAGGACCGACGTTCACCACGATGCCGCTGGCGCCGGAATCGTACGCGCTGCGGGTCAGCCCTACGAGATCCTCCTGCGATTCGAGGCCGATGCCTGTGGTGAAGGCGATTTCCTGACCCTCCAGAAACCCCGCGATCTCCTCGTTCTCCACCATATGCACCCAGCGCACGGCATGGTCGAGCCCGTCCGCGCCTGCGACCAGTGCGATGTCGTGGCCTTGGCTTCTGGCTTGGTTGACCAAATCCTTCAATCGGACGGACATACGGGCTCCTTTCCTTGGGGCTGTTCAGAACAGAATCGAGACTCCGGAGATGGCGAGCAGCACGTAGGTCAGCGTCAGAAACGCGCGCTGGCTGATGCGCCGCTGCAGGCGGTTGCCAAGAAACACGGCCAGCGCCAGCGCCGGCAGACTCGCGGCGGTGATCACCAGAGCATGCGTCGTCCATTCGCCGGCGGCGACCTGCTGCGCGCCCATCACTGTATTGAGCACCACCCAGACGCAGGCGACGGTGGCGCGGAACTCATCCTTGTCTTTCAGACGCGCAGCCGCGTACACCACCAGCAACGCGCCGCCCGAGACGAACAGGCCATGAATCACCCCCGAACCCAGCAGAATCACAGTCATCATCCACGAGCGGGGTTCGCGCGTGGATGGGATCAGCAGATTCTTGAGCGCGACGGCAATGATGAACAGGCCGTACAGCCGCTGCAGCGGGGCGAGCGGCAGAGCGTGATACAGCAGCAGGCCGACGGCCATGCCCACCATCATGAATCCAACCATGCTGGCGAGTTCGCGCCAGCGAATATGGCGGCGATGTTGCACACCCAGCCACAGGCAGGAGATGAGGGCCATGGCGTTGAGCACCACCCGCGCCTCATCCGCGCCGATGAGCATCATCGAGGCCGGCATGGCCAGCACGGTACCGGCGAATCCGGTGACCGCCTGAATCGTGTTGGCGGCGAACAGCACAAGCAAAAACAGCGCGTCGCGGGTGGTCGTGTTCATGATGTCTCCTTCCCCGCGCGGGTGAACGGGCCGCTACGCATGGCGTATGGCGTGCACGCATGGGGAGGTCAAGTCAATCGCCGGGTATCGGCTAGGGCGGGCTTGCCGCGCTTGGCGTATGGCGTATCACGCATGGCGTGCTGTGGACACGATAGCGTGGCTATGTAAAGACTCTGCGTCGCGCTTGTTGGCGGCGGATTGCGCGGGTCTGTCGGGATGGGCGGTCCGTCGGGAAAAGAAAAAACCCGAGCTGTCGAAACAACTCGGGTTTTTATCTGGTGCGAGTGGGGGGACTTGAACCCCCACGAGCATACACTCACTGCCACCTGAAGACAGCGCGTCTACCATTCCGCCACACTCGCAGACAAGGGGACAATTTACCATCATTAAAGAACATGTGCAAATTGGCGTGTCGCGCGCCGATTTTCCAAAGGAAAATCATAAGCGCGCGACGCGAGCCGGCCGTAGAGAAAGCCCTGTGGGCTTTCGTGCCGGCGGAGCCATCCATAGTCCGCCGATTTTCCAAAGGAAAATCATAAGCGCGCGACGCGAGCCGGCCGTAGAGAAAGCCCTGTGGGCTTTCGTGCCGGCGGAGCCATCCATAGTCCGCCGATTTTCCAAAGGAAAATCATAAGCGCGCGACGCGAGCCGGCCTCCCGCTACGCTCCATAAAAGTGCGCCAGCGATTCGTCGCGGAACTCCTCGAAATACCCGCCATCGATCGAGGCGCGAATATCGTCGAGCAGTTTGATGAAGAAATACTCGTTGTGGATCGTCGCCAATGTGAATCCGTTGAATTCGCGGGCGCGCAGCAAGTGGTCCACATACGCCTTCGAATAATGCTGGCACGTATAGCACTCGCAGCCGTCCTCCAGCGGTCCGAAATCCGTTTTGAACTCGGCGCGCTTGACGTTATACCGCCCGTGTCGCGTGAAGATCGCGCCGTTGCGCCCGCATCGTGCCGGCGCCACGCAGTCGAAGGTGTCGCCGCCGTTCTCCACGCAGGCGAAGATATCGTCCACCGAGGCGATGCCGAGCACGTGACGCGGCCGGTTTTCCGGCATCGCGTCGCAGATCCACGCGCAGATGTCGCCGATGATGCGTTTTTCCAACGCGCCGCCGATGCCCACGCCGTCGAAGTCAAGCGAGGCGATCTGCCCAGCGGCCCGCCGGCGCAGATCTTCGTAGTTCGCGCCCTGCACCACGCCGTACAGCGCTTGATACGGCTTGCCCAGGCGCGCGGCGGTGAGCCGCTCATGCTCGGCCACGCAGCGCTGCGCCCAACGGTAGGTGCGCTCCACGGACTCCTCCTGGTATCCGCGTGTGTTCATCAGCGTGGTCAGCTCGTCGAAGGCGAACATGATGTCCGCGCCGATTTTGTGCTGGATCCCCATCGAGATCTCCGCGGAGAAGCGGTGCTTGTCGCCGTTCAACGGGGATTTGAAGGTGACGCCATCCTCGTCCACGAAGGCGAGTCGCTCCTTGCCCGCGGCGATCACATCATCCGACTTCATGCCGGTCACATCCATCGCCAGCGTTTTTTTGAAGCCCGACCCGAGCGAAAGCACCTGGAATCCCCCCGAATCGGTGAAGGTGGGGCCGCTCCAGTTCATGAACCGCCCCAGGCCGCCGGCCGCGTCGAGCAAGTCCTCGCCGGGTCGCTCGAACAGGTGGAAGGCGTTGGAGAGCAGGCATTGCGCGCCGAGCTGGCTCATGGTCTCCGGCAGCACCGCTTTCATCGCGGCCTGTGTCGCCACCGGCACGAAGGCGGGGGTGCGGATGTCTCCATGAGGCGTGTGGATGATGCCGGTGCGCCCGTAGCGCGCGCCGCCTCGCCCTTTGCCCTCGGGGGCGTCAGGCAGGCGGGTGATGGTTTCGAATGAGAATGCGGAGCGGTCGCCCGGCTGGCCGGGGGCTGCGCCGATGGGCTGGTTCAGGAAGTCGGTCATAGGCTTCACTTTAAGCGAACGTCTTGTACGAAAGTCTGGTTTTCGCTGCGATATGCGTGTGATTTGTGGCTGAAGTGTGATGGTACGGGCTGGTGTGGGGCAGCTCACAGTAAGGTTGGTGTGAAGCGAGAATCCGCATGATTCCAAGGATTGTGGAGGGCTTACGTGCGGTGTCAAGCGGCTTTTTCCGACATGCTCATCTTGCTTGAGGATGTTTCGCTTTCTTCTCCCAATGAACATTCAGGAAACTTCCAGAGCGGCTATCTTAACTCTTAGGTAGCAAATCGAAAGCCGGCGGCTCCGATTGCTGAATGTAAGGAAACTTTGCCGCCGACGAATGAAGGAGCACACATGGCTGAGGAGAACGAGCGCTGGAACGCCGGCGCAGGCGCGTCGGATGGCCAGCAGACGCCGAACGAGAGCGCCGCTTCGCAGAACGAACAGAACGCATCCAACGAACACACCGTGTCGATCGACCCCGTGGAGAACACCGTTCCCATGGGCACGCCGGTCGCCACGGATCAGGCGCAGGGCACGCCGGCCGCGTCCGACACCCCGGATTATGCCGCGGCGGCGGGTGAACAGACCGTCGTGTCCTCCGCGCCGACCATCGATACGCCCACCCAGCAGTATCGCCCCGCGCCCGAATACGGCGCGTATGGCCCCGCCCCCACGCAAACCACCCAGGCGGGCCAGCAGGGAGCGTCGACCAACGGTCAGCCTCAGCAGACCGGCGCCCCGACCTCGATTTTCGGGTTTGGTCAGCCCCAGCAGCAGTCTGGCGCGCAGGGCAACCGCAACCCGTACGTCAACGCCGGTAACGGCAACCCCTTCTTCAATCCGCAGAACCAGCGTCCCCAGCAGACCGGCACCCCGACCGGTGGTGCGGTTCCCCCGCAGGGCGGCATGCCGCAGAACGCGGCCCAGCCGGGCGGCTCCCGTCCTCACGCGGCCAGCGGCACGGTGAAAAGCGTGACGATCGCAGTGGTTGCCGCACTGGTCTCCGCCGCGCTGTGCCTGGGCTTGGGATACGCGGCCATCACCGGCGGTTGGGTGACGGTTCCGGCCTCCAGCTCCCTGACAAGCGTCACGTCGAATAAGTCCGGCTCCGGAACCGCCACGGCGAAAACCGGCGAGGCGCCCGACTGGAAGACCGTGGCCAGCGAGGTCTCCGACTCCGTGGTCGCCATTCAGGTCGCCACGGAAAGCGGCAGCGCCCAAGGCTCGGGCGCGATCCTCGACAGCGAGGGCAATATCGTGACCAACAATCACGTGGTCTCCGGCGCGCAGCAGATTCAGGTGACGCTGGCGAACGGCACGATCTACTCCGCCAAGCTGGTCGGCACCGACGTGACCACCGATCTTGCGGTGATCAAGCTCGACAACCCGCCGAGCGGTCTGAAGGGCGTGGAATTCGCCGACTCCGACCAGCTCGCGGTGGGCGAGGACGTGATGGCCATCGGCAACCCGCTGGGCTATGACGACACCGCCACCACGGGCATCGTCTCCGCCCTGAACCGCCCGGTGAGCGTGATGGACGACGAAAGCAACGCCCAGATCGTGACCAACGCGGTGCAGATCGACGCGGCCATCAACCCCGGCAACTCCGGCGGCCCGACCTTCAACGCGGCCGGCCAGGTGATCGGCATCAACTCGTCGATCGCCACGGCCAGCTCGTCCAGCTCGTCCTCCGGCTCGATCGGCATCGGCTTCGCGATTCCGTCCAACCTGGTCGAGCGTGTGACCAACGAGATCCTCGAAACCGGTTCGGTCACCCACGTGGCGTTGGGCGTGACCGTCTCGTCCTCCACGGTCGAAGCCGATGGCGTGACCCGCGGTTGCGCGCTGATCACCAGCTCGGCCTCCCGTTCGGCGGTCGTCTCCGGTGGTCCTGCCGACCAGGCCGGCCTGCAGGAGGGTGACGCCATCGTGGCCTACAACGGCAATGCGGTGAACAACCTGTACTCGCTGCTCGGATACGTTCGCGCCGCCGCCATGGGCGACGAGGTGACGCTCACCATCGTGCGCAACGGCAACACCATGGACGTGAACGTGACGCTCGACCAGGAGGAGGACGCCGTAACCGGCTCCAACAGGTCCGAATCGAGCAGCCAGAGCGGCGAAAGCGGCCAGAACGGCCAGAGCGACGGCGACAGCAGCGATGGCAGCGACGGTAGCGGCAGCAACGGCTACGGCAACCAGAGCAACCCCTTCGGTCTGTGGTAAACCCAAGCCTCGGTTCCCGCTCCAAAGGCGGCCTGTCACCAGCCAACCGGCACTGACGGCATGAACCGCCCCAATCCGCCCGAAAGGCGGCCAGCGACCCCACGTCGCCGGCCGCCTTTCTGCGTTTTTGGCGGGGTGGTTTCCGCATCATCCTGAAGTGGTGACACCCTGTGGAGATGCTTCGACTTCACTGCGTTCCGCTCAGCATGACGAATAACTATCATCGACGTCATCCTGAGTACGGTGTTCTCACTTACTTGTCATCCTGAGCGGAGCCGTCAGGCGGAGTCGAAGGATCTCGTACCGCCAGCATTGCCGGGGCTTGCGCCGTGGGACGGGTGCTGGTACCGTTGGTGCAGCATAAACGAACATTCTTACGCCGTGTATCGCGAGCGTCCGTCTGAAGCGGGCTTGCGATGGGTTTAACAAGGCGTGCACATGCGGGGTCGACGCATGGCACGCGAACGACCCCAAAACGACGTAAGGAGACCAGATGCGCAAGGCCATTGAGATAGCCAAAAGCGTTCCGTTGCTGCCCATCACGATTCTGGCGGCGATTCCTCTTTTCCTGCTGTGGGACTACCGTCCGTGGGGCGAGTCCGTGCCATTCCTTGGGCTCCTGCCTGTCAACCCCTCGCTGGGGCAGTGGGTGGTGATCGCGCTCGTCGCCTATACGGTGGTGGACACGGTGATCGGCATGGTGGATGACCTACGCCACGGCATCGTCGGCGTCGACGTGCTCGCCGTCATCGCGATCCTCTCCACCGTCGCCGTGCAGGAATATTGGGCCAGCTGGGCCGTGGTGCTGATGATCTCGTCCGGCGAGGCCATCGAGGAATACGCCCAATCCAAAGCCGAAAGCAACCTGACCGCGCTGATGGCGGCCGCGCCGGTCACCGCGCATATCGCCGCGCTGCCTGGCGTAGGTGCGGGTGCGAAGACTGGCGCCAAACCGGCCCGTAACATCGGCGCGAGGCACGGCGAATTCCGCCCCGTCGCCCCCGGAGACGAAACCTGCGCGATCACCGCCCGCAGCACGCAGGCCTGCGAAACCGCGGTCGCCGACGCTCATATCGCGGATATGCGCCGGCGTGGAGCGGGAATCACAGAGCCAAATTCCGTGCGCGACGCACATGGCGCGGCCGCATCAGGCCGCGCCTCCGCCACGCGCGCCCGCGACGCGCATTTCCGCACCGTACCAGTCGACGATGTGGCGCTCGGCGACGTGATCATCGTGCTGCCGGGCGAAACCGTGCCCGTGGACGGCGAGCTGCTGTCCGGCTCCGCCACGCTCGACCTGAGCAACATCAACGGCGAGCCCGTACCGCGCGAGATCTTCGCGGGCGCGCGCGTCATGTCGGGCGCGGTCAACGGCTCCACCACACTCACCATGCGCGCCACGCAGGTCGCCAAGGAATCGCAATACCAACGGATTATGTCGCTGGTCGCCGCCGCGCAGGAATCGCGCCCGGCCGTGGTGAAAACCGCCGACCGGCTCGCCGTGCCGTTCACCATCCTCGCGCTGATTATCGCCGGCGTGGCCTGGGCGATGGCCGGCACGCCCACGCGATTCGCCCAGGTGCTGGTGCTCGCCACCCCATGCCCGCTGCTGATCGCCGCACCGGTGGCCTACGTGGCCGGCACGGGACGCCTCGCCAAAGCCGGCGTGCTGATCAAAACGCAGGACGTGCTGGAGACGCTCGGCCGCGTGGGGCACGTGTTCTTCGACAAAACCGGCACGCTCACCGTCAAACAGCCGCAGGTGGTGCGCGTGGAGATGCTGCCGGGCGTGAGCACGCGCCTCAACCAGGACCATGTGCTAATGATGGCCGGCGTGGTGGAGAACTATTCCGTGCACATCCTCGCCAAAGGCATCGCCAAGGCCGGATTGGATGCGATGGCGCGGCTCAACCAGCGCTTCGCCGACGGGCAGCGCCGATGCCCGGACGGAGGGCTGCCCGGGCACGGCCGCGACTATCCGGTGGTCACCAATATCGTGGAGGACTCCGGCAAGGGCGTGAGCGGCGAAGTCAACGGACATCGGGTGCGTGTGGGGCGCTTGGCTTTCGCCAACGAATCGCAGGACGGATTCCAGCCTGTGGCGGCGGACCGCGTGACTACAGACCGTGTGGCGCGAACCGAGCTTCGCGAGACGTCGTCTGCGGCCATACGCGGGCGGTTCGGCGCGCTCGCCTCCGACGAGATGGCTGCGTACGTGTCCGTTGACGGGCAGCTGATCGCGCGCATCGTGCTGCGCGACGTGCCGCGCGCCAATGCGAAGCGGGCGCTGGAGCAGTTGCGGGCGCTGGGCGTGGAGTCGCTCACCATGCTCACCGGCGACAAAGCCGCTTCGGCCCGCATCATTGCCAGCGAGGTGGGAATCGACGATGTGCAGGCCGAACTCTTCCCCGAAGACAAGGTCAACGCGGTGCGCGCGGCCACTTCGTCAGTTGTGTCCGTGGCTGGTGCGGCTGACGACGTGACCGGTGCGGCCCCCGGATCCGATCGCGGAGGCGATGGCAAATCGCGGCGGCATGCGGTGACGATGATGGTGGGTGACGGCGTCAACGACGCTCCCGTGCTCGCCGCCGCCGACATCGGCATGGCCATCACCGACGGCACATCGACCGCGGCCTCCGAATCCGCCCAAGTGGTGATTATGAACGACGACATCGCCGCCGTGCCGCGGGCCATCGCCATCGCCCGCCGCACCCGTCGTGTGATGCTGCAGGCCGTGCTGCTCGGACTCGGGCTGGCACTGGTCGGCATGATCGCCGCCGCGTTCAACCTGATTCCGGTGGTGTTGGGCGCGTTCCTGCAGGAGGCCATTGATGTGGTGAGCATCCTGTGGGCGCTGACCGTGCTTATCGACCGCGACTGACCGGCATCGGCCACGACCGTCGCAAGGCGTGGCGATTTCTTGTGGGAAGTGGCGTTAGGCTCTGTTCAGCGGGGCCGGCTTGCGTTAGTCTGTACAACGTGACTGAGAATACTGAACTTCGCATTGCCGTTATCGGCGCCGGTCCCGCCGGCGTCTACTCCTCCGATATCTTCCTGCGCCAGCTGGGCAAGCTTGGCGAGGAACTGGGTCTGGGCACCAAGGCGCGCATCGACCTGTTCGAGAAGCTGCCCGTGCCGTTCGGCCTGGTCCGCTACGGTGTGGCCCCCGACCATCCGTCCATCAAATTCATCGCCGACGCGCTCGAGAAGACGCTCGACAACCCCGACATCCACCTGTACTGCGACGTGGAGTTCGGCAAGGACGTGACGCTGGACGAACTGCTCGCCCGCTACGACGCCGTGCTGTTCGCCACCGGCGCGATTAAGGACAAGCCGCTGAACCTGCCGGGCGCCGACCTCGACGGCGTGTACGGCGCGGCCAAGTTCGTCGAATGGTACGACGGCTACCCCATGGGCGCGCGCGAATGGCCGCTGACCGCCGAGCAGGTCGCCGTGATCGGCGGCGGCAACGTGGCTATGGACGTGGCCCGCGAACTCGTGCGCAACGCCGACGACCTCAAGGCCAAAACCGATATTCCCGACAACGTCTACGAGGGCATCGGCAAGAACCAGGCCAAGGAGCTGCATCTGTTCATCCGCCGCGGCGTGGCCCAGGCCAAGTTCAGCGTGCAGGAGCTGCGTGAGATGGAGAAGCTGCCCGGCGTGCAGCTCATCATCGACGAGGACGATTTCGACCTCGACGAGGAGACCATCGAGGTGGCCGGCAAGGACAAGCTCACCCGCCAGATGGTCGAGGAGCTGTTCACCATCCGCGAGATGGCCTTGGATATGGAGGACGACGGCGACGTCGACTTCGAAGGCAATCCCGCCGACCGCAAGTATTATGTGCACTTCAACTCCGCCCCCACCGAGGTGCTGGGCGAGGACGGCAAGGTGGTCGCGATCCGCGTGGAGCGCACCGAAACCAGCGCCGACGGCGTGATGAGCCGAACCGGCGAATTCACCGACTATCCGGTGCAGGCCGTGTACCACGCCATCGGCTACCAGCCCGCCGAAGCGCCCGGCATCGCCTACGACGGCAAGGGCGCGCATCTGGCCAACGCCAACGGCGACGGCCGCATCACCACCGAAGCCGCCGGCGGCGAGGTGCGCGAGCGTCTGTATGCCACCGGTTGGGCCAAGCGCGGCCCGGTGGGTCTGATCGGCTCCACCAAGTCCGACGCGCTCGCCATCGTGACCAATATGCTGGAGGATCTGGCCAAGGCCGCCGAGGGTGGCCGCGTGGCCGAGGACCGCGATCCCGAGTCCATCGACCGTCTGCTGGAAAGCCGTGGCGTCAAGCCGATCGACTTCGCCGGCTGGAAGAAGGTCGACGCCTACGAGCGCGCCGAGGGCGCGAAGGAAGGCCGCGAGCACAAGAAGGTCATCGACCCCGATCAGATGCGCGCTCTGGCCCACGCCTGATTCGGCTCGCGTTAATTCTGATTCCTCCGTCATCTTGAGCGGAGCGTAGCGGAGTCGAAGGATTTCACACCAGTGACCAGTGCGCGAGATCCTTCGACTCCGGGCTGCGCCCTCCGCTCAGGATGACGGAGAGTGGTGGCGGGCGGCCTATTCCCGCTGTGAGCTGATATTCAGATAACTTCCAGCCGCGCTCTTTACGCTGAGCCCTATGTATGGGAAAACGCAGGTGCACGGCCATTACAACGGTCTGAAAACAACGCTGTTATTCGCGTTGATGTGGGGCGTCATCATGCTGATTTGGTGGGCCACCGGCGGCCAGCGCAGCACACTGAGCATCTACATCGTCATCGGATTAATCACCACATTCGGCTCGTATTGGTTTTCGGACAAACTCGCCATCGCCTCGATGGGCGCGCGCGAAGTCTCCGAGCGTGAGGCCCCCGAAATCTACGCCATCGTGCGCGAATTGAGCGCCACCGCGGGCAAGCCGATGCCGCGCATCTACATCGCGCCCACGGCCAGTCCCAACGCCTTCGCCACCGGCCGCAACGAGCGTCACGCCGCCGTCTGCTGCACGCAGGGCATCCTGCAGATCCTCAACCGTCGCGAGCTGCGCGGCGTGCTGGGGCATGAGCTGATGCACGTCTACAACCACGACATCCTCACCTCGGCCATCGCCTCCGCCATGGCCACGGTGATTACCTATTTGGGGTATTCGCTGATGTATTTCGGCGGCGGCTCGCGCGACAGCCGTGACAACAGTTCGGGCGCGTTTGGGCTGATCGGCGTGCTGCTCAGTGCGATTCTCGCACCGATTGGCGCCTCGCTTATCCAAATGGCCATCTCGCGCACCCGCGAATTCGACGCCGACGAAGACGGCAGCGTGCTCACCGGCGACCCCGAGGCGCTCGCCTCCGCGCTCAACAAAATCTCCTACGGCGCGCAGGCCACACCGATGCGCAAAACCGCGGCTACGCAGTCGGTCTCTTCGATGATGATCGCGAATCCCTTCTCTGCGCAGGGCTTCTCCAAGCTGTTCTCCACCCACCCGCCGACCGAAGAGCGTATCGCGCGCC
Organism: Bifidobacterium sp. LH_558; assembly: GCF_056356295.1. NCBI lineage: Bacteria > Bacillati > Actinomycetota > Actinomycetes > Bifidobacteriales > Bifidobacteriaceae > Bifidobacterium > Bifidobacterium sp. LH_558. Next base: position 344,196 of record NZ_JBKETZ010000002.1, on the reverse strand, counting down.
TGATGCAGATGGCGCAGGAGATGCGCGGCATGCCCGTGCAGCAGTCCCCCTACTCCACTCAAGTCGGTTACTAGGCTTTCTGCGAGATCTCGTCGATTAGGCGCAGCTCTTCGTCGGTGAACGTCGTGTTGTTCAGCGCGCCGATATTGTCGAGAATCTGCTCGGGCTTCGACGCGCCCGCCAGCACCGAAGTGACGACGCCGTCATGCAGCAGCCAAGCGAGCGACATCTCGGCCAGCGTCTGCCCGCGCTGCGCGGCCAGATCGTTAAGCGCGCGAATCGCGTTCAGCTTCGACTCACTCAGCGCGTCGGCCTGCAGGAAGCGTCCGTCCGACTTGATGCGCGAATCGGCGGGAATGCCGTTCAGGTAACGATTGGTGAGCATGCCCTGCGCCAGCGGGCAGAACGTGATGATGCCCTTGCCCAGACGCGCGGCGGTGTCCTTCAATCCGTTGCGCTCCACCGTGCGGTCGAAGATGTTGTAGCAGTTCTGGTTGATGACGAACGGCACGCGCAGATCGGACAGAATCTCCGCCGCCTGCTCCAGTCGTTCGCCGTCGTAGTTCGACAGGCCCACGTACAGCGCCTTGCCGCTGATCACGGCGCTCGCCAGCGCGCCCATAGTCTCCTCGAGCGGGGTTTCGGGGTCGGGGCGATGGTGGTAGAAGATGTCCACATAGTCCAGGCCGAGGCGGGTCAGGCTCTGGTCGAGCGAGGCGAGCAGATACTTGCGCGAGCCCCAGTCGCCGTACGGGCCGGACCACATCTCGTAGCCTGCCTTGGTGCTGATGATGAGCTCGTCGCGGTACGGCTTGAAGTATTCGCGGATCAGTCGGCCCACGTTTTTCTCGGCGCTGCCCGGCTCCGGGCCGTAGTTGTTGGCCAGGTCGAAGTGGGTAATGCCGTGGTCGAAGGCGGTGAACGTGAGCTCCTTCATGCGCTCGTATGGCGTGATGTCGCCGAAGTTGTGCCAGCAGCCGAGCGAGACGGCCGGCAGTTTGAGGCCGGAGTCGCCGCAGCGGTTGTAGGTCATGCCCTCGTAGCGGCCGGGGTTGGGATGGTATTCGTTGGTGGGTTCAAACATCGTCGTCGCTCCTCATATGCGATGCGGTGCCGTGTGGTTTACGCGGTGTCGCAGATTGTGTTGCTCATTGTATTCCATCCACGCCGACCGATTTCAGATGCGGAAGAAATCGCTGTGTGATTTGAATACCTGCGTATAGGCGTCTCGTGAGTGGATGAGATGTGCGCGGATCGCCTCGGTTGTGCCCTCCTCATCGCCGGCCAATGCGCAATCGATGATTGCGATGTGCTCGTTGGAGGCTTCGGACACTCTTTCCGGCGACCAGGGCAGGAAAATACGGCTGCGTTGGCTGAGCGCCAGCAGCGTGGACATGAGCCCCTCCAGATAATGGTTGCCCGCGCGTTTGGCGAAGTACATGTGGAAGGCATAATCGAAATCGTCTTCGATGGCATCCGCGTCGACGCCGGTGGCCGAGCCCTTTTCCTCGACTCTGTCACGGAGCGCCTGCAATGCCGCGGTGTCCAGCTGGGCGAACGTCTGATGTATCAGATAAGGCTCCACAAGCAGGCGGCATTCGATCATTTCGCGCAGGTCACTGAATGATATCTGGCTGACGACGATGCCTTTGCGGGGAAAGATAGTGACAAGATTTTCCTCGGCAAGCTTGGTGATAGCCTCGCGTACGGGGGTGCGGCTGATGCCGAGCTGTTCGGTGATTTGCCGTTCGTCGATGAAATCGCCTGGCTTGAGCGTGCAGAACACAATCTGTTTGCGCAGATACTCATAGGCGATGTCGCGCTTGTTCTGACCCACCACGGCCCTCCTTTTCATGCCGCATGAAGATCCGGCGCTGATTGCGGTTATCGAGAAACAACAGAAACTTAGTATATCTCGAGTATATCTCGATGGTTTGCGCAGAATGCCGTCTGTTTGCACGCAGTTGCATAAAGGCGCCCGGCCCGCGATGAGGCGGTGCCGGGCGCGAATGGCTGGCCTTCGGCTGACTGGTTGGTTGGTCGGTATGTCAGCCGGTTGGGAGATGTCAGCCGATGATGGAGGCCGCCTTGATCGAGGCCTTGGCCTCCTCGACGACATGCTCGGCGGTGATTCCGAGGTCCCTGAGGTTCTGCAGGCCTTCGCCTTGCAGACCGAAGGTCTCGACGGAAACGGCCCGGCCGAACGATCCGAGGTACTTGTGCCACGGCTGGGCCAATCCGGCTTCGACCGACACGCGTGCGAACACGTTCGGGGGCAGCACGGAGTCGCGGTATTCGGCACTCTGCTGATCGAACCATTCCATGGACGGCATGGAGACCACGCGAGCCTTGATTCCCTCGGTGGTCAGCGTTTTGGCGGCCTCCAAGGCCACCTGCACTTCCGAACCGGTGGCCATAAGAATCACGTCAGGCGTGCCTTCGACTTCCTCCAACGTGTAGGCGCCGTGCTTAACGCCTTCGCGGGCTTTTTCGGCGGTGGCGGCCAACGTGGGCAGCGGCTGGCGGCTGAGCACCATGGCGGTTGGGTGCGTGGTGGGCTTTTCGAAGAAGTAGCGATAGGCTTCGGCGGTTTCGTATTCGTCGGCCGGACGCACCACGTCCAGGTTGGGAATGGCGCGATAGGCAGCCAGATGCTCTACGGGCTGGTGCGTAGGACCATCCTGGCCCAGGCCGACGGAGTCATGCGTCCACACATACAGATTCGGGATGTCCATCAACGCCGCAAGACGCACGGCGCTACGCTCGTAGTCGGCGAACTGGAAGAATGTGCCGGAGAACGGGCGGGTGAGCGAACCGAGCAGGATGCCGTTGGTGATGGCGCCCATGGCGAACTCTCGCACGCCGAAGTGCATCTGACGACCGTAAGGCGTGGCTTGAGGGTGCTGGGGGGTGGCGTATCGCGCCGGGGCGAATGAGGTTGCGCCGTCGATGTCGGTCAGGTTGGCCCCACCCAGATCGGCGGAACCGCCCCACAGTTCCGGCATCACCGGGGCGATGGCGTTGATAACGGCTCCGGACGCCATGCGCGTGGCGACTTCGTTGCCCACGCGGTAGGTTTCTTCGAGCTCGTCAATGGCCTGATCGAATCCTTCGGGAAGTTCGCCGGCGACCAGTCGGTCGTAGAGCGCGGCCTTGTCCGGATTGGCTTCGCGCCACGCGGTGTAACGGTGGTTCCATTCCTCGTGGGCGGCTTGACCGCGTTTGGCGACTTCGCGGGTGCGGTCCAGCACGTCGGCTTCCACCTGGAAGTCCTGGTCGGGGTGGAAGTGGAGCAGTTCCTTGAGGTCGGCGATTGCCTTCGGTCCCAGCAATGCGCCGTGGGTGGAGGGGTCGTTGATCTTGCCAGGCGTGGGCCAGGCAATCAGCGTATCGACCTTGATGAAGTGCGGCTTGTCGGTGACCTGCTCGGCCTTGTGCAGCGCCTCGGCCAGCGCCTCGGCGTCTTCTTTGTAGGAGCCGTCGGGCTGGATGAAACTCACTTCGTCGGTATACCAGCCGTAGGATTCGTAGCGCTTGAGCACATCCTCGGCGAACGCGATCTGCGTCTCACCTTCGATTTGGATATGGTTGGCGTCGAAAATCACGAACAGGTTGCCGAGGTCCTGGTTGCCCGCCAGCGAGCTCGCCTCGCCGGAGACGCCTTCCTCGACGTCGCCTTCGCCGCATACGACCCAGATGTTGTGGTCGAACGGTGATGTGCCGGCCGGGGCGTCCGGATCAAGCAGACCGCGCTGGTAACGCTGGCCATAGGCGAATCCGACGGCGGAGGCGAGGCCTTGCCCAAGCGGTCCGGTGGTGATTTCCAGTCCCGGAGTCAGGCCGTATTCGGGATGCCCGGGGGTGCGGGTGTTCGCATCGCCTCGGAAGTTCTTCAGGTCGTCAAGCGTGAGATATCCGGCGTAGTACAGCTGGATGTATTGGGCGAGCGAGGCGTGTCCGCCGGAGAGGATGAAGCGGTCGCGGCCGGGCCACTGCGGGTCGGCCGGGTCGTGCCGGAGGAAATGCTGGTACAGGGTGTAGGTGATTGGCTGCAATGAGATGGCGGAGCCGGGGTGACCATGTCCCGCGTGTTCCACGGCGTCGGCGGCCAGAACTTTGGCCATGTTGACTGCTCGGGTGTCGAGCTCGGACCAGGTGAATGCTGTCACGGTCTCTTTCCTTTCTTGTGCGGAAAACACGCGGGTGGCGTGTCCGCCATCGTTGGCGGCATAGGTGCCGCGTGTGGGTCGTTTTTGTCGGGGCATCGGTGGCTCGGTGTGTCGTCGAGTTGACAAATCCTGTCCGACGACTTCTAATATATCACACGTATACGCAAAAAATAACCGTGGTGTTCCGGGACAGTGAAGACGAAGGAATGCCGCACAACCACTTGGAATGACGGTCTGTTCTGCAGATCGTCCTGCACGAAGGAGTGTGCAATGGCAGCTGGCAATCTAGCCATATACGACACGATCGAGCGGGCGAAGGCCGTGCTCGATCGTCAGGAGGCCAAACAATCATCCAAAGCCGGATGGCTGATGGTCACGGCCCTGCTCATCGAGAGCTGGGATATCTACTCGATGTCGTTCATCATGACGCATCTGAGGGATGTGTTTAACCCGAGCGCTGGTCTGCTGGGCTTCACCTCCGCCGGCACCCAGCTGGGCGCCATCGTAGGCGCGATTCTCGGCGGTTGGCTCACCGACAAATACGGCCGCCGTAACATCTTCATGGCTTCCATGACGATGTTCGCCGTGTGCGCCGTGGCCCAAGGTATGGCGCCGAGCATGGAGGTGCTGGCCATCATCCGCTGCATCGCCGGTATTCCGGTCGGCGCGGATGTTGCGAACGGCTTCACCTACATGATGGAGATCATGCCCAAGGGCAAGCGTGAGGTTATGGCCAATCGTTGGCAGTTCATGTTCTCGCTGGGCATCCTGTGCGCCATCTTCCTCGTCACCTGCTTCGAGCTGGGCAGCCTCGACCCGAACGTCACCTGGCGCATCGTGCTCGCCGTGCCGGCCATTCCTGCGGTGCTGCTGCTCCTCGCCCGTCATAACCTGCCTGAGACGCCGACGTGGTACGTCGAGCATGGTCGCTTCGTGGAAGCCCGCAAGGTGGCCGCCGACTACTACGGCAACGACTGCCTGGCCGGCATCGTTCCGGACAATGATGTGGCCATCCCGCATCCGACTTGGGCCGAGACCATCAAGGATCTGTTCTCCGACAGCTTCACCCGTCGCAGCACCATCTTCGCGTGGACCTCGAACTTCGTGCAGGCTCTGGAAAACTACTCGTTCTCCTTCTATCTGCCGACCATCCTCGCCGGCCTCGGCATCGCGACGCTGGTGCAGAACAATCTCGCCATGTTCGCCGTCTACGTGCTGGCTTCGATCTCCGCTTTCGTCGGTCCGCTGCTTCTGCCCAAGGTCGGGCACAAGGGACTGAGCCAGTGGGGCTTCGGCTTGGTGTTCGTCGGCATCCTCATCTCCGTGATCGGCATCGCGAACAGCATGATGGTCGTCATCATCCTCGGCTCGGGCGTCATGCTGTGGGGTCACTACTGGTCCTCGGAAAGCGGCCAGACCGTTGCTTCGCTTGTGGCCAAGCCCGCTTACCGTGGCGCCGCTTCCGGTATCGCCTACACCTTCGTCAAGCTGGCCTCGTTCGTCACGCTGTGGGTGTTCCCGACGCTGTTCGAGACCCTCGGTGTGGTCAAGGCCGATCTGATCGTCATGATCTTCCCCGCCATCGCTTTCCTCGCGGCCACTTTCGTGCTGCCGGAAGTGTTCGACCATGCGGTATCCGCAGGGTCCGTCTCGAAGAAGGATCAGGCGCAGGCCGAATAAATAAAAATCGTTCCCATCGCGGCCATCCCGCCGTATGGGCGATCCATAACAACCCAAAGCTATACGCAATCAATACAGAAAGTGAGAACATCATGAGCAACATCCCCACCATCGAAAGCATCAAGCTCACCCCGACCCGCGTGCCGCTGCCCGAAGGACCTTGGGGCGATCAGATCCACCATGTGGAGAACATCGAGGTCGTTATCGCCGAGGTGCAGGGCTCCAACGGTCTGACCGGCGTGGGTTTCAGCCACACCTCCGGCTGGTGTGGCGCCACCATCGCGCAGCTTGACGAAGAGATCATCCCCGATGTGATCGGTCTCAAGGTGTCCCCGCAGGGACTGTGGCGACGCTCCTACAAGTACATCCACGATGTCGGTGGCGCCGGCGTCACCACCCACGCCCTGTCCGCGCTCGACATCGCTTACTGGGATCTGCTCGCCAAGTCTCTGGATGTGTCGCTGTACGATCTGCTTGGCAAGGTGCGCGACCGCGTGCCGCTGTACGGCTCCGGCATCAACCTGAACCTGACCGTTGAAGAGGTTATCGAGCAGGTCAAGCGTTGGAAGGCCGAAGGCTATGTCTGCGCCAAGGTCAAGGTCGGCAAGCCCGACATCGAGGAGGACGTGGAGCGTCTGACCAAGATTCAGGAAGCCGTGCCCGGATTCCCGCTGGCTGTGGACGCCAATCAGGGCTGGTCTTTGCCCGCCGCGCTGCGTGCCTTTAAGAAGTTCGACCACCTCAACTTGCTGTGGATCGAGGAGCCGCTGCCCAGCGACGACATCGTCGGACACAAGGTGCTGCGCGAGCGCGTGAACACCCCGATTGCCCTGGGTGAGAACACCTACACGCTCAACCAGTTCAACCAGCACTTCGAGCAGGGCTCCTGCGACTACGTGCAGGCCGATCTGGGACGTGTCGGCGGCATCACCGGCTATCTCGATATCGCCGCGGCCGCCCGCGCGCACAACCTGCCCATGACGCCGCACTTCGTGATGGAACTGAGCGCCTCGCTGCTCAGCTGCATCCCGAACATCTATGCCTCCGAGATGACCGACGGCGGCACGTGGACCCGCCTGGGCATCTTCAAGGACCAGAACCGCATCGATCATGGCTACTGGGTTCCGCCGACCGCTCCGGGCCACGGCCTGGAGGTCGATTGGGACTACGTCAACGCGCACAAGTTCTGATCGGTTGAACGGCGGCGATGATCATGAGCCTTCCACCTAGCAAAATATGTGCGAACTACTCCATCGCCGTGGCTTATGCGGCGTATGTCTCGACGGCTGGATTCGTCCCTGTGATCGCCCGGTGGGGCCACAAGTGGCGAGTCACCATCTGATGGCAGGTCGTTGACAGCGTTGGCCGTCGTTTCGCATCGTCTTCTCTGAGACGGTGTGGAACGACGGTTTTTCGTTTCTTAGCCCATATCGCCAGAAACTGGTCGATGGCGGCGCTTTGAGTGTCTTGTTTTTGAGGTCGTCGATGATGCCGGGCAACGCCTCCGCATCCTGCGGGCGGTTGCCTTCGACATGTTCTGGGAGGATATGCCGCGCCTCGCCAACTCGTGGTAGACTGTCTGCTTGTGCGCGGCCGCGCTTGCGGTTGGCGACATCTGCGGATGTAGTTCATCGGTAGAACGAAAGCTTCCCAAGCTTTAGAGGCGGGTTCGACTCCCGTCATCCGCTCCACTTCAAATCGGCCTGATCCGGCCATTTTTCACAAGAAACGTTAGATGAAATCTGATGAAAGCTGCCTCGTGAACGCGTGGTGGCCACAATCTATTCCGAGGTGATGTCTCCTGCCGGCGTGGCTCGTTGCGTAAGCGTCTTGGCGATTGTCTAGCGTGCGTATTGGCAAATTGTGGTGGTGCGACGAAGAGGGCAGCATGGGCAAGGTGGATGAGCTGGACAAGACGAATGGGCCGGTCAAGACGGACGAGTCAGGCAAACCGGGCAAGGTGGAGGCGTCAGAGTCACTGGGCGAGCTGGCGAACGGGCGTCGGCATGTGATTTCTTCGCGGGCGACCGCGGTGGGGCTGTTGGCGATTCTGTTGTGGAGCCTGATGGTCGCGTTGGTACGTATCGTGACCGACGCTTTCGGTGCCACGCTCGGCACGGCGATGGTATACACCACCGGCGTGGTGCTGCTGATGATCTTCCATCGCCCCGCCCCTTTAAAGGCGTATCCCAAGCGTTACCTGCTTATCGGCGGCGCGTTGTTCGTGTTCTACGAGACGGCGATCTCCTTGTCGATCGGCCTGGCCTCCACGGCCACGCAGTCCGTGGAAGTCAGCCTTGTCAACTATCTATGGCCCACGATGATGGTGCTGCTCGCCGCCGCCCTCGCCAAACCTCGAGCCAAAGGCGCGGTCTGGCGCGTGCTACCGGGCGCGGTCGTCGCCACCTGCGGCGTGGTGCTGTCCGTCGGCGGCAACAGCGGCCTCGACTGGCAAGTCGCCGCCGCCAACGTCGCCTCGAATCCGCTGCCCTATCTGCTCGCCTTCGCGGGCGCGTTCGCGTGGGCCGTGTACGCCGTGATCACACCGGTTCTGTCCGAAGGGCAGGACGGCACCTCCGTGTTCTTCCCCTGTGTGGCCGTGGTGTTGTGGGTCATCCACTTTGCCTCCGGCGAGGGGATGCCTGACGTTATGCCGCAGGTCGGCGCCTGGCTGGCCGTGCCGGCCGCGGCCGCGGTGATCGCCGGCGGCTACGCCTGCTGGGGATACGGCATTCTGCACGGCAGTCTGAGCAAACTCGCCGTGGCTTCGTATGCCACACCGCTGCTTTCCGTCGCCGCCAGCGCCTTGCTGTTGGGATTGTCGCTGTCCTTGCCGTTCTGGTGCGGCGCAGTGCTGGTGGTCGCCGGTTCGCTGCTCAACTGGCGCGCCAACCGCGGCTGAAGCGGCTGCTGCACGCCCCGCCGTTAGCAAAACGTTAGGGTTATCTCCACGCCCGTATGGGTTCCGTTAGTTTCCCTCCACACCCCGCGCCTCGCGCCTAGGCTGAATGCTGCAAAGCGCCTGATGGTAGGCGCTCGATGGAATGGAGAGAACGATGCCATGGTGGCTTGATGTGGCCTATGTGGTGGGCGCGGTGGTTCTGTTCGCCGCGTTGGATGCGTTGGGCAAGGCGGTGGACCGGCTATGATCCTCGCAGTATTCACCGCCGCCGGAGTGGTCGGGGGAGTACTGGGCGTGGCCTACATGCTCTACGCCCTGTGCCGCCCGGAGCGATTCTGAAAGCGTAGCGGCCATGGTGCTCGTATACGCGCTGCTCGCCCTCGCGCTGGTCGTGGCGCTTCTCGCCGCGCTCGCCAACCCGCTGGGCGACTATATATTCCATGTTTTCACCGCCGAACACGATCTGCGCGCCGAACGCGCGATCTACCGCGTCATCGGCGTCGACCCCAGGAAAAGCCAAAGCTGGAAGGCCTATCTGCGCGCCATCCTCGCCTTTTCGCTGGTGGGTCTGCTCGCGCTCTACGCCCTGCAGCGCGTACAGGCCTGGCTGCCGTACTCGCTGGGCAACGCCAACGTGCCCGCGCCGCTCGCGTTCAACACGGCCGTCTCCTTCGTGGCCAACACGAACTGGCAGGCCTATTCGCCCGAAGCCACGCTGGGCTACGCGGTGCAGATTGCCGGCCTGACCGCCCAAAACCTCGTTTCCGCCGCGGTCGGCATCTGCGTGGCCGTGGCGCTGATGCGCGGTTTCGCATGGCGCGGATCCGCGACCATCGGCAATTTCTGGGTTGACCTGACCCGCTGCGTGACGCGCGTGCTGCTACCGATCTGCGTGGTGATGGGCACGATTCTCATCGCGCTCGGCGTGGTGCAGAATCTCGCGGGTTTCGTCGAGACGGCCACCGTCTCCGGCACCACGACCCAGACGATCATGCAGGGCCCGGTCGCCAGCCAGGAGGTCATCAAGGAGCTCGGCACCAACGGTGGCGGCTTCTTCAACGCGAACGCCGCGCACCCGTACGAGAACCCGAATATGTGGACCAATCTCGTCGAGATTCTGCTTATGCTTGCGATTCCGGTCGCGCTGACCCGCACGTTCGGCCGCATGGTGGGCGACGTGCGCCAAGGCAGGGCGCTGCTGGGCGCGATGGCGGCCCTGTTCGCCGCGTCCTTCCTCGCGCTGGTGTGCTTCGAATCGTTCTCCGCCGACCCGCTCACGCTGTTGGCCGGCGGTTCGATGGAAGGCAAGGAGAGTCGCTTCGGCGTGGTCTGGTCCAGCCTGTTCTCCACCGTGTCGACCTCCACCTCCACGGGCGCGGTTAACGCCATGCACGACTCGTACACGGCGCTCGGCGGCATGATGCTCCTGTTCAATATGATGCTCGGCGAGGTGAGCCCCGGCGGCGTGGGCTCCGGCCTGTACGGCCTGCTGGTGATGGCTATCGTGGCCGTGTTCATCGCCGGCCTGATGGTGGGCCGCACGCCGGAATACCTCGGCAAGAAGATCGGCCCACGCGAGATGAAGATGGCCTCGCTCTACTTCCTCGTCATGCCGGTGCTGGTGGTTACGGGCGTGGCTTTGAGTTTCGCCGTTCCCGCCGTGCGCGAGTCGGTCGCGGGCTCGCTGAACAACACCGGCAACCACGGCTTCACCGAGGTGGTCTACGCCTTCACCTCCGCCGCCAACAACAACGGCTCCGCCTTCGCTGGCTTGGGTGCCGACACCCCTTGGTTCAACACCGCGCTGGGGTTGGCGATGCTGCTCGGACGCTTCGTGCCGATCGTGCTGGTGGTCGCCCTGGCGGGTTCGCTCGCCGCCCAGGAGCCGGTGCCGCGCACCGTGGGCACGATGCGCACCGACAACGCCCTGTTCGTATTCCTGCTGGTGTTTGTAATTGTGGTCGTTTCCGCGCTGACGTTCTTCCCGACGCTTGCGTTGGGCCCGTTGGCGGAAGGTTTGGTGATGTGATGATAACCGCGTTGCGTAAATTCGATCCGCGCGTCATGTGGCGCAATCCCGTGATGTTCATCGTCTGGGTGGGGGCCGTGTTCCTCACGCTGGTCGGCATCGTGCAGATTTTCGACGTGGAGATGCGCCAGGGCGAGCCGATCTACTTCACCTGGCTGGTCGCGGTCTGTCTGTGGGCGACCGTCCTGTTCGCGAACCTCGCCGAATCCGTGGCCGAGGGCCGCGGCAAGGCGCAGGCCGACGCGTTGCGTAAAACCCGCACCACCACGCCGGCTCGCCGCGTCGTCGGCTACGACGAGTCTGCCGACCCCGACGCACGCGGCCCCGAGCACGGCGATGGTCCGGCCTATATCGAGGAGGTGCCGTCCTCCGATCTGCGGTTGGGCGATGTGGTCGTGGTCGCAGAGGGCGATTTGATCCCCGGGGACGGCGACATCATCTCCGGCATCGCCTCGGTGGATGAGTCCGCCATCACCGGCGAATCCGCGCCCGTGATCCGCGAATCGGGCGGCGACCGTTCGGCCGTCACCGGCGGTACGCGCGTGCTTTCCGACCGCATCGTCGTGCGCATCACCCAAAAGCCCGGCGAATCCTTCGTCGACAAGATGATCGCGCTGGTCGAAGGCGCGAACCGGCAGAAAACCCCCAACGAGATCGCGCTTAACGTGCTGCTCAGCTCGCTGACCATCATCTTCCTCGTCGTGGTGCTGAGCCTCAACGCGCAGGCCGGAGCGGTGGGTGCGTCCGTCAGCCTGACCGTGCTGCTCGCCCTGCTGGTGTGCCTGATCCCCACCACCATCGGCGCGCTGCTGAGCGCCATCGGCATCGCCGGCATGGACCGGCTGGTGCAGCGCAACGTGCTCGCCACCTCCGGCCGCGCCATCGAAGCCGCCGGCGACGTGACCACCCTGCTGCTCGACAAAACCGGCACCATCACCTACGGCAACCGCCAAGCGTCGGCCTTCCACCCGCTGCCCGGCGTGGAGCAAAGCGCCCTCGTGCGCGCGGCCGCGTTGAGCTCGCTGGCCGACTCCACCCCCGAAGGCCAATCCATCGTGGCGCTCGCCGCCAGCATGGGCCAGCATCTCAACGACGTTCCCGGCGCGCAGCCGGTGGCGTTCACGGCCGAAACCCGCATGTCCGGACTGGACCTGCCGGGCGGCGAACGCATCCGCAAAGGCGCGACCTCCGCCATCGAAGCGTGGATCGCGGCCGAGGGCGCGGCCGTCGAACAAAGCGTGATCGACGCGATGCACGACCGGGTCGACTCGGTCTCCAGGCAGGGTGGCACCCCGCTGGTCGTGGCCGAACAGACGGCCGGCCGCACGGTGCGCGTGCTCGGCGTCGTCCAACTCAAAGACGTGGTCAAAGAGGGGCTGCGCGAACGGTTCGAGGAATTGCGTGCCATGGGCATCCGCACGGTGATGGTCACCGGCGACAACCCGCTGACCGCGAAGGCCATCGCGCAGGAGGCCGGAGTCGACGATTTCATCGCCGAAGCCAAGCCGGAAGACAAACTCGCCTACATCAAGGCCGAGCAGGCGAAGGGCCAGCTGGTGGCGATGACCGGCGACGGCACCAACGACGCTCCCGCGCTCGCCCAATCCGACGTGGGCGTGGCCATGAACTCCGGCACTTCGGCCGCGAAGGAGGCCGGCAATATGGTCGACCTCGACTCCGATCCGACCAAACTCATCGACATCGTGCGCATCGGCAAGCAGCTGCTGATCACGCGCGGCGCGCTGACCACCTTCTCCATCGCCAACGACATCGCGAAATACTTTGCGATCATCCCCGCCATGTTCATGGACCGGTTTCCAGGGTTGTCGGCGCTGAACATCATGGGGCTGCATTCGTCGCTGTCCGCCGTGCTATCCGCGGTGATCTTCAACGCGGCCATCATCGTGGCGCTGATTCCGCTCGCGCTCAAAGGCGTGGACTACCGCGCCGAAAGCGGCGAGAAAATCCTCGGTCGCAATCTCAAAATCTATGGCCTGGGCGGCATTATCGCGCCGTTTGTCGGCATCTGGGCCATCGACCTGTTCATTCGGCTGATCCCCGGCTTGTGAGCCGGCTCGCCCACGAAAGGAGTATCTGTTATGAAGAACGCGCTGGCGCTGCATATGCGCACCTATTGGGCGGGATTCAAGGCGGTGATCGTGTTCACCGCGCTCGCCATCGCCTACACGCTGCTGATGGTGGGCATCGGCCAGCTGGGATTCCCTGCCCAAGCCAATGGTTCGATGCTGGCCAACAGCGAGGGCGAGGTGGTCGGTTCGTCCCTGATCGGGCAGTCCTTCACCGACGAGAGCGGCCGCGCGCTGCCCCAATACTTCCAGTCGCGCCCCTCCGCGGCCGGTGACGGCTACGATGCCGCGGCCTCCGGCGCGACCAATAAGGGGCATCAGGACGAGGGGCTGATCGCCTCGGTCGAGGAGCGTCGCGCCGCCATCGCCGAGCGTGAGGGTGTGGACGTGCGAGACGTACCGGCCGATGCCGTCACCACTTCGGCCTCCGGACTCGACCCGCATATCAGCCCCCAATACGCGGCCATCCAGGTGGAGCGCGTGGCCGAGGCGCGCGGGCTGTCCGTCGAGCAGGTCGAGAAGCTGGTGCGGCGCAACACCACCGGTCGTGGGCTGGGATTCATCGGCGAGCCGGTGGCGAACGTCGTCACCCTCAACCTCGCGCTCGACGAACTGGAGTAATACCCACGCGCCACCCCATCGTGCGGTCCATGGTGCGGTACAGTCGGGGTGGGCAAGGCCGGATAGATCGGACGGGACGATGGCGAACACACGAGGATCGCTGCGGGTGCTGCTGGGCGCGGCGCCTGGCGTGGGCAAAACCTACGCGATGCTGCAGGAGGGGCGGCGGCTGCGCTCCGAAGGCAAGGACGTGGTCATCGCCTTGTTGGAGACGCACGGCCGGCAGGCCACCGCGCAGGCCGCCGAAGGGATCGAGCAGGTGCCTCGCCGCCGTGTGCGCTACCGCGGCATGTGGCTTGACGAGATGGACCTGTTCAAAGTCGTCGAACGCGGGCCGCAGGTGGCGCTGGTCGACGAATTCGCCCACAGCAACGCGCCCGGCTCCGTGCACGCCAAGCGCTGGCAGGACGTGGAGGACCTGCTCGACGCGGGCATCGACGTGATCACCACCATCAACGTGCAGCATATCGAATCGCTGAACGATGTGGTGCGAGGCATCACCGGCAGCGCGCAACGCGAGACGGTGCCCGACAAAGTGCTGCGCGCCGCCACACAGATCGAACTGGTGGACCTGCCGCCGGAGGGCCTGCGCGAGCGGCTTGCGGCCGGACTGGTGTACCAGCCGAACCGGGTGGATGCCGCCCTGTCCAATTATTTTCGCCTCGGCAATCTCACGGCCCTGCGTGAGCTGGCGTTGCTGTGGCTGGCAGGGCGCGTGGACGAAGCGCTCAAAGCCTACCGTGACGAGCACCACATCAGCGCCAAATGGGAGACTCGCGAACGGGTGGTCGTTGCCCTGTCTGGCGGGCCCGAAGGCGAGCGGCTGCTGCGTCGCGGCGCTCGCGTGGCCCGGGCGTCCGGCGGCGGCGACCTGATGGGCGTGCACGTGACCAGCGAGGACGGACTGCGCGGATCCGACCCCGTTCTGCTGGAGCAGCAGCGCGAACTGGTGGAACAGCTGGGCGGGTCCTACCATCAGATCACCGGCGAAAGCATCGCCGACGCGTTGCTGCAATTCGCGCGCGCCAACAACGCCACGCAGATCATCGTCGGCGTCTCGCGCCGCTCCGCGATCTCGCGTTGGCTCGGCCGCCCCTCCTCGACCAACGAGATCATCTCCAAATCCGGCGATATCGATGTGCATGTGGTCACCCACGCGTTCGCCCACCGGCAGACGCTGCTGCGGTGGCGCTTGCCTCGCGCCCGCCGCACGATGACCATGCCCCGCATCGCGGCGGGATTCCTGTTCTCCTGCTTCGCCGTGCCCGCGGTGGCCGGACTGCTGGCGTTCGCCTCGGACCCGATGTTCGCCGCACGCGACGCGCTGGTGCTGCAGCTGATTGTGGTCGCGTCCGCGCTGATCGGCGGCGTCGCGCCCGCGACCATGGCCGCCGTGCTCTCCGGACTTGCGCTCGACTATCTGTACGTCGCGCCGACCGGCACCCTGCATATGCCGCATTGGCAGGATTGGCTGACCATGCTGCTGTATGTGGCCGTGGGCGTGATCGTCTCGTTTGTGGTGGACCGGGCCGGCGAGCGGGCGCGGCAGGCGCAGCGCGCGTCCGCCGAGTCGGAGATGCTGGCCGCCATCTCCGGTGCCGTGCTGCGCAGCGGCGATCCTTTGGAGGCGATTGTGGCGCGCATGCGCGAGGCCTTCGGCTTCACCCGCGTGCGTGTGGTGCGGGGTGATGAGGTGCTGGCGTCGGATGGTGACGAGGCTGACGCCGCAATTCCCAGCACCATCGCCATCGGTGACGAGGGCGTGACGTTGGAACTGTACGGCCGCGCCATCGAAGCCAACGACCAGCGGCTGCTTATGGCGGTCGCCTCGCAGATTCTCACGGTGCTCGAGCACAATGTGCTGGCCCAAAAAGCGCAGGAAGTCGAGCCTTTGGCCGCGGCGGAGAAGATGCGCACGGCCCTGCTCAACGCGGTGAGCCACGACCTGCGTCGTCCGCTGGCCTCGGCCACCGCGGCGGTCTCCGGACTGCGGCGCATGGGCCACACGATCAGCGAGGAGGACCGCGATGAACTGCTGGCGGTGGCGGACGAATCATTGGGGCAGCTGACCAAACTGGTCACGGACCTGCTCGACGTCTCACGCATCCGCGAGGGGGCACTGCCGCTGGCGATGGTTGCCTCCGACGTGGGCGCGGCCATCGTGCCCGTGCTCGACGAGCGGCATATCGGGCCGGGCAAGGTGGACCTCGACCTCGACCCGCAACTGCCGCTGGTGATGGCCGATCCGCCGCTGCTGAGACGCGCGCTGGCCAACGTGGTGGATAATGCGATGCGATTCACCTCCGAGGAAGGGCGCATCCGCATCTCGGCCTCCGCGTTCAACGGCATGGTGGAGATTCGCGTGGCCGACCGTGGGCCGGGTGTGCCCGACGAGCGTAAGGCCGACATGTTCGTGCCGTTCCACCGGCTGGGCGATACCGACAACACCACCGGCTTGGGGCTGGGCATGGCGCTGTCGAAGGGATTCGTCGAATCGATGGGCGGTTCGATCGAAGCGGAGGACACTCCGGGCGGCGGGCTGACCCTGGTGATCGGGCTGCATGCGGCCGATGCTGCGCTGCGGCTGGGGCAGCCCATCCCGCCGGCCGACATTCCCGCCTCGACCATGGCCGTGTCGGGTATGCTCTCCGATGTGATGCTGCCGTTGCGCGGCGAGGCCTCGGCCGACGTGCTCGAAGGGCTGGTGGGCCGCGCGCTGAACGTCGCGGGCGGAGGCCCGGACGGGGCGGTCGATGATGTCCGTACGAACCCGAAGGAGGTGCGATGATGAAGATTCTGGTGGCCGACGACGATCCGCAGTTCCTCAAGGCGCTGCGGATCACCCTGCGCTCGCAGGGGTATCAGATCGTCACCGCGGCGGACGGCGTGCAATGCATCCAAGTCGCGGTCGAGGAGCATCCCGACCTGTTCGTGCTTGACCTTGGCATGCCGAAAATGGACGGTATGGGCGTGATCCAAGGCGTGCGCGGCTGGACCGACGCGCCGATTCTCGTGGTGTCCGGCCGCACTGACGCGCGCGAGAAGGTCGCCGCGCTCGACGCAGGGGCCGATGATTACGTGACCAAGCCCGTCTCCATCGACGAGCTGCTCGCCCGCATCCGCGCGCTGGGTCGACGCATCCCGCAGGAGTCGGACGGTGCGCAGGAGGCCCAGTCCCCGCAAGTCGTGCTGGGCGATGTGACCGTGGACTTGGCCGCCCATGCCGTGTTCCGCAGCGTAGGTGACACGGACGCCCGTCAGGAGCGTGTGCGGCTGACCCCCACCGAATGGAAGGTGCTGGAGATGCTGGTGCGCAACGCCGGTCGGCTGGTCACCCGTCAGGACCTGCTCACTGAGATCTGGGGCTCCGAACACATCAGTGATTCCGGATACCTGCGCCTCTACATCTCCCAGTTACGCCGCAAAATCGAGCCCGACCCCGCCCACCCGCAATACCTCCACACCGACCCCGGCATGGGCTACCGTCTCGACCTTCCCGCCGCGTAGGTCGGCGAGCCGAGCCGCCGTGCGAGGTCCGCTGTTAAGCTGGGATTCGAGGAAAGCGAGGGTGCGATGGTTGCGGTGGCTGTGGTTGACGATGACGTCGAGGCCCGTGCGAGGCTGTGTGGGTATCTCACGCGGTTCGCCGAAAACCGCGACGGCATGGACGTGTCGGTCGAGGAGTTTCCCAGCGCGGTCGCCCTGCTGCACCACTATCAGCCTACGTACGACATCATTTTTCTGGACATCGAAATGGACGAGGTCGACGGCATCAAGGCCGCGCAGGTCATCCGCGAAAGCGAT
The DNA here is from genome assembly GCF_056356295.1 of Bifidobacterium sp. LH_558. NCBI lineage: Bacteria > Bacillati > Actinomycetota > Actinomycetes > Bifidobacteriales > Bifidobacteriaceae > Bifidobacterium > Bifidobacterium sp. LH_558. Next base: position 326,904 of record NZ_JBKETZ010000002.1, on the reverse strand, counting down.
CCGGCCACGATTCTCGTCTTCGTGACCAATATGGCGCAGCTTGCCATCAAAGGCTACGAGGTGGAGGCGCTGGATTTCGTCGTCAAGCCGGTGGATTACTACAGTTTCGACATGGTGATGCGCAAGGCCCTGCTGCGCATGGAGCGCCGCCAGCAGAGCGCCATCCGCCTCGTGACGCGCGGCGCCGTGCAGGTGCTGCCGCTGAGCCACATCGACTACGTGGAGGTGCAGAACCACTACATCACCTACCACACCACCGACGGCGATTTCACCGTCAAAGGCACGCTCGCCCAGGCCGAAGCCGCGCTGGCACAGGGTAATTTCATGCGATGCAACCGCTGGTACCTGGTGAACGTCGACAACATCACCGGGCTCGACGGCAATCTGGTCACGGTTGGGTCGAGCAGCATCGAGGTCAGCCGCTCCAAAAAGCAGGAGATTTTGCGCGCAGTCACCGCTTCGATGGGAGGCGCGCTGTGATGAGTCTCGAGTGGTTGCCCGCCTCCGTCACGCCGTTGAGTCTATTCAATCTGGGGGCATTCACCGTGGAGCTGGTGGTGGCGCAAGCGTTGTTCGCCGTGCGTTGGCTACCCCGACCGCCGTTTGGCCGGGCCATCGCGGCTGCGACGGGGATGCTGCTGTGCATGTTGGCGTGTCTGATTGCACTGGATGGTGTGCAGGCGTTGTATTTGCGCCATATGATCCGGTTCGGGATGTTGTTCCTGGCTTCAATGATTGCGTTGCGTTACGTCTATCGTTGCGAGGTGCGCGTCGCCGCGCAAATCGGCGTCTGCGGGTACGCCTTGCAGCATATCGCGGCGGCGCTGGTCGAAATCGGACATTTGGGCAGGGCGATGCTGCCGTTGGAGTTGGCGCGGACGTGGGCGTTCGGCGAGCTGATGCGCATCGTATTATTCGCCGTCGTATACGGCGCGTTCGCCTGGTGGTATATCCGCCGTTTCGACGTATTGGGAGTGCGACTCTCGCCGGGAGGTCTGGGTTTTCTGGTCGTCAGCGTGCTGCTGGTCACCATCGGATTGAGCAGCTTCGCCTACACCGACGAGCATGCGGCTGCGACGCTGTTCGCGATGAGGGCGGTTTCCGTACTCACTTGCGTGATGATCCTGCTGGTGTTTGCCGAACTGGCGCGCAACCAACGCCTATCCGACGAACTCGCCTTCGTGCGGCGGATGAACGATCTGCGCACGAACTACTACGAACTGCTGAAAGACACCATAGAGACGACGAACGTGCGCTACCACGATCTCAAACATCAGGTGGCCCGTCTGCGGTCCACGGTGGATGGCGGTGCTGAAGGGGCGCAAGCCTCCCATGCCGTGCTCGACGAAATCGCCGAATCGGTGGGAACCTACGACAACATCGCCAAAACCGGCAACGCGGCGCTTGACGTGGTGCTCACGCAGAAAAGCCTAGAATGCGCCCGCAAATCGATCCACTTCACCTACATGGTCGACGCGGGATGCTTGGAACGCGTCAGCGACTACAACATCTACTCGTTGTTCGGCAACGCGCTCGACAACGCCATCGAAGCGGTGGAGCGGCTGGATGACGAGGAACGCCGGGTGGTGAAACTCACCGGCGTGACGCGCGGCGGCTTCGTGAACATCCATGTGACCAACTACTACGATCAGGTCAAGCGCGGTGGCGACGGCGAATTGGTCACCACCAAAGCCGATGCTGTCAGCCATGGGTACGGAGTGAAAAGCATCCGCATGATCGTCGAACAGTTGGGCGGCGACATGACCATCACCGCGCAGGATGGCATTTTCGATCTCAATATCGTGCTGCCCAAGGTGGGCTGAGCCTGATCCCAGCAAGCTCGAGCGGAGGCCGTGAACCGTTCGCGACCGTTCGCCGACCGCTCCCGTACCTCGGCTCGCGAGGAGCGGCGACCTCTCATATCGTCGAAATCACCTAAGGATTCCAAGCGTTGCAGCCGGGGAATTCCAAGGATCTTCGCACCGCGCGTTCCTCAATGACGCGACCGCGGCGAAGGGAGATATGAAGACGACATGAAGGAGCATTCGCATGCTGGGAATTGAAATCTCGGATGTTTTAAGCACCCTCGCCTCCGTGCAGACGCAGCTGATTGTGATGGCTGTCGTGCTGGTGGTGGCGCTGGTGGCGACGTTCGCGTTGAACAAACGAACCGTTGCCAACACCGCGGCGCGCAAGATGGCGCACGCGCAGACGTGGATCGTGGCGGTAATCGCCATGGTCGCGGCTGTGAGCACCATGCTGTTCGGACCACTCAACACCATGCTGTCGCTGATGTCCGGCAGCGGCACGTTGACCGAGGAGACCATCGCGGCGACCGAGGAGTTGGCCGAGGATATTGAACGCGAAGGCATCGTGCTGCTGGAGAACGAAGACGGAAGTCTGCCGCTGACGACCAGTAAAGTCAACGTGTTTGGCTGGGCCTCCACCAATCCGATCTATGGTGGTACCGGATCCGGCTCCATGAACGACCAGTATCCGACCACCTCGATCCTGCAGGGAATCAACGATGCGGGCATCGAAACGAATACGGAACTGTCGGACTTCTACACCGAATACCGTGCGGACCGTCCGGTCAACGGCGCCGGAACCCAGGATTGGACGCTTCCCGAACCCACCGCGGAATCCTACGGTGAGGATCTGCTCGCCAACGCGCGTGAATTCTCCGACACCGCGGTTGTGGTGCTGGCGCGCACCGGCGGCGAATGCTTCGATCTGCCATCCGATATGACCAAGATGGGCACCTACCGCCAGTTCGGCCCCGCCGAAAGCGCCGTCACCGATCCCGGTGAGACAAGCGAAGCCGTGTCCGTCTACCAGAACAACTCGGCCGACTACAACGACTTCGAGGAAGGCGAAGGGTATCTCGACCTGTCCCAGACCGAAGAGAACATGCTCGATCTGGTCACCGAGAACTTCGACAATGTGGTGCTTGTCTACAACGGCGCCAACCCGCTGAACCTCAGCTTCGTCGACAGCTACGACGAGATCACCTCCGTGCTGTGGGCACCGCCCGCCGGGCAGACCGGTTTCACCGCGCTCGGCGAAGTGCTTGCCGGCACCGTGAATCCCTCCGGCCGTGCCACCGATACCTTCGTGCGCGACTTCACCCAAGCGCCGTGGTACAACAACTTTGGACAGTTCCAGTACGACAACATGGACGAGTTCGCCGTGGATACCGCCTTCGCGGGACAGGACCTGCACGTGCTGCCCAGCTTCGTGAACTACGTCGAAGGCATCTATACCGGCTACAAGTTCTACGAGACGGCCGCCGATGAAGGTGCGATCGATTACGATGCGGTGGTGCAGTATCCCTTCGGTTATGGTCTGTCCTACACCACCTTCTCTCAGGAGATGGGTGAGGTGACCTATGCCTCCGACGGCACGATCAGCTTCGATGTGACCGTGACGAACACGGGTGACGTGGCCGGTAAGGATGCGGTCGAGGTGTTCTACAATCCGCCGTACACCAACGGTGGTATCGAGAAGGCGTCTGCGAACCTCATCGAAATCGCCAAAACCGGCGAGCTGGAACCGGGCGAATCCGAAACCGTGACCATCGAATTCCAGGATGAGGATATGGCCTCGTACGACTATGAGGATGCTCGCGCCTATGTGCTTGAATCCGGCGACTACGAGATCTCGATTAACGCCGACTCGCACACCGTGCTCGACGAACAGACCGTGACCGTGCCGGAAACCATCGTCTACTCCGGCGAGAACCACCGCTCCAGCGACGCCACCGAAGTGACCAACCAGTTCGACGACATCGCCCCGACTTTTGAGACGCTGTCGCGCGCCGACCAGTTCGCGAACTTGGCGGAAACCACAGCCGCGCCGAGCACCTACTCCATGCCCGACGAATACAAGGCGACGTTCGTGAACGCCTCGAACTACGAGAACGAGAACGACGAGTCCGACGAAATGCCGACCACTGGTGCCAGCAACGGCGTGAGCCTGTACGAGCTGTACGGCAAGGACTACGACGATCCGCTGTGGGACGAGCTGCTCGACGAACTCACCTACGACGAGATGAACCAGCTCATCGCCTTCGCCGGCTATGGCAACGCCGAAGTGGCCTCCATCGACAAGCCCCGCCAGAGCGACGTCGACGGTCCGTCCACGCTGAACAACAACTTCACCGGCGTCGGCTCCATCGGCCTGCCCTCCGGCGTGAGCGTGGCGAACACCTTCAACAAGGAGCTGGCCCGTCAGTTCGGCGAAACCATCGGCGACATGGCCCGCGAGATGAATGTGACTGGCTGGTATGCGCCCGCCATGAACATCCACCGCACGCCGTACGCCGGCCGCAACTTCGAATACTTCTCCGAAGACGCGACCCTCTCCGGCATCATGGCCGCCCAGCAGGTCGCCGGCGCTCGCGCGAAGGGCGTCTACCCCTTCATCAAGCACTTCGCGCTTAACGACCAGGAAACCAACCGTGTGGCTATGCTGTGCACCTGGGCCGACGAACAGACCATGCGTGAGAACTATCTCAAGCCCTTCGAATTGGCGGTGAAGGACGGCGGCGCCACCGCGGTGATGGCCTCCTTCAACTACGTGGGCAACGGATACTCCTCCGCCAACTCGGCTCTGCTCAACGGTGTGCTGCGTGAAGAATGGGGCTTCCGTGGATTCGTGGAAACCGACTACTTCGGCGGCTTCGGCTACCAGATCGGCGACCAGGCCATCCGCAACGGCAACGACGCGATGCTCGCCACCATCGAAGGCGCGAACGTCATCACCGATGACTCCGCCACCTCGGTGATCGCCATGCGCAACGCCTCGCACAACATCCTCTACACGGCGGTGAACAGCTGGTTGTACGAGGATGGGCAACCCAAGGTGGAGACCCCGGCCTGGCAGTACGCCTACTACGGTGCCGTGGCGGTGATCGCGCTGGCCCTCATCGGCTGCGAAGTGCTCGCCATCAAGCGATTCCTCGCCCGTCGCAAGGAAGCCGCCGCGCAGCCCTCCGCCACCCCGGCCCTCTAATCCCTATCCCTACTATCCAATCTTTCCGCGGAAGCCCCTATTCTCTCCATTTCTCAGGGCTTCCGCGGATTCTCTATTGTCTGCGCATTTGAGATTCGTCGGCGGTGCCGTTCCAACTACGGCCGAGATTCCTCTCCAATACACGTCATATCGAGTTTGGTGTGTCGGATTCGGCAGAAGCGGCCGATTTCGCACACCAAACTCGAGAATTAAACGTTTTATCTGAGCAAGGCTTTCCGGCCCGACACACCAAACTCGAAAACCGCCTCAATATGAGTGTGAGTTCACGCACAAATGGGTGGATTGGCGAGCGGGTTATCGTGGTTGCCGCTGTGCGGGAGGATAATGGGAGGCATGACGATCGCAACTTCCGAACGCTATGCCGAAATGCTCGACGCCGCCAGCCGCGGCGGCTACGCGTATCCCGCCATCAATGTGACCAGCACGCAGACGCTGAACGCAGCGCTGCAGGGCTTCGCCGAAGCGGAATCCGACGGCATCATCCAGGTGTCGGTGGGTGGCTCCGCCTATCTTTCCGGCCAGTCGGTGAACGATCGTGTGGTCGGCTCGCTGGCGTTCGCGGCGTTCGCGCATGAGGTCGCGGCGCGTTATCCGCATATCACCATCGCCCTGCACACCGACCATTGCGCCAAGCAATACCTCGACGAGTGGGTGCGTCCGCTGCTTGCGCACGAGGCGGCCGAGGTCGCGCGCGGCAAGGAACCCACCTTCCAGTCGCATATGTGGGACGGTTCCACCGTGCCGCTGGAGGAGAATCTCAGCATCGCGGCCGAGCTGCTGGAAAAGTCGGTGAAGGCGCACACCGTGCTGGAGATCGAAATCGGCGCGGTCGGCGGCGAAGAGGACGGCCACACGGCCGAAATCAACGAAAAACTGTATTCCACTCCGGCGGACGGCCTGCGCGTGGCCGAGCGTTTGGGCGTGGGCGAGCACGGCCGATACATGGCGGCTTTCACCTTCGGCAACGTGCATGGCGCGTACAAGCCGGGCGTGGTGAAACTGCGTCCCGAACTGTTGGGCGAGATCCAGAGCGAGGTGTGGAACGCCATGCATGATGGGCGGTTGGGCAGTTTTGCCGCCTCCGCCGTTTCGTCGTGCGCGCTGCCGGATATGCCCGAAGGCAAGCCGTTCGCGTTGGTGTTCCACGGCGGCTCCGGCTCCTCTCCGGAAGAGATCGCCGAGGCGGTGGGGCACGGCGTGGTGAAGATGAACATCGACACCGACACCCAGTATGCGTTCTCACGCGCCGTCGCCGGGCATATGTTCGCCAATTACGATTCCGTGCTCAAAATCGATGGCGAAGTGGGCGATAAGAAGCTGTACGACCCGCGCTCGTGGGGGCGCGAGGCGGAGTCCGCGATGGCGGCTCGCGTGGTCGAGGCGTGCAAGCAACTCGGTTCCGCCGGCCGCGCCCTCAAGTAGTTCCGAGTGGCCTCGGTTTAGGGCTCGGGGTAGGGTATTGGCGGCGGGAGATGTGAGGTTTTCCGCCGTTCGACTGCACAAGGCGGAGGTGCGAGATGCCTGGAATCATCCTGATCGGTGCCCAGTGGGGCGACGAAGGCAAAGGCAAGGCGACTGATCTGATCGGCACGAAAGTCGATTACGTCGCCCGCTTCAACGGCGGCAACAACGCGGGTCATACCGTGGTGGTCGGCGACGAATCGTACGCGCTGCACCTGCTGCCCTCCGGCATCATCAACAGCAACGTGACCCCGGTGATCGGCAACGGCGTGGTCGTCGACATCGAAGTGCTCTTTGAAGAGATCGACGGACTCGAAGCCCGCGGCGTGGACTGCTCGCGCCTGCTGGTGAGCGAGGGCGCGCACATCATCGCGCCGTACCACCGCACTATCGACAAGGTGACCGAACGCTTCCTCGGCAAGCGCAAGATCGGCACCACCGGCCGCGGCATCGGCCCGGCCTACGCGGACAAGATCAACCGCGTGGGTATCCGCGTGCACGACCTGTTCAACGCCGAGCATCTGCGCGACAAGGTGGAGGCCAGCCTGCACCAGAAGAACCAGATGCTGCTCAAACTGTACAACCGCCGCGCCATCGACGTGGACGCCGTCACCGACGAGCTGCTCGCGCTCGGCGAACGCCTCAAGCCGTACGTCGCCAACACCTCGCTGGTGCTCAACAAGGCGCTCGACGAGGGCAAAACCGTGCTGTTCGAGGGCGGCCAGGCCACCATGCTCGACGTGGACCACGGCACCTACCCCTTCGTCACCTCGTCCAACCCGACCGCGGGCGGCGCCTGCACCGGCACGGGCGTGGGCCCCACCAAAATCAACCGTGTGATCGGCGTCTCCAAAGCGTATGTGACCCGCGTGGGCGAGGGCCCGTTCCCCACCGAGCTGTTCGACGAATCCGGCGAATGGCTGCGCGCGCAGGGGCACGAGTTCGGCGTGACCACCGGCCGCCCGCGCCGCTGCGGCTGGTTCGACGCGGTCGTGAACCGTTATGCCACCCAGGTCAACGGCCTGACCGACATCGTGCTCACCAAGCTCGACGTGCTCACCGGCCTGAAGGAGATCCCGATCTGCGTGGCCTACGATGTGGACGGCGAGCGTCACGACGATATGCCGACCGATCAGGCCGCCTTCGCCGCCGCCAAACCGATTTACGAGACGATGCCCGGCTGGAGCGAGGACATCTCCACCTGCCATGAATTCAGCGAGCTGCCCGCCACCTGCCAGGCGTATGTGAAGCGCTTGGAGGAGCTCAGCGGCTGCCGCATCTCCGCAATCGGCGTGGGACCGCAGCGCGACCATATCATCGCCGTGCATTCGCTGATTGACTAATGCGAAGCCCGTCGGCCCGCTTGTCACGATAGCTGTTCCATATGCGACACGGTGATTCCCCGCTTCAAGTCCCTGAACTGCCCCCTGTGGATCTTGTCAATCCGACGGTCGGGGCGGATTTCGCTGCCTCCGAGGCAGCCACCGGCGGTGCCGACGATGCGCAATCCGCCGAGCCGGCGACCAGCACGATGGAAATCTCCGCCGCGCAGGTGAATCCGCGCCCGACCGGTGCGGCCGCCGCGCCCACGCCGCCGCAGATTCCGCTGGCTCCGATCAAACGCGTGCAGGCGCGCTTCAATCCGCTTGCCGATGGCATGATTTATTTGGTGGTGTTCGTCGGCGGCTGCGTCGGCACGGGCATGCGCTATGGGCTGGGGCTCGCCATGCCGGGGGCGTTTGCCGAGAGCGGCTTCTGGAGCGCCTTCCATCCCGCCACTTTCACGGCCAACATGCTGGCCTGTTTCATCTTCGCGCTGCTGACCTCGTACGTCTCGCAGGCCACGTGGATCCGCAAACGCACGCGCCAGCTCACTTCGCGCGGTGTGGGTATGGGCATGTGCGGCGGATTCTCCACCCTCTCCGCGATGGCCGTCGAGGGGCTGCTCGCCTTGCAGGACGGCCACTACATGGGATTCGCGTTCTACTGGGCCGCCAGTTTCGTGGGCGGCTTGGTGGTGTCGTGGATCGGTGCCGTGCTGGGATTGCGGATGTCGTCGCGTCGCGCGGCGAGGGCCGTGGCCGAGACGCTGGCCAAGCATCAGAGCCAAAGCGCCCGTCATGCGGCCGTTTCGCCCGCTGGTGAGAACCAGCCCATCGACGTGTCCGCGGGCACGGTGATCATCCATTCGCATCGGGTCGAAATCGTCGAGCAGCTGCCGGTTTCCGGTCCGCCGACCGGCGACTACGGGCAGCCCCTGTCGCTGCAGGATGGTGCGGCCATCGGTGCCTCTGCTCTTTCCAACGTCGCCTTGGCCCCTTCCGTTGGCGATGTTGACGCCGTTGCCGCCTCATCCGCTACGGCTGGCGCGGTCGATATCGCCGGCGTCGAGCAGTTGGCTGGTGCGACCGGCATGGCTGGTATGACTGGTGTAGCCGGTGCAGCCGGTGCGGACGGTGCGGTCGCCTCCGCAGGTGTGGCTGATGCGAACGGCATGGCCAGCGAAGCGACGGGGTATTGGCCGCCCGCGTACGAGCCGGATCCCATCACCGCGGAGATTCCGTTGGCGGGCGATCCGACCACGGGGGAGGTGCGAGGATGACGACCTTCCTTCTGGTGTGCCTGTGCGGCGGCTTGGGCGCCGTGACGCGATTCGTGTTCAACACGTCGATCCAGCGGTGGTGGGAGCGCGCTTTCCCGTTGGCGACCTTCGTGATCAATGTGATCGCCACCTTCTGCGCGGGATTGGCCGCCGCGACCTGGGTGAGCCAGTCCGTGCCCGAATCGACCTACCTGCTGTTCGTGACCGGATTCCTGGGCGGGTTCTCCACATTCTCCACAGCCATCAATGAGATGGTGTCTTTGGCGCGCCGCGAACGTTTCGCGACCGCCGGCCTGTATCTGCTGGCCACCGTGGCCGTGCCGATCGTCTGCGTGATCTGCGGCTGGTGGGTCGGCCTGGCCTGCGCCTGATTCGATAACGCGTCGCAACCTATGACGAATTGGACGTTGGGGTCAAAAGGCGATAGTATCGAACCGGTTTGATACCGATATGAAGGAGGACCACGTTGAAGAACAAGGTGCAACTCATCACCTACGCCGACCGCCTCGGCGACGGCGATCTCAAGTCGATGACCGACATCCTGCGCACCCGCTTCGACGGCGTGTATGACGGCGTGCATATCCTGCCGTTCTTCACCCCGTTCGACGGCGCGGACGCCGGCTTCGACCCCATCGACCACACCAAGGTCGACCCGCGCCTCGGTGACTGGAGCGATGTTGCCGAACTCTCCACCACCCACGACATCATGGTCGACGCGATCGTCAACCACATGAGCTGGGAGTCCGAGCAGTTCCAAGACGTGCTCGCCAACGGCGAGGAGTCCGAGTACTACCCGATGTTCCTGACCATGAGCTCCGTCTTCCCGGACGGCGCCACCGAAGAGGACCTCGCCGGCATCTACCGCCCGCGCCCGGGCCTGCCGTTCACGCACTACAAGTTCGCCGGCAAAACCCGCCTCGTGTGGGTGAGCTTCACCCCGCAGCAGGTCGACATCGACACCGACTCCGATAAGGGTTGGGAATACCTCATGTCGATTTTCGACCAGATGGCCGCCAGCCACGTGAGCTACATCCGCCTCGACGCCGTCGGCTACGGCGCCAAGGAGGCCGGCACCAGCTGCTTCATGACCCCCAAGACCTTCCAGCTCATCTCCCGCCTGCGCGAAGAGGGCGTCAAGCGCGGACTTGAGATCCTCATCGAGGTGCACTCCTACTACAAGAAGCAGGTGGAGATCGCCTCCAAGGTGGACCGCGTCTACGACTTCGCCCTGCCTCCGCTGCTGCTGCACAGCCTGTTCACCGGCCATGTGGAGCCCGTCGCCCACTGGACCGAGATCCGCCCGAACAACGCCGTCACCGTGCTCGACACGCACGACGGCATCGGTGTGATCGACATCGGCTCCGACCAGCTCGACCGCTCCCTGAAGGGCCTCGTGCCCGACGAGGACGTCGACAACCTGGTCAACACCATCCACGCCAACACCCACGGCGAATCGCAGGCCGCCACCGGTGCGGCCGCCAGCAACCTCGACCTGTATCAGGTGAACTCCACCTACTACTCGGCCCTCGGCTGCAACGACCAGCACTATCTGGCCGCCCGTGCCGTGCAGTTCTTCCTGCCGGGCGTGCCGCAGGTCTACTATGTGGGCGCGCTTGCCGGCGTGAACGACATGGAGCTGCTGCGCCGCACCAACAACGGCCGCGACATCAACCGCCACTACTATTCGACCGCCGAAATCGACGAGCAGCTCGCCCTCCCGGTGGTCAAGGCCCTGAGCGCGCTGGCCAAGTTCCGCAACGAACTCGACGCTTTCGACGGCGAGTTCAGCTACGCGGCCGACGGCGACGAGTCGATCACCTTCACGTGGAAGGGTGCCGCCACCGCCGCTTCGCTCACCTTCGAGCCCAAGCGCGGTCTCGGTGTCGACAGCACCGCTCCGGTCGCCTCGCTGACCTGGACCGACGCCGCCGGCGAACACACCACCGACGACCTGCTGAACAACCCGCCGGTCGCGGCCTGACGCGGCGATGCCGATGGCGGGCGGGAACGGGCGATCAACCCGCCTCGCCCGCCCCGCCATCGGCATATCCATCACATCAGCGCGCCCCAAGCGGGACTTCGGGCGTGGGTGGTTCCGAAGCGTACAAACAGTCGCACGCACAGTCGCGTGCGTATGCGATCGAGTAAGTGCAATCGAGCAATTGCAATCACAAACACAGCCATAGGCATTAGGATGGTGGCGCATGGGCAAATTATTCGACCAGAACAACCCGTTCTTCAGAATCATGAGCGTCCTGTTCGATCTGATCGTGCTGAACGTGCTGACGCTGCTGTGCAGCATCCCCATCGTGACGGCCGGCGCCTCGTTCACGGCGATGCATTCGGTGCTGTGGCGCCTGGTGCGGCGTGAGGAGAACTACATCGCTCGGCAGTTCTTCGAATCGTTCAAGCGCAATTTCAAGCAGGCGACGGCGTTCTGGCTGGTCGTGCTGGTATTGGTCGCCATCGGCCTGGGGGATGTGTGGATTCTGATGGGCATGGAAGGCCCGGTGCGCATTCTGTTGGAGGGCGCGTTGGCCATCACCGGCTGCCTGGTGCTTGTGGTGAGCCAGTATTACTTCGTGATGCTGTCGCGCTATGAGAACAGCGTGAAGGGACATGTGGCGAACGCCGCGAAGCTCGCGTTCGGCTTCTTTCCGCGCACGTTGGGAATGCTGGTGGTTATGGTGGCGTTCGTGTTGGCGTACCTGCAGTATCTGGGCTATGCGATTCCGCTGATTCTGCTGCTGGGCGTCTCGTTGCCCCAGTACTGCTGCGCTTGGCTGTATGATCCGATTTTCCGCAGACTCGACAACGATGTGGACGCGAACGGCAAACTCGTCAAATCGACGTTCGTGTGACCGCTCGCGTCCCTGTCTGTCGGCTGTTGAGGCCCGCCTCAGCGGACGAATAGCGTGACGCTGCCCGCGGGCACGTCAAGCGTGCCGTCGTTCCAGTCGGCCGCCTCTCCAATCGCATGCAGCACGCCGCCGGGCTCGTCGGCCAGCGCGCAGGTCGCGCTGGTGTTCGACGGGTTGATCGCCACGGTGATCGTCTCGCCTTCGCCCGCGCGTCGGTAGACCAGCGGACAGGCGTGGTCGGGCACGTGGAGGAATTCGATCAGAGTACCGGCGTGCAGGCAGTCGTGGTCATGCCGCAGCGTGATCAGATCGCGCACCGTGGTCCACAGCGACTCCTCATCGCCTTGCTGCGCGCCCACCGTGGGGCGGTCGGGGCTTGCGTCGAGCGGAAGATACAGGTCTTCGGCGGGCGCCGCGGAGAATCCGGCGTTGGTGCCGTCGTTCCACTGCATGGGCGTGCGCGAGCCGGTGCGTTCGTAGCCGCCTTCCTTGGATTTGAGTCCATGCTCGTAGCGCATGCCGATTTCGTCGCCGTAGTAGACGAACGGACAGCCGGGCATGGTCATCAGGAACGCGAAGGCCAGCTTCATCTCATCTAGGGTGAGGGTGTCGCGCATGCGGATCATGTCGTGGTTGCCGGAGGGGATGCAGATCAGCCCTCGGCCCTGCGTGCCCTCGACCATGGCCTGATAGGCGTTGACGAAGGCGCTGACGTCGCCGCCGCCGGCCGCGGAGAACCAGGGGTTCTCGCGGAAGAGATCCAGATAGTGCGAGGGGCCGAAATGCAGCAGGAAGTCCATGTCGAAGCCGGCGTTAAGCGCTTCGGAGGGATTGCCCCATTCGGAGACGAGCACCGCGTCGGGGAAACGCTCGTCGAGGAAGGCGCGCACCTTGCGCCATAGCAGGGAGGTCCAACGGTGGTCGGGATCCTCCTTGACCAGGCTGGCCGCCATGTCGACGCGGAAGCCGTCGCATCCGAGTCCCAGCCAGAACGCCATGATGTCTTGGATGAGCAGGCGGCCCGCCTCGGCTTCGGGGGAGTCGGCGGCGAACTGCCAATCCTCGGTTACGGTGCCGAAGCCGTAGTTCAGGCAGACCTGCGTGGAGAAGCAGTTGACGGCGGCGCGGTCGGGGCGTTCGGAGATGCCGCCGAGGAAGCCCTTGATTGAGTCGTAGCGCGAGTTGAGGTCGGGCGCCTGGTTCATCGGCGCCCAGATGTAGCGGTCGGTCCATGCGTTGCGTTCGTCGCGGCATGATTCCTGGAACCAGGGGTTGTCGATGGCGGTGTGGCCGGGGACGAGGTCGAGCAGCACTTTGATGCCGCGACGGTGGGACTCGTCGAACAAGCGCTTGAGGTCCTCGTTGGTGCCGTAGCGTTCGGCGACCCGGTAGTAGTCGCGCACGTCGTAGCCGGCGTCGTAGAACGAGGAATCGAAGCAGGGGTTGATCCATATGGCGTTGCAGCCGAGCTCGCGGATGTAGTCGAGGCGGGAGACGATGCCGTTGAAGTCGCCGATGCCGTCGCCGTCGGAGTCTTGGAACGACTGCGGGTAGATCTCGTAGAACACCGCGTCGTCAAGCCAGTGGGCCATGGGAACCTCCTTGTTGGTATGCCCTGCGTGTGGGGTGTGCGGGCCGTGCGGAACCGGTGGCGGCGGGGCCTTCCAATGGCGGGAGACACGCCGGTGACGCACATCCGGTTGACGTCGAACCGGTTCGACTTTATCATCGAACATGTCAGCTATCAAACCGGTTCGACACAGGCGGGTCGGGATGTTGGCAAGAAGGAGCACGGCATACCGTACATGGCAGTCAGGGTGCCGGGCTTTGGACCAGAACGAGGCAGAGCTGCCTCGCGACACTGGAACAGAAAGGGATAAACATGAAGTCATGGAAGAAACTCGGCGCGGCCGCCGTTGCGGTGCTGATGTCCGTCGGTATGGTGAGCGCCTGCGGTTCGTCCAACGCGGACTCGGGTAAGACGACCATCACCATCTTCAACTCCAAGGTGGAGATCGAGGACCAGTTCGAGGAGATGGCCGAGAAGTACTCGGAAGAGAAGGGCGTCAACGTCGAGGTCTACTACTCGAACGACACCGTGGCCGCCCACCTCGCCACCAGGTACGCCTCCAACGACCCCTACACCATCTCGATGGTGGACGATAAGGACATCTACTCCCTCGCCGAGGAGCACGCCGTCGATCTGTCCGACGAGTCCTGGGTCTCCGACACGGATTACGCGCTGGGCGTCAACGGCAAGATCTACGGCATGCCGCTGACCGTCGAGGCCCGTGGTCTGATCTACAACGCCGACGCCATCGAGAACATCACCGGCGAGGAGTTCAACCCCGACGACATCAAGACCCTCTCGGACTTCGAGAACCTGATCGACGAGCTCAAGGCCGGCGGCATGGAATCCCCGGTCGGCATCATGAAGGAAGACTGGTCGCTGGCCGGACACTTCCTGCCGCAGGTGTACGAGGAGCAGGAAGACGTGGACGCCTTCGTCAGCTCCCTGCTCGACGGCACCGCCGATCTTGAGAACAACGCGAAGTGGAACTCCCTGATGGACTTCTTCGATGTGCTCAAGGACAACAACTACGCCAAGGGCAGCGCCATCTCCGCCGAGCGCGAGGTGACCGAGCAGAAGCTGGCCGAGGGTGAGATCGCCTTCATGTTCGGCGGCAACTGGGATTGGTCCGTGCTGAACCAGTACGACTACACCGAGAACATGGGCATCATGCCGGTCCCGAACGATCTGGACGACGGCTCCAACGAGAAGATCGTCGGCGGCGGTTCCAAGTTCATGTTCATCGACTCCTCCGAGAACACCACCGACGAGCAGCGCGAAGCCGCCAAGGACTTCCTCAACTGGCTCGCCGAGGATGAGGAAGGCCAGTCCTTCATCATGAACGACTGCTCGCTGATCTCCCCGTTCAAGTCCGCCACCGGTGAGGTCTCCGACCCGCTGTCCAAGTCCGTCAAGGAATTCGCGGACGCCGGCGCGATGTACCCGAACTACAGCCACCTGCCCGATGACCACTACTCCGTGCTCGGTGCCGAGTTCCAGAAGTACCTCGCGGACGAAACGGACCGCGACGGCCTCGCCTCCGCCATCCAGTCCTACTGGACGACCGCCACCCTCTCGGGCGTCGAGTCCTGAACTGGCCGATAATGTCAACACACGGAGTGCGGACGCCTCTGACCGGGCGTCCGCACTCCCGGACATGAATGGAATTTGCAATGAAGCAAAACAAGTTCACGTATAAACTTGGGCAGTTCCTGATGTTCGCCGGCCCCGCAGGCATCCTGTTCTGCGCCGTGGTGATCGTGCCCTTCTTCTACGGCCTGTATCTGACCCTCACGAGCTGGGATGGCGTCGCCACCTCCAAGCCCTTCGTCGGTCTGGCCAACTACGCCGAGGCATTCGCCGACACCGCCTACTGGTCCGCCTTGGGCCGCACGGTCGTCTACTCGGTGATCTCCGTCATCCTGGTGAATATCGTCGCCTTCTTCCTCGCGTTCCTGGTGACCAGCGGCATCAAGGGACAGAACTTCTTCCGCGCCGGCTTCTTCATCCCGAACCTCATCGGCGGCATCGTCTTGGGCTACGTGTGGAAGTTCGTCTTCAACCGCGCCTTCGTCGCCATCGGCGAGGCCATCACGCAAACCGACCACGCGTCGCTGCTTTCCACAACCAACGGCGCCATGTTCTGCCTGATACTCGTATCGGTCTGGCAGTACGCGGGCTACATGATGCTCATCTACGTGGCGGGCTTCATGAGCGTCGACAAAAGCCTTCAGGAAGCCTCGATGATCGACGGCTGCAACTCCGCGCAGGCGATGTGGCACGTGACCATCCCGCTGATGCGCGCCTCCTTCGTGCAGTGCATCTTCCTGAGCACCACGCGCTGCTTCATGGTCTACGACCTGAACCTCTCCTTGACCAAGGGCGAGCCGTTCAACTCGTCGGTGATGGCCGCGATGCACGTGTACAACCAGGCGTTCGTCTACAAGAACTACGGCGTCGGCCAGACCGAGGCGTTGATCCTGTTCGTGATCTGCGCGATCATCGGCGCGCTGCAGGTCTACTTCGGCAAGAAGGGTGAGGTGGCAGCATAATGAACATCAAAGGCCAACAAAGCACTCGAACCAAGGTTCTGCATGCCTTGACGATGGTCCTGCTGATCATCCTCTTCTTCCTGTTCATCGCTCCGTTCCTGTTGGTGCTCATCAACGTCTTCAAAGAGAAGGCGGACATCAACACCGAGCCTCTGGCATTGATCGGCGAACGCGGCTTCACGCTCGACAACTTCCCCGAAGCCATGGAGAAGATGAATTTCTGGACCGTGTTCGGAAATTCGCTGGTCGTGACCGTCTCTGCCACGGTGCTGACCGTGCTGTTCTCCGCGATGGCCGCGTATGTGATCGTGCGCAACCCGCGCTGGACGGCGAGCAGCCTGCTGTTCGCCGCGATGGTCGCCTCCATGGTCATCCCGTTCCAGGTGCTCATGGTGCCGCTGGTCTCCGTCTACGGCGGCCTGCTCAACGTGCTCAACAGCCGTATCACGCTGATTCTGATGCACACGGGCTTCGCGGCTTCGCTGACCACCTTCATGTACCACGGCGCGATCAAGACGAATGTTCCCGCCGAACTGGAGGAGGCCGCGTCCATCGACGGCTGCACCAAGTGGCGCACGTTCTGGCAGATCGTGTTCCCGCTGCTCAAGCCGACCACGGCCACCGTCGCCATCATCAACGCGATGGCCTTCTGGAACGACTACCTGCTCCCCTCGCTGGTGCTGGGCCGCAAGGAACTGTACACGATTCCGATCGCGACGCAGATCTTCTACGGCACCTACTCCAACGACATCGGCCTGATCATGGCGGCGCTGCTCCTGGCAATGCTGCCGATCCTGATCCTGTACCTGTTCCTGCAGCGTTACGTCGTCGCCGGCGTGACCTCGGGCGCGGTCAAGGGCTGATGGTTCACGGCACAATGTCTCTTGCATGAATAACCGCCCGGAACATGGGATGCCATGATGCCATGTTCCGGGCATTTCTATGTCGCCCCGCCAAACGGCCGGTCCATGAACGGGACCGGTGCGGCGAGGCCGGCGAAAATCCGAATCACACGGAGGTCAGACACATGGTCGGTATGCGCGATGTGGCGAAGAAGGCGGGTGTGTCCCTGAGCACGGTGTCGCTGGTGGTCAACGGCACGGGATATGTGTCCGAATCGATGCGCTCCCGCGTCACCGCGGCGATGAGGGCGTTGGACTACATCCCCAACGAGCTGGCCCGCAACCTATACCGCAACCGGACGAACATCATCGGCATCATCGTACCCACCGTCCGTCATCCGTTCTTCGCGTCCTTCGTCGCCGCGCTGCAACGGCTGTTCGCGGCCAAAGGCATGCACGCCATGCTGTGCTCGACCTCGGGATCGGAGAAAACCGAGAAGGAATACATCGACATGCTGCAGCGGCGCATGATGGACGGCATCGTCATGGCCGCGCACACGCAATGGCAGGAGGACTTCTGGGTGTCGATCGGACGCCCGGTGGTTTCGCTCGACCGCTACCTCGGCCTCGGCATCCCCTCGGTATGCTCGAACCATGAGCAGGGCGGTCGCTTGATCGCCGAGCATCTCATCGCCACCGGCGCGCGCCACGTGGTCAGCGTCGGCGGTCTGCGCTCGCAGTTCGAGGATCTGCCCGCCGGCATCGAGAACCGCACCACCTTCCCCTCGGTGCGCTACCACATGATGCTGGAGAGGATGATGGGCGAGCATGGCGTTCCCTGCGACTACGTGGAGGCCGGCGAAGTGTCGGCGCTCGGCGACCACGCGCGAGCCGCGCGCGAGGTCTTCGAGCGTTTCCCCGACGTGGACGCCGTGGTGGGGTCGGATCTGGTGGCTTCGTACTGCCTGCAGGAGGCCTACGGTCGAGGGATCCGCGTGCCCGAGGACCTGCAGGTCATCGCCTACGACGGCACCTTCGTGGCCGATGCCGCGGGGCTGCGGCTGACCTGCGTGCGGCAGGATATGGACGGTCTGGCAGAACGGGTCGTCACCCGAATGATGCAGATTATCGAGGAGACCCCGGTGGACGACGAGCTCGACGTGGTGCCGGTGAAGCTCGTTCTCGGAGAGACCACCCGGTGATTGTGCCGGGTTTGGCGTAGCCTAGAACACGGATGAGAGGCCGCCTGCGATGCGTGGATGCACGTGCGTCGCGGGAGGCCTTTTTCGCGTATAAGACCGTAGATGAACATGAACTTGCGATGCGTGAGGAGCCATCATGAGCGATGATCAGCAGAGCCAACCCACTCCGCCCCCTCTGCCCGGCGCGGTGTACGTCCGCCCCGGCATCGACGATAGGCCGGATTACGAGAAGGTGCTGACCCCGGAGGAGAAGGAGGCGTTGGCACGGCTGGCCATGCGCAGCAGCCGTCGCGCCCCCGAATCATCCACCGTGCAAGCCGAGGCGCAGGCCTCCCAGCTGGCCGCCGCGGGCTCGCCCGCGTCGGCCGCGGCCTCCGTCGACGCGGCCGTGCCCGACCTGACCTCGGCCTTCCTTGATATGCGCGACCCCATAGTGGCGGCGAACGGCGAAAAGCCCAGCGCTGTGCAGGTCGCGCGCCTGAAGTGGGGCTTTGCGCTGGCCGCCGTGCTGGTCACCATGCCTTGGGTGGCGCTGACGATGGTGGCGCTGCCCGCCGCGGTCGGCCGCGTGGTGGGGCTGAATCCCGCGCTCGCCGCCGATTCGGTGGCGGGCGACCCATCGGCCGCGGCTGCCGCCGTCGCCGTGCCGCTCGGCGTGATCGTCACGCTTGGCGCCGTCGTCTCGTTGGTCGCCTCCCCGCTGATCGCGGCCTTCTCCGACCGCACGCGTGTGGGTCTTGGCCGTCGCACCCCGTGGATGGTCGCCGGCGGTCTGCTCGCCGCGTTGACCACGCTGATTCTTGGCGCGGTCGAAGGGCCGATCTCGCTGGGCTTCTTCTGGATGGTGCTCAACATCGCGTACGCCATGCTCACCGTGCCGCTGGTCGCCGCGTTCAGCGAACGTGTGCCCGACAAATTCCGCGTCTCGCTGGTGCGTTGGCGTGGCATCGGCCAGCTGATCGGCCAGCTGTTGGGCGCGTGGCTGGGCGCTGCCGGCATCATCGTCGATGGCAACGGCGGGTATGCGCCCTTCGCCCTGGCCGCGCTGGTGCTCGCCTTGTCGGGCATCGCGGTGGCGCTGGTCTGGCCGCGCGAACCCTCCAGCGAATCCATTCCCCGCGAGCGTTTCCGCGGCGAGGATGTGTGGGGGCAGCTGCGTCCGCCGCGCAACGCCCCGCGTTTCGCCCGCATGTTCTGCGCGCGTCTGCTCATGATGGCGGGCATGGGATTGACCGGTGTGTTCCTGTGGTTGATCGTGCGTTACTACAACGAGGATGTGGCTGTGCAGCAGGCGGGCGACTCCGCGCCGCTGACCCTCGCGGCCGGCATGGGGATCGCCGCGCTTGGTCTGGCCACCGCTCTGGGTGCCGTCGTGGCCGCTCGCGTGGCCGGTCCGATCAACGAGCGCTACGACGACGTTCGTGGCCCGGTGGGCGTGGCATGCGTGCTTTATGTGGTGGCGCTCGCCCTGCCGCTGGTGCTGCCGAACCTCATCGGACTGTGTCTGTTCGCGTTGCTTGCCGGCTTCGCCCTTGGCTTGTATGACGCGCTCAGCCAGACGCTGGTGATGGAGTCTCTGCCTGATCCGCGCCGTTCCGGCCGAGACCTGGCCGCGTTCAATGTGGCCAACACCTTGGGCCTGATTGTTGCCGCCGTCGCGGGCGCTTGGCTGGTTTCGGCCTTCGGCCTGATCGCCCTGTTCCCCGCGGCGATGGTCTGCGTCGCCGTCGCGGCCGTCTTGGCGGTGGCCGTCAGCCGCTAATCAGCGCCGCCACCACAGCCGTCTGAGTCGTCAACATATATCGACAAAATCCGGGTCTTTCGACCCGGATTTTTAAGTTTGGTGTGCCGGGCCGTCGAGCCGGCTCCACATAAAACGATTGATTCTCGAGTTTGGTGTGGAAAATCGGCCGTTTCCGGCGAACCCGGCACACCAAACTCGTTGTCCCGCTTGGGATAGGGCTTTATGACGGCCGCTGTGAGTGGTGATGTGGCACCGCGCTTTTGGGCTACACTGGGAGAATAGTGTTCGATAACTGTTCGATACCGGAAACGCAGCGGAGGTGACGACTGTGGTAGGCATGCGCGATGTGGCGAAACGGGCCGGCGTTTCGTTGAGCACCGTCTCGTTGGTGGTGAATGACGCCGGCTATGTCTCCGACGATATGCGCGCCAAAGTCGAGGAGGCGATGCGTGCCCTCGACTACATTCCCAATGAGCTGGCGCGTAACCTCTACCATGACCGCACCAACACCATCGGCGTGATCGTGCCGACCATCAGCCATCCGTTCTTCGCCACGCTGACTGCCGCCCTGCAGCGCGAGTTCGCCGCGCGCGGCCTGCGTACGCTGCTGTGCTCCACCGCCGACGTATCCACCGGCGAGGCCGAATACGTTGATATGCTGCGCCGCCACATGATGGATGGCATCGTCATGGCCGCGCACACCGAACACACGGCGGACTACTGGACCTCGATCGGCCGACCCGTGGTCGCCTTCGACCGGCGGCTGGGCGCCGGCATCCCCTCCGTCAGCTCGGACCACGAGCAGGGTGGCCGTCTGATCGCCGAGCATCTCATCGCCACCGGCGCTCGCCATGTGGTGACGGTCGGCGGTCCTCGCGAACAGTTCGCAGGGGCAAGCGACGGCACCACATTCCCCACGGTCCGCTACCATCTCACGCTTGAACGGCTGGTGGAGCAGGTTGGTATCCGCTGGGATTACGTGGACGCCGGCGTGGTCGCCGATTTGAAATCCCACGCGCGCACCGCCCGCACGGTCCTCGACCGTTTCCCCGATGCGGACGCCGTGGTGGGATCGGATCTTGTGGCCTCCTACGTGGTGCAGGAGGCGTTCCGCCGGGGTATCCGCGTGCCCGAGGAACTGCAGGTCATCGCCTATGACGGCACGTATATGGCCGATGCCGCGGGATTACGCCTTTCGTCCGTCCGGCAGGACTCCGCCGCTCTTGCATGTCGGATCGCCGACCGTGTGGAGCAGGCCATCGCGGGCGGCGGCGCGCGTGGAGAGGCCGATGACACCGAACCGCTCGCCCCCGCCGGCGAAGACGTTATCCCCGTAGCCTTCGTCCCCTGCGCCACCACCCGGTAACGCCATCCTGGGCGGATTGTCGGCCTTTTCTTCCGTCATCCTGAGCGGAGCACGAAGTGCGGAGTCGAAGGATCTCCAATGCGTGAGGTCGCTCGTCTGTATGCGGCCGACGTGACCACATAGTGAACCTCTGCTGGAGATGGAGCGGCCGCGCGCTTAAGTTCATTGCCTAGTTCGGGCAGCCGCCCGAAGCGACAACGTTAACGAAAGGAGGTTCGCCGTGATGATGGAACGTTTTGTGTCCGCACGAATTATTATTCCGTCTTCGCTGGCGGACTGATTTCGAGCATCCAATCACGCCCCGCCAACGAAGGCAGGGTGGTGGTCGACACAATCGGCAAAGCCCTGCACGCGGTGTGGGGCTTTTTCGTGCCTCCCACAAGGAGTAAGGCGAAAACGAAATCCCAGATCGGATGCAAAACACCACATACAGACGTTTCAGGAGCATCTCATGACCTCAGTCGAACCCACGACTGGAACTGCGGCCGGCAAAGTCCAAGCCATGGCCCGCGACTCGGTGAAAACCGTCATCGCCGCCTCCATGGTCGGCACCGCCATCGAATTCTACGACTTCTACGCCTACGGCACCGCCGCGGCCAGCTACTTCCCGACCGTGTTCTTCGGCGGCACCGGCCTGGCCGCCTCGATCGGCGCGCTGCTGACCTTCGCGGTCGCGTTCATTGCCCGCCCCGTCGGCTCGCTTATCTTCGGCCACTTCGGCGACCGCATGGGCCGCAAGACCACGCTGGTCGTCTCCCTGCTCACCATGGGCATCTCGACCTTCCTGATTGGCTGCCTGCCCTCCTACGAGACGATCGGCATCTGGGCTGTTATCATCCTGTGCCTGTGCCGCTTCGCGCAGGGCATCGGCCTGGGCGGCGAATGGTCCGGAGCGGCGCTGGTCGCCACCGAGAACGCGCCCGAAAACAAGCGCGCGCTGTACGGCTCCTTCCCCGAGTTGGGCGCTCCGATCGGCTTCTTCCTCTCGAACGGCACCTACTTCCTGCTCGAAACCTTCAACGACGACGCCGCGATGCTCTCGTGGGGATGGCGCGTGCCGTTCCTGCTGAGCGCCCTGCTGGTGGTCGTCGGCCTGGTGGTGCGCGTGCATATGGAGGAGACGCCGATCTTCCGCATGGCGCAGGAGCGTCAGGAGGTCGTCAAGGCGCCGCTGGTCGAGGTGTTCCGCAAGAGCTGGAAGCAGGTGCTGCAGGGCACGTTCCTCGTGGCCGTCACCTACACGCTGTTCTACACGCTGGCCACCTGGTCGCTCGCCTGGGGCACCAAGGATGCTGAGAACGGCGGCGGCGGACTCGGCTTCGCCAACCGCGAGTATCTGCTGATGCTGATGGCCGCGGTGTGCGTGTTCGCGCTGTTCATCGTGCTTTCCTGCGTGTACGCCGACAAGATCGGCCGCCGCCGCGTGCTGATGTTCTCGTCCGTGGCGCTGGTGGTGTTCGCCTTCGCGTTCCCCTATCTGCTGATGGGCGAGGGCAAGCGCGACTTCGTGGCCGTGATGGTGTTCCTGTGCGTCGGTTTCGCGCTGATGGGCATCGCCTTCGGTCCGATCGGCGCGACCCTGCCCGAGCTGTTCGAGGCGAATGTGCGCTACTCCGGTTCCGGCATCAGCTACAACCTCGCCGCCATCGTGGGCGCGGCTTTCGTGCCGACCATCGCCACGTGGCTGTCCGCCAACTGGGGCGTGCGTTCCGTGGGCCTGTATCTCGGAGTGATGGCGGTGTGCTGCCTGATCGCCGTGATCACCTGCCATGAGACGAAGGATGTGGATTTCACCAAGTGAGGCCCACGCGGACATTGACTAACGTCAATGACTGACTTATTTCCCTCGCTCGGCTGTCGCCTCTCTCGGGCGTCGGCTACGGGCAGTCCACTGGACTGCCCGCTTCACGCCGCCGCAGCCCAGTAACGCGGTTCACGTTTTGGACGGGATTCGCGTCGGTGCGGGGCTAAAGGTAGGATAGGCATCGGTTTGAGGGACAAAATCCCTCTATGCTTGTGACCATCGGTTTGTGTAAAACTGAACTAACATCTGTCGGGCGGCAGACTGCCGTCCACACAACAATTCAAAGGAGTGCCAAGAATGGCAGCAACAATCTGGTACGAGAACGACGGCGATCTGTCCGTGCTCGCTGGCAAGAAGGTCGCGATCATCGGCTACGGCTCCCAGGGCCACGCCCACGCGCTGAACCTGCGTGATTCCGGCGTCGACGTCGTCGTCGGCCTGCGTCCGACCTCGAAGTCCGTCGAGTTCGCCAAGGAGCAGGGCCTTGAGGTCAAGTCCGTGGCCGAGGCGTCCGCCGAAGCCGACGTGATCATGATCCTGGCTCCCGATCAGTACCAGCGCACCATCTGGGCCAACGACATCGAGCCCAACATCAAGCCGGGCGCCGCGCTGGCCTTCGCCCACGGCTTCAACATCCACTACGGCTACATCAAGCCCACCGAGGACCACCCGGTGTTCATGGTCGCCCCGAAGGGCCCGGGCCACATCGTGCGTCGTGAGTACGCCGCCGGCCGTGGCGTGCCGGTCGTCGTGGCCGTCGAGCAGGATCCCCGCGGTGACGGCTGGGCGCTGACCCTGGCCTACGCGAAGGCTCTGGGCGCCCTGCGCGCCGGCGCCATCAAGACCACCTTCAAGGAGGAGACCGAGACCGATCTCTTCGGTGAGCAGAACGTGCTCCTCGGCGGCGTGAACAAGCTCGTCGAGATGGGCTTCGAGGTGCTGACCGACGCTGGCTACCAGCCGGAGATCGCCTACTTCGAGGTGTGCCACGAGCTGAAGATGATCGTCGACCTGATGAACGAAGGCGGCCTGAACAAGGATCGTTGGTCCTGCTCCGACACCGCCCAGTACGGCGATTACGTCAACACCGTCATCGGTGAGGACTGCCGCAAGCGTATGGAGTACCACCTGGCCCGCATCCAGGACGGCTCCTTCGCCAAGGAGTTCATCGACGACCAGGACGCCGGCGCCCCGAAGTTCAAGGCCCTGCAGGAGGAGTACTCCAACGTGCGCATCGAGACCGTCGGTCCGAAGCTGCGCGCCATGTTCTCCTGGAACAACGGCGAGGACGAGGATGCCGATATGGCCAACTCCTTCACCGGCAAGATCGCCCGCGCCCAGGTGCAGGACTGATTCCGTCCGCTAGCCGCGCGACCCGTTTCGCCCGCTAGCTGAGACTTCCAGAAAGGCCGCCGCCCCGATTCGTTCGGAGCGGCGGCCTTTTATGTATTCAGGTATTCATGTGTTGCGCCGGCGCGGCCGAGTTTCGCGGCTTAGGCCACGTTCGGCGCGCGTCCGGTGGTGTCGCGCAATACCAAGGTGGTGGGCTGCACTTCATGGGGGCGCTCAAGGGTTTCGCCCCGCATCAGCGCCAGCGCTTTGCGGGCGGCGCTGTGGCCGAGTTCGATCGGATTCTGATGGATGGTGGTCAGATCGACCACGCGGGAGATCGGCGCATCGTCGAATCCCACAATGGACATGTCTTCCGGGAATCGCATATGCTGGTGGCGCAGTTCCTTCATAAGCGGCACGGCTAGTTCGTCGGTCTCCACAACCAGTCCAGTCGGTCTCAGGGGCGATGCCAGCACGAGCGAGGCCAGTTCCGGCGCCAGCTCGTCCGGTTCGATGGTGTTGGCGTGTGTGTGGGCCGTCAGAATGGTGTATTCGGTGCCGTCGTCCAGCGCGTCGACGGCGCTGGCGAAACAGTCCGCGCGGGTGGTGGTGCTGTAGACCATATCCTGCGGCACATGGTCGCGGACGAACGCGAGTCTGCGATGCCCCAGCGAATGCAGAAGGTTCACGCTTTGCCTCAGGCCGTCGGCGTTGCTGATGGCGATGGAGGCGTCGAATCCGTCGGTCGAGGGGGAGTCGAGTCCGACCACCGGCATGCCCATGGAAGTGAGGCGGTGGTGTAGCTCCGTGGTGAAGGTGAACGATGAGACGATAATCGCGTCCGCATTGCGGTTTTTGGGCAGTTCCGCGAAATAGTGGTCGAGTTGGGCGCGGTTGGTGACGAACGAGGGGATGATGTCGTAGCCTTCGGGGGAGAGCACATCATAGACGCCTTGGAGCACCGACGAGTTGAACCAGCGGTCAAGCGTGCCGGAGACCAGCAGCAGCACACGCATGGTCCGGCCTGAGGCGAGGGCGGATGCACTTTTCGACAGGGTGAAGTTGAGATTGTTGGCCGCCTGCTCCACGCGCAGGCGGGTTTCGGGGGAGACTTTGGAGACGCCGCGCAGGGCTCGGGAGACCGTCGCCTGGGAGACGCCTGCCAGCTGCGCCACATCGCTGATGGTTGCCCTCTCCATGATGAACCTCCTGAACCCTGTGGCTATGTTTACCGCTTCCATAGTAGCGGATGTTAGGAAAAATGCGGTGACACGCCGAGCGTGGATGTAATTTTGCGCACCTTGAGTGCAAGCGCTATCATTTCTATCACCGAACATCAGCAGTGTGGCTGAGAGCCACCAGTCAACGCCGATAAAAAAGAACAAAAAACGCTTATTCTGCAAGGAAAAAGCATGAAGCTGCCGGCTGAAGTAGCAATGAAAGCGCTAGCATCATTCGGCGAAACTAGCACAGTCGCGAGAGGAGATACCGTGTCCGAGAACATCCAGAACGCAGCGGCCGACGATCCGGCCCTGTGGTGGAAGCAGGCCGTGGTGTACCAGGTGTATCCGCGGTCCTTCAAAGACTCAACCGGCTCCGGTCTTGGCGACATCGCCGGCGTGACCAGCGAAATCCCCTACCTCAAGCGGCTCGGCGTCGACGCCATCTGGCTGAGCCCCTTCTACCCCAGCCAGCTCGCCGACGGCGGCTACGACGTGGATGACTATCGCAACGTGGACCCCAAGCTCGGCACCATGGATGACTTCGACGAACTCGCCCGAACCGCCCACCAGGCCGGCATCAAAATCGTCGTGGACATCGTTCCCAACCACAGCTCCAACCTGCACGAATGGTTCCAGGCCGCCCTCGCCGCCGGCCCCGGTTCCCCCGAACGCGACCGCTACATCTTCCGCGACGGGCGCGGCGAACACGGCGAGCTGCCTCCCACCGACTGGGTGGCCAGCTTCGGCGGCCCCGCATGGACGCGCGTGAGCGACGGCCAGTGGTATCTGCACATGTTCACCGTCGAGCAGCCCGACTGGAACTGGAACAATCCCGAAGTGCGCGCCGACTTCCTCACAACCCTGCGGTTCTGGCTCGACCATGGCGCCGACGGCTTCCGCGTGGATGTGGCGCACGGCCTGGCCAAAGACCTCGACCGCGACGACCTCGATGACTGGGGTATC
Organism: Bifidobacterium sp. LH_558; assembly: GCF_056356295.1. Taxonomy (NCBI): domain Bacteria; kingdom Bacillati; phylum Actinomycetota; class Actinomycetes; order Bifidobacteriales; family Bifidobacteriaceae; genus Bifidobacterium; species Bifidobacterium sp. LH_558. Next base: position 300,348 of record NZ_JBKETZ010000002.1, on the reverse strand, counting down.
ATCCTGCCCTCCCTGCCGTCCGACGGTAGCCATCCGCTGTACGACCGCGACGATGTGCACGAGATCTACCGCGAATGGCGCGAAGTGTTCAACGAATACGATCCGCCGGCCTTCGCCGTCGCCGAAGCGTGGGTGAACCCTGAACGCCAGCATCTGTACGCCTCCACCGACGAACTCGGCCAGGTGTTCAACTTCGAATTCGCCAAAACCGACTGGATCCGCGACGCCATGCATCTCGCCATCGAAGAGGGGCTCGACTCCGCGCGCGTCTCCGGCTCCACCGCCACCTGGGTGATGAGCAACCACGACGTGCCGCGTCACGCCTCCCGCTACGGCCTGCCGCAGATGCCGGCCGCCTCGCACCATCAGGTCGTCAAGGACTGGCTGCTGCGCAACGGCACCTCGTACAAGGAGGACCGCGAGGTCGGCACCCGCCGCGCCCGCGCCGCCATCCTCATGGAACTGGCGCTGCCCGGCTCCGCCTACATCTACCAAGGCGAGGAGCTCGGCCTGTTCGAAGTGGCGGATATCCCCTGGGACCAGCTCGAGGACCCGACCGCATTCCACACCGCCCGTCACCAGCTCGAAAAGGGGCGTGATGGCTGCCGTGTGCCGCTTCCGTGGAAGTCCAGCGACGAGGATGGAACCGCCGGCTACGGATTCTCTCCGGCGATTCAGGTCGTCGGCGCCGGCGTCACCGCCGAACAGGCCGGCTGCCCCGCTTTGCCTCCGCACCTGCCCCAGCCCGCCTGGTATGCGGACCTCGCCGCCGACGTGCAGGAGAGCGACCCCGATTCCATGCTGAATCTGTACCGCCGCGCGCTTGAGCTGCGTCACCGGTACATGCCGCAAGACACGGACCTCATCTGGCTGGACGAGGACCGTGCCTCGGACGCACGCGACGGCGCCGACGGGCAGCATGGCGGCGTCATCGCCTACCGCCGTTCCAACGGTTGGGCGAGCATCACGAATTTTGGCGAGACGCCGATCGCGCTGCCGGCGGGAGAACCGCTGCTGGCCTCCGGCGCGCTCGCCGAAGACGGTCGTCTGCCGCAAGACACGACCGTGTGGTTGTTGATGGATTGAGAGAAAGGTCGAATCGAAGATGATTACCATGACCGGCAAAACGATACGTAGGTGGTGGGCGTTGTTCGCACTGCCCACGTTCGCCGCGTTCGTGATCGGGTTCGTGGTGCCGTTCGTGATGGGCGTGTACCTGAGCTTCTGCAATTTCACCACGGTCACGGACGCCGAGTTCACCGGGTTGGAGAACTACGTGCGGGCCCTGCAGGATAGTGAGTTCCTGCGCTCGCTGGTGTTCACCACGCTGATGACGATTGTGACGACGGTGGTGATCAATGTGGCCGCGTTCGCGATCGCGTACATGCTCACCAAGAAGATCAAGGGCTCCACGATTTTCCGTTCGGTGTTTTTCATGCCGAACCTCATCGGCGGCATCATCCTGGGTTACATCTGGCTGCTGTTGCTCAACGGCGTGCTGGCGCACTGGTCGCGCTCGATCACCTATTCGGGCGTGTACGGCTTCTGGGGCATCGTGATTTTGGTGTGCTGGCAGCAGATCGGCTACATGATGATCATCTACATCGCCGGCCTGCAGTCCCTGCCCACCGACGTGCTCGAGGCCGCGGCCGTGGACGGCGCGACCGGATCGCAGACCATGTTCAAGATCATCGTGCCGTTGATGATGCCGAGCATCACCGTGTGCTCCTTCCTGACCGTGACCAACGGCTTCAAGCTTTTCGACCAGAACCTCGCCCTGACCAATGGCGCGCCGAGCAACACGTCCGAGGGCATCGCGCTGAACATCTACCGCACCTTCTACGGCCGTGTGGGCTGGGAAGGCGTGGGCCAGGCGAAGGCGGTGCTGTTCTTCGTGCTGGTGGCCGTGATCGCAGTCATTCAGAACAAACTCACCACCAGCAAGGAGGTGTCCGCGTGAACAGCGAAACCGTCAAGCATCCCCGCCTGTGGACCGTGTTCTTCTCACTGGTCTCGATTGTGTGGGTGTTCCCCATCGTCCTGGTTCTGATCAACTCCTTCAAACAGAAGGCCTACATCTCCAAGGACGCGTTCTCCCTGCCCACGGGCAAGGCCTTCGTCGGCTTCGATAACTACGTGCGAGGCGTCGAGACCACCGACCTGTTCGCCAGCTTCGGATGGACTGTGGTCACCACCGTCGGTTCGGTGCTGCTGATTCTGCTATGCACCTCGATGTGCGCGTGGTGGATCGTGCGCGTGAACAATTGGGCGGCCAAGTCCCTGTATGTGCTGTTCCTGTTCAATATGATCGTGCCCTTCCAGATGGTGATGTTCACCCTCTCCAAGCTCGCCGACATGCTGGGGCTCAACACCCCTTGGGGTCTGTGGATCGTCTACCTGGGCTTCGGCGCGGGCCTTGCGGTGTTCATCTTCACCGGCGTGGTCAAGGGCATTCCGGTCGAGCTGGAGGAGTCCGCGATGATCGACGGCGCGAGTGTGCCGCGCATCTTCTTCCAAATCGTGGTGCCGATTATGCGCCCCTCGATTATCTCGGTGGCGATTCTGCAGGCCATGTGGATCTGGAACGACTACCTGCTGCCCTACCTCACGCTGGACCTGCGCCGCTTCAAGACCATGAGCATCGCTATCCAGTACTTGAAGGGCGGTTACGGCTCCGTGGACATGGGCGCCATGATGGCCTGTCTCGTCCTGGCGATCATCCCCATCATCGTCTTCTACATGCTCTGCCAAAAACACATTATCAAGGGGGTAATGGCTGGCGCGGTGAAGGGCTGATGCCCTTCACATGGACAGGCCGGTGGCCTGTCCATAGCGCCAGCCTGAGCCGGCCCGGCAGGGTCGGCGAAGGTAGCGTTGAGCCCGCCGGAGGCGGTCAATAATTGCAGGGCCGGAGGCGGGGCGGTGAAGGGCTGACTCATCGCCCCGCCACCCCCCACACACACGACATAACTGAATATCCACCATCCAACAAGGAAGTAAGGAAGAGAAATGAACAATCTGAAGAAGGCCGTCGCGGTTGTCGCCGCGCTTGCCATGGGCGTCGGATTCGCCGGCTGCGGCAGCAGTAACGCCGATCCCAGCAAGGGGCATGTCTACTTCATGAACAGCAAGTCCGAAATCGTCGACCAGCTGGAGGAGCTCGCCGCGACGTACACCGAGGAAACCGGCGTGCAGGTGGACATCCAGACGGCCACCGCGGGCACCTACGACTCCACGATGACCTCCGAGCTGGCCAAGTCGAACGCGCCGACGATGTTCAACATCTCCGGCTACGACCAGTTCGCCAAGTATCAGGACTATGTGGAGCCGCTGCAGGACACCGAGGTGTACAACCTGCTCACCGATGAGGGCAAGGCCTACTCCTACAAGGTGGGCGAGAACGCCTACACCCTGCCGTACGCGGCCGAATGGTACGGCATCATCTACAACAAGGCGATTCTCGAGGAATACTGCGCCAAGGACTACGCGGTGATCGACTCCGCCGACGACATCACCGACTACGACACCTTCAAGGAGGTCGTGGAAAGCATCCAGGAGCATAAGGACGACCTCGGCCTCGACGGCGCCATCGCCACGCCTGGCCTCGACTCCTCCGACACCTACCGCTTCACCGCGCATATGGCCCGCCTGCCGATCTACTACGAGTACAAGGATCTGAACACCACGTTCTCCAGCGAGATCGAAGGCACCTACCTCGACAACTACAAGGATCTCTTTGATCTTGAGCTCAACAACAGCCCGACCGAGGCCGGTCTGATCAGCTCGATGACCTACGACGACTGCACCTCCGAATTCGCGTTGGGTTCGGTGGCATTCTATCCGAACGGCGTGTGGGCTTATACCCAAATCAAGGACAACGAGGTGGCCGATGAGGACCTCGGCATGCTTCCGTACTTCATGGGCATCGAAGGCGAGGAGGAGAACGGTGTGGCCGGCGTGTACGACGCCAGCTGGGCTGTGAACAAGAACGCCAGCGATCTGGACAAGCAGGCCACGCTCGACTTCATCGAATGGCTGGTCACCGATGAGGAAGCTCAGCAGGTGCTTGCCAAGGATATGGGCTTCTCCGTGCCGTTCACCACCTTCGGCGACGACATGCAGCCGGACAACCCGCTCACCGAGGCCGCTCGCGCCTACGCCGAGGCCGGCAAGACGGAGATCCGCAGCTTCACCGTGCCGGATCAGCAGTGGCAGGACGGCATCTCCAACGCGTTGGTCGAATACGCGCAGGGCACCGGCGAATGGTCCGCGGTCGAGACCGCCTTCGTCGACGGCTGGTCCACTGAGTGGGCCAACAACGAGCAGACCCTCGGCACCGTGCCGGAGGCCACCGCCTTCGACGCTCAGTAGTCGATAGCGACGGCGCGTCTCCGCGCACCCAATCACACAGGGGCTTCGCCACCGCGGAGCCCCTATTCGTTATCCCGAGCGCGACCGAGACGTCTTGGGGCGGATGCGTCCGTGACATCTTGGGTCGGGAGCACTTGGGATCCCTCGACTGCGCTGCGCTCCGCTCGGGATGACGAATAGCCATGACCATCGTCATCCCGAGCGAAGTCGAGGGATCTCTACGGGTAAAGCGTCAGTCGACGTCTACCGTTCGGCGAGGGCGGGGCGGAACATCGCCGAGAAGGTGAAGCGTGGCTCGTCCAGCTGGTATTGCGCGGCGAGTCTGGGGCCACAGCTGTTCGATCCGATGCCCGACTGGCGGTAGTCCACACAGACGACGGTGGAGTCGGCGCGCTCCAACTCGGCGTTATGCGCCTTGCGCGTCAGCTCCTCAGCCGTGTACGGCAGGGCTTGGAAGTCGAAAGTGCCCAAGCCGTCCGCCGCGGTGCCGGAGCCGGCCAGCACGGTGAGCTCGCACTCGTCGTCGGCCAACCGCGCCCAATCGCAGTCGTGATGGTTGCCGTTCTCCTGCGGCTTGATATACGGCTCGAACAGCGAATCCACCGTCCCCTCGAACACGCCGTGCCAGCTGGAGCGGCGCTTGTCGACGTAGCTTTCGTTCGGTCCCAGTCCGCAGTAGCCCACCTGATCCATCCGCTTCGGCACGAACAGACGCACGCCGAAACGCGGCAGGAACGGGAAGGCCGTATCGCGCTCCACGTCCATCTTCAGCTCGACCGCGCCGGAGGGATGGATGGTCCACACGGCGTCGATGTCGGCGATGCGCTGCACCACCGGAGCGACCAGTGCCATCTGCGCCCTGATCACCACCGGGCGGGAGGCGCGTTCGGCCGTCGCGTCCTCACCCTCATCTGCGGCCGCCGCCACCTCGTAGGCGCGGGCGTAGGCGTGGTCGTATTGCGCGCGCATCCATTCGGCCTTGACGTACTGGTCGTTGTCGGTCGGTGCGCGCCAAACGTTCAGCTCCATCGGGCGGTCCAGCAGCGCGCGGTTGCGGTAGACCATCGAAGCAAACAGGCCGGTGCGGCGGTCGAGCGCATACCGGAAATCCTCGCCTTCAATCACCAGTTCGGCACCGCATTCGCGCACCGTCGGCGTGGCGTGCGCGCCGCTGGCGCGACCCGCCTCGATCGCCTCGTCGCTGAGATAATCCTCCATCCACTCGCCCGCACGCCCGGCGGCGAGCTCGCGGGTGGCCAGCGCGATCTGATTGCGGTTGTCCTCGGTGGGCACGGCGATCTCGTCGAATCCCAGCTCGAATAGTTCGGGCATCAGCTCCACGCCATGCGCGTGGACGGCGTGCGGCGTGAGATACCGCAACACCACGGTGATGCGGCCCGTCACGTCATCCGGAATATCCAATCCGCTCAGCGAAACCTTACCCTCGCAGTGCGGCTTGATGGCGTCCAGCTGCGCCTGATCGTCGTCGTCGAACAGATAATACGAGTCGAGCTCGCCGTCGAAATACAGCTCGACCAGCACTCGCGCCGCCTCGCCCAGCGTGAGGAAATCCATATAGTTGTGCAGCGTCACAGTCGCGCTGGCACGGTCGAAATCCACCACTCGCGCCGGGCGGTACACGTTGCGGAACTCCGCCAGACCGGTGTGGGGCGTGCGGTCGGGGTAGACCAGGCCGTCCATGCAGAAGTTGCCGTCGTGCGGATACTCGCCCGAATCGCCACCGTATGCGTATTCTCGCCGGCCGGCCGCGTTGGTGCCGCGGTCGATCGCATGGTCGCACCATTCCCAGATGAAGCCGCCCACCAGACCGGGGTAGCGCTGGATGCGGGTGAAATAATCCTCCAGATCGCCCGGTCCGTTGCCCATCGCATGGCAGAATTCGCACAGGATGTACGGTTTGACGCCATTGTCGCCGTCGTCGCCGTTCGACCCGTCGCCGCGCGGGCCCTCCGCGGAGAAATACTCGTCGATGGACTCCACCGTGGCGTACATGCGCGAATGCATGTCGAGATTGCTGAAGTCGTAGGTCGCGCGGGCCAGCCCCTCATCCAGAATGCCGGTCGGCGCGGAGACGCTGCCCGTGGGCTCTTCCGGGACGCTCGGCGTGGGCAGGGCGGCATCGGCGGTCGCGTTGGCGCCGGCCTCGTCCAGTCGCGCGTCGGAGATGTATCGCGCCGACTCGTAGTGGGTCAGGCGGGTCGGGTCGAAGGCCTTCGTCCATGCCAGCGCCGCCTCGAACGTGCAGCCGTACGCGCATTCGTTGCCCATGGACCAGATGATGATGGATGCGTGGTTCTTGTCGCGCTCCACGCTGCGTTGCGTGCGGTCCACGGTGGATTGGGTCCATGCGGGATTGTCCGCGATGAGACGGTTCCAGCGCTTCAGGCTCGCCGACTGGCTCATGTCGGGGTCGATGGCCGAGCTGGTGCCGTGGCTTTCGTTGTCCGCCTCCGCGCACACGAAGAAGCCGAGACGGTCGAACAGGTCGTAGAAATGCGGGGCGTTCGGATAATGGCTGGTGCGGATCGAGTTGACGTTATGCTGCTTCATCAGCGTCAGGTCGGTCAGCATCTGCTGCTCGCTGATCACCGGCCCGGTCACGGGATCGGAATCATGCCGGTTCACGCCATGCAGTTTGATCGGACGGCGGTTCACGGTGATCACCTCGTGGCCGTCTGTCAGAATTTTGCCCACCTCGCGCACGCCGACCAGCGAGGTGATCGTCTCATGCTCGGTTTCCAGCACCAGCGTGTACAGATACGGATCCTCCGCATTCCACAGATGCGGATTTTCGATTGCGATGGACAGCATGCGTGCGGGAGCGTCCGTCAATTCCGCCGCGTCTGCCGCGCTCGCATCGGGCCCAGAGGTATCCGCCACGTAACGAGCGGAACCCACCTCGCGTCCGTCGGAGTCGAACAGGCTCGCCGCAACCGCCGTCTCGCCTCCCAGGAACGCAAGCTCAACCGACACGTCGGCGCGAACCGGGTCAGGCGCATCGGACGCATCGGGCGCATCCGCCCAGGTGATCGGAGTGCGGACGAAATAATCCCAAATCGTGAGCTCAGGGCGGGCCAGCAGGTACACATCGCGGAAGATGCCCGACATGCGGAACTTATCCTGATCCTCCAAATAGCTGCCGTCGCACCATTTGAGCACCAACACGGCGAGCGTGTTGCCGCCCGGCTCCAGCACGTCGGTCACGTCGAATTCGCTGGTGGAGTGCGAAACCTGCGTATAGCCCACGAACACGCCGTTCACCCACACATAACAGCAGGAATCCACGCCTTCGAAGTTGAGGAAGGCGCGCGGCGCGGCCGGATCGGGCGTCCACTCGAAGTCGGTCAGATACACGCCGCACGGATTGTCCTGCGGCACGAAGGGCGGGTCGAGCGGGAACGGATAGTTGATATTCGTGTACTGATGGCCGTCGAAGCCCTGCGTCTGCCATACGCTCGGCACCGCGATCGTGCCGAAGCCGGCCGCCGGATCCGCGTTGAAACCCTGGTCGCAGAACGCGGGCTCATGACGCTGGTGCGCGCGCTGGACCTCCGCGTCAAGATCCCAAATGCTCGGATAATAGCGAAAATCCCAGTCGCCGTTGAGCAGCGTGAAGCGGTCGGAATCGGCGCGGCGTTCGCCGACCGTGTCCATGCGCTGCGAGGCCGGCACGTAATACGCGCGGTTCGGCATGGTTCCGACGTGCAGATGGTTGAGGTCCTCGTAATACCGTTCGATGAACATCGCTGTTCCGCTCCTTAAGATTCCCGTGACGCACGCATGCCGGCGCCGCGTTCCATTATGGCAAGTCCTCCGTCAAGGCACGCACAAGACGCGCCAGTCAAATAAGAATCAAATACCAGTCAAATAAAGAATCGTTGGAAAATAGCCGTTTTGTGGATGTGATTACCGTTTTTCCAAGTTGCGAGTCAAATAAGAATTCGCATATGAGCGTGGTGGGTGAAGGTCGCTCCGTTCCGCGCGATGCCGTTCTATGTCGTCATGCCGAGCGGAGTCGAGGCATCTCAGATGCGCTATGTCTGAGACCTTTGCGCCTCGCTGCGCTCCGCTCAGAATGACGGGGTATTTCACTTGAAATGACAAGTGTGGACGGCCATCCAAAATGACGAATGCCGCAGTCGGCCGGGTTCGCACCGGTCGGCTGCGGCATTCGCGGAGAATGGCGATTCCTACTTGCGCTTGGCTTGCGTGAGCTGGTAGGCGGACAGCAGGATGGCCAGCCAGATCACACCGGCGATGACGGCGACTCGATAGCTGTCGGAGAAGCACATCAGCACCACGACCAGCGCGAGGAACGCGAGCGTCACCCACGGAGTCACGCGCGCGAACGGCAGCTTGAAGTGGATGGCGTCCAGCGCCTCCTGCCCGGATTTGCCGGCCAGCGCGGAATCGGCGGGGGAGCGGCCCGCGGCGACCATGGTGCGGAAGCGCATTTCGGTGATCATAATCATCGTCCAGTTGATGATGCCGGCGATGGTGGCGATGGACATGAGATAGTTGAACGCGAACGTCGGCCACAGGAACACGACCACCACGGCGACGGCGGTGATCGCCGCGGAAGCGAGCACGCCCGCCACCGGCACGCCGCGCTTGTTGAGCCTGCCGAGGAATGCGGGCGCGTTGCCCTGGCGGGCCAGCGAATACAGCATGCGCGAGTTGGCGTACAGGCCGGAATTGTAGACGCTCATCACGGCGGTCAGGCACACGAAGTTGAGGATGCCGGCGGCCGCGTGGATGCCAACCGAGTCGAAGATCTGCACAAACGGGCTGGTCTGCCCGTCGATGGTGTTCCACGGCACCACGGCCATGATCACGCCGAGCGCGACGATGTAGAACACGAGAATGCGCCAGACGATGCCGTTGGTGGCCTTCGGAATCGTGACGCGCGGATTCTCCGTTTCGCCCGCGGTGATGCCGATGAGCTCGGTGCCGCCGAAGCTGAACATCACCACCACCAGCGCCATCAGCAGGCCGGTCCATGAACCGTCGTCCGCGCGCGACATCAGGCCATTCGGCAGGAATCCGTCGCCTGCGGTGAACCAGTTGGCGAAGGAGGCGCGCACGCCCGAGGCGGTGGGCAGCGCGAAAACCAACACGGCGAGGCCGCCGAGAATCATGGCGACCACGGCCACGATTTTGATGATCGCGAACCAGAATTCGAATTCGCCGAATTTGCTCACGCCCAGCAGATTCGCGGCCGTGATGATGACGAGGAACACCGCCGCCGACACCCATTGCGGAATCGCGGGGAACCAGTAGTTCACGAACGAGCCGACCACGGCCAGCTCCACCATGGAGACGAGAATGTAATTGAACCAGTAGTTCCAGCCCGACACGAAGCCCGCGCGCTTCGACCAGTATTGGGTCGCGTAATAGCTGAACGCGCCCGCCTTCGGGTCCTCGACCGACATCTCGCTCAGCGCGCGCACGATCATGAAGATCGCGATGCCGCCGACCAGATACGCCAGCAGAATCGACGGTCCCGCCAGCGCGATCGATTCGCTGGAGCCGTAGAACAGGCCCGTGCCGATGGCGCCGCCCAACGCGATGAGCTGGATGTGGCGGTTCTTCAGGCTTTTGCGCAGCGTGCCGGGCACCGGCGGCTCGGTGTGGTCGATATGCGCGGTGCTTGTGCTTGCCGCCTGCGCGCCGGCGGGATTGCTTTCGTTCATGGTCACCTTCTTCTTGAACAATGCTCCCGCCATTCTACGGTCGGGCATCCCGCGTCGCCTCGCGTCGTTCGCTATGCGTCGGAATGTGCCGTGAAGCAACGCGGATCACTATGTTTCACGGTACATTCCGACGGGGTGTCGGAGGCGGCGGGCAACGTCATCGCGCAGATGGTGCGGGCGATGGTGTCGGCCGGGGCGGCCAGGTCGGTGGACAGCCAGTATTGCAGCAGGCCGATTGATCCGGAGACCGCGAAACGCATGCGCATTTCGGCCTCGGCCGGATCGGCGCTGTATGGCTGCAGCTGGGCCGCCACGTCACGCCGTGAGTAGATGAGCCCCAGCAACTGCTGTTGGAAGCCAAGGTCGGCTTTGGGGCTCATCAGCACTTGCAGATGGTTGCGGTTGTCGGCGATGTATTGGCAGATGCGTGCGATGATGTGCTCGATGCCGGCCTGGTCGGGCTGGCTGAGCAGTTGGTCGAGCGCGCCGCGCACCCAGGCGATGGTGTCGTCTTCGATGTCGTGCAGCAGGTCTTCGAGGCCGTCGTAATGCGCGTAGAAGGTGGAGCGGTTCACGTCGGCGCGCTCGCAGAGCTGTTTGACGGAGATCTGCGCGAGCGTGCGGTCGGCGAGCAGCTCCATCAGCGCGTCCCGCATGGCCTGGCGGGTATACCGTGTGCGTCGGCTTTCCGTGAGTGTCTTCGCTGACATGATGACTCTTTCGTTCGATGCCGTTCCGTCGGAATGTGCCGTGAAACATCGCAAACCGCTGTGTTTCACGGTACATTCCGACGGGGGTAGTTCAGGAGATCCCGTGAAACAGTGTGGATTGGTATGTTTCACGGTACATTCTGACGGGGGTGTTGGGCTGGGAAGATGCTGGGCTGGGCTGGGGTGGAAGTGGCCGGGCTGGGCGTGCGGCTTCGTGGCCGACAAACTGCGGAGCGACTGTTGGTTGCGAAACCGACACGGTGTTGTTTTACTGAATCGTAGCAGACGCAATGGCATGGTGGGAAGGCGGTGCACGATGGCCTACATCGAATTCGACCGGGTGATCAAGGAATATCCTTCCGGCGGCACGGTCATCCGCGCGCTCGACGAGGCGAGCTTCACCGCGGACGAAGGTAAGCTCACCGTGATCCTTGGGCAGTCCGGCGCAGGTAAAACCACCGCGTTGAACATTCTGGGCGGCATGGATACCGCCACCTCGGGCCGGGTGGTCGTCGGCGGCCGCGACATCACCGAACTGAAGAAACGCGACCTGATCGGCTACCGCCGCACCGACATCGGCTTCGTGTTCCAGTTCTACAATCTGGTGCCGAACCTCACCGCGCTTGAGAACGTGGAACTCGCCTCGCAAATCTGCGAGGACCATTTCGACCCCGCCCAAACATTGGCCAAAGTGGGGTTGGGCGATCGCCTCAACAACTTTCCCGCTCAGCTTTCGGGCGGCGAGCAGCAGCGCGTGTCCATCGCGCGCGCGATCGCGAAGAAGCCGAAGCTGCTGCTGTGCGACGAGCCGACCGGCGCATTGGATTACGAAACCGGCAAGGACGTGCTGCAGCTGCTGCAGGACATCTGCCGCGACGAGAATATGACCGTGATGATCATCACCCACAATTCGGCGCTGGCGCCGATGGCGCATAAGGTGGTCCGTTTCCGTTCCGGCAAGGTGACGGGCCAGGAGGAGCATCCCACGCCGACCCCCATCGCCGACATCGAATGGTAGGTGGTGACGGTGGCATTCCGGCGCGCAGCGAGCGTGAAACATAGCGTGAAACACATGAGACAAGGCGTGAAACACCCCGTGAAACATCGTATGGGCGGTGTCTCCGGCGGGGCGTTCGCCAAAGACACGGTGCGCGCCTGGCTGCGCGGCTGGAAACGCTTCCTCTCCATCGCGGTGATTTCGATGCTGGGAGTGGCCGTACTCACCGGCATCTACGCCGGCTGCCGCGACATGTTCCACGCCGCCGACCGACTGTACGACGCGCAAGGACTGCATGATATCCAAGTGCTCTCCACCTATGGTCTGACCGACGACGACGTGGCCGCCCTCAAGAAGGTGGAGGGCGTTCAGACCGTGCAGGCCGAACGCACGCAAAGCGTGGCCACCAAAGTCGCCGGCACCAGCAAAAACGTGACGATGACCGAAATCGGCACCAAAGGACTCGACCAGCCGTACCTGCAGGAAGGCCGCATGCCCGAGAAGGCGGGCGAGGTGGCCGTCACGGAGAAGTTCCTCGTCGACTCCGGATATGAGATCGGCGACACCCTCACCGTCACCCCCACTGATGATGAGGAATCCGTTATTGACTCGGTTGGCTCCGGTTCGTCTGACTCGTCTGATTCCGGCGCGGCCGGCTCCGACGACTTCGGCGCTTCCGACAGCGCCACCGACTCCGACGACGCCGATGAGGATGAGGAGACGGCCCCGTCCTTTCCGACGAAACTCACCATCACCGGCATGGTGCTTGATCCCAAGGATCTGACCAACCCGACCGGCTACAGCACCGCCGCGTTCCGTAGCCCCACCACCGCCGACTATTATTTCTTCACCTCAAGCGACGGTGTGAGCGGCAACGTCTACACCGCCATCAGCCTGACCGTCGAGGGCGCCGCGGACGAGGACTCCTTCTCCGACTCCTACGAGGAGACCGTTGAGCAGGTCGTCGACCGCATCGAAAACACCGTGCAGGACCAGCAGCAGAAAGACCGCCGCCAGCGCATCGTAGACGAGGCGCAATCCCAACTCGACGAAGCGGAACAAGACGCGCTCGCCCAACTCGATGACGCCCAACGCCAGATCGACGAACAGCGCGCCCAACTCGAAGAGAACAAATCCACCCTCGCCGCAAGCCGCGAACAACTCGAATCCCAACAAGCGCAGATCTCATCCGGCGAAAGCCAGATCGCGCAGGCGCGCTCGCAGATCGCGTCCGGCCGTCAGCAAATCTCGCAAGGTCGCCAGCAGATCGCGCAGGCGCGCGCCGAACTCGAATCCGGCCAACAGCAGCTCGCCTCCGCCCGCGCGCAGCTGGACGCGGCCCAACAAACCCTGACCAGCAACCTCACCCAAGTCAACCAAGGCATCGCCCAAATCGACCAGATGCTGCCGCTGGCCGAGCAAGCGCTCACCGTGCTGGACCAGCTGCCCGAAGACGATATCGACCAAGCCACCTGGGAACGGATCGCGAGCATTCTCACCGCGCTCGGCATCCCCGTCGACCCCACCACGCCGCCAGTCAACGGAATCGGCGATCTCAAACAGCAACTCGCGCAAAGCGTGGAGCAGATGCAGACGCAGCGCGACCAACTCGTGGGAAACCTCGACCAACTCAACGAGGGGCAGTCGCAACTCGACGAGCAGAACGCGCAACTAACCGCCAAGGAGAACGAGGCCGCGGCGGGCGCCGCCGAACTCAACCAACAGTCGACCGCCTTGGAAGAGCAATCCGCACAACTCGAGGCGCAGGCCACCCAATTGGAGGAGCAGGCCGCGCAGCTCGCCTCCGGCAAACAGCAGTTGGAATCGGGACTCAAGCAGTTGGAGGACGGCGAGGAGCAGCTCGCGGACGGCGAGAAACAGCTCGCCGACGCGCAAAGCGAACTCGACGACCAGCGCCAGCAAGCCGAGGACGAGTTCGCCAAACAGCAGCAGACCATCGACGATATCGCCTCCGCCCGCTGGTATGTGCAAACCCGCTCGTCGATCGGCGGATTTAGCGCGCTCGAATCCGACGTCAGCTCCATCCAATCCATCGGATACGCCTTCCCCGTCGTGTTCCTGCTTGTCGCCGTGCTGATGAGCCTGACCACCATGACCCGCATGGTGGAGGAGGAGCGCTCGCTGGCCGGCACCTTCACCGCGCTCGGCTACGGCAGCCGCGTCATCGCTCTGCGATACCTGCTGTTCGCCACGCTCGCCTGCCTGGTCGGCGGCGCGCTGGGCCTGCTGCTCGGATTCCTCGGCATCCCCTCCTTCCTGCTGCTCGTGTTGGAGGATATGTATGTGATCCCCGGCATCATCCTCGAATACGACTGGCTGTATGGTTCCGCCGGCATCGCGCTGTTCCTCGTGGGCGTGCTTGTGGCCACCGCCGTGGCCTGCGCGGGCGAACTCAAACATACCCCGGCCGAACTCATGCGTCCCAAAGCTCCCAAAGCCGGCGCGCGCGTGCTGCTCGAACGCATCAAACCGTTGTGGCGGCGGCTGGGATTCCTCAACAAAGTCACCGTGCGCAACCTGTTCCGCTTCAAAAGCCGCCTGATCATGACCGTCGGCGGCGTGGCCGGCTGCACCGCGCTTATCGTGTGCGGGCTGGCCATCAGCGACACCGTCGACACCCTCGGCCCCAAGCAATACGAAGACATCTACCAGTACGACCTGATGGTGGTGGCCAACGACGATTCCGCCGACGAGCTGCGCGCCCGCGTCGCCGCCGACTCCCAAGTCGACGAGACGCTGAGCCTGCGTGTGGAAAGCGGCGAACTGCAATCCGACTCCGGCAGCGAAACCGTCCAGCTAATGATCGTGCCGGACGGCAGCGAGGGCGCGCTCGGCGAGATGATCACCCTGCAGGACGCGACGGATACCCGCGAAACGCTTGTGCTGGACAACGGCGGCGTGATCGTCTCCCAGTCCGCGGCCAACGCCTTCGATATCCAGGCGGGCGACCACATCTCTCTGGTGGACGGCGACATGCGCCACGGCACAGCCACGGTCGCCGCCGTCTCGCGCAACCTCATCGGCTCCGACGTGTACATCAGCGAGGATACGTACCGGCAGGCCTTCGACGTGCAGGCGCCGCTCACCCTCAACGCCATGCTCGCCACGCTCGACGGCACGGCCGACGAGAAGATCGCCTACGCCGACGAGCTGAAAACCGACACCGCCGTGCTCTCCGCCATCAGCTGCGACGATATGGAACGCAGCTTCACCTTCGAACTCATGGCGGCCGTCGTGGCGCTGATCGTCGCGCTCGCCGGCAGCCTCGCGCTGGTGGTGCTGTTCACGCTGGCGAACACGAACGTCTCCGAACGTGTGCGCGAGATGGCCACGCTTAAGGTGCTCGGCTTCTACGACCGCGAGGTGCATACCTACGTGAACAAGGAGATGATGATTCTGACCCTCGCGGGCATCGCCGTGGGACTGCCGCTCGGCCGGGTGGTCGGCGGCATGCTCACCGCCGTGCTCAACATGCCGAGCATCTACTTCGAGGTGTCGGTGCACTGGTGGAGCTATGCGATCGCGGCCGCCACGACGCTGGTGTTTGCGTTGGCAGTGCAGCTGCTCACCAATCCGGTGCTCGACCGCATCGACCCGGTCAGCTCCCTCAAATCCGTGGAGTAGGGTTTCGGCGTCACATGGTGCGGTGGGCTGATTTTCCGCCGTTTCTGTGGCATCGCACCATGGGAAGTGCCGTACTATGGGCGCCACCGCGCGATGGAATGCACGATGTACCGCACGATGGGCCGTGTGATGTACCGCACGATGGGCCGCGTGTTCGGTTCGTAACATAAGCGGGGTAGGTTGGCTCCTTATGACCGCATCGAAGAACACCACTGGCCAGCTCGCCTCCGTCGAGAGTCTGGATGAGAACAACGAGATGAACCGTGGCCTGACGAACCGCCATGTGCAGTTCATCGCCATCGGCGGCACCATCGGCACCGGCCTGTTTTTGGGGTCCGGCAAGTCCATCAGCCTCACCGGCCCGAGCATCGTGTTCGTGTATATCGCGGTGGGCATCATCATGTTCTTCCTGATGCGCGCCATCGGTGAGATGATGTACCGCGACCCGAGCCAGCATACGTTCATCAACTTCATCACGCGCTACCTCGGCAACGGCTGGGGGCATTTCGCCGGATGGTCGTATTGGGTGGCGTTGGTGCTGCTCGGCATGACCGAGATCACCGCCGTCTCCACGTATTTCGTCACCTTCTTCGACACCTTCGGCATCGACCTGAGCTCATGGAAGTGGCTGATCGAGCTGTGCTTCCTCGTGGTGCTCGTCTCGATCAACCTCATCGCCGTCAAGGTGTTCGGCGAGGTGGAATTCTGGTTCTCGATGATCAAAATCACGCTGATCGTCGCGATGATCGCCACCGCCGTGGTCATGGTGGTGATCGGCTTCCAATACCCGGCCGTGCAGATCGAAGGCATGGACCATGCGAGCCCCGCCGGGCAGGCGAGCGTTTCCAATCTGATCGACGGATTCTCCATCGCACCGAACGGTTGGCTGGCGTTCCTCATGAGCTTCCAGATGGTGTTCTTCGCCTACGAGATGATTGAATTCGTGGGCGTCACCGTCTCCGAAACGCAGAATCCGCGCAAGGTGCTGCCCAAGGCGATCAACGAGATCATCGTGCGCGTGCTCATCTTCTATGTGGGCGCGCTGGTGGCCATTATGTGCATTGTGCCGTGGACCACGTTCCAGCCGAACGACGACGGCTCCTTCGCCTCGCCGTTCATTATGGTGTTCCAGTACGCGGGCCTCAACTGGGCGTCCGCGCTCGTGTTCTTCGTGGTGATCACCGCGGCCTCGTCCGCGCTCAACTCGCTGCTGTACTCCGCCGGCCGCCACCTCTACCAGCTGGCCGCCGAATCCCATTCGCCCGCTCTGAATAAGCTGGGCATCGTCTCCGAGCGCAAGGTGCCGGCCCGCGCGATCATCGCCTCGGCCGCCCTGATCATCCTCTCCCCGGTGGTTAACGCGTTCCCGCAGATTTCCAGCGCGTTCGTGCTGTTCTCGTCCGCCAGCTCGGCTGTGTTCCTGTTCATCTACATCCTCACGATGATCGCGCACCGCGGTTACCGCCGCAGCGGCGACTTCATCGCCGACGGTTTCGTGATGCCGGCGTGGAAGTGGCTCAACACCATCGCCATCGTGTTCTTCGTGTTCGTGTACGCCACGCTGTTCCTCGCCGACGATACACGCGGCTCCGCCATCGCCGGCTTGGTGTGGCTGGTCGCGTTCGGCGGCTACTGCTGGCTGCGTGAACGGTATCGCAGCCGCGACCTCAAAGCCGCCTTGCGACGCGGCTAAGGAAAGGCATAATCTCGCACACGGCGAATAGTAAACACCGTAAGATATTATGATGGGTGTTTGCGAAAGGAGTGGATATGTCGTCGTGGGAGCTTGAGGCCTTGGACGAGCTGATGTCAGGGGTTCGCGAGCGGCGTTCGGTGATGGCGGAGCGGGTCAGCCGTTCCGTGAAAGGCGAGCCGTTCGCGCTGCGCGAGCTGTCCACCCATGGCACGATGACGCCATCGCAGCTGGCCGCGGCGATGAAAAGCAGTTCCGGGCGCGTGTCCGCGCTGCTGGCCTCGATGGAGAAAAAGGGTTATATCACGCGCGAAATCGATCCTGATGATCGGCGTAATATTCTGGTCAATCTCACGGATGCGGGGCGCGCGAAAAGCGAGGAGCGCGCCGAGGAGATGCGCTCGATGATGTGCTGGGTGTTCCAGCAGATGGGGCAGCGCCGCACGCGGGAGTTCGTCGATCTGGTCGTGGAGTTCATGACTTACGCCTCGCTGTGCGCCCCGGGCGAGCCGCGCCCGACCCAAGAGCAGATCGACAAGGCGTTCGCAGAGGCTTCGTCCGCTTCGGCGGAGTGAATTCAGCATCTCGGTGAAGATCGTTTCGCTGGGAGCGTGGAGTGCGTGTCTAAGCCTGTCATAGGCTATGTGTCGTCCAATAATGAACACTGTAAGAAATAAATATTGAGAGGAAATCATGCTTCGTATCTGCAAATATCTGTCGAAGACGGAGGTCGGCGAGATGCTCGTCGCCCTCGTCTTCATCGTCGCGCAGATCTGGCTTGACCTGGAACTGCCCGACTACATGTCCCAGATCACCACACTGGTCGAAACCCCGGGCAGCGAGATGGGCGACATCTGGATCGCGGGCGGCAAGATGCTCGCGATCTCCCTCGGCTCCGTGGCCTGCGCCATCATCACCGGCTTCTTCGCCGCGCGCGTGTCCGCATCCTTCAGCCAGCGTCTGCGCAGTCTGGAGTTCGCCAAGGTCGAATCGTTCTCGACGGCCGAACTCAACCGCTTCTCCACCGCCAGCCTGATCACGCGCTCCACCAACGACGTCACGCAGATTCAGATGTTCATCACCATGGGCCTGACCATGATCGTCAAAGCGCCGATTATGGCGGTGTGGGCTGTGTGCAAAATCGCCGGCAAGGGCTTCGAATGGACGCTGGCCACCGGCATCGCCGTGGCTGTTCTGCTGGTGGGCGTCGCCGCGCTGATGGCGCTGGTCATGCCGAAGTTCCGCGCCATGCAGGAGCTCACCGACAACATCAACCTCGTGGCCCGCGAGAACCTCACCGGCCTGCGCGTGGTGCGCGCCTACAACGCCGAGGACTACCAGGAGACGAAGTTCGCCAAGGCCAACAAAGACCTCACCGACACCCAGCTGTTCACCAACCGCGCCATGGCCATCATGATGCCGCTGATGAACACCGTGATGAACGGCCTGATGCTGGCCGTCTACTGGATCGGCGCGTATCTGATCGAAGCGGCCGAAGCGACCGACAAACTCACCCTGTTCTCCAATATGGTAGTGTTCTCCAGCTACTCCGTGCAGGTCATCATGAGCTTCCTGATGCTGAGCATGGTGTTCGTGCTGTGGCCCCGCGCCGACGTGTCCGCCAAGCGTGTGCTCGAAGTGCTCGACACCAAGCCCACCATCGCGGACGGCCCCCGCACGTCGGGTGAACCGGGAGTGTCCGGCGAAGTCGAATTCCGCGACGTGACCTTCACCTACCCCGATTCGCAGTCCCCGATGCTCGAACATGTGAGCTTCACCGTCAAACCCGGCCAGACCATCGCTTTCATCGGATCCACCGGCTCCGGCAAATCCACGCTGATCAACCTCGTGCCGCGCTTCTACGACGCCACGGAGGGCGAGGTGCTCGTCGACGGCGTGAACGTGCGCGACTACGAACTCAAGGCCCTGCGCGACAAAATCGGCTACGTGCCGCAGACCTCCGTGCTGTTCAAGGGCACGGTCGAATCCAACGTCAGCTACGGCGACGGACGTTCCTCGCTCCGTCATCCTGAGCGTAGGCCGCAGGCCGGAGTCGAAGGATCTCGCGAGGGGGATGCCTCGACTGCGCTCGGCATGACGAAAGAGGGGGCGCTCGGCGGGGCGAGGGAAGGCGTGCTGTCGAGTAATGAAGGCGTGCTGACAGGCGAAGCACTCACCGACTCCGTGCGCGAGGCCTGCGACGTGGCCCAAGCCGCGGAATTCGTCGAGAACATGGACGGCGCCTACCAGGCATCCATCGCCCAAAGCGGATCCAACGTGTCCGGCGGGCAGAAACAGCGCCTCTCCATCGCCCGCGCGGTGTGGCGCAATCCGGAAATCCTCATCTTCGACGATTCCTTCTCCGCGCTGGACTTCCGCACCGACCGCGCCGTGCGCGACGCGCTCAAAACCCACGCGCAGGGCTCGACGAAAATGATCGTCGCCCAGCGCATCGGCACCATCATGGACGCCGACCAGATCGTCGTGCTCGAACAGGGGCGCATGGTCGGCCACGGCACCCACAAGCAGCTGCTCGACGAATGCGACGTGTACCGGCAGATCGCGGAATCCCAGCTCACCCCGGAAGAACTTGCCTCGTAAGGACGTGACGAATATGACTGAAACAACCACACGCAGGCGTCCGATGGGCGGACGCGGACACGGCCCCGGCATGGGCGGCGTCGTCGAGAAACCCGCCGACTTCGGTGGTTCGATGGGCAAGCTCATCGACTTCGCCAAAAACTTTATTCCGGCCGTCATCATCGCGCTGATTCTTGGCATGGCCGGCACCATCTGCCAGATCGTCGGCCCCGACAAACTCAAGGACGTCACCAACGAAATCGCCAAAGGCCTGCCCGCGCTGGTCGACGGCAAGCCCGTGCTCGGTGCGATCGACCTCGAGGCCGTCACGCATATCGCGCTGATCCTTGTGGCGCTGTACGTCGGCTACGCGCTGCTGGGCTACCTGCAGAGCCTGCTGATGGCCACCGTCACCCAGCGGGTGGCGCAGAACCTGCGCACGGCCATCAGCGCGAAAATCAACAAACTGCCGCTTAAATACTTCGACAAAGTCAGCTACGGCGACGTGCTCTCCCGCATCACCAACGATGTGGACGCCATCGGCCAGACGCTGGGGCAGAGCCTGGGCAGCCTGATCACCTCGATCACGTTGTTCGTCGGCTCGCTCGTCATGATGTTCTACAACAGCTGGCAGCTCACCCTGTGCGCCATCGGCGCCGCGGTGGCCGGCGTCATCATCATGATGGTGATTATGATGGCCTCGCAGAAGTACTTCACCCGCCAGCAGATCGCGTTGGGAGACGTCAACGGCCACGTCGAGGAGATGTACACCGGCCATGTGGTCGTCAAGGCCTACTCCGGCGAAGCCAAGTCGATCGAGCAGTTCGAGCGGTACAACGCCGACCTGTACGATTCCGGCTGGAAGTCGCAGTTCCTCTCCGGCCTGATGATGCCGCTGATGAACTTCGTCTCTAACTTCGGTTATGTGGTGGTGTGCGTGGTGGGCGCGGCGCTCGCCATGAACGGCACCATCACCTTCGGTGTAATCGTGGCGTTCATGATGTACATCCGCCTGTTCACCCAGCCGTTGAGCCAGTTCGCGCAGGCCTTCCAGAACCTGCAGCGCACGGCCGCCGCCTCCGAGCGCGTGTTCGGATTCCTCGACGAGCCCGAAATGGCCGACGAATCCGACTTCAAGCCGATGCTCGGCTACGGCCGCGACGAAAACGGCAAGCCGACGCGCGTGCGCGGCGACGTGGAATTCAGCCACGTGAGCTTCGGCTATACGCCCGAGCGCACCGTCATCCACGATTTCTCCGCCGAGGTGAAGGCCGGGCAGAAAGTCGCCATCGTCGGCCCCACCGGCGCGGGCAAAACCACCATGGTGAACCTGCTGATGCGCTTCTACGAGATCTCGGGAGGATCAATCTCCATCGACGGCGTGGACACCAAGTCCGTGCCGCGCTGGAACGTGCACGACCAGTTCTCGATGGTGCTGCAAGACACGTGGGTGTTCCACGGCACCGTGCGCGAGAACATCGTCTACGCCAAGCCGGACGTCACCGACCAGCAGGTCGAGGATGCGTGCCGAGCCGTGGGTCTGCACCGTTTTATCTGCTCGCTGCCGCAGGGCTACGACACCGTGCTCGACGACAAAACCGCGCTGTCCGCGGGGCAGAAGCAGCTGCTCACCATCGCCCGAGCCATGGTGCAGGACGCGCCGATTCTCATCCTCGACGAGGCGACCTCGTCGGTGGATACGCGCACCGAGGAACTCATCCAAAAGGCGATGGACCAGCTGACGGTGGGCCGCACGAGCTTCGTGATCGCGCACCGACTGTCCACCATCCGCGACGCCGACATGATTCTCGTGATGCGCGACGGCGATATCGTCGAGCGAGGCACACACGAGGAACTGCTCGCCGCCGACGGCTTCTACGCGAGCCTCTACAACTCGCAGTTCGCCCTCACCGACTGACGAGTCTGATGGTCCAATCCCCGTCGTCCTGAGCGGAGTGGATTTTTCAGGACGATGGGGGAGAGGACGCGCGCGAACCCGGTGTATGAAATACGCCGTGGGTTAGCGCGGCGGTGAAATGCGCGCAGCACATCCCCTGCGCTTCGGCTTCGCGGTCGCATCCCGCGATGGAGCAGACATGTCCCCCCCATGATCATCTGCCTTTCCTCACTATGGAACGCCACTGTCCTACAAACGGCTCCCGTCTGTTATCCGCCATCGTATCCGCCTGAACTTGACGAAAAGCGCCAAGATGACTGAAACATGCGGTTGGGCGACTGAATCATGCATGCCGACCGGTATTTATGGGCGCGCCGCGGGGAATCGTCTAGCAGGCGAACAGGTTGCCGGGAAAGCCGCGGCTGATGGATGCGGTGCGGTCTGGGCGCATGACGGCGCAGTCGAAGACGAACCGCGCGCGCAATCGTTCGGGGCTGACGACGAACAACGCGGTGGCCAGCCCGTCGGCCAATGCGGTGGGTGGTTCTGCGGAGGTCCGCGACGGCACCGCAACCCAAGTCGCGGCGACATCGCTCGCCGGTCGTCCGTCGACGGCGTTGATCAGATGATGCAGCCGTTGCCCCGCGGCTTCGCCCCAATGGCGGCGGCTCGGCGCGCTCGCGCAGAACGCGCCGTCATCGATCTCGGCCACGCCCACGGCTTTGGTTGGATCTGCCGGATCCTCCAGACCGATGGTGATCGGCTCGCCGGGGGAATGGACGCGCAGATCGCCCCCGGCGTCGATGAGCCAGCAAGCGGATTCCGTTTCGTTACCGTCCGCCCGGCTGGCGCCCATCTCTCCGTTCTCTCTCCGGCTCTCGCGTCCGATTTCGTCATCCGACCATTCTGCGCGTCCGGCATCTTCGCCTGAGCCAAGAAAAGTCGCCAGCAGATCGACGAGATACCCTTTGCCACACGCGCCGAAATCCAACGAAACAGGCCGTTTGGTGACCAATGTGCCGCCATGTCGCTCCACATCATCGCGCCAAGTCGGACGGCCATGAACGCTACCCAAACGTCCGTCGGCATCCGCCTCCATAACGAAACTCAAGTCGGCACCGTAGCCGAGCCGAGTCAGATCCTCGCCCACGCAGGGGTCGATCGCCCCATCGGTGGCCTCCCCCAGCCGATCGTACAGATCAAACAACGGAGTCGCCCAGTTGGGAAAAAAGAAGGTGCCGCCGTGCCTGTCCTCGCGCATCGCCGAAACCGGCGAGTCAGGGCGGAAGCGCGACAAACAACGCTCATACTCATCGGCAAATATGCGGATTCGCGCCTGCGTCTCCCCGCTGAGCGGTGCCGACGTGCGAATGATGATCCCTGTGCCCAACGCGCGTGGAAGCGCCATCGTGTGGGGCATGCGTTCGGCGAGTCGACTCATGGTGTCCATTGTAGGGAGAGGATTGCGTTAACATAGTGTCAACTTCGCAATGGGGGAGGTTCACTATGAGCGATGCAACGATGCCATCGACCCGCGCCGCGCGTGCGGTCAAAGATTTGCCCGCCGCCAAGGTGTGGGCGTTCGCCGTCGGACAGTTCGGCTGGGCCCTGCTGTCCGGCATCATCTCGAACTGGCTGGTCTACTTCTACCAGCCCGACCAGGAGACCATCGACCAAGGGCAGACCGTGTTCGTGCCGCAAGGACTGGTGGTGCTGGGCGTGGTGACCGTGGTGGGCGGTATCACCGCGTTCGCGCGTTTCTTCGACGCGTTCGTGGACCCGGCGGTGGCGAGCCTGTCCGACCGGTGCAAGTCCAAGGCGGGCCGCCGCATCCCCTTCCTGAAATTCGCCGCTCTGCCGCTGGCCGTGGTCACCGTGCTCGTGTTCTGGAGCCCCGTGAACGGCACCAGTTGGGTGAACGCCGCGTTCCTGTTCGTCACTGTGATCGGCTACTACATCGCGCTCACCTTCTACTGCACGCCCTACAACGCGCTGATCGCCGAACTTGGGCATGATTCCAAACAGCAGCTCAACATCTCCACCGCCATCTCGTTCACGTGGGTGTTCGGCACCGCCATCGCCTACGTGGCACCCGTGATCTGGGGTGCGATGACGCCGGGGCTCGACCGCGTCACCGCCATCCGCGTGACCTTCACCATCATGGCGGCGATCGCGTTCGTATGCATGCTTGTGCCTGTGCTCGCCATCGACGAGAAGGAATACGTCAAATCCCAGCCGACCAGCGAATCCACGCTCGTCTCGCTCAAAGAGACCTTCCGTGACGGCGAATTCCGCAAATTCGTCGGCTCCGACGTGGTCTATTGGGTGGCGATCACCACCTTCCAGACCGGCCTGCCGTTCTTCGTGACCAGCCTGCTGAAGCTGCCCGAAACCACGTCGACGGTGTATTTCGTGCTGATGACCGCCGTGTCCGTGCTGTTCTATCTGCCGGTCAATCTGTTCGCCAACCGCGTGGGCAAGAAGAGGCTGCTGCTGGGCGCGTTCGTGCTGTTCACCTGCGCGTTCGCCTTCGCCGGCATGCTCGGCTCGGGCCTGTTGGGTGCGATTCCGCCGATGGTTCAGGGTCTGATTCTGTCGGTGGTGGGTGCGATCCCGATGGCCGCGTTCGGCATCCTGCCGCAGGCGATCGTCGCGAATATCGCCGACGCCAGTTCGAAAACCACCGGCCAGGACCGCCAAGGCATGTTCTATGCGGCCCGCACGTTCGCGATGAAGATGGGGCAGAGCGTGGCCATGCTGCTGTTCACCGGCGTTTCGACCATCGGCATGGCGTCCGGGACCGGCTATCGCATCGCCGCGATCTGCGCCGCGGTGCTGTGCGGCATCGGCGGCGTGGTGTTCGCGTTCTACAACGAGAAGAAGGTGCTCGGCGTGCTGGAAGGCTAACGCATGCCGCATACCACCAGATACACCGCCACCACATGACAGACGTATCCGGCGACGGTGCCAAGGTGGAACACCTCGTGGAACTCGAACCATCCGAGAATCGGATTGGGCTTGCGGATCGCGAAGCACACCGCGCCCGCGATATAGCAGGCCCCGCCCACGGCGATCAGCACAGTCGCGGCCGGTCCCACCGTGGGGCTTGCCCACAGAATCGGCATAATCGCGAGCGGCGCGAGGCCGATCGTCACATAGATCACGGAATTGATCCAATCCGGCATGCGGATCCACAGCAGATGCAGTACGGTTCCGATCAGCGCCGCCGACCAGATGAACGCCAGATACGGCCAGCGCACGCTCGGCGGCAACGCACACACAATCGGGGTGTTGGTGCCCGCGATGATGAGGAAGATATTGGAGAAGTCGATGCCGCACAGCAGCTGTGTGATGCGCGGACTCCACGATTTCAGGTGCAGCAGCGCGGAATTGCCGAACAGCAGCACGGCCGACAATCCGTAGACGGCGCAGGCGGCTTTCATCATGCCGGCGGGTGCCAAGCAGATCAGCACGATGGATGCGGCCAGTGCCAGCGGGGTCATCATGGCGTGCAGCCAGCCGCGCATCCGGGGTTTGCGCTGCCCGTAGCCGTCGAGCGTGACGATGCCGGCGCGGGCATCCGCATCGAGCGATGCGCGTTTGGCGCGACGGCAGTCGGTTTTCGAATCGATGTAACGCTGGCGCACGATGGTGAGCTCGCGTTTGAGTTGGGCACGGCGTTGGCGCTCGGCGAGCAACGCATCATAGGCGGACTGGGCTTGGGCGATGACGGTGGGGTCGGTGCAGGTGGCGGCCGCGACTTTGGCCGCGCGGCAGGTCTGCTGGGCCGCTTCTTTGGCGGTTTCCTGCTCGTATCGGCGTTGGGCTTTGCGCGCGGCCCGCGAAGTCGGATCGAAGGTGATGCGGATGACGGACTCGACCGCATGCCGCACGCTCTCGCCGGTTGTGGATGAAGGCGCGGCGCCGTGCTGACGTGATGATACGACCGGTTCGCTGTGGCTCATGGCACTTCCCGTCTCTTCGCGTACGGTAACCTACGCAACCGTAACTTACGGTACCGGCCGATTATGGGAGTTTCCTGTATGCGTCCAGTCTCATGGGATGGTGCGGGGCGCAGGTCGAGAAGGAATGTCGTGAATGTGCGTATGGCCGAAGGTCGGCTTATGAGGCGGTGTGAATCGCGGGCTGAGAAAGGGGAAGGTGCGGCCGTGTTCAAACCACAACGACGACCGCTCAGGGTAGCAGCCCCTTCGCAAGTGAGCCTTCCTCCCCAACGAACACGCTACCCTCCACAATGTTTCGAATCAAGGACTCTGCCTTAAACGCGCGGCTATACGCGCAAAACGTGTGCCGACACCCCCATGTCGGCGTGTCGAACCGGTCCGTTGGCCCACCGCGGTCAGATGGCGCCCGATCATTGGCGCGTCTTCGCGTGTGGTGAGGCGAATGTATGTCGGAAGGCAGGTTCGAGGACTTAGGAAGTTCTACCTAGGAACCTAGGAAGATTACTTAGGAACCTAGGAAGATTACTTAGGAACCTAGGAACTTTACCTAGGAACCTAGGAAGTCTACTTAGGAACCTAGGAACTTTACCTAGGAACCTAGGAAGTTGTGTTATGCTAAGTTCCTAGGTTGGCTTTCTTGATTTAAGGCAGGCTCTCATGTTCTCAAAAATTTCCAACGACAGGGATTTGGCGAACGCGATTGATTTGATGCGTGAGGTCGGCACGGATTTGGCTGATTACGAAATCAAAGAAGCTGGAGGTGGTTTTCCTTCCTCGGTCGTGGAATCAATGGTGGCGTTCGCCAACACTTCTGGTGGCGTCATAGTGCTGGGCATTTCCGAAAAAACGTTCCGAGCGGTTGATGTCGATGTGAAACTGCTGCAGTCGAGGCTGGCCCAGACGGCTCGTGAGCATATCGTTCCAGCTGTGCACGCTGATATTCTTGTGCTGCGTTATGACGGCAAGCCGGTTGTTGTGGCCAATGTTCCTGAATTGTCGGCGGCGCAGAAGCCTTGTTATGTCAAAAAACATGGCAGGGTGCAAGGCTCGTACTTGAGGACGGGGGATGGCGACTACCGCCTGACGATGTACGAGATCGATCGTTTTGTGGAAAACCAGCATCGTGTGGCTCGTAATGACGTTGATATGGTGTTTGACGCCACTGTTGATGATCTTGATAAGGAATTGCTGGATGGTTGGTTGAGGATTCAGCGCGGTGGATCGTTTGGCGGCACCTCTTCGATGAGCGATGAGCAGCTGATGGTGAATCGCCGGATTGTGGCCTATGATTCTCAAGGCGCGCTGCGTCCTACAATCGCGGGATTGTTGGCGCTTGGCTCGTTTCCCCAAAAGTTTTTCCCTCGCTTGAATGTCGTCTTTTCGGCTTTTCCGACTTCGGTCAAGGGGGATGCCGCTACGGGTGGGCGTCGTTTCGTGGATTCAGAGAACATCGATGGTTCGATTCCCGTCATGCTGCTGACGGCTTTGCGAGCGGTGTCGCGCAATATTAGGCATGGGGCTGTGGTCCAAGGCGCCTTGCGCGAGGATGTGCCGGAGTATCCGCTCGCCGCCGTTCGTGAGGCGGTCGCGAATGCGCTTATGCACAGGGACTATTCGTTGGATGCGCAGGGATCTCCGGTGCGTGTGGAACTGTATCCGGATCGGCTTGAAATCATTAATCCAGGTGGCTTGTTTGGCCCTTTGACAGTCGAAGAGCTTGGTGAAAAAGGCGGGACGCAGTCTAGAAATCAGTTTCTTTCGAGAATTCTTGAGGATGTTCCCTATACCGATATCGATGGCAAGGTTGGTCGTGTGGTTGAGAACCGCGGAACCGGATACGCGATCATCAAAGGATCTCTTGCCGAGGCTCTGATGGACCCTCCTATTTCGGTAAGCACGTTGAGTGAGTTTCGTATTCTGTTCCGACATCGCAAGATGACCGAGCAGGAGGGTGTTTCGTATTCGCGTGGCAACATAGAGCAAGCCATCTTGACGTATTTGACTGAACGGCAAAGCGCCAGCACATCTGAGTTGGCGAATGCCGCGGGATTATCCACGAAGACAATCCGCGATTATATTTCTCGCATGATGGCTGAAGGCGTGGTCGAGGGCATCGGCTCCAAGTACAGCCCTAAACGCCGATATCGTCTTGTGCGCTAACCCGCATGAAGTTGTCGCGGAATCGCGCAAAATCCCACGGTGCTTGGCTTCCGTTCCCTAAGGAATTGGGCTGAAAGTGGGGTTAGCAGGTCGACCGCCCTGTCAGATGCCGATAGAGTTCCGTGTCGAGCGGCTTGGCAAGACGCAGATTGGTGACGGTGACATTGACCGTTTTGGAGCCATCCGCGTCGGGTTTCTGCGTGGGGATAAGGTCGCTGAATGAAGCGACATGTCCGACGTAATAGTATCGAGCCTCTTTGGCCTCCTCTTTGCGCATAACGAACAACGGGATGAAGTGGGTGCCTTGCCAGCCGGGCGTATTGCGGCCTTCGTTCATCCACTGGAACTCCGGTGAGCCGGGCGTACGCCCATTCTTGCTGTAATAGCGCATGTCCTGCGGTCCGAGGAACTCATCCTCGTACTGGCTTGCGGCGTACTTGACGAAGATAGGCATGGTGCCGGTATCGCGGTGGCAGAAGTATCCGCCGACGTTTTGTCCGTTCATCTCCTTGCTCCAGCCGAGCAGGCGGACCACGTCGGCGAGTGTGTACTTCTGCTCGTATAGGAAGCCGTGGTCGAGTTCCCGTTGCTGAGCTTTGGCGTGGGCGAACAGATCTCGACAGTTGGACAGGCCGCACCGCAGCGCGTCGGCAAAGAAGATGCGGAACGTCCGGTTGCTGGACAGCAGGTAGGCGAATGTCTCGCTCAGTTGCACGTGCTGGCCGTCGGTTGTGGTTTCAATCAATGGTGTTGCGCCGAATCGTTTATGATTCGCGGCGATGAAGTAAGAGAAGTCAAGCGTGCGAAGCGCCGAGTCGATCTGGGTTTGGTTCAGATACGCATCGGGGAATTGCTCGGCGATGACGTCGGCCAGTTCCGTTAAGGCAAGTGGCGCTGCCGGTTGCCAGCCGACGTTCCGGGAACCCGCGGCATCGCTTATGCGCTCTTCCTGGAAGCGGCACAGGCGATCCAATATGACCAACTCATGCGGGCGTAGCCCGGGAACCAAGAGTTCGGTCGCCATTTTCAGAATGCCGTTTGCAGTGTCGTCGACGGGCTCCAGTTGATCCAAGTATGAGGGCTCATCGTTTTCATTGCGCTTGCTGCGGCTCAGACTCTGTTCCCGGGAACGCACGAAATCGAGATAATTCCCACTCTTCGAGGCGAGTGTGAACGGCAACGACGGGTCGTGCTCGTATACGTCGATGAGCATAGGGATGCGGCCTAGTTGGAAGCGCAGCTGCCGGTATTGTTCGGTGAGCTTCTTCATGTCCGACCAATCGGCCGTGTCCAGAGATTTAAGCACACGTTCTTTGGCTATGGAATCAAAGCTGATTGAAGACAATCCGATGGTGCGGCGCTGCAGGTTCTTGCGTGCGGTGTCGCGGTCGCCGGTATTGCCGTACAAGGCGACGGGGATGAGGTAGTTGTTGGCGTAGTTGCCGATGAAATCAATGACGATAACGCTGTCTTTGTGCGGAAACTTCCTTAGTCCGCGCCCCAGCTGTTGTGTGAACACAATGCTGGACTGCGTGTTGCGCAACATCACGATTTGGTTGACGGCGGGGATGTCGATGCCTTCGTTGAACAGGTCAACGGTGAACAGATAGTCGTATTCACCTTCTTCCAGCAGTTTGACCATCGTTTCTCGGTCTGATTGCTTCGGGTGCGTGGCGCTGGTGATCGCGGCGGTGCGATAGGTACGCTCGGCCTGCTGGTTGTATTCCTGATTAAACAGGCGGGACAGCTCTACCGCTTCCTCCTGTCTGCTACAGAACACCAACCCTGTGATCGGCTGGTGATAAGGGCTGTATTGTTGAAGTTTGTCGATGATATAGCGGACGCGTTCGCTGGTCGCGAGCTGGCTGATCTCGTAATTGAGCTGCTTGCTGTCGTCGGCCGACAGGCCGTTGGACACGTCGATTCTCCGGCCGTGTTGGTCGTCGGATCCAAGATATTCCGCGACTCCGTAGTAATGGAACGGGCACAGCATGTCTTCGTCGAGCGCTCGCTGCAGACGAATCTCATACGCGATGTTGTGGCCGAAAAGCTTGAAGATGTTGATGCCGTCGGTGCGCTCCGGGGTGGCGGTCATACCGAGTATGAAATCGGCGTCCTTAAAGTGGTCGATGACGCGCTGGTAGCTGTCGGCGCCAACATGGTGGGCCTCATCGACCAGAATATAGTCGAATTCGTCGGAATCGAATTGGCGCAGCACTTCTGGCTTGCAGAGCGTCTGGATGGTTGCGAACACGTATTTACGGTCGGATTGTTTGCTGCCTCCCGTGAACAGTCCCATTTCCTCGGGGGCACAGTGCAGCACTTTCTGATAGGACTTCATCGCGCTGGTGAGAATCTGTTGCTGATGCACGATGTAGAGCATGCGTTTGGGCTTGACCGCCCTTACGTCGAATGCCGACAGATATGTTTTTCCGGTGCCGGTGGCGGAGATGAGTATCGCTCGATGCTCGCCTTGCTTGCGCAGCTTCGCAAGGTTCATCAACGCTTCCTGCTGCATGGCGTTGGGCGTGATTTCAATGTTTTCGAGAGACTTGAGGATTTCGCGTCTCGGCGGTGCGTATTTCTTGAAGTCCTCCTCGTATTGTTTGATCCACTCTTCGGTCAGAGGCACGGAATTCGCGACCTGAGAATCCAGCTCGTTTTGGAATTGCTCAACCAACTCGCCTTCTTTAAGCGACGAGATCTTGAGATTCCACTCGCGTTGGCTGTTGAGCGCCTTGTGGGTGAGGTTCGAGCTGCCCACATATAGGTTGTAGTATGGCTTGCCGTCTTCCATGCGGCGAGCGAATACATAGCCTTTAGGATGGAACGGTTGCCCTTGCCTCGAGTGGGCGCTGAGTTTGTCTGATGGTTCCGCCCACACGCGAACATCTACATTCGAGGTGTTTTTCAAACGCAGCAGATCCCAGAATGCCGAAGGCGAGTTGAAATAGTTTTTGGTGGAAGTGATGAGGCGGCTTGGCGTGCTGTCTGAAGTTTGAGATTCCGCCCTGCTTTTAAAGGACTCAAAAAGCGTGCGAATCGCTCTGGCCGACACGAACGCCACGGAGATGTCGAAGGATTCGCTGTTGGCCAGCTCTTCGCTGATCGCGTCGCACATGGTGTTGCCCGGTCGGTTGGCGATGAGTTTTGGCGAGTATACGCCAGGAGCGTCCATTGTGGATTGGATAAGTCCCGAGACCACGTCCTCCAGCACTGATGAAGAGCCGGCGTCCAAGTTCGTGTCGAAGCGAGCGGTGGCGGAGAATTGGCCGTTCATACGTGAGGTCCTTGCTTGATTACTGACGTGTCTGAGTCGCTGTGGCGATAAGGCGTACGGCTTCCCGATCCGCCGGTGCCCAGTCCAGATCGGGCAGCTTTGCCGGTATGAGCCAACATATCCTCTGATGTTCGGTTAGATGTGGAGTGCCCTCAATAAGGTGACATAGAAATGTCGTTAATTGCACTGTGCCGAAGTCATAAACATATGTGGATGTGCACAGTTCCTCGCCTATTTCGATTTCGCAAAGCAGTTCCTCTTCGATTTCACGGTGCAACGCCTCACGAGCGGTTTCATGCGGTTCGATCTTGCCTCCCGGGAATTCCCAGTAGTCCGCCAAAGATTTCTCCTTGCCGCGTTGTGCGCACAACACCATGCCGTCTTTCATAATGGCGGCTCCGACGACTCGAATCACCTTGCAGCCGTCGATTTCGTTTTCTGCCATATGCCCACGCATCCCGTCCCGCTCAACGAATTCTGGATGGATCCAGGATACAACTGGCTCCGTGCGATGTCGTGGATCGACAAGGAACGAGGGGGCCTCTTTCGAACTGCCTGTTGCGCAGAATCAGCCGCCGAATGCGTGTCTGAATGAGGTCATGAAGAGTTTGGTGTGTCGGGTCGCTGAGCCTCGCTCGCATAAAACGATTGATTCTCGAGTTTGGTGTGCAAAATCGGCCATATTCGGCAAACCCGACACACCAAACTCGTTGTTGACTCGGATTTGCTGCCCTGAAAACGAAAAAGGGTTTTGAAATTTCTTTCAAAACCCTGGTGGCGGAGGATACGAGATTCGAACTCGTGAGGCTGTTACACCAACACGCTTTCCAAGCGTGCGCCATAGACCACTAGGCGAATCCTCCAGTGCGTGTACCCCGTCTGGCGGTTTTGCACGCAACTCGAAATAAGATACCACGACTTGCGGATAAGCAAAACTTCCGCGTGGCGCGTCCGCCGTTTACTGGATTGAGGCGGTGGGGAGCGAGTAGTCGGGCTGGTCGTTGCGCGGTTTGGTGGGGTCGCCGCTGACATGGTCGAAGATGCGCAGGTAGACCAGGGATTTCGCATAGGCAAGCCATGCGCAGCCGAACAGAATGAACAGCACTCGGAAGAATCCGGTGAAGCTGAACAGCGCGGCCGCGGCGATGTCGATGGCGATGATGGCCAGCGTGTGGCGGAATGCCGCCCAAGGCAGACGCGCCGCGTTGAGCAGCGTGGCCCGGAAGGTGTTGCTGTATCGCGCCTGCAGGGGGAAGTAGTATTCGAAGGTGAGGAAGACGATGGCTGCCGCGAGGATAAGGAACGGCAGGGTCACGTACGCGAGATCGGTGTCGAGCGCGTTCCAGAACACGAGGCCGAAGATGATCAGCGCCGCCAGTACGACGAAGATCAGCGAGGCGCCAATGCCTCGCACGAACTCGCGTTTGAATCGCTTCAGATATTCGCGGCACAGAGGGATGTCCTCATTGTCGGTGTAGGCGAACACCGTGCTGTAGAGGGCGGCGCGTGCGGGGCCGATGGTCACCACCGGAATCAACGTGACGATGAATACCAGATTGAGCGCGAGATATCGCACGCACAATGTGACGAACTGCCAAAAG
Source organism: Bifidobacterium sp. LH_558 (assembly GCF_056356295.1). Lineage (NCBI taxonomy): Bacteria > Bacillati > Actinomycetota > Actinomycetes > Bifidobacteriales > Bifidobacteriaceae > Bifidobacterium > Bifidobacterium sp. LH_558. Next base: position 267,735 of record NZ_JBKETZ010000002.1, on the reverse strand, counting down.
GGGCCTTCAAGGTTAAATTTCATTGCTGCTTTCCTTCCTTGGAAATCGTACCAGTCACCACGTGTCGCAGCCGGTTTGACAGCCGCTGAAAACCAGTATACTATGCTTATTTATAACCTAATAAATAAGCAGGTTCAAGTCTGGCGGCAATGATGCGCCACCGATATGTCTTGGATCGTTTCGTTAGGAATATTCACCGAACCAAAGGAGGAGAAGGTGCCGTCTTCAGAGGGAGCCGGAGTGGCTGCTGCTTCGGGCGACGTGGTCGCGTCGAACGGTGCCGGCGGGATTGATTCCCGCCGCAAGCGTCGCATGGCGCGCAAGGCCGAGAAGCAACTCAATAGGAACAACAGCTCCAAGCGCCACAGCATCAACCTGTGGCTGCTGATCGTTCCGTTCCTGATTCTGTCCCTGCTGTTCAGCTATCTGCCGTTGTTCGGCTGGGTCTACGCATTCTATGACTACAAGCCGCCGATCCCGCTGTCCGAAAGCGAGTTCGTCGGTCTGCAGTGATTCGAGATGATGGTGCAGAACCCGGCTCAGCTCAGGGCCATCGGTCAGGTGCTCATCAACACCTTCGCCATGAGCGGCCTGAACATCCTCACCTCGTTCCTGCCGCTGATCTTCGCGATCATGCTTAACGAGGTGCGCGCCAAGTGGTTCAGGAACCTGGTGCAGACGCTCACCACGCTGCCGAACTTCATCTCCTGGGTTCTGGTGTACGCCGTGGCGTTCGCGATGTTCTCCTCCACCGGCATGATCAACGAGCTGCTGGAGAACCTGCACTTGATCACCGAGCCGATCAAGTTCCTCGACTCCGACGACCACACCTGGCTCAAGATGCTGCTGTGGAACCTGTGGAAGGGCGTCGGCTGGGGCTCGATCCTCTACCTCGCCGGCATCTCCGGCATCGACCAGGAACTGTATGAGGCCGCTCAGGTCGACGGCGCGAACCGCTTCCAGCAGATTCTGCACGTCACCGTCCCGCAGCTGCTGCCCACCTACTTCGTGCTGCTCATGCTGTCGGTCTCCAACTTCCTGAACAACGGTATGGACCAGTACTACGTGTTCCAGAACGCGTTCAACATGCAGCACATCCAGGTGCTTGACCTCTACGTCTACAACATCGGTATGGGACAGAACTCCCTGTCTCTGGCGACGGCCATCTCGATGCTGAAGTCCTTGGTGAGCGTGGGCCTGCTGATTCTGGTGAATTGGCTGTCCAAGCGCACCCGTGGCGAGTCGATTGTCTGAGCAAGCGGAGAGGGTAAGGAAAACATCATGAGCCGTACAATCAAGCAGGGTATCGCTCCGGCGATGCGTCGCACCAAAGGCGAAGAAGCGTTCAATGTGTTCAACATCATCTTCTGCGTCATCTTCGCGTTTATCTGCGTGTACCCGTTCTACTACCTGATCATCAACTCGATCTCCGACAACGCGGCCTCGGCCGCGGGCGAGGTGAACTGGCTGCCGCAGGGCATCCACTGGGAGAACTACAAGCAGGTGTTCGCCCTTGATGGCCTGTCCACCGCCGCCTTCATCTCCCTGGCCCGTACGGTGATCGGCACCGTGCTCACCGTGGCCGCCAGTGCCTTCCTGGGCTTCATGTTCACTCAGAAGAAGATGTGGCACCGCCAGCTGTGGTACCGCGTGATCGTGGTCACGATGTACTTCAACGCCGGCCTGATCCCGATGTTCATCACGATGAAGAACCTGGGACTCACCAACAACTTCTGGGTGTACATCCTGCCCGCCATCGTGCAGCCGTTCAACATCATCTTGGTCAAGACCTTCGTCGAGTCGATTCCCGCCTCGCTGCAGGAGGCCGCCGAGATGGACGGCGCCGGCACGCTGACGGTGTTCTGGAAGATCGTCTTGCCGATGATGACGCCGATTCTGGCCACCGTGGGCATCTTCTCCGCCGTCGGCCAGTGGAACTCCTTCCAGGACACGCTGGTGTACATGACCGATTCGAAGCTGTACTCGCTGCAGTATCTGCTCTACACCTACATCAACCAGGCCAACGCATTGGCCGCGTCGGTGAAGGCCAGCGCCGGTACCGCGATCAACGTGGCGGCCCTGGCCACGCAGCAGACTCCGACCTCGATCCGTATGACCGTCTCCGTGATCGTTGTGCTGCCGATCCTGTTCGTCTACCCGTTCTTCCAGCGCTTCTTCGTCAAGGGCATGATGCTCGGCGCCGTCAAGGGCTGATCTCGAAGGTGGGCCGGGGCGTGCCGCGCCCCGGTCGCCGACAAGACTTCACATCACTATAAGAAAACAGAAGAAAGGAAACCCCATGTCCATCAAGAAGAAGGTCACCTCGGCGATTGCCGTGGGCCTGGCCGCGGCGATGACGATGTCGCTGGCGGCATGCGGCGGCAACGACACCGCCGTCGATGCAGAAGACAATGGCGAGCTGATCACCGTTGAGGTGTTCGACGCCTTGGCGAACTACCAGGGTGAGCAGAAAGGCTGGTTTGCCAAGCTCATCAAGGACAAGTTCAACATCAAGCTCAACATCATCGCCCCGAACGTCGCGGGCGGAGGCACCACGCTGTTCGATACCCGCTCCGCCGCCGGCAACCTCGGCGATCTGATCATCTACGGCTACGACAGCGGCCAGGGCGAGCGCTTGGTCAAGGCCAATCTTCTCGCCGACATGACTCCGTACCTCGACGGTATGGACAACATCAAGAAGTACCAGAGCGCCATCGACTCCATGAACGAGACCATCGGCCAGGATTCCGGCGTGTGGGGCGTCCCCGGCTCCGTGTCGTCGCGTCCTCCGACCGATCCCTCGGAAGGCCTGGAGCCCACCTTCGGCCCTTACCTGCGTTGGGACTACTACAAGGCCATCGGCTACCCCGAGATCAACACCCTCGAGGACCTCATCCCCGTGCTCAAGGAGATGCAGGACAAGGCCCGCGAAACCGAAGGCAGCAACGATATCTATGCCATGAGCCTGTTCAAGGACTGGGATGGCAACATGATGAACAACGCCAAGCAGCCCACCTGCTTCTACGGATGGGACGAGCTGGGCTTCGTGCTGGCCAAGGCGGACGGTTCGGGCTATGAGTCCGTCGCCGACGAGGATGGCATCTACGATCGAGTGATCAAGTTCTTCAACGCCGCCTACCGTGCCGGCATCGTCGATCCCGAGTCGACCACCCAGAACTACGACACCATGAACTCCAAGTACAAGGAAGGCAAGATCCTCTTCTCCTTCTGGCCGTGGCTGGGTCAGGCCGCCTACAACACCGTGGAGAACAAGGAGGCCGGCAAGGGCTTCATGATCGCTCCGCTCAAGGACCAGAAGATCTTCTCCTACGGCGCCCACCCGAATGGCGAGCGTCAGTTCATCGGCATCGGTTCCCAGAGCAAGTACAAGCAGCGTCTCGTCGAGTTCATCGACTGGCTGTATTCGCCTGAGGGCATCTACTGCTCCGGCGCCCAGACCGGCGGCGCGGCCGGCCCCGAGGGTCTCAACTGGGAGGTCGTGGACGGCGAGCCCGTGCTCACCGAATTCGGCTCCACCGTGCTGAACGGCGGCAGCGCCAACGTTCCGGACGAATGGGGCGGCGGTTCCTACTCCGACGGCATCTCCGCGCTGAACTATCCGACCGTGGTGGTCAACGACGTCGATCCTGAGACCGGCTATCCGTACAACGCCTCGATGTGGCCGAGCGAGCTGGAGAAGTCCAACAATTACGCCCTGAACAAGGATTGGTCCGAGTTCATGGGAGGCTACAGCACCACGATGGAGTACCTTGAGGCCAACGACATGATTGACGTTGCCCCCGGCGCCTCCTACGTGACTCCGACCGAGGACTCCAAGATCACCACGTTGCGCGGTTCGGTGAAGACGGAGATCATCAACGCCTCCTGGCAGGCTTCCTTCGCTGAAACTGAGGAGGAATGCGACCAGATCATGGCCACGATGCGTGAAACCGTCAAGGGTCTGGGCATCGACGAAGTGCTTGAGGTCGACATGACGAACGCCAAGGACCAGCAGGCCGCCCGCGAGCAGATCGTCAAGGACTACGAAGCGGAGCACGGCAGCGACGAGTGACCGTCGACGGTTGTGAAGACCGTTGGTCTGTCTCCGGCGGAACGCCTCCGTCTCCGCCGGAGCCCCCTTTATAACTGAATATCGAATCATCATGCGGGGTACCGACTCAACGAACCGGAATCGGTACCCCGCATGCGTATCACGTTCCGGGACGCCGCCGTCCCCTCCCCAAGGAATCCCATGTTTCTTTTTCCCAAGTCCTCACGCATCGTGTTCGTAGGCGACTCCATCACCGACGCCAACCGCGACCGGACCGCCACCCCCGGCGGCTGGGGCTACGGCAACGGCTACGTCAACACGCTGCACAATCTGCTGACCGCGGTCTATCCCGACCGCGCGCTGTGCACCATCAACTCCGGCATCAGCGGCGACGACATCGTGCTGATGGCCGAGCGGTGGCAGCAGGACGTCATCGACCTCAACCCCGACTATGTGTCCGTGATGATCGGCGTCAACGACGCGTGGCGCCACTTCGACGGCCCCCTGTGGCAGGCCCGCCTCAACACCGTGGAGGAGTACGAGCGCATCTACGACGAGCTGCTTGAGCGCACCAAGGCAGAGGCGCCGAATCTCAAAGGCCTGATCGTGATGCGTCCGTTCATGTTCGAACCCAACCCGCACGACCAGATGCGCGCTAAAGTCGAGGAGTACGCGGCCGCCGCCAAGCGCGTGGCCGAGCGACACGACGCCGTGTTCGTGGACACCCAGGCCGCCGTGGACCATTGGCTCACCCAGCTGCACGGCTGCCTCGCCAGCCCGGACCGCGTGCACCCCTTCGAGCGGGGCGCGATGATCATCGCACGCTCGTGGTGTCAGGCCGTTGGTTTCGATTGGAACAGGAGCACATTCGATGATTGATCTCAAGCAAGTGGACGCGGTGATCGCCGCCGGTCCGTACGAGCCGACCTGGGAGTCGCTTTCCCGCGTCGAGGTGCCGGGCTGGTTCCCCGACGCCAAATTCGGCATTTTCACCCACTGGGGTCTGTACACCGTGCCCGAATACCGCAACGAATGGTATTCGCGCAACATGTACATCCAGGGGTACCCGGAGTTCGAGCACCATGTGGCCACCTATGGCCCGCAGAAAGAGTTCGGATACAAGGATTTCATCCCGATGTTCACCGCCGAGGCCTTCGACGCGGACGAATGGCTTGACGCCTTCCATGCCGCCGGCGCGAAATACTACTTCCCCGTGGCCGAGCACCATGACGGATTCCAGATGTACGCCAGCGAGCTTTCGCACTGGAACACCGCCGAGATGGGGCCCAAGCGCGACATCATCGGCGAGCTGCGCGAGGCCACGCTGCGCCACGGCATGCACTTCGCCACCTCGAACCACCGCGCCGAGCACTGGTGGTTCATGGGCCACGGCCGCGAATTCGACTCGGATGTGAAGGAGCCGATGAGCCGCGGCGACTTCTACTGGCCCGCCCACCCCGAGCCCGACAACCAGGACCTGTTCAGTCTGCCGCGACCCGACGAGGAGTACCTCGACGACTGGCTGCTGCGCGTGTGCGAGCTGGTCGACAAGTACCGTCCGGAGATGGTCTACTTCGACTGGTGGATCCAGCACGAATCCTTCAAGCCGTACATCAAGCGCTTCGCCGCCTACTACTACAACCGCGGCGTGGAGTGGGGCATGCCGGTGATCGTGTGCTACAAGGACGACGGCATGGCCTTCGGCGCGGGACTGGCCGATGTGGAGCGCGGTGGCTTCGCGGCCCCGACCCCGTTCGTCTGGCAGACCGACACGGCCATCGCCCGCAACTCGTGGTGCTATACCAACAGCCTCGAATACAAGAGTCTGTCGGAACTGGTCGTCACTTTGGTGGATACGGTGAGCAAGAACGGCAACCTGCTGCTCAACGTCGGCCCCCGCGCCGACGGCTCGATCGCCCCGCACGACCGCGAGCTGCTTGAGGGCATCGGCGCATGGCTTTCCGCCAACGGCGCCGGCATCTACGGCGCGCGCCCGTGGCGGGTGAGCGGCGAGGGGCCGACCCAGCCGGAGTCGGGCTCCTTCGCCGACCAGAAGCCGGTCGAATGGACCTCGGCCGACTGGCGGTTCACCACGAACAACGGCGACATCTACGCCTTCTGCCTGAACCCGAACGGCGTCAAGGAGCTGACCATCGCCAGCTTCTTCGCCTACCACGACGGCCAGCGCGCGCCGTTCCACGGCATCGTCACCGGCGTGGAACAGCTGGGCGCGGGCGCGGTGCCGTGGGAACGCACCGACGAGGGGCTGGTCGTCACCCCCGCCGAACGACCCGGCGTCGCGGCCGATCTGCCGGTCGGATTCGCCATCACCATCGCATAACAACACGAACCCGTGCAGCCGCGCACGACCACGCGGCCGCACGAATCCGCGCATTCCGCGCATCCTCACCGATCCACAGGAGACAGAACCCCGATGACCGTCATCACCGAAGCCAACAAGACGAAGGCAAGCGAGCTGCTCGCGCAACTCACGCTGGACGAGAAGATTGGCATGATTCATGCCGCCGGCCTGTTCCGCACCGAAGGCGTGCCGCGTCTGGGCATCCCCGCGCTCAAGATGGATGACGGCCCGATGGGCGTGCGCGCCGAACTGCACAACGACAACTGGATGCCGCTGTACAACACGCGCGACTACGTGACCTACCTGCCGTCCGGCTCCGCCCTCGCCTCCACATGGAATCCGCGGCTCGCCCGTCTCGTGGGCGAGGTGCTCGGCGAGGAGGCGCGCGGCCGCGGCAAGGACGTGATCCTCGGCCCCTCCATCAATATCAAGCGCAGTCCGTTATGCGGGCGCAATTTCGAATATATGAGCGAGGACCCGCGTCTCACCGCGGATATGGGCGTCGCGTACATCCAAGGCGTGCAGGAATCCGATGTGACGGCCTGCGCCAAGCATTACGCGGCCAACAGCCAGGAGACGGACCGTCTGGAGGTGGACGAGACGATTAGCGCGCGGGCGCTGCGCGAGATCTACCTGCCGGCCTTCGAGGAGGCGGTGAACGACGGAGGCGTGCTGTCGCTGATGGGCGCCTACAATCTGGTCAACGGCACGCAATGCTGCGAATCCAAAGAGCTGCTCGACGACATTCTGCGCGACGAATGGGGCTTCGACGGCTTCGTGGTCTCCGATTGGAGCGCGGTTAAGCGCACCAAGGCCAGCGCGGAGGTGGGGCTCGATGTGGAGATGTCGGTGACGGCGAATTTCGACGAATACTTCTTCGCCAACCCGCTGAAGGCGGCCGTCGAATCCGGCGAGGTGAGCGAGGCCGACGTGGACAGGAAGGTGTGGCGGGTGCTGTGCGTGATGGACGCGCTGCACATGCTGGGCGAGGTCCGCGCCGACCGTGCCGCCGGATCCTACGCCACCGTCGAGCACACGAGCGCGGCTCTGGAGGCGGCTCGCGAAGCTGTCGTGCTGCTCAAGAACAAGGCCGGGCTGCTGCCGTTGGACGCGCGCGCCATGCGCCGTCTGCTTATCGTCGGCGCCAACGCCGACCGTATCCACTCCAACGGCGGCGGATCCGCCGTCATCAAGGCGCTGCATGAGATCTCGCCGCTGCTCGGACTCAACGGCCAGTTGGGCGGCAACGTCGAAATCACCTACGCGCCGGGCTACGACGCCAAGCAGGTGATGCAGGACGCCACCTGGCAGGAGGAAAGTCTGGAGAACTCCTCCGGCGAGCATGTCGACGACGCCGAACGCGCGCGTGAGCTGCGCGACGAGGCCGTGGCTCTGGCACGCCAGTTCGCCGAGGCCGGCGACCCGGTGCTGTTCGTCGGCGGACTCGACCACGAGCACGATCTGGAAGGTCGCGACCGCGAGACCATGCGCCTGCCGTACGGGCAGGACGCGCTTATCGAGGCGTTGCTCGACGCCGCCCCGAACGCGATCCTCACCTTCGTGGCCGGATCTCCGGTCGCGATGCCGTGGGCGGCGCGCGCCAAAACCATCGTCTGGAGCTGGTACAACGGCTGCGAGGGCGGCACGGCGCTCGCCGAAACGCTGCTCGGCCGTGTGAATCCCTCCGGACATCTGCCCGAAACCTTCCCGCTTGCGCTGGAGGACTGCCCGGCCCATGCGGTCGGCACCTTCGGCCCCGGTCTGCACGTCGACTACGCCGAAGACGTGTACGTCGGCTACCGCTATTACGAAACCCGCGATGTGCCGGTGCTGTTCCCGTTCGGGCATGGCCTGTCGTACACAAGTTTCGAATACCGCGACCTCGACGTGCGCCGCGTGCGCGACGGCATCCGCGATTGCGTCCGCGTAAGCTTCACCGTGTCGAATGTGGGCGAGCGCGACGGCAAGGCCGTGCCTCAGGTGTATCTCGGATTGGAGGGCACCGGCGAGGACCGGCCCGTCAAGGAGCTCAAGGGCTTCGCCAAGGTGGCGCTCGCCGCCGGTGAATCCCGTCAGGTCAGCATTATGATGGATGCGGGCAAGGCGTTGCGCTACTGGTCGAATGCAAGCGGTGGGTTTGCGCTCGCGCCGGAGTCTGTGGTGCATGTGGGTGAATCCGTGCGCGATATTCGACTTCTCGGGCGTGTCGCCTGAGCTTATTTATAAACTTATAAATAAGTCAAATGACGACCGGGCCGCGTTCCGTCGAAGGAGGGCGGCCCCGCACTGCAAAGGAGCAAGGCTTTATGAAGTTCCTCAACGGCGGCTGGCTGATTCGTGACGGCTACGACGTCAAATACGCGGCCAACATCTACACGGCCAACGTCGAGCCCAAGAAGCTCACGTTGTTCTGCCCGTTCGGCGTGCCGATCCACCACCCCGGCCAGACGCTCGGCGGCGGCATCCTCACCATCGAGGTCACCTCGCCGCGCCCCGACATCATCACCACGCGTCTGATCAACCTGCGCAAGGACCGCTCGAACTGCCCCAAGTTCCAGCTCAACGAAACCGATCCGGACGTCACCATCGAGGAAAACGACGAGGCCTGGGAGTTCACCTCCGGCCGTCTGACCCTGAAGATCGCCAAGGGCGAGACCATCGACTTCCAGTACCTCTACGACGGCAAGGAGATCGCCCACTCCGGCTGGCGAGCCAAGGCGCTGGTCACCGATCCGGACGGCCAGCTGCACGTCTCCGAGCAGCTCGACCTCGGCGTGGGCGAGAAGATCTACGGTCTGGGCGAGCGCTTCACCAACTTCATCAAGAACGGCCAGAGCGTCGAGATCTGGAATGAGGACGGCGGCACCGGCACCGAGCAGGCGTACAAGAACATCCCGTTCTACCTGAGCAACAAGAACTACGGCCTGTTCGTGGATACCCCGGGCAAGGTCAGCTTCGAAATCGGCTCCGAGAAGGTCTCCCGCGTGCAGTTCTCCCTGCCCGGCGAGGAGATGAGCTACTCGGTGATCGGCGGCGAGAACCTCAAGGGCATTCTCAACACCTACACCGACCTGACCGGCAAGCCGCCGCTGGTGCCCGAATGGAGCTACGGCCTGTGGCTGTCCACCTCGTTCACCACCGACTACGACGAGAACACCGTGATGGAGTTCGTCGACGGCATGGCCGAGCGCGACATCCCGCTGAGCGTGTTCCACTTCGACTGCCGTTGGATGAAGGAACTCGAGTGGTGCAACTTCGAGTGGGACGACTCCAAGTTCCCCGATCCCGAAGGCATGCTGGCCAAACTCCATGAGCGCGGCCTGAAGGTGTGCGCCTGGATCAACTCCTATGTGGGCCAGAAGTCCCCGCTGTTCGCGGAGGGCGCGGCCAAGGGCTACTTCATCAAGAACGCGGACGGCTCCGTGTGGCAGTGGGATCTGTGGCAGGCCGGCATGGCCATCGTCGACTTCACCAACCCCGAGGCCACCGCATGGTACCAGAACCACCTCAAGCGACTGATGGCCCAGGGCGTCGACTGCTTCAAGACGGACTTCGGCGAGCGCATCCCCACCAAGGACGTGCGCTACTTCGACGGCTCCGACCCCGAGCTGATGCACAACTACTACACCTACCTGTACAACAAGGCGGTGTACGACGTGATCGCCGAGGTCAAGGGCGCGGACGAGGCCATCCTCTTCGCCCGTTCGGCCACCGTCGGCGGCCAGCAGTTCCCCGTGCACTGGGGCGGCGACTGCTCGTCGAACTATCCCTCGATGGCGGAGTCCCTGCGTGCGGGCCTGAGCTTCGGTATGTCCGGCTTCGGCTATTGGAGCCACGACATCGCCGGCTTCGAGGACAAGCCCACCCCCGACCTGTTCAAGCGCTGGACCCAGTTCGGTCTGCTCAGCTCGCATTCGCGCTACCACGGCTCCACCGAATACAAGGTGCCGTGGCTGTACGGCGACGAGGCGGTGGACGTCTCCCGCGAGTTCACCAAGCTCAAGCTGCGTTTGAAGCCTTATCTGCTCGAGCAGGCGAAGGTCACGCATGAGACCGGTGTGCCGATGATGCGCGCCATGGTGCTGGAATTCCCGGATGATCCCTCCTGCGAGGATATCGACACCCAGTACATGCTGGGCGACGACCTGCTGGTGGCGCCGGTGTTCAGCGAGGACGGCACCGCACGCTTCTACGTGCCGGACGTCGGCGGCGACCAGGCGGGCAAGCCGTGGACCAACCTGATCACGGGTGAGACCCACGAGCCGGGCCGCTGGTACACCAAGACCTACGACTACCACACCCTGCCGGTGCTGGTGCGTCCGGGCGCGGACCCGCTGAACGCCTAAGTAGGCGATTGAAGAACCAAACGCGAGGGAGAGGCAGCGATTATGTCTCTCCCTCGCTCGTTGCAAGGGAGCAGCATCCATGACCTTATTCAACGTCAAGCCGGCGCGGCGCATCGCCTCCGGATTCCACCCCGACCCCACCATCTGCGAAAAGCCCGAGGGCGGCTATCTGATGGTGAACAGCTCGTTCGAGTACTTCCCCGGTCTGCCGGTGTTCGAAAGCGCGGACGGCGAGCATTGGACGAAAATCGGTGACGCGATGGACCGCGCCAGCCAATTCCCCTACGAGTCGATGGACAACAACCAGGGCATCTACGCGCCCACGCTGCGCTGGTGCGACGGCACGTACTATCTCATCGTCACCAATGTGAACACCGGCAATATGATCCTCACCTCCACCGACCCCCATGCCGGCTGGTCGGATCCGATCTGGGTGGAGGGATGGCCCGGCATCGACCCCAGCCTGTTCTTCGACGATGACGGCAAGGCCTATATCTGCGGCAACGAGGGCGGCGGCGAGGACGAGCCCGCCGGCATCTACCTGTCCGAAATCGACGCGGCGAGCGGCACCGTGCTCACCGAGCGTCGCCGCATCTGCGCGGGCATCACCGGATCCAACCCCGAGGGGCCGCATCTGTACAAGCGCGGCGGCACATACTATCTGATGTGGGCCGAGGGAGGCACCGAATCGGGCCATATGGAGAACATCGCCCGCGCAGACAACCCTTACGGGCCGTATGAGATGTATCCGGGCAATCCGCTGATCACCAACCGCAGCACCCACCTGACGCTGCAGGCCATCGGGCACTGCGACTGCGCCCACTTCGAGTCCGACCGCACGCTGATGGTGTTCCATGGCACCCGCAACAACGACGAGTATCCCGCCCAGGGCTGGGTGGGGCGCGAACCCTACGCCGTCTGGTTCGATTGGAAGGATGGATGGCCGGATCTCGCCGACCAGTCCTACGACTGCGCGCTGGTCGGCGACGGCAGCTCGCTGGAGCAGGCGGTCGCGTGGGTGACGCCCGCCATCGATACGGAGAATCGCCACCGCGTCGAATCGTCGAATGCGACGGATGGTTCGGCGACGATCGCCGTGCGGGCCCAGGAGCAGGATTTCGGACTCGCGCACGGAGCTCCGCTGATCGGCACGCGACAGACCGACGTGCGGTTCGACTTCCAGGCCACGCTGACCAATCCGAAAAGCCTGCAGACGGGGCAGACCGGTGTGGTGGTGTACGCCAACGCGGGCCACTACCTCACCCTCGCCGCCCACGCGGCGAACAACGGCACCGTGACCGTGGAGGCCAGCGTGCATAACGCCGGACTGGCCACCACAATCGGCATGACCAGCCTGCCTTCGGCGCCGACGCTGACGTTGGTTGTGCGCGGCGACGATCGCGGCTACCATTTTGAGGCGCGCTCCGCCGACAACGAGGCGACCGTGCCGCTGGGATTCGCGCCCGGCAAGGTGCTTGCGTTCGCCAACGCGGGCGGATTCACCGGCGTGCTGCTCGGCGTGTACGCGCACGGCAGCGGCGAGGTGGCCTTCCATGACGTGACCTACCGCGCGCCGGGTGAGGAGTCGCCGAACGCGGCGGACTCCGCCCGTTAAGCCGGTCCTGTGCCCTGCCCGGCGGTTCTGCCGACCCCGCACCCGCCCCATATCACCCGTTCATACCCCACCATCACTAAGGAGACCCGCGATGCAACCCCTGTTTGACAGCTTCCTTTTCGGCGGCGACTGGAACCCCGAGCAGTGGCCCGAGGAGACCTGGGAGCGCGATATCGAGATGCTCGAGCACGCGCATATCAACGAGGTCACGATCAACGTGTTCTCGTGGACGCTGCTGCAATCCAAGGAAGGTGAATACGACTTCGCCGCGCTGGACAAGATCGTGGATCTGCTGGTGCGCCACAAGTTCAACATCGTGCTCGCCACCGCCACCGCCGCGCTGCCGGCCTGGCTGGTGCGCACCCACCCCGAGATCATCCGCACCGAAGCCAACGGCCGACGCCACGTCTTCGGCGGCCGCCACAACTTCTGCCCGAACTCCGCCGTGTTCCGCGAGCTCTCCGGCGAACTCGCCTCGCGTCTCGCCGAACGCTACGCGGGCACCCCGGGCCTGAAGGCATGGCATATCGGCAACGAATACGGCGGCGGTGGCGGCATGTGCTACTGCGAGACGTGCGCCGAGGCCTTCCGCGAATGGCTGCGCGGCAAATACGGCACGCTGGAGGCGTTGAACCAGGCGTGGTGCGCGAACTTCTGGAGTCATACGATTCTCGACTGGGCCGACGTGGTGCCGCCGGTGGAATACGGCGACGGCATCGGCACGGAGAAGTCGGTGATCTCCGGCCTGCTGATGGACTACCGCCGCTTCCAGAACGAGTCGCAGCTCGCCTGCTATGTGAACGAGCGTGACGCGGTGCGCCGCCATGACGGAGCGACCCCGATCACCACGAATCTCATGGGCACGTTCAAAGACCTCGACTACTTCGCTTGGGGCCGCGAGCTGGATGTGGTCAGCTGGGACAACTACCCCGGCATGGACATGCCCTCCAGCTTCACGGCCATGTGCCACGACCTGATGAGAGGTGTGGGCGGCGGCAAGCCGTTCATGCTGATGGAGCAGACGCCGAACCAGCAGAACTGGTTCCCCTTCTGCAAGGTCAAGCGCCCCGGCGAGGTGCGTGCGCTGAGCTGGCAGGCGGTGGCCCACGGCGCCGACACGGTGCAGTTCTTCCAGATGCGCCAGTCGATCGGCGGTTGCGAGCGCTTCCATGGCGCGGTGATCGGCCACGACGGCACCGAGGATTCCCGGGTGTTCCGCGAGACGGCGGCCCTCGGCGCCGAACTGGAGCGCGTGGGCGCCCGGTTGATGGGCTCCCGGACGCACGCCCGCGTGGCCGTGATGTTCGATTGGGAGAGCTACTGGTCGCTTGAAGGATGCGTGGGTCCGACCAAGGGATTCCAGTATCCGCAGGAGGTGCACCGCTTCTACCGCGCGCTGCACCGGCGCAATGTGTCGGTCGACATCATCGCCAGCACCACGCCGGCCGCGGAGCTCAAGCGCTATGCGATGGTGGTCGCGCCCGCGCTGATCATGGTCAAGCCCGGCGTGGCCGAGGCCCTCGAGGAGTATGTGCGCGAGGGCGGCCGCTTCGTGACCGGCTATATGGCGGGCATCCACAACGAACATGACTTGGTGGTGCCCGGCGGCTACCCCGGCGAACTGCGCGACGTGTGCGGCATGTGGGTCGAGGAGATCGACGCGCTCGCCCCGGGCGAGGCGATCGAGGTGCGTCTGGGCGGCGAGCTGGGCGGCGGCCTGGCCCGTGGCGAGATCGTCGCCAGCATCATGCATCTCGAGGGCGCGCGTGCGCTGGCCACATACGGTGGTGAGGAGTTCTACGCCGACACCGCCGCGCTGAGCGTCAACGAATTCGGCCAGGGCCGGGCGTATTACGTCGGCGCTCCGCTGGACGAGGCCGGTATGGACGCGTTCTTCGGCGCGCTTGTCGACGAGCTGGGCGTCTTCGCCTTCGAAACGCCGGAAGGCGTGGAGGTGATGGCTCGCCATGGCGACGACGGCACGGATTTCGTGTTCGTGCTGAATATGACCGGCGAGACGCGGCGCGTGCAGATGCCGGCCTGCGTTGCCGAAGAAGCGGACGCCCTGCTGAGTGGCACGGAGGGCGACGCCGCGGGCGGCGAGCGTGAGCTGGCCCCCTACGGCGTGGAAGTGTTCGCCGTGCGATGCCGGGAATAAAGTGCCGGGAATAAAGGAGGTCGCGGCCCGCGCGGGCGTATCGGTCAGCACCGTCTCGTATGTGATGAGCGGCAAACGCTCCGTCAGCGGCGAGACGAAGCTGAAGGTGATGCAGGCCGCGCGGGAGCTCGGCTACCATGCGCGCGGCGAAACGCATGCCGTGCGGGGCGAGCGCGCCGGCGTGATCGCGATGAGCTCGCCGATCGACGATGACACCGACTACATGTACTGGGCGCCGTTCTGCTTCGCCATCGCCAAGCAGGCCCGCAAACGCGGCTACGACGTGCTGGTGATGACCGAGGGAACCGCGAGCACGGATATCATGCGCATGGCGGATTCGGGCGCGGTGGACGGCGTGGTGCTGCTGGACGTCTCGCTGGAGGATCCGCGCGCGGCCGACGCCCGGATCTCGCGTGTGCCGGTCGTTTCGATCGGCTGCCCGCGCGAGGTAGGCGGGCTGGTGGCCATCGATCTTGATTTCGAGAGGATGGGGCGCAAGGCGATCGACGTGCTGCGCCGTTTCGGCCACCGGCATGTGCTGTTCGTCGGCTCGCCGGTGGCCGCCTACCTCTCGCAGGTGAACTTTCTGGTGCGCACCAGGGACGCCATTATGGCGCGGGCGCGCGCGGTGGGCGTCGAGGTGACGTTCGTGACCATGCGCGACGGCGGCACCGAGGACGTCACGCGCATCGTGGAGAGCGCGTTCGAACAGGATCCGCAGATCACCGCGGTGATCGGGCAATGCGATGTGACCGCCCTGTCGAACCTCGCCTCGCTGCTGCAATTCCAAGGCAAAGACGTGCCCCGCGACATCTCCATGCTCATGCTGGGTTCGTTCGGCCACGCCTCCGCCATGGGCGAGAAGATCGATGAGATTCCGATGCAGCCATACAGCACCTGCAACCGAGCCGTGGATGTGCTGGTGGATCTGATCGAGGGCAGGCGCCGCCGCCGTCCGGAGGGGGATGTGGAGCTGATGCCGGTGTCGTATCTGCGCCGGGGCAGTGTGGCTCGGGCGAAGGGGACCGAAGGCTGATTGCGTGGACTGACCGCGTGGACTGATCGCGCGGTCTGATCGCGCGGGCGGCCGGCGGGATCGCATGAGGCGGGGCAACTGCATTGAATGGGGCAATCGTCGAAAATCGTCGAAATAATTCGTGCGTGCCAACGGGCCCGCCATAGTCTGAATATCGAGTCATATCGCGCCGGCTCCGGTATCAACGAGGATGGGCGGCGCGTGTGTTCGGCAAAGAAAGCGAGGAAGCATCATGAAGCATCTAGGCAGGAAAGTGGTGGCCGGAATCGGTGTTTTGGCCATGTTCGCGTCGATGGCGGCCTGCGGCGCCGACACCGCCGCCGACGGTCCCGACGACGGTTCGGAGATGACGGTCGAGGTCTTCGACGCGCTCGCCAACTACCAGGGTGAGCAGAAGGGCTGGTTCGCCAAGCTCGTCAAAGACAAGTTCAACATCACGCTCAACATCGTGGCCCCGAACGTGGCCGGCGGTGGCAGCACGCTGTTCGACACCCGTTCCGCCGCGGGCAATCTGGGCGACATCATCATCATGGGCAGCGGCAGCGGACAAGCCGAGGATGTGGTGAAGGCCGGGCTGGTGGCCGACATCAGCGAATACATCGACGACACGGAATACCTCAAGCAGTATCAGGGCGCGATCGACGAGCTCACGGCCACCGCCAACCAGGAAAGCGGCGTGTGGGGCATCCCGACCTCCGTCTCGTCCCTGTCTCCCACGGAATCCAGCGAAGGCGTGGAGCCGACCTTCGGCCCGTTCGTGCGCTGGGACTACTACCAGGCGATCGGATACCCCGAGGTGGGCACGCTGGAGGACCTGCTGCCGGTGCTTAAGCAGATGCAGGACAAGGCCCGCGAAACCGAGGGCACCAACGACATCTACGCGCTGTCGCTGTTCAAGGATTGGGACGGCGAGGCCATGCAGAACGGCTACCAGTTCCCCGCGTTCTACGGCTACGCCGAGGGCATCGGCTATGTGCTGTCCAACGCCGCGGGCGACGACTACCAGTCGCTGATCGACGAGGACGGCCAGTACGTGCGCGCGCTGAAGTTCTTCAACAAGGCCTACCAGATGGGACTGGTGGATCCGGAATCCACCACGCAGAACTACGACACCATGTACTCCAAGTACAAGGAGGGCAAGGTGCTGTTCTCCTTCTGGCCGTGGCTGGGGCAGGCGGCCTACAACACCACCGACCATAAGGAGGCCGGCCAGGGCTTTATGATGCTCGACATCGACGATATGACCATCGCCTCGAAGGGCGCCCAGCCCAACGGCACCAGCACCTTCATCGCCATCGGCGCCAAGGCGAAGAACAAGGAGCGTCTGGTCAAGTTCATCGACTGGCTGTACTCGCCCGAAGGCATCCAGGCCTCCGGTTCGCAGACCAACGGCGCGGCCGGACTGCAGGGCCTGACGTGGGATGTCGACGAGGAAGGCAAGCCGTATCTGACCGACTTCGGCGTCAAGGCCGTCTCCGGCGAAAGCGTGACCGTGCCGGAGGAATACGGCGGCGGCGACTACACCACCGGCGCCTCCCAGCTCAACGTCAGCACCGTGCTCAACAAGGACATCGACCCGAACACGGGCGTGGCCTACAACTACCAGATGTGGGATTCCGAACTGGCCAAGCGCGACACCGCGCTCGACGTGGACTGGCAGGAGCATATGGGCGGCGCCCGCACCACCATGGAATATCTCGAATCGTCCGGCAAGCTGGCGGTGATCCCGGGCGCCACCTATAGCGCGCCCGACGAGGATTCCAAGATCTCCGCGGTGCGCGGGCAGATCAAGACCTCGGTGGTCAACGCGTGCTGGCAGGCGGTGTTCAGCGCCAGCGACGCGGAATTCGACCAGGTGTGGTCCGACGCCGTGGCGAATATCGAGTCGCTTGGCTACGACGAGGTGTATCAGGTCGATCTGGCCAACAGCAAGGAGATGACCGCGGCTCGCCAGGCGGTTAAGGAGCAGTACGAGAGCCAGAGCCAGGAGTAGGCGAGGCGACTCTCCCGATTCCCGATGGGCGCGCTCGCCTGCGCAGGTGGAATGTGACGGAGCCGGAGAACCTTTTGATGGACGGGTTCTTCGGCTCCGTCGTTTTTTATGTGGGTGTATGGGCCTGTTGTGGGAATGGACGGAGGAGGGCTTGTATGGGGGAGGTCTTATTGAGCTATAGTTAAATAACTCGATAAGGAGAGGAGGGGTGATGGCCGTTTCGTCGCGCGTGCTCGCGTTTGATGTGGGGCTGCATTTCATTCGGTATTCGCTGTTCGATGATGGGCGGCAGGGGCTGCCCGGCACCATCCCCACGCCGGTGGACAGCACGGAATCCTTCTATCGTGCCCTGGCCGACGTGGTGAAATCGCAGGACGGTCCGCTCGCGGGCGTGGCCATCAGCTTCCCCGGATTCGTCGACACCGCGCGCCAACGCGCCGTCACCGCCGGGCCTCTACCTCTGCTGTACCGCCACGCCATCGGCGACGAACTCAACAACTATCTGGATTCGCCGCTGCCCATCTGGCTGGAGAATGATGCGAACTGCGCGGCCATCGCGGAGAAGATGAGCGGCAACGCGAAGAAACTGCAGGATTTCGTCCTGGTCGCCATCGACACCGGCATCGGCGGCGCCATGTTCCTCGACGGACGGATCCACCGCGGACGCGACTGGCGCGCCGGCGAATTCGGCATGATGATGATCAACTACGAAACCGGCGGCATGAGCAATCTGCACGACTATGCGTCGATGACCAAACTTAAGCAGATGTACGCCGACGAGTTCGGCGTGCTCGAGGACGCGGTGGTGCCCAGCGCGCTGTTCCGTCGCCTGGACGAACCCCGCGTGCGCGCGGTGGTGGAACGATGGGCGGACTATCTCGCGGTCGGCATTTTCAATATCGTGACCGCGACCGACCCCGAATGCGTGCTGCTGGGCGGCGCGATCAGCCGCGAGGTGACTCTGCTGCCCTTGGTGCGCGACGCCTTGGAGCGCATCCCCAACTGGAAGGACTTCCACACGCCGGTCAAACGCTGCCGCCACTCAGGCAACGCCGGTCTGATCGGCGCGTACTACGCGTTCGTCGGCGAGGTTATGAACGGGAGTGCAGCGTAAGGGGCAGCAGACAGCCGTCCGATCCGGCGTCGTACTCGTCCGGGGCGCGCAGTCCCTCCCATTCGCGTGCGGGGAACAGCTCGTCGGAGAAGTGGAGCCACTCCTCGAGCATGTTGAAGGAATCGTCCGCCAGCCAACGGTATTGCAGGCCGTCCATCGCGGACATGGCGAGCATATGCATATGGCAGAAGCGCTCCAGATCGAAGCTGCTTGGCAGCGCCCAATCCATCGAACGCACCAGCTCCCAGTTGCGCTGGTGGCGGCCGACGAAGAACTCATGGGCCGGATGGTCGGGCGTCAGCCCCTCGCCGTTAAGCGTGGAGAACAGACGCACCAATTCCGGGCGCTGCAGGTTGTACAGCACGATATTCAGGCAGTATCGCGGGAAGAACATGACGCGATGGCCGTCGCAGTCGGTGAGCGTGGCCGACGAGGCGTTGAACTCGTCCGCGTCCGGGGTGTCGTAGCCCTCGGCGAGCACCATGCGCAGCAGGTCGTCCTTGGAGCGGATGTAATGGTACAGCGCCGCCTCGGTGATGCCGATTTCGTCGGCGATGTCCTGCAGGGCCATGCCCCAGAATCCCTTTTCGGCGATGACCTTCGTCGCCGCCTCGAGAATCTGCAGATGACGCTCCTCGGGAGTCATGCGTTTGCGTTTCTCGAAGGTCTTGCCGGCGGATACGTCGCGCGCCACCGCGTTGACGGCGGTGCGCGACGCCGACTGGCGATTCGTTCCCTCGTCGAGGAATGCGTTCCAAGCGGCGACGACCATGTCAGCTCCCTTATGCGATATGCGTAACGAATATCCTACCTGTCCGCCGCGCTGAACGTGCGCGCCAGCCAGTCGGCGGCCAAGTCGGGCCACACCTGGATGCAGGGGAAGATGTTGCCCTGCCCGCCCCACGCGGTTTCCTCGGTGCCCAACGCCAGACCATGCCCGCCTTCGGGGAACAGATGCGCCTCGACGCTCACATCGGCGGCCTTGCACGCCTGGATCAGCATCAGCGTGTTCTCCACCGGCACGCAATCGTCGGGCATCGTGTGCCAGACGAACACCGGCGGCGTCTTCGTGTCGATATGCTTCTCGATGGACAGCGCCTCCAGCGCCTCCGGATTGCCTTCGCGCTCGCCGAGCAGCATCTCGAAGCTGCCGCGGTGGGCGAACGGGCCGGAGGTGACCACCGGGTAGGCGAGCATCAGCGCGTTCGGACGCACGGCGTCCGGATCGTAGCCGTGCTCGCGCAGGTCGTCGTCACCGGCCGTGGTGGCGAGGTTGGCGGCAAGGTGGCCGCCGGCGGAGAAGCCGATCACCGCCACCTTGCCCGGATTCACATGCCATTCGTCCGCATGCCCGCGGATCAGACGCATCGCCTCGGCCGCCTCGACCAGAGCCGTGGGGTAGAGGCTGGGCGCCACCGAATACCGCAGAACGAACGCGTTGTAGCCGGCGGCCACGAATTTGAGCGCGATCGGCTCGGCCTCGCGGTCGGAGGTCATCGCGTAGCCGCCTCCGGGAACGACCAGCACCGACGGGCGTCGGCGGTTCGGGTCGACCTCGGGGCTGTTGTCGATGCAGTAGCCGATGAGCAGCGCCTCGCTGCCGTCGATGCCCGCGATGGTGCGTTCGAAATAGCGCATGATATGTGGTTCCTCCTTGACTTGCCGCCGGTCCGCCGCGTCAGAACGTGACCTGGACGTCCACGATGCCTTCGCCTGCGATAGTACCGCCCGCGTTGGTCGGAGCGGGGATGACCGCGCCGTCGACCCGGTTGCCGCCCACGCTCAGCGTGCGCTCGCCGGTGCGGCGCATGGCGATGCGGTAGACGGTGCCGCGGTAGGAACGCGTGACGGTGAGGTTCTGGAACTCCTCGGGCAGATGGGGCTCGATGGCCAGTCCGTCGAGCGTGGGACGCACGCCGAGCAGATACTGCGAGACGTCCACGAAGGTCCACGCGGCGGTGCCGGTCAGCCAGGAGTTCTTGCCTTCGCCCGGCGTCGGCGACTCGGGGCCGGCGACCATCTGGCAGTAGGCGTACGGCTCCACGCGGCGGATCTCGGACTTGTCCTCCAGCCAGGCCGGGCAGTTGCGCGTGTAGACGGCGAAGGCCTCGTCGTCGTTGCCGGCGAGCGCGTTGGCGATGGAGATCCACGGATTGTTGTGGCAGAAGATGCCGCCGTTCTCCTTGTATCCGCGCGGGTAGGTGCTGATTTCGCCCAGTTCGATGCGGTAGGTGGAGTAGGCGGGGGCGAGGATCGCGGTGCCCCAATCGCAGGTGAGGCGGTTCTTGACGGAGGCCAGCGCCTGCTGCGCCTTGCCGTTGTCGAGGCCGATGCCCGCCATCACGCACATGCCCTGCGGTTCGATGTAGATCTGGCCTTCGGTGTCGGCATGGGTGCCCACGGGGCGCGAGTAGGCGTCCCAGGCGCGCAGGAACCACTCGCCGTCCCAGCCGCCGTTCTCCACGGCTTCGGTCATGTCGGCGATGGCGGAGCGGATGGCCGCGGCTTCGGCTGCGGCTTCGGCCTCGCTCATGCCGGCCTGGACGCCGTGGCGTTCGAGGATGTCGGCGTACTGGCCGCCGTAGAGCACGAACATGCCGCCGATGAACACGGATTCGGCGATGCCGGTGTCGTTGTTCTCCACCGTTTGGAAGCTTTCGCCCGGCGTGGAGGAGAAGCAGTTGAGGTTCAGGCAGTCGTTCCAGTCCGCGCGGCCGATGAGCGGCAGGCCGTGGGGGCCGCGGTGGTTGATGGTGAAGTTCACGGAGCGGCGCAGGTGCTCCAGCAGCGGCTTCTCGGAGCCTTCGACGTTGTTGAACGGCACCGGTTCGGCGAGGATGCCGGCGTCGCCGGTTTCGGCGATGTACGCGTACACGCCGGCCACCAGCCACAGCGGGTCGTCGTTGAAGCCTCCGCCGATGTCGGCGTTGCCCTTTTTGGTCAGCGGCTGGTACTGATGCCAGGCCGAGCCGTCCTCCATCTGGGTGGAGGCGATGTCGATGATGCGTTCGCGCGCACGCTGCGGCACCAGGTGCACGAAGCCGAGCAGATCCTGGTTGGAGTCGCGGAAGCCCATGCCGCGTCCCATGCCGGATTCGTAGTACGAGGCGGAGCGGGACATGTTGAAGGTGACCATGCACTGGTACTGGTGCCAGATGTTGACCATGCGGTCGAGCTTCTCATTGCCGGATTCCACATTGTAGATGCCGAGCAGATCGTTCCAGTAGGCGTTGAGTTCCGCCAGTGCGGCGTCCACGAGTTCGGTGGTGTTCAGTCGGGAGAACAGTTCGTGCGCGGGCGTCTTGTTGATGATGCCGACCTTGGCGGGGTCGGTGGGATCCTCCCACTTGCTCTCGTTCGGCACTTCGATGTAGCCGAGCGTGAACACCAGCGTTTCGCTGGCGCCGGGGGCGAGGGTCACGCGCACGCGGTTCGCCGCGATCGGGTACCAGCCGTGCGCCACGGAATCGCGCGCCTTGCCGTCCGTGATCGCCTGCGGGGTGTCCCATCCGTTGAACTGGCCCAGGAATTCGTCGCGGCTGGTGTCGAATCCGATGGTGGGGTGGTTTACCGCGAAGAAGGCGTAGTGGTCGCGGCGCTCCTTGAATTCGGTTTTGTGGTAGAGCAGGGTCGCGCCGTCGCGCTGCTCCACCTCGACCTCGCCGGTCGAGAGGTTGCGCTGGAAGTTCGTCGAATCGTCGACCGCGTTCCACAGACACCATTCGACCGCGCCCGTCACGTCGATGACGCGGGTTTCGCTGGTGGTGTTGGTCAGGGTGAGTTTGTTGACCTCGGCCGAGGTGCGCAGCGGCACGAACGCGGTGAGGGAGGATTCGATGCCGCCACGGCTCGCCTCGAACACGGTGTATCCGATGCCCTGACGGCAGCGGTAGGAGTCGAGCGGAGTTTTGGCCGGCAGGAAGGTGGGCGACCAGGTTTCGACCGGAGCGAGCTCGTCGCCGTCGCCGCCCATCAGCGTCAGATAGTAGGATCGCGCGCCGGTGTCCGAAGGCACGTTGTTGTAGCGGTATCGGGTGATGCGGCGGAGTTTGGCATCCTTGTAGAACGAATAGCCGCCGCCGGTGTTCGAAATCAGCGAGAAGAAATCCTCGTTGCCGAGATAGTTGATCCACGGCAGAGGAGTGGCGGGGGTTTCGATCACGTATTCACGCGCCGCGTCGTCAAAATGGCCGTACTGCATTGTAGTCCTTTCCAGGCTGCTTCATTGCGTCTGTATGTGTGGATGCATTCAGTGTAACACATTATTTATAAGGTTATAAATAAGAGTTTTCGGATAGTGTCGCGTGCGTTGGGCGGCGGCCGCACGGCAGGTGTCTCCCGCCCCTGCCGTGCGACCCTTTTGTGTGGTCGAAACGAACATGACAATCGGCAATATGGCGAGATTCCGTCAAAACTCGCAATGTTCGATTGTTACGTACCTGTTCGGAAAGGTCGCACGTCGCCTGCTTTGGGGAAGACCCGTGCGCGGCCGGTTGTGCCGGGCTTGGGAGATACTGGGCGTATGACGATGGATGAGCAGACAGATCAGTTCCGCAGCGACCTCGCGGATGGGCAGGTGGCAGACGGTACCTCCGCAAATGAATCCCCGGTGGATTATCCCGGGCAATCCTCCGACTCCGCCCGCCGCGTCGTCATCCCCAAGGGGACCGTGGTGCTGGCGGCCACGCCGATCGGCAACTCATCCGACGCCTCCGACCGGCTTAAGGCCCTGCTGGAAGGCGCGGATATCGTCGCCGCGGAGGACACCCGCCGTCTTTTCGACCTCGCGAACCGGCTGGGCGTGCGGGTGGGCGGCCGCGTCATCGCCTACCACGACCACAACGAGCGCGACAAATCCGACGGCCTGCTCGACCAGGTCGAAACCGGCGCGACCGTCCTCGTCGTCTCCGACGCGGGCATGCCCACCATCAACGATCCCGGGCTTGCGATCGTGCGCCGCGCCATCGAACGTGGCCTGCCCGTCACCTGCGCGCCCGGCCCCTCCGCGGTGCTTGATGCGCTGGCCTTGTCCGGACTGCCGACCGACCGCTTCTGCTATGAGGGCTTTCTGCCGCGCAAGCATGCCGAACGCATGCAGCATCTGCGTTCCCTGCAGGGCGAGCGCCGCACCATCGTTTTCTATGAGACGCCCCACCGCATCGCCGACGCGATGGACGACCTGCTGGAGGGCTTCGGCCCGGACCGCCCGATGGCGCTGTGCCGCGAGCTGACCAAGGAATATGAGGAGATTCGCCGCGGCAGCATCGCGCATATCCGCGAGACGGTGGCTTCCGATCCGCCGCGCGGCGAGATGGTGCTGGTGATCGGCGGCGCGTCCGACGAGGAGGCGCAAGCCGCCGCTCCCGCCTCGCTTTCCGTCGAGGATATGGCCGTGCTGGCCATCGACCGCGCGCTGGAGGAGGGATTGCGCATCAAAGAGGCGATTTCGCAGGTCGTCGAGGAGCATCCCAACCCCGACGGCAGCCTCGCCAACCGCAAGCAGGTGTATGCGGCGGTACTGAAGCTCAAAGGCTGATGCCGCGCCTCGTCCAGCGGGGAATCACTGCGTGGCGGCGGCCCGCGGCTGACGTTGGTCTGGCTCCGTCGTGGCAGCAGCGTCTCTCGCCGTCACGCCTACTCGTCCTCAAGCGAGTCCAGCAGCACCTCCAACGCCCGACGCACGCCCGGCCCGCCCTGCTGGGAGACGAACTCCAATAATTCGGCGTCGGCCCGCGGATTGGCCACCAGCCAACGGCGTAACTCCGGCGCTTCGCGGGCGATATGCCACAGCAGCTGCGCGTCGGTCGCCGGATCGCACGCCACCAAAGGGGTTAGCGCGATCGGCGGGGCGGGCGGAGGCGTCGCTGCGCGCATCGCGCCACGCATCGCACCGCGCACGGACGGGGAGCCATCAGCCTCCGCCACGCCCTCCTGTCCCAGAACGCGACGCAGCCGGTGCGTGTGGCGCAGCTGGCTGAGCCGCCGCGCCTTACGCGCCCTCCGCCGCGGCGTCATGCCGTGACCGCCATCGCCTGCGGGCGCAGCGTCGGAACCACCGAACGGATGGATGCCGCCGTGCAGGAGGGGATAAGCCGCATGTCGAAGGACTCGTCCAGCGGCGCGGCGAACGCCCCGTCGGGCGGCTCTCGGAGCAGGTCGCGCTGCATGGATTCGAAGAACAGGCGGGCGCGGGCGGCGAATTTGTGGTAGCGGTGCTGCCGCACGATATTCAGACAATCCGCGGGATTGAAGCGGTATATCGACATCAGCGCGCCGATGGTCTCCTGGGTTTCGAGCGGATCGGGAAGGTCCTCCGGCATCATCAGCAGGTCGCAGGCCGTGCGCTGCGGCGTGGTGAGCGAGAGGTTGGCGATGCGCATCACCTGGTCGTCCGCCGTGCGGCGCTTGAACACGCGGATCCTGCGGCCCACGCTGATGGAGCGGAAATGCGATTTGGAGATCACGTCAAGCGTGCGTGGGAACGCGCCGCCCAGCCACACCCACGCGGCGGTCGCCGAGCAGGCGACGGTCGAATAGGGCGTCACGCTGGCCACGACCGTCGCACGCCCGTACAGGGTGTCGCCGTGGTCGCTCCAATAGCCGGCGGTTTCGTCGAGTTTGCGCAGCGTGCCGAACATGGACAGCCGGTTGAGGCTCAGCGGCCCCGGCAGGTCCTTGGTATAGAGGATGGGCGGCGTCATGGGGTGGACCGGATCGGAGGGCGACTGCGGCGTCGGGGCGACCGTCGCATCGTCGCGTACGGCTTGGCCGGGCGGGTTCGCCGCCACGGCGGTGGTGGGTGAATCAATCATGAGGGCGACCATAGGCATGCGTGTGTGGGCCTCGCCACAGGCCCATGCGAATTGGTGGATAAGTGGACAACTTTTTCCGCGCGAGGCCGTTATGTGGATATGTCGGTGGATTGCCCGCCCGCGCGTGTGGGCCGCGCTGGATGCGGGAGGCCGCCTGTCCCCGCCGCGCCTGATAATCGTGGACTATGAGTCATGTTTTGGTGAATGTTGCTTGGCCGTACGCGAACGGCCCCCGTCATATCGGACACGTGGCCGGTTTCGGCGTGCCCTCCGATGTCTACGCGCGCTACGAGCGCATGAAGGGCAACGACGTGCTGATGGTGTCCGGAACCGACGAGCACGGCACTCCGATCCTCGTCGAGGCGGAGAAGGAAGGGCTGAGCGCGCAGGAGCTGGCGAACCGCTACAACCGCGTGATCGCCAAGGACCTCGCCGATCTGGGCCTGAGCTACGACCTGTTCACCCGCACCACCACCGGCAATCACGAGCATGTGGTGCAGGAGCTGTTCAAGCAGTGCCTCGACAACGGCTACATCTACAAGGGCACCCAGCAGGTGGCGATCTCCCCGTCCACGGGCCGCACTCTGCCCGACCGCTACATCGAAGGCGAGTGCCCGATCTGCCATACCGAAGGCGCGCGTGGCGACCAGTGCGACGCCTGCGGCAACGAGCTCGACCCGGACGAGCTGATCAACCCCGTCTCCAAAATCAACGGCGAAACCCCGCGCTTCGAGGAGACCGAACACTACTTCCTCGACCTGCCCGCGCTCGCCGAAGCCAACAAGGCGTGGCTTGAGACCCGCAAGGGCTGGCGCACCAACGTCATCAACTTCTCGCTCGGCCTGTTCGCCGAGGTCAAGCCGCGCGCCATCACCCGCGACATCGACTGGGGCATCCCCGTGCCGGTGGCCGGATGGATCGACAACCCGAATAAGAAACTGTACGTGTGGTTCGACGCGGTGATCGGCTACCTGTCGGCCTCCATCGAATGGGCCCGCCGCAAGGGCGACCCGGAGGCGTGGCGCGCCTGGTGGAACGATCCGGCCACCCCGGGCTACTACTTCATGGGCAAGGACAACATCACCTTCCATTCGCAGATCTGGCCCTCCGAGATGCTCGCCTACAACGGCGACGGCTCCAAGGGCGGCGAAACCGGCGAATATGGCCCGCTGAACATGCCCGAGCAGGTTGTGGCATCCGAGTTCATGACCATGGAGGGCAAGAAGTTCTCCTCCTCGCGCGGCATCGTCATCTATGTGAAGGACATCCTCGCGCGCTACCCCGTGGACGCCGTGCGCTACTACATCTCCGTGGCCGGGCCGGAATCCTCCGACTCCGACTTCACGTGGGCCGAGTTCGTGCGCCACAACAACGAGGAGCTGGCCGCCTCCTGGGGCAATCTGGTCAACCGCGTGGCCAATCTGATCCATAAGAACTTCGGTGCGATCCCCGCGCTGGACGAGGATTCGATGACCGAGATGGACCGTGGGCTCTTGGAGGAGACCGCCGCCGCGTTCGACGTGGTCGGCGCATCCATCGAGGCGCACCGTCAGAAGAACGCGCTGGGCGAGGCCATGCGCGTGGTCGGCGACATCAACAAGTACATCTCCGCCACCGAACCGTGGAAGATCAAGGACGACGAGGCGCGACTGGCCACGGTGCTGCACGTCGCCGCGCAGGCCGTCTCCGACGCGAACCACCTGCTCGCCCCGTTCCTGCCGCACGCCGCGCAGAAGGTGTGGGAGGCGCTCGGCGGCACCGGCGTGTTCTCGCCGCTGCCCGAACTGCGCGAGGTTGAGGATCTCGACAAGCCGGGCTTCACCTATCCGATCATCACCGGTGACTACGAGCTGGGTGTGAACGTGCATCCGTGGAAGAGCGAGCCGATCGAGGTCGGCGCGCCCGTCGCCAAGCCCGAGCCGATCTTCGCGAAGATTCCGAAGGAGGCCGTGGAGGAGGAGCTGGCGCGATTCGATGCCGAGCTCGCCGCGCGCCGCGAGGCCGAAGCGCAGCGCCTGGCCGCCGAACAGGCCAAGCTCGCCTGATTGACGTCGGCGGAGGACGGGCATCACAAACCCGTTACAAACCGTCAAGTCAATTCACAGGAACACGCATCGTACCGCCAAGGAAAGGGCGGTTATATAGAACATGTCAGCAGTTGAACCTGCTGGTGAGGTTCCCAAGAACCCCATAACTGAACCCTTCTTCTCTCTTCTCTCTCACCCGGCGGCTCCCTCCGCCGGGTTTCTCTTTGTTCGGGCCGGTGCGAGTGCTGCTCGTTCCGATACGGGAATCCCCATGTGCGTGCGATTCGCGTATCTGATTGCGGAATCGCTGGCATTTGGTTATTCAAACGTTTGAATATAGAATGGTCGCCAGCGAGCCGGCAAGAAACGCCGGGCTTGTGCGAACCGCGAACGGAAGGAAGTTCAATGGCGATCTACCATGTTGCCCAACAAGCCGACGCACATGGCGAAGGCAGCGAAAACAAGCCCTTCGCCACCATCAACGAGGCGGCGGCCATCGCGCTCGCCGGCGATGAGATCGTGGTGCATGAGGGCGTGTACCGCGAATCCGTAGACCCCGCGCACGGCGGCGAAAGTGAGAGCAACCGCATCGTCTACCGCGCGGCCGATGGGGAGCATGTGACCATCACCGGTGCCGAACGCGTCACCGGTTGGGTGCAGGACGTCGTCAACCCGAATGTGTGGACGGTCACGGTGCCCAACACCTTGTTCGGCGCCTTCAATCCCTTCGCGCGCACGGTGTTCGGCGACTGGGTGGTCGACTCGAGCTCGCATGCGGCCACATTGCGCAGAAAGGCGCAAGGCGACGCCGAACTGGCTGAAGCCGAAGCCACTACCTCGACCAAGGCCGAAGCGTCCGCGGCCTCGGCAGACGGTGATGCCGCCGCCGCGGTGGACGCCGAAACGGCGGCCGGCATCCTCGCCGGCTATCCCGACGCCCCCGCATGCCATCTGGGCGACGTGTATCTCGACGGCAAATCCTTGTACGAGGCCTTCTCCCTGATCGAGGTGCTCGACCCCAAGCCGCGCCTCACCGGCCACGACCACGGCTCGTGGCTGGACGCGCCGATCGCGGACCGCGAAGGCAGCACCCACGTGTGGTACGCCGAGGTCAGCGGCGACGCCAACACCGGCAACACCACCATCTGGGCCAACTTCCAAGGCGCGGACCCCAACGAGCGTCTCGCCGAGATCAGCGTGCGCGAAACCGTGTTCTACCCGACCCGCCCGCAAATCAACTACATCACCGTGCGGGGCTTCGAGCTCGCGCAGGCCGCGACTCCTTGGGCTCCGCCCACGGCCGACCAAATCGGTCTGATCGGTGCGCATTGGTCGCGCGGATGGATCATCGAAAACAACGACATCCACGACGCGAAATGCTCCGCCGTCTCCCTCGGCAAGGAAGGCTCCACCGGCGACAACGACTGCACCGTGACCAGGCGCAAGTCCGGCTACCAATATCAGATGGAGGCCGTGTTCAAAGCGCTGCGATTCGGCTGGCGCAAAGGCGTGGTCGGCGGACATGTCGTGCGCGGCAACACCATCCACGACTGCGGGCAGAACGGCGTGGTGGGCCATATGGGCTGCGCGTTCAGCGTCATCGAGGGCAACCATATCTACAACATCGCCACCAAACATGAGTTCTGGGGCCATGAGATCGGCGGCATCAAACTGCACGCCGCCGTCGACACGGTGATCCGCGCCAACAACATCCACGACTGCACGCTGGGCACATGGCTCGACTGGCAGACGCAGGGCACGCATATCGACCGCAACGTCTACTGGAACAACACGCGCGACCTCATGGTCGAGGTGAGCCACGGCCCCTACACCGTGTCCAACAACGTGTTCACCTCCCCGCTCGCGCTCGATGTGTTCTCCGACGGCGGCGCGTACGTGAACAATCTCATCGCCGGCCAAATCAGGCTTATCCAGGTGCTGGACCGCTCCACCCCCTACCATTTCCCGCACACCACCGAGGTTGCCGGGTCGATGTTCGTCTACGGAGGCGACGACCGTTTTCTCAACAACCTGTTCGTCCGCCCCGCGGGCGCGCCGCCCGAAAGCGATGACCAGCACGGCTGGTGCTTCGTGGGACACGGCACGCGCGCCTACAATGTGCGCGCGCTGAACAGCGGGATGCGCGGCGTGGGAGAGCGGGGCGAGATCCCCTCGACATTGGAGGAGTACGAGCGGTTGGTCTCGCGCACGGTGACGGGCGACGAGGAGCAGTTCCGCGAGGTGCCGCAGCCGGTGTTCGCCCGCGACAACACCTATCTCGGCGGCGCGCGTGCGCTGCTGGGGGAGAGCGGCGCGCTGGAGTCAGGCGCCGAGGTCGAGGTGACGGTGCGCGGCGACGGCGACGCGGTGACGCTGACGGTCGGCACGCCCGGCATGGGGGCCGACGGGGTGGAGTTCGGCTCCGGTTCGATTGTGCGGACCTCGGATCTCGGTGTTCCCCGTGTGGTTGAGGAGCGGTTCGAGAACCCGGACGGCTCTCCGTTCGCGTTCGATGCCGATATCGTCGGCGACCCGCGTGACGAACGCTCCTCGCGTGGCCCGGTGGCCGCGCTGGAGCCCGGACAGGCCGCGGTGGTCTGGCGTCGGTGAGCCACGTCGTATGATCTACGTCGCGTGAGCCGTTTGCGTTTCGCGATATAGGACTTGGGCGGGTTGGTTGCGGTCGCGGCCAACCCGCCCGGTCGTATGATGGCGCGTTGTGACCGGAGACGGCGTTGCCTCAGCCGGTCGCGGACGCGTGCCTACCGACGTGCCGTGGACTCCCGCTGCATCAATGAGAAATCGGCGACCAGCCGACGCGGGGCGTCGTGTTCGACGCTGTCGCTTTCACCCTCGCCACCCGCCGCCGCGGGATGATCGATGCGCTCGATCAGCAGATCCAACGCCTTGCGCGCGTAATCGTCGTAATCGATGGCGATGGTGCTGATGGACGGCACCGTATAGGCGGTTTCCGCAATGCCATCGAAGCCGATGATCGCCACATCCTCGGGAACGCGGACGCCACGGTCGGCGAACCCACGCACGGCGCCCATCGCCACAACGTCGGTCATGCAGAACAGGCCGTCAATAGCCGCATCAGACCCACCCGCAAGCCCCGCATCCGCCAACCGTATCGCGGCAAGACGCGCGGCCTCGTAATCCCATGGGCACGGAATAATCGAGTCGGAAGGCAAGGGGAACCCCGCCTCGGCCAAAGCGCTCCCGCAACCCGCCAGACGCCGGTCGCAGAACGCGGTATTGCCCGAATCGGCATGACCGGACTTCGGCGGATTCGCGCCAAGCACGGCGATACGGCGGCATCCCACGCCCAGCAGATGCCGCACGGCGACCTGCGCCCCCTCGAAACTGGGCGTCACCACGGCATCGAACAGCGGCTCGGCGGCGAAATCCTCACACCACACCATCGGTTTGGTGCCCACATGCGCTTTAATCTCGGCGGGAGAGACGCTGCTGGGGCTGAAAATCAGACCATCGCAGAACTGGCTGGTCACCTGCTCCAACGAGCGCAGCTCCCCCTCGCGCGAGTTGACGGTCTGCTGCACGATGGTGTTCAGCCCGCGCTCGCCGGCCTCACGGGTAAGAGCGGCCGCCAAACGCATCGGCTGGCAGATGGACAATCCATACACGGCCACGCCGATCACGCCGTTGCGCCCGGCCTTGAGAATGCGTGCGGAAAGATTGGCCGCATAGCCGAGCTCCTCGGCCGCGCGCCGCACACGGGCGACGGTATCGGGCTGGAAGCGGGCGTCGCCGCGCAGCACATACGACACGGTGGACGGGGATACGCCGGCCCGCGTCGCCACATCACGCAAAGTAACCATATCTCCACCCTATATGCCTTACAAGAGAACTCGCTTGCGGTGTACGGTAGAACCCATGAGCAAGAACAAACACCGCGACAGAAGCTGGGCGCCGGCTCCGGAGGCGCTGCCCGAAGACGCCTGCACCATCGACAACCACACCCATCTGTCCTCCGTCGTGCCCTTTTCCAAGGCCGTCAGCCACGAGGCGGAAGCCAAAGGGCTGCCCGTGGTTCCCGTCTACGATGTGGACGAACTGCTCGCCCAGGCGCAATCCGTTGGGGTTGAGGGTATTATCGAGTGCGGTTGCGAGCTGCCGCACCTGATGACCGCCGTGCAGATGGCCCTCGATCATCCAGGTATCGTGCACGCGGCGCTCGCAATACACCCCAACGAGGCCGTGCGCCACGGTCACCGCGCCGTGCCTGGGCCCGACGGACTGCCGGTCACCTACAAGGACTACCACGACGTGAGCTTCGAGGACGCGCTCGCCGAAGTGCATTACCTTGCCGTCGCCTTTCCCGACCTGGTTGTGGCCATCGGCGAAACCGGCATGGACCTGTTCCGCACCGGCGAAGACGCGATGGAGCTGCAGCGCGAGGCCTTCCGCGCGCATATCTCCCTCGCCAAGGAACTCGGCCTGCCCCTGCAGATCCACGACCGCGACGCGCATCGCGAGGTCATCGAAACGCTGATCAGGGACGACGCGCCTTCGGACACCGTATTCCACTCCTATTCCGGAGACCGCGAGATGGCGCAGATCGCCAGCGAACACGGCTGGTATCTGAGTTTCTCCGGCACGGTGGGATACAAAGGCAACGAAAGCATCCGTGAGGCGGTGCGTGAAGTGGGGCTCGAGCACATCATGGTGGAGACCGACGCGCCCTACCTCACCCCCATGCCCTACCGCGGCCGCCCCAACGCGCCGTATATGATCCCCTACACGCTGAACGCGCTCGCCGAGGCGCTGGATATGCCCGTGGTCGAGGTGGCGCGCGCCACCCGCGAGTCCGTCACCACCGTCTACGGCCTGTGACGGAGATGCTTTTGCCCGGTTTGCCTGTGGGGCGCGACAGGCTTATACTGGCGGCTTGTTTGTGAGAAGTTCGTCGGGATACTAACGTATTCCATAAGGGTTCACATCGAACCGTTCATGAGCGGAGTGGATCTCCGCCAATGGAGGATGCGGCATGGCGGAGTCAACGCATAATAATAAGTCGCGCGCAACAACCCGTGATGATGAGGCCTTGCTCAGGGCCGACACCTTCACCAACGCGCCCAAAGTCTCCCGGCGCACGCTGACCCGCGAGGAGCGGGAAGAGCTTGCCAAGCAGCAGGAAGCCGAAAGCAAGGAGGCCGCGCGTCTCGCCAAAAGCCACACCCGCGGTCCCTTGGGCCGATGGTGGGCCCGACTGCAGTCCGGCCCCGACCGTTTCGGCTGGGGCATGGCCATCGTCGCGCTGGGTGTGGTCTACGGCGACATCGGCACCTCGCCGCTGTACACCGCGCAGGCCTTCCTCTCCGGCCAGGGCGGCATCGCGAATGCGGACCGCGAGGCCGTACTCGGCATGCTGTCGCTGGTGTTCTGGTCGATCACGCTGATCACCACCATCAAATACGTGCTGATCGCCATGCGCATCGACAACAACGGCGAGGGCGGCATCTTCGCGCTGTATTCGCTGATCCGCCGTCGCGGTGCGTGGCTGGTGATCCCCGCCATGCTGGGCGGCGCGGCGTTCCTCGCCGATTCGGTGCTCACTCCGGCCATGTCGATCAGCTCCGCCGTCGAAGGCTTGGAGACGATTCCGCTGCTGGAGCCGTTGTTCGAGGAGAACCCGATGCTGACGATGATGATCACCGCGGTGATCATTCTGGTGCTGTTCTCCATGCAGTCGCGCGGCACCGAACGCATCGGCAAGGTGTTCGGCTCCGTGGTGCTGGTGTGGTTCTCCTTCCTTGCGCTGGTGGGCGTGCTGAACCTGTCCCATGATTGGAGCGTGTTCGAGGCGTTGAACCCGGTCTACGGCGTCGAATTCCTGTTCAGCCCGCACAACGCCGCCGGCATCGCCCTGATGGGCACCGTGTTCCTTTCCATCACCGGTGCCGAGGCGCTTTACTCCGACATGGGCCATGTGGGACGCGGCAACATCTACTTCACCTGGCCGTTCATCAAGGTGGCGCTGGTGCTGTGCTACTTCGGCCAAGGCGCGTGGATTCTCGAGAACCAGAACAACCCAGCCTTCGCCGAAACAGCGACGCTCAATCCCTTCTTCCAGATGATGAGTCCCAACGTGCGCTACCTGGCCGTCGTGCTGTCGGTCGCGGCCGGCGTCATCGCCAGCCAGGCGCTGATCACCGGCGCGTTCACCATGGTCTCCGAGGCGACGCGCCTCAACTGGATGCCGCATCTGCAGGTGCGCTATCCGGCCCGCACCCGCGGCCAGCTGTACATTCCCGTCGTCAACATCGTGCTGTGCGTGGCCACGCTGGCGGTGCTCGCCATCTTCAAGGATTCCGAACACATCTCCGCCGCCTACGGTCTGGCGCTGACGATCACGATGATCACCACCACCGTGCTGCTGGGCGTCTACCTGTGGTATCAGGGCAAGCGCGTGTGGGCCGTGGTGTTCACCGTGCTGTTCCTCGCCATCCAGATGCTGTTCTTCGTGGCGTCCATGGCGAAGTTCCTGCACGGCGGTTGGTTCACCATCCTGCTCACGCTGGCGATTCTGTTCATCATGTACACATGGAACGAGGGCACCAAGCTGGAACGCGCCCAACGCCGCCACATGCAGCCGCAGGACTTCCTGCCCGCGCTCGACAAGCTGCACGGCGACTTCCGTGTGCCGTATTTCGCGGACAACATCGTCTACCTCACCTCCGATTGCGAGATGAAACGACTCGACACCGACATCTTCTTCTCGATTTTCGCCGACCACCCCAAGCGCGCCCGCGCCTGGTGGGCGGTGAGCGTGGAGACTTCGGACGAGCCGTTCACCCGCGAATACTCGGTGGAGGATTTCGGCACCAACTACGTGTTCCGCGTGCGCATTCGCTTGGGGTTCAAGGTGTCGCAGTCGATTCCCGCCTACCTGCACCAGATCATGCACGACCTGTCGAAGACAGGCGAGCTGCCCAAGCAGAAATCCGTCTATCCGAAGGTGGACGCCGATCCGGGCATCGGCACGATCCGCTACGTGCTGATCCACAAGGCGCTGATGCCGGAGTCGAAGGTGTCGCAGCGCGGCGCGCTGTCGCTGTCCGCCAAGTACGCGATTCGCCATGTGGCCGGCTCTCCGGTCAAATGGTTCGGACTGGCGCCCTACAATCCGCTGGTCGAAGTGCAGCCGCTGTTCGTGAGCACGCGCAGGCCTCCGCGTCTGCAGCGCACCGATGTGACGCAGCCCGCGCCCGTGCCTTCAATCGACAAGGTCAGCGCCGCAGCCGCGGCCGCCGCCAAAGAAGGCGCCGACAGACCAGCCGCATAAACCGGTTCGACACCCGCGATATCGGGCTTGAAAAAGCCCGATATCGAGTTTGGTGTGTGGCCCCGCGAAGAGGCGCTCGGCTAAAACGTTTGATCCGAAAGTTTGGTGTGCGAAATTCGCCTTATCCGGCGAAACCGGCACACCAAACTTGAATTCCGCTCTATATGAGGCGGTTATAGGCAATGGTTATAACCGCCGCCGCACGTCGTAACCTATGTGCGTTATGGTGAGCTGTTATGTGCAGATTACTGGGATACGCGACGGCCGGCGAGAACGCCAGTCTTTGCGATATCCTGGGCGATCAGCTCGTTAAGGACTTCTGCGAGCTCTCCGAAATCCATAACGACGGATGGGGTGTGGCCCAGGTCGTCAGCCCCGCCGAGCGCGCCAATGCAGCCGATGGCGGCGCGCCCACGCCCGAAACGAACACCAAACTGTACAAGTCAACCGTTCCCGCGCGCCACGACAGCACCTTCGAGACCATGTCTCGCGAGGCCGCGCGCGGCGCTTTGTGGCATCTGCGCCTCGCCAGCTCGAATCTGCCGTTGATTATGGAGAACCAGCAGCCGTTCTTCGCCAACGGGCTGAGCTTCATCCACAACGGCGACATCTCCGATTCGCACGGCCGCAACATCACCACCAACCGCACGTATCCGGTGAGCCAGCCCGTGTTCCTTTCCACCGGCGGACGCAGCGATTCCGCGATTTTCTTCGCGGTGATCCTCGAATACATCGGCTTCGGTTTCGCGCTCGACGAGGCCGTCTCGCAGGCGGTGCGCGAACTGCGCCAGGCGTATCCGCGCTCCAGCTACAACTGCATGATCCAAAGCAACGACCAGTTCATCGCCTTATGCGCGGCCGGCCGCGAACGCACCAGCGCGCGTATCGTGGAGGTCTACGAGGAGTACGGCCGCGGCGAGCAGGCGCACGACTACCGTGTGATGCGTTATCGCGAACTGCGCGACGAACAAGGACGCAATGCCGGCGTGGTGGTGACGTCGTCCGGATACGAGCAGCCGGCCGAAGCGGGCTGGGCCGATTTGGAGAACGACCAGATGATCGTCGCCTCCAACCGCGACGGCACCTTCCACCTACGCTCCATCTGATTCGCAACGCGCGGCATACAATGTGGGCATGAGCGGATTCGTGCCTACATTGGAGCAAGTCGACGAGCTGCATAGGAAAATCGCGCCTTCCGAGGCCGCCTATGAGCTGGTGCATACCCATTGCGTGATCGTGGCGCAGATCGCCTGCCAGTTGGCGCGTCGGCGCAACGCGCTGTTCGTGCGCCAATGCACGCTGCCACGGGGAGCTGAGGTGCCGCCGACCGACGGAGTGATGGGCGGTACCACGCCGCCGCGTCTGCTGGACGAGCATCTGACGCTGATTGGCGGCCTGCTGCACGATATCGGCACCTACCGCGTACTCAAACACGACGGCACTGACGGCGAGGAACTCAAGTTCAGCAAAAAACGCTATATTCTGCATGGTCTGCTGGGTTACGAGTATCTGATCGGCGAGGGTGTGCGTGAAGACATCGCCCAGTTCGCACGCAACCACACGGGCGTGGGCCTCACGCGCGAGGACGTGGAGCGCCAAGGGCTACCGCTGCCGCCCGACGACTACGTGCCGGCGAATCTCGAGCAGGAGGCGGTGATGGTGGCCGACAAATACCACAGCAAGTCGGTGCCGCCCAAATTCCTTTCCGTGGACGCTTATACGGCGCGCGCCGAACGCTTCGGTGAGGAGAACAAACGCCGCTGGCTGCAACTCGTCGAACAGTACGGCGTGCCCGACATCCCCGC
This sequence comes from Bifidobacterium sp. LH_558, assembly GCF_056356295.1. NCBI lineage: Bacteria > Bacillati > Actinomycetota > Actinomycetes > Bifidobacteriales > Bifidobacteriaceae > Bifidobacterium > Bifidobacterium sp. LH_558. Next base: position 231,107 of record NZ_JBKETZ010000002.1, on the reverse strand, counting down.
GCTGGCCGCCCAATACGACATGCGCATAATCTGAACGCTGATCTCGGAACCTGCGTGACGGTTCAACAGTCATGAAGGCTGTCATTAGTTCGTCATGCATACGGTTCGTGGACGGTGCGCGGATTGGAGAGCGCGAGATGCCGCGGCTAGGCGATAGCCCAGTATGCAGAAGGCTCGGTCCGTTATGTTGGACCGAGCCTTCTGAGGTTGTGGATGGCGTAGGCGGCGGGGTTGCGCCCGTCGTCAGACGCGGATGATCTGATCGGCGGTGTCAGCGACTTCCTGATCGGTGGTGACGATGATCACGCAATGCTTCGGATCGCCGCTGTGCGCCAGCTTGGCCAGCGCCTTCAGCACCGTCACGGCTTCGTCATCGTTGAGTCCGCGGGTCGGCTCGTCGAGGATCAACACCTGCGCTTCGGTGCTGATGGCGCGGGCGATGGCGACCAGACGCTGCTGCACCAGCGGCATCGTGCCGATCGCCACACCGGTGGTGGCTTCGTCGAAACCGACCTGGGCCAGCAGTTCGCGGGCGATCACCGGCTTGGGCTTGAGGAAGTTGCGGTTCGAGGCCTCCATCGCGTACAGCACGTTGCCTTCGGCGTCGAGATCCGGACGCACGGCATACCGCTGCGGCACCAGGCCGAGGCGATGGCCGCGCAGCTCGATGGGTTCCAACTCCTGCAGGTTCGCGCTTTTGTTCATCACCGCGCCGGAGGTCGGCAGCGTCATGCCGCTCATCAGCCCCATCAGCGCGACGCGTTTCGTGTCCGTGGGAATGTCCATATCCTCGTCGCCGACCGGCATGACGGCGTAGGTGTGGCCCGCATGGCAGGCGAAATCCACTTCGCTGAGAATGTCGACTTTGCCTTTGGCTCCGGCCAGCGTCACCTTGTTGAAGGAGAAGGTGGGGTACGACTTGAGCAGAATCGCATCCTCGCTGCCGCTGATGATCTCGCGGTCGATACGCGAGGCGAGCGAGGTGGCAGGTTCCGCGGCCGCGGCATGGTCGACGGGGTGGCCGTCGACGGTTTCCGCCTCCGCCTCGGCGTCTTGTTGCGCCAGTTTCAGCGTCTCGTCGACGCGACGGGCGTTGTCCGCGGTAATCTGCGCCGATGAGCTGTGCGGCACGGCAAAATCCTCATCGAGGGAGGATTCGCCCTCGGCTTCCGTTTCGGCCGCGGCGGCTGCGCTCGCGTCCGCTTCGTCGGCGATGCCGGCCGGGATGGAGAAATCGTCGGTGAGGCCAAGCGCGTCAAGACCGTCGGCCGGCGCGGGCTCGTCGAAGGCGACAAGATCCTCGTCCGCATCCTCGTCGAATACAATGCTGAATTCGACCGATGCGGGTTCTTCTTCGATCTCTTCGCCGGTTTCGGTTTCGTCCGCAGACTCGACGTTGGGTTCGTCATCCTCGGTTGTCGCGTCAGCCGTGGGCTCCTCGGCGGATTCTCCCGCGGCGTCCGTGGTGGGCTCCTCGGTTGCCGTAGACTCCGTAGCGTCCGTGGTTTCGGGGGCTGCTGCGGCGGTTTCGCCGTCCTTCAGATTCTCGTCCATCGCGTTCTCCTCGTTCGTCAGTTCGTTCTCGCTCATGCCTGGGCCTCCGTATCGGCGTCGTCGTCATGGGTGGGGGAGTCGGTGGCTGCGGGGATTTCCGCGGCGAACAACTGCTGCGGCGTGAACGCCACGGTGCGCAGCGCGGTCACGATGGCGATCGCCAGAACAGCCCCCAAACCAAGCCATATGGAATGCCAGATCAGGCTGGATGTGGCCGGCGTCTCATACGAGACCAGAGCGGATCCGATCGGCTTGGCGAGGAAACCGCCCGCCAGCACGCCGACGGCTAGCGCCGGCAGCGTGACGATGAACACCTCAAGCATGAACTGCCATCCCAGGCGTCCGCGGGTCACTCCGGACGACAGGGCCATGCCGATCTCATCGCGGCGGGAGCGGACGCACACACCCGTCAGAGCCAGCGCGAGCACGGCCACACCGCCGACCGCGGCCAGTGCGATACCCGCCACGCGGGCGGTGGAGGCGGCGTTGGTCAGCGGCGTAATCGAGGCGTCGTAGGCCTCCAGCGAAGGCGAGGACACCTCATAGCCGTCCAGCTCGCCGGTGTCCTTCACGGCGGTGACGAAGGATTCGTAGGAATCGGAGGTGCCGACGTTGAACAGCACGTCAAGGTCGGGGATCGCCCAGCCGCTTGCGCCGTCGCTGGAGGTCGGGTCCAGTCCGGCGTTGGAGAAGGAGGGGTAGTTCGTGTAGATCGCGTTCTCGCGGTTGCGCGCGGCGGTCACCGGATTGTCGGTGCTGGCTTCGGCCACGTATTCGTAGATGCCGCGCACGGTGAGCTCGTAGGTGGTGTCGGCGTCGGACGCGGTGGCCACTTCGAAGGTGTCGCCGACTTCCAGGCCGTTCTCGTCGGCGAAGGCCTGCGAGATCAGCGCGCCGGTGGTGTCCGTGGTGCTGGTGCTGTAGTTCAGATGCTTGCCTTCGATCACCTTGTAACGGCCCATATCGTTGGCATGCGCCGCGTCCAGCGTGTAGAACGCGCGCCAGATCAGCGCGCCGCCGGTGGTGTCGTCATCCTCGCCGTCGACGCTGCCGCCGGAGAGCGCGGTGATGCCGTCGGTCGCGCGCACGGGGACCGTCTCGGTGACGGTGAAGTCGTAGCTGAGCCCCGCGTTCTGCGCCGCGGTGGCGAAAGTGGTGTAGTCGGTCCAGGTTAGATACTGTTCCGTGGATGATGAGTCAGTCGCGGAGACCTTTTCCCATGTGGCCGCGTTCGGGCGGATGGACGCGTTGGCGGTCTGCTCGGCGCGGGTGGAACCGGTGGCTTCGGTGTTCTCCTGCACGATTGCGGCTGCTGTCATGGTGCCGAAAACAACCACTAATACGATGGCCGCGGTCGCTGCGGAGCGCCCTTTATGGCGCATCAACGCCGACCAAGCGTTGCTGAGGACGAACATGCGATACTTCTCCAGTTCTCGTGCGGCGGCGACGCAGCCGCCAGCGGTCAGGACTACGCCACCACTATGGTCGCGCATTGTGTGCGTTTTCTTGTGCGTTACTGTTATACCTCTCAGCAAAACCTGAACGCTTCCTGAAAGCCAGGGTGTGGCGTGTGGTCCGTCGCGGCCATGCTGATGGGTGCCTCGCGTAAATCTGATCGCTGAGATTGAGTCAGTGGCAGATATTACGGAACTGCGCCGTTTGCCGCGTAAATTCCGCCGATGACTTTTGGTCAGCGGCGCAAATTATGGAGGTTCGCCGTTTCCCGCGTAAATTCCGCCGCCGGCCCCGTCCACAATGCGAAACGCTGGCTGGCGATGACCACAATAAGAGACGCTTCGGTGGCCATCGCCGACGGCCGAGGGTCAGTCAAAGTGCGGTACAACGCTTTTTCACGGGCGAAACCGTCGCTTTATACACCAAGAAAATCAGAAAAACAAGACTGTTGTTCAACAATTTTTTTCTCTATCGTGAGGCTTTGGACTTCCCAAAGACGCAACCTGATAAGAGAGAGGAACAGGCATGTCTGCACGCATGGCGACGGCATCCCGCGGCACCGGCCGCGTGACGGCGAAGCTGGGCGCATGGTTGGCGCTGATGGTGGCGGTGCTGATGATGGCCGCGATGATGACGCCGGCGACGGCCCACGCGGATGAAGACGATGCCGACTACGACTCCTGGAGCGCCATCGCCGACGCGATCGACGCGCGTCTGGCCGAAGGCTCGCAGACCTATAAGGACGGCGACCGCGCCGGAGCGGCGGCCGACTTCAGCGCCGCGCTCAACGCCATCTATGTGGCCTCCAACTTCGCGACCGTGACCAACGACACCATCGGTGCGGAAACCTACCAGTCGCAGACCCAGCAGTTCCGCTCCATCCAACAGCTGGCCTACAAGCAGGGTTCCGAAGCCGACATCGATACGCAGACCGCCGCGCTTAGCGCTGAACTCGACACCACCGCGGCCACACTCGACGCCAATACCGAACTCGCTAAGCCGCGCGACTACGCCAAGGCCCGCGAGGAGAAAACCAAGGCCGAACGCGAGGTGCTCGACGCCAACAAGGTGAACAAGAACACCGGCCGCGGCGACCGCTCGTGGAGCGACGTGGCCGCCGAAATGAGCGAAATCCTCGATCAGGCGCTCGAAGACGCGAAAACCGACGGCACCAAGGGCTCGGACGGCGTGAACAACGCCTACTACCAGTACTACGAGAAGCTCGGCTTCGAAAAGAACGTGATGAACGCCATCGGCGGCGACCGCGTCTCCAAGGTGGAAAGCACCTTCAAGAACGCGCGCAAGGCCATGGTCAAAGGCGAGGACGCCACCCAATACATCGAAGACCTGAAAACCATGCTCGTCGAAGACGGCGCCGAACTCGACGGCGGCGCGGGCGAGAACGTGAGCGGCTTCACCAAGTGGGTCACCAGCTCCATCGGCCAGGCCTTCCTGATTCTCGTGCGTGAAGGACTCGAGGCGCTGCTCGTCGTGGCCGCCATCATCGCCTACCTCGTGAAGTCCGGCAACAAGCGCTTCACCAAGTGGATCTACCTCGGCGTGGTCGTGGGCCTGATTGGCTCCGGCATCGTCGCCGTGATCTTCACGCTGCTCTTCGGCGGCTCCGGCCCGGTGCAGGAGACCATGGAAGGCGTGTGCGCGCTCATCGCCATGTGCATGCTGCTGTGGACCAGCAACTGGATGCTCAACAAGTCCAGCGTCGAGGCGTGGAACCGTTACATCCGCACCAAAACCGAATCCGCGGTCGCCGCGGCGAACACTTCCGTGGGCGCGGCCGAGAAAACCACGCTGGGCACGGTGGTCTCGCTCGCCATGCTGAGCTTCCTCGCCGTGTTCCGCGAAGGCGCCGAAACCGTGATCTTCTACCAGTCGATCTACTCGATGACCCAGGATTCGCAAGGCATGTGGATCGGCGGCATCGCCGCGGCCGTGGCGTTGGTGATTGTGTTCGTGATCATCCGCTTCACCTCGGTGAAGATTCCGATTGGTCCGTTCTTCCTCGTCACCAGCATCCTGATGTCCGTTCTGGTCGTCATCTTCGCCGGCGGCGGCGTGCACGCGCTGATCGAAGGCGATGTGCTGGGCGGCATGTACCTCGAAGGCGTGCCCACCAACGATTGGCTCGGCTTCTACCCGTACGTCGAAACCCTGGTGGCCCAGGCGCTCGCGGCCGTGGCCGTCATCGCCCTGTTCGTGGTCGGATTCGTCAAACAGCGCAAGGCCAAGGCCACGCTCGACAAGACGGCCGCCTGACCCACCCCACAAGTTTTCCCCTATTCAACACATAAGGAAAAGAAAAGAGAAACATCATGTTGAAGAACAAGAAGCTCGCCGCCCTGCTTGGCGTTCTGCTCGCCGGTTCGATGGCCTTCTCGCTGTCCGCCTGCGGCAACACCAACACCGCGTCGGACACCTCCGACACCGCCGACACCTCCACCACCACGGAGGACACGGAGGCGGATGCGGCCGATGAGGCCGGCTTCGAAGAGATCCCGATCGGCACCGACCAGGAGGTCGGCGTGCTGAACGTGGCCGCCGTCTACTTCCAGCCGGTTGATATGGAACCGGCCGGCATGGGTCTGTCCGCCGCCGAGTCCAACCTGCATCTCGAGGCCGACATCCACGCCCTGGCCGACAACAACCTGGGCTACGGCGAAGGCGACTTCATTCCGAAGCTCACCGTCGACTACACCATCTCCAACAAGTCCGACGGCTCCGTGGTGCAGGAAGGCACCTTCATGGAGATGAACGCCTCCGACGGCCCGCACTACGGCGCGAACCTCGCGCTTGACCAGGACGGCGAGTACACGCTGACCTTCACCATCCACTCCCCGGAGGAGAACGGCTGGCTGCTGCACGTCGACAAGGAGACCGGTGTGACCGGCAGCTTCTGGACCGAACCCCTCGAGGCCACCTTCGACTGGGATTACACCGTGCATCAATGGTGAAATCCGAATAATAGAGAGCCCAGTGGGCTCTCTATCGGATTTCAAGCGCGCCACAATTTCGGCGCGCAACAATGATTAGCTAGTGAACAGCTACGGTTGTCGAGAACGATAACAGCTCTCGGTTAGGGCACTTCACGTCCAAATACGTGAAGTGCCCATCACCGTACTCAGGGCTATCTTGCGATAGTCGAACCAAAGGAGACGAATGCTGGGGCAATATGTGCAGGCGCTGCCGGGGATGCTCGGCCCGTGCTTGCTGGTGATGTGCATGAGCGTGCTCCTCACCGTGGGCGAGGGGCGTGACAAGCCCGTCAGTGCGCGCTGGCGTCTGGCCGGCCTGCTGATTGGCCTGACGGGCGCGGTCGTGTTCGCCGCGCTGCGTGCGACGGCCGTGGTCGACCGTCGTTCCACGGTGAACCTGCCGACGCTGATCGCCTGCGTCATCTTCGACGTGCTGATGATCGCCGTCGTCCTCGCCGCCCGCAAACTCACGCGCGACTGGCATCGGCACGCAATCGCCCTGCATGCGGCCAATGCCGTGGCGGCGGCGGGCATCGCGTTCACCACGTTCTACAGCACGCCGGACGTGATCCTGCAGCTGACCAACTTCGTGGAGCCGGACGAATCCCCCTTCACCTCCGAAATGCTGCTGCGCGCGCTGGGCTTCGCGCTCGGCATCGGCACCGCCGTCGTGGTGGCGGCGATTTTCCGCACCATGCGGTCGACCGCCGTGCGCTTGTCCTTCACCCTCGCGGCCCTGCTGGTGGTGGTGCTGAACCTCATCCACCACCTGACCGAGCTGTTCGCGCTGATGATGAACATGCTCATCCTCGTGCTGCATGGCCCGGCCTTCCGCACGTTGATCCTGTTCCACAACCACACCACGCAACTGACCATCGCGCAGGCGCTGGTGTTCATCATCCCCGCCGTGGCCTCCATGGTGGCGGGCTTCCGTATGCCGAAAACAGGCGCGAACGAAGCCATCGTCCGCTCGCATATCGCCTTCAAGCGCCGCGCCAAGGCGGCGGCCGTGTGGAGTCTGATCGCGATGATCGCCGCAACCGTCTCGCTCACCTGGGGTGTGTACGAGAACAACAAAGTGCCCGAACTCTCCGAGCCGGAGCCCTATTCGCTGCAAGACGGCGTGGCCACCATCACCTTCGACCAGGTGAGCGACGGCCATCTGCACCGCTTCGAATACACCGCCGAAGACGGCACCGTGATGCGCTTCATCATCATCAAAAAGAACGGCGGCGCGTACGGCATCGGCCTCGACGCCTGCGAAACCTGCGGCGACGCGGGCTACTACGAGCAGGACGGCAAAATCATTTGCAAGCGCTGCGACGTGGCCATCAACCTCGCGACCATCGGCTTCAAGGGCGGCTGCAACCCGGTGCCCTTCGACTACACGGTGGGCGACGGCGAGATCACCATCCAGACTTCCACCCTCGACGCCCTGTCGGCGCATTTCCAGTAAGGAGGCGTGATGTTCTTTCTGCGAATGATATTCCGCTCCTTCAGCAGGCAGCTGCGCCGCCGCCTGCTCATCGCCGTGACCGTATGCCTGTCGGCCACCGTGTCGGTGGCGATGCTCGGCGTGGTGTTCGACGTGGGCGACAAGCTCAACGCCGAACTCTCCACCTACGGCTCGAACATCACCGTGCAGCCCAAATCCGACGCGGTGATCTCCGACCTGTATTCCACCGAATCGGACATAAGCGAATCCGACCCGACCTCGTTCCTCAACGAGTCGGACGCGGTGAAGATCAAAACCATCTTCTGGGCGTTCAACATCACCAATTTCGCGCCTCAGCTCAACATCCGCGCCTCCATCGGCGAGACCAGCGTGCCCATCGTCGGCACTTGGTTCAACAAAACTTTGCAGCTCGAAACCGGCGAAACCACGGTGGCGGGCGTCGAAGGCATGCGTTCGTGGTGGACCGTTGAAGGCGAATGGCCCGAAGACGACACCGCGCAGGGCATGATGGGCCGGGAGCTCGCCGAACAGTTGGGTGTGGGCGTGGGCGACACGATCACTCTGACCAAGCAGACCACCTCCGGGAACGCCCACACGCAGGAGCTTGAAATCGTCGGCATCTACGATTCCGGCGACGAGGAGAACGGCTCGCTGTACATGCCCTCGTCGGTGGCGCAGATACTCGCCGACCTGCCCGACAAGGTCGACAAAATCGAGGTCAAGGCGCTCACCACCCCCGAAAACGACCTGGCCCGCCGCGCCGCGAAGAACCCGGCCGCGCTCAGCCAGGAGGATTGGGAGACGTGGTATTGCACCGCGTACGCCTCGTCCATCGCCTACCAGATCGAGGAGGTGATTCCGGGCGCCGTGGCCAAGCAGGTGCGTCAGGTCGCCTCCCTGCAGGGCGACGTGCTCACCAAAACGCGTGCGGTGATGATTGTGATGACCGCGCTGAGTCTGCTCGCCGCCGCCATCGCCGTGGCGAACCTGATGGCCGCCTCGATTGGTGAGCGTTCGGCCGAACTGGCGCTGCTGAAGGCCATCGGCGCGACCGACGGCGCGGTGATCCGCCTGATGCTGATGGAAACCGCCGTGATTTCGCTGGCTGGCGCGCTGGTCGGCGCGGGATTGGGATCCGCCGTCGCGCAGCTGATCGGACAGGTGGTGTTCGCGTCGGGCATCACCATGCGGCCGATGGTGTTCGTGCTCGTGTTCGTGCTGCTCACGCTGACGATTCTGCTCGCGTCGGTTTCGTCGATGCGGTCGATATTGCGGGTACGTCCGGCGGAGGTTCTCCATGGACGCTAGGTCTGCTTGTATGGCTCGACCGCAGCTGCGGTCTCGGTCACAGACGATCCACTGGATCGTCTGTCCGCGGAGGTGTTGCATGGACGTTAAGACCCGCTCGTTAATCTCGACCGCGGCTGCGGTCTCGGTCACGAACAGTCCACTGGACTGTTCGTCAGCCAAAGTCCTCCACGGTAGGTGAGTTTGGTATGCAAGTCTCGACTAATTTTTCGAATCGTAGGATGTTTTTCACGATGCTGTTCGGCGCGGTGTTCCGCCGCCGTTCGCGCGCGCTGATGGCGGTGGTCGCCTCGCTGGTGGGGGCCGCGACCCTGTTCTGCCTGGCCGCGATCTGCCTGACCGTGCCGCAGCAGATGAACGAGGAGATGCGCTCGTATGGCGCGAACCTCATCGTCACATCGCAAACCGGACTGGACGACGCCACCGTGCGGGCCATCGAAGACGAAGTGAACGATGTGGCCGAAGCGCGCGCCGCCACCTACCGCTATGAGACGGTGCGCATCAACTCCGCCCCCTATGTGCTCGCCGGCATCGACGTGAGCGAGGTGCAGGCGTTGAACCGCCACTGGAGCGTGGACGGCTCGTGGCCCAGCGAAGGCAATGTGCTGGTCGGCACCGACGTGGCCGAGGCGATGGGATTGGAAGTCGGCTCCACCATCACCATCGGCTACCGCGATGATGCCGATACGAGTGCATCATCCGACTCTGACACCGACTCGGTGTCCGGGCAGATGCGCGACGGCCGCGTCTCCACCGACATTCTCGAAACCGACGGCGTGGACTATCGCGTCGCCGGCATTCTCGACACCGGCGGCAGCGAGGACGAAATCGTCTACGCCATCGCCTCGGACGTCGATGCCATCGCCGGCGAACGTGGACCGGACGTGATCGAATTCTCATCCAGCGCCGGCGACGAACAACTGAGCACATTGGTCTCCGCGCTCAACGGCAACACCGAACTCGGCGTCTCCGCGCAGCAGGTCACCAAAATGACCGCCTCCAACCAGCGCATCATCGCCATGCTGCAAACCCTGTTCTGGATCGTCTCGCTGGTGGTGCTGGTGCTCACCCTCGTCGGCGTCTCCACCACCATGTCGTCCATCGTCTCGCAGCGACGCAACGAAATCGGCCTGCGTAAGGCGCTCGGCGCTTCGTCGGGCTCGGTGGCGGCGGAGTTCTTCGTGGAATCCGCGCTATACGGTTTGATCGGCGGCCTGGTCGGCATGGGATTGGGCTACGCGCTCGCCCGCGTGCTGTGCGAGAACGTCTTCGAACGCACGCTGGCGTTCAACGGCTTGCTCGGCGTGGCCTCGGTGCTGCTGAGCATGCTGCTCGCCGTGATCGCCTCCGTCTCCCCGGTGCGCCGCGCCACCCGCATCGACCCCGCCGTCGTCCTAAGAGAGGAATAATCATGCTGCTTGAATTGGATCATATTTCGAAAATCTACGGCGACCTGCATGCGGTCGACGACCTGACGCTTACCGTGCCCGCCGGCCAGTGGCTCGCCATCGTCGGCTCGTCGGGCTCCGGCAAAACCACCCTGATGAACATGATCGGCTGCATGGACACCCCCTCCAAGGGTTCCGTCAGCCTTGAAGGCCGCAAGCTGGAGGATCTCAACGCCTCGCAGCTGGCCGACGTGCGCAAGAACATGATCGGTCTGGTGTTCCAGAAGTTCTATCTCGTGCCGCATCTGACGGCCGTGGAGAACGTGATGGTTGCGCAGTACTACCATTCCGTCGTCAACCAGCAGCAGGCGCTGGATGCGTTGGATCGCGTGGGATTGAAGGACCGCGCGCACCACCTGCCCGGCCAGCTTTCCGGCGGCGAGCAGCAGCGCGTGTGCATCGCCCGCGCGCTGATCAACTGCCCCAAGCTCATCCTCGCCGACGAGCCCACCGGCAACCTCGACGAGAAGAACGAGAAAATCGTGCTCGACCTGTTCCGCCAGCTGCACGAGCAGGGCACCACGATCATCGTGGTGACGCATGACGCGCTGGTCGCCAGTTGCGCCGACCGCCAGATCATGCTCAACCACGGCGTGCTCGTGGGTGAACAGTGGAACAACGCAGCCGCCCGTGAGGCCTACGAGGCGGCCGGCGGCAAGCCCGCCTTCACCGGTTCGACCGCCGAAGGCGCGCAGCACGACGGCGACGCCCCGGTCGCGTTCGCAAACCCCACCAAGGCGGCGAAAACAGGTGACGGCATCGCCTGATGCATCGATGCCGTCATCCTGAGCGGAGGCTTCCAGCCGGAGTCGAAGGATCTCGGTTGTGGGATTCCTCGACTACGCTCGGAATGACGGGTGGGATGCTCGGAATGACGGGTGAGGTGGAACATGGCACATGATGTTGGGATTGGAATGAATAAGGTGGAAGCTATGAACGACGAGAAGGAACTGAATCCGAAATCCACTGTGCGCGTGGCGACGCTCGCCGCCGCTTCGCTGGTGGTGGCCGGCGCGCTGCTGGCCGGTTGCGGCGAGCCGACGGCCACGCCGATGGACGACGAATACGCGGGCAACTCCGGTGAAACCGCCGAATCGCAGGCGCAGAACTCAGGCGGGTCGGATGCTGATTCGAGCGACGGCGACGCTGATTCCTCCGACGAGGAGAAGCAGGACACCGGCGTCTACGCCGACGGCACGTATTCGGTCAACGGCCAGTACGGCCCGATCGGCGAGGACACCATCGACGTGCATGTCACCATCACCGACGGCGCCATCGATAATGTGGAAATCGTGGGCCATCCGTTCACCACGATCTCCCAGAACCATCAGGACGCCTTCGCGGAGGCCATCAACGGCGTGGTGGATGGCAAGCCGCTTAAGGATCTCGAGGTCGACACGGTGGCCGGTGCCAGCTGGACCACCGACGCTTTCAATGAGGCGCTGAAGGTCGTGCGTCAGGAGGCTTCGGTCAGCCAGTAGAGCCGGTAAGGACCGTAGCGGCGGCGCAAAACCCGCGCGGTGCGGATCGCGCAAGCCGACGGCTATGCGTCGGTGACCGGCTGGTTCGGTTTTATGCGGCGATGGTGGGCCAGATCAGCGCACTGATATTCCCGGCCCACGCGTCGTCGACCTCGCCATGCAGGGTTTCGCAGGCGATCATCGATCCCACAATCGTGACGAACAGAAAATCCACGTCGATTCCGGGGCGGAACGCGCCCGACTGCTCGCCCTGCCGCACATACTCCCGCAGGCGCGCCTTGGCCGGCATCACCACCTGTTCGATGATGCCGCGGAAGAACGGCCCCTCGCTGGAGAGCACCATGCCGACGGCCTTGATGCCGATGCCGGAATCGAAGCGACGCACCACCTGCGCCATCATCCGCGTGAAATCCTCCTGCGTCGGTCCGAACTCGCCGGGCTCCTGCAAGCCGTCGAGCTGCCAGGAGCGCACCGTGTTCAGCAGGTCGTCGGCGTTGCGGTAGCGGCGGTAGATGGTGGTTTTCGCCACGCCGCTCACACGCGCCACCTCCTCGATGGTCACGCCGCCGATGCCCTTCGATGTGGCAATCTGCAGCGTTGCCCGCGCGATTTTGCGGTCGGTGGCCTCGCGGGTGCGTTCGCCGCGCCGCTCACGCGCGCGCGAGGGGGTGGGGCCAAGCGTGGGTGCCGTGGACGCTGCGGATGCTGTGGTGGCAGCGGATGCCACTGGCGCGGCGGGCGTCACAGGAGCCTCGGGCGCAGACGCAGCAATGGAGTCCATCGTGGAGTCCATCGCGGAATGCCTTGCGGTCATCTTCTCTCCTTCACGTATTCACATATGAGTCATGGGCTAAATGCGCCAGTCTCGCCGTCGAGACAGGCGCAACCACCGTCATCCGATGAGCTTGGTGCGTTCCAGCTGTTCCGAAATCCAACGGTTCAGCCCGGTCAGCGGCTTGCGCAACACCAGCCCAAGCAGCAGAAGCGGCAGCGTGAACGCCAGCAGAATGCCGATCTCAACCCAGAAATCGTTCTGGTAGATGCCCGCGATCGCCGCGCGCATGGCGCGTATGGCGTGCGTGATGGGCAGGAACGGGCTGATCGCCTGCATGAAGTCGGGCAGCACCTGGATGGGGTAGGAGCCGGCCGAACCGGATACCTGGAACACCAGCAGCAGCATGCCGATCGCCTTGCCGATATTGCCGAAACTCACCACCAGCGTGTACATGATGAACGCGAACAGCAGTCCGCCCACCCAGCCGGAGAGCATGAACAGCAGCGGATGCACGGCCTGCACGCGTAGGAACAGCAGGCTGCCCGCGCAACTGACCGTGCTTTGCAGCAGCGAAATGGCGGCGAAAATGCCGAAATGTCCCAAGAACAGCTGGTTCGAGCTCGGGTCGCCCAATTCTTTGCGGCGGCGGCGCGAGACGGTGGTTTTGACGGAGAGCAGAATGAGGATGGAGGCCGTCCACAGCGGAATGAAGGTGTAATAAGGCGTCATGGAGGAGCCGAAATTCTCCACCGGATACACGGCCTTGCGCGTAAGCGTGACCGGCGCGGCCAATGACGCGGCCAAGGCCTCCGTGTCGTCGCCGAGCACGTCGCGCACCTGGCTCATGTCGCCGCTGGCCAGCGCCTGCGACAGCTTCGTGTTGAAATCCGCCAGTTTGCCGCCGGCCGTACGCAGCTGGGAGATGGTGGAGTCGAGGATCTCGCGCATGTCTGCCAGCTGGCTTTCGGCGGACGTTGCGGTGCCGTCGAGCTGGTTCAGGGTTTGCGTGAGCTGGTCGGCGTCCTCGCCGAGCAGGGCCGAGGCGTTGGCTACCGTGCTGGAAAGCTGGCTGATTTGCGGGGCGATGCTGTTGGTGAAATCCTGCTTCGCCGTGCCGATGGAATCGGTGGCCTGGGTGATGATCTGCTGGATCTGCTCGCGTTTGGCCGCCGTGTCGGAGGCGCTGGACTCGACTTGGTCTGCCGCGCTGTCCAAGGTCTCGCTCAGGGAGTTGAGCTGTTCGATGGCGCGCGTGAGCGACTGCGCGGCGGTGGAATCACCATATCCGGCGTCCTGCAGCGAGGTGAGGATGGACTGGTACGTCTGGGCTTGCGAGGCGACGGCGTCGGACTGCGAGCGCAGGGCCTGCGCCACGGCGGAGGCGTTGCCGGCCGCGTCGTCGAACAGTGTATCGACGCTGCTGGAGACGGATTTGAGGCTGTCGGCGCTGGCCTCAAGCGAGGATTGCACGGTGCTTGCGCTGCCGCTCAACGCGTCGGCCACGCTGGTGACGCCCTGTTTGGCGTCGGACAGTTGGCCGCGCGTGTCGGTGGCGGCCTGGGCGGTCTGCTCGAGCAGTGCGGACGAGCTGGAGAGCAGGTCGTCCGCGGAATCGACCAGTGTGCCGATGGTCTCGAGGGTATCGGCCGCGCCGGTCAGCTGAGTGGAGAAGTCGCCGATATTGGCGGTGAAGCGGGTGAGCATGGCTTGCGCTTCGGGGTCGTCGAGCCGGTCGGAGAGTGCCGAGATGATGTCCAGCGCGGTGCTGGTCATGGTCTGCGCGAAGGTCGTGTTGATCTCATTGGCCACTTCGTCGGCGCCCTGGCCGGTGATGTTCGCCGACAGCGCGCTTTTCTTCTCGTTGCGCAGGTAGGTGAGCTGCGCGTGGTCGGCGTCGTCGGAGAAGAAGGTCATCATGTCGGCGCTGAAGCTTTCCGGAATGATGATGGCCGCATAGTATTCGCCGGATTTAGTGCCTTCGATGGCTTCGCTTTCGGTGGTGAAGGTCCAGTCGAGCTGGCTGTTGGCGCGCAGGGCGTTGACCACTTGGTCGCCGACGGAGATTTTCACCGGGATGAGGTCGGATTGGTAGCCTTCGTCGTTGTTGGCCACGGCGAATTTCATGTTCTTCACGTTGCTGAATGGATCCCAGCTGGCCGCGATGTTGAACCAGGCGAACAGGCTGGGGATGGCCACCAGGCCGATCACGATGATGATGGAGACGACGTTGCTGGTGATGCGTTTGACGTCGCCGACGAACAGTTTCCACATAACCCTCATGCCTCGCTCCTTTCAGTACGTTCGGTGGCTTGTTTCTCGGTCCCGTCCTGAGTGGGGCGGGCATTTTCTTCGTCACCCTGAGTGGGGGTGGCATTTTCTTCGTCATCCTGAGTGGGGCGGGCTTCTTTTTCTTCGTCATCCTGAGCGAAGGCGAAGCCGGAGTCGAAGGATCTCTCCTGCTGGGATTCCTCGACTCCGTCCTCCGGACTCCGCTCGGAATGACGGGTGGTGGATTCGTGTTGCGTGCTTCGCATGGAGCGCTTGGGACGCCGCTTGCGCCGGCGCTGGGCGAAGGTGGCGCGGATCTCCTCGTCGCTTAGGTTGCCGAGCGCCACTTGGCGGCGCAGGCTGTCGTGCATGAATTCCACGACTATGAGGAACAGGATGACGATCAGCACCCATATCGCCCAGGTGCCCAGCACCACGAGTTTCGCGCCCGTGGTCAGAGAGAAGGTGATGGACAGTATGGCGGGGACCACGAATCCCACGATCAGCGCGCCGTGCTTCAGCTGGGGGTACAGCGCGGTGAAGCGCGCCGCCCGCGTTTCGATGGCCGTGCGGTATTCGTCGCGGTCGGCCAAGGCCTGCACGATCTGGGAGATGCGGTACTCGTGCCCCTTGAGCAGCGTCGGCTCGCCGTTGAGAATGTCGCTTTCGGCGATTTCGCGCGCGAACAGGCGGTTGAGGTTCGCCAACAGCGGCCGGATGTACAGTCCCACGACGAACGAAAGCACCGCGAACAGCAGCAGCCGCGCCAGACTGGCCACCCACGTGGTGCCGTAGAATCCGGCGATGGTTTCGCGGAAAGCGTCGATCGCGTAGGTGAAGGGGAAGAAGGGGTGCAGGTTACGGAAGAAATCGGGCATCATTTCGATGGGATACATGCCGCCCGCACCGGGGATCTGCACGATAATCATCACCATAATCAGCCCTTTGCCCACATGCTGGAATGTTGCGGCGAGCATATAGGCGACGGAAATGTACACCAGCGAGGCGATGACGCCGGTGAGGATGAAGGCGGCCGCGTTCACCGTCTGCACGCCGATGATCAGATCGCCGACGGTGGCGATAACCCCCTGCGCGGCGGCCACGATGGCCAACAGCGCCCACCGGCCCAGATACGCCTGCGTGACGGTTAGGCCCTCGATGCCTTCGTCATCGCTTTCCAGTCGAATCAGCGCCACCAGCATGAACGCACCGGCCCACAGCGCCAGATTGGTGAACAGCGGCGCCATGCCGGAGCCGTAGGAATTCACCGGGTAGACGGTTTGGGTGTCGAGCACGGTGGGGGAGAGCATGAAGTCCGCGACGGCGTTGACGTCCAGATTGCCGTCGCCGCCGAACAGTTCGGAAAGCAGGTTCGAGGTGGTCAGCGCGCTGATGTCGGTGATGGTGGTGTTCAGCCGCGTTTCGAGCCCTGCCAGCGAGGTGTCGGTGCGGTCCAGCGCCGTGCGCGCGTTGGACACGGCCTGGTTCACCTGGTCGAGGATCAGGTCGGCTTGGTCGAGCAGGGTGGATTGGCTGGCGATCTGCCCGCCGAGCGTGCCGGCCGCGCCGCCGAGCGTGTTCAGCCCGGTATTGAGCTGGGGCAGCGCACCATCCATGAGATTGCGCCGTGCGGTCTGCGCGTTGGCCAGGGTGCTTTGCGTGGACGAGTTGAGATTGTCGGCCAGAGCGCCGGTGTCGGTGGCGGTGGTCCCCAGCGACGTGTTCAACGCGGAGAGCGAGTCGATGGCCTCGCTGGTGCGCGCGTTCGCCTCGCGCAGCTGGTCGGCGATGTCGGAATGCTCGGGGAACGCCGTTTCCAAATCGTCGATGGTTTGGTCGAGCCGGTCGTTGACGTCCTGCAGGGTGGCCAGCGCGCCTCCCACATGCCCGTTGGCGGTGGTGATGCTGCCGGCGAGCGTGGAGACTGTGCCGGTGGCTTGGGCGGTGGCTTGCGAGAGCAGGCTGTTGCTTTGGTCGAGCGCCGACGAGGATGTGGAGACGAATCCGTTCAGCGAGGTTTGCGTGGAGGCGATGAGACCGGAGACGGCGGTCAGACTTTGGCTCGCGTCGCTGCCGAGCTGGCGTGCGGATTGCAGCGCCTGCTTGGCGCTTTGGATGTCGTCGGGAGTGGTGCTGGTCTGCTGGTTGAACGTGGCGATCGCGTCGCGTGCCTTGCCGAGATTGTCCACCACCGTGCGCAGCGCGGACACCGTGTTTGAGCTGGCCTCGCCGGCCGAAGCGGAGATTTCGTCGTTGGCGTCGTTCAGCGCTTGGGTGACGACCTCGCTGACGGTGGAGACGAAGGCGGAGTTCACCTGCTGGTCCACGGTGTTGGCCGCCGAATCGGTGACTTTGGGGGCGATGGGGCTGGTTTTCTCGTTGACGTAGTATTCGAGCTCCGGGCGCTCGCCGTCGCCGCTGAGCAGTGCGGCCAGCCGTTCGCTGAAATCCTCGGGGATGATGATGGCGGCGTAGCTGTCGCCGGATTCCACGTCGGCCATGGCCTGTTCGGCGTTGGTAAAGCGCCAGCCGATATCGTGGTTTTCGCCCAGCTGGTCGACAATCTGGCTGCCGAGATCGACCTCGCCGAGGGCTTCGGTGGTGCTTCCGCGGTCGTTGTTGGCCACCGAGATCTGCAGACTGGCGGTGTTGCCGTACGGATCCCAGAAGCCGATGATGTTGACCCACGCGTAGAACGACGGCAGCACGGATAGGCCGAGGATGATCACCCATGCGGTAGGCACCTTGATCAGCCGCAGAATATCGCGCTTCAGTATGGCGAGGATATTGCCCACGATTCCCCTTGATCGATATGTTCGCTACGTTTCGCGTAGCGATACGTTTTCCGTAGCGCTACGCTCCATGTAGCGTACATCACCCCTCGAACATCACCACACCGAGGTCGTAAGTTATTATGGGCTCGGGGCATCGAGGCTCCGACAGGAGGTGATTGAAGCGGTGATACAGGTCGCCATTGTCGAAGACGAAAACGAATACGCGCGCACGCTGGAGGATTACCTCACGCGTTACGGCGAGGAGATCGGCGAACGTTTCGTCGTCACCCGCTTCCCCGACGGCGAAGACATCGTCGCGAACTACCGCACCGCCTACGACATCATCCTTATGGACATCGAAATGGCCTCGATGGACGGCATGACCGCCGCCGAACGCATCCGCGACATCGACCACGAAGTCGTCATCATGTTCATCACCAACATGGCCCAATACGCGATCCAAGGCTACAAAGTGGACGCGCTCGACTACGTGCTCAAACCTATCTCATACTTCGCGTTCACCCAACGGCTCGGCCGCGCGATCTCCCGCATGCGCCGCCGCGAGGAGACCTACGTGACGATCACGGCCAAATCAAGCACCAGCCGCGTGCCCGTCTCGTCGATTCTGTGGATCGAAAGCAGCGGTCACCGCCTCGCCTACCACACCAAGGAAGGCGTGTTCGAATCCACCACCTCATCCATGAAAGAGGTGGAGGAGCGCCTGCGCGACGAAGGCTTCTTCCGCTGCAACAAAGGCTATCTCGTCAACCTCGCCCACGTGCGCGGCATCGAAGACGGCTACGCGAAGGTCGGCGGCGACCTGGTGATGGTCAGCCGCGCCAAACAGCGCGAACTGCTCGACGCGCTCGCCAACTATCTGGGTGCGGTCGCCAAATGAACAGCGTCGGCGTCATTCCCGATATTCCGAAAATCTACACGGCGCTCGCCGAATGGCTGTCGTGCATGGTGATCATCACGCTATGCGTGCGCAAGCTGCCCCGCCTGCGGGACGTTGCGGTGGCGGTGGTCTCGCTTGCGGCGCTGGTTCTGGTGCAGATCGGCATCGGCATCGTGCCGGTGGCCCTGTGGTTGCCGGGCATGGCGCTCGCGCTGGGCATCATGCTGCTGACGATATGGGTGTGCTGTCGCTTCACCGCCGTCACCGCAGTCTACTGGCTGATGCGCGCGTTCCTGCTCGCCGAATTCGCCGCGTCCATCGAATGGCAGCTGTACTTCCATATGGTGTCGCGGTACGACTGGAGCCAGGCCGTTTGGGTGCAGGCGCTGATGCTGCTGGTGGTGTATGGCGCCGTGTTCGGTGCGGTGGTGCTGCTTGAGCGGCGGCCCGACCTCGCCGCGCCCGACGTCACCGGCCATGAGCTGCTGACCACGGTGATCATCGCGGCCACGACCTTCACGCTCAGCAATCTCAGCTACGTCTCCACCGCCACTCCGTTCACCAGCACCATCGGCACCGAAGTGTTCAACATCCGTACGTTGGTGGGCTTCGGCGGCGTGGCCTTCATGTACGCCTTCCATATCCAATTGTGCGAGAACCACGCGCGCAAGGAACTGGACTCGATCCGCAACCTGCTCGACATGCAGTACGCGCAATACCAGCAGTCGAAGGAAAGCGTGGCCGTCATCAACCACAAATACCACGATCTCAAACATCAGATTGCGGTTTTGCGCGCCGAAAGCGACCCGGGGCGGCGCGAACGGCATCTCGACGACATCGAGCAGGGCATCAAGGAATATGAGGCGCAATACAAAACCGGCAATGCGGTGCTCGACACCATGCTCACCGCCAAAGGGCTGGTGTGCGCGAAGGACGGCATCGAACTGACCTGCGTGGCCGACGGCACGCTGCTCGCGCGTGTGAGCGAGATGGATGTCTGCACGATATTCGGCAACGCGCTTGACAACGCCATCGAATACGAACGGCGCATAGCCGACCCCGCCAAACGGCTCATCCACGTTTCGGTTTCCGAAGCGAACGGCTTCGCGCTTGTGCGCGTGGAAAACTATCTGATGGACGCGGATTCGGATGGACGTGATGGCACCGCGAACGGCGGACTGCCAACCACCACCAAACGCGACAAGCGCTACCACGGTTTCGGGTTGAAGAGCATCCGCCACACCGCCGCCAAATACGGCGGCACTCTCACCGTCGGCCCCAAAGACCACTGGTTCGAACTCACTGTGCTCCTTCCCTTGCGCTAGCCGTTGGTCGTTTCGGACGTGGAGATCCCTCGGCTCCGCTCGGGATGACGAGTAAGGTATTTCCGTCATTTCGAGCGGTGTTTCGTTATTCCGGGCGGGTCCTTCTCGTTATTCCGGGCGGGTCCTTCTCGTTATTCCGGGCGGGTCCTCTCGTCATTCCGAGCGAAGTCGAGGAATCTCCCACTTCGTTCGTGCAATAAACTTTCCGTTTGTGCAACGGGCCGCCGCACCGCGCCCGACTTTGCGAATATGGTTCCAACATCAATGTGGAGTTTTCGACGACGAAGGAACCGACCGTGAACAGTCAAGCGCTCAACCCCTATCTGCCGGGCGGCGAGTACATTCCCGACGCGGAACCGTACGTGTTCGGCGACCGGGTCTACATCTACGGCTCGCACGACCGCTTCGGCGCACCGATGTTCTGCATGAACGACTACGTCACCTGGTCCGCCCCCGTGGATGACCTGAGCGACTGGCGCTACGAGGGCGTGATCTACCGCAAAAACCAGGATCCGAAGAACCGCCTCGGCCTGCGCCTGCTGTTCGCGCCCGACGTGACCGTCGGCCCGGACGGCCGCTACTACCTGTATTACGCCTTCGACTTCATGGGATTGATGGGTGTGGCCGTGGCCGATAGTCCGGCCGGTCCGTTCGAATTCCACGGCCACGTGCGCTACCCCGATGGCACGTTGTGGGGCCGCCGTAAGGGCGACTCCTTCCCCTTCGACCCCGGCGTGCTGGTGGACGACGACAATCGCGTCTACCTGTATTCCGGCTTCTACACGCCCGTGCCGTCCATCGCGACCGGCGGCCGCAAGCTCGGTTTTGACGGCGGATACGTGCTCGAGCTCGAATCCGATATGGTCACCATCAAAACGCCGGAAAAGCTGCTGTTCCCCAAGTCTGGCCCCGGTTCGTTCGCCGGACATGAGTTCTTCGAAGCCAGCTCGATGCGCAAATACGACGGCCGCTACTACTTTGTGTACTCGTCCCGTCTCAACCATGAACTGTGCTATGCCGTCTCCGACCGCCCGACCGAAGGCTTCGAATTCGGCGGTACGCTGGTCAGCGTCGGCGACGTGGGGCTGGGCAATCATGTGGACGAAGCGACCGCCTCGAACTACACCGGCAACACCCACGGCGGCATGCTGCGCATCGGCGACGACTTCTACACCTTCTACCATCGCCAGACCAACCGCAGCTCCTACGCGCGCCAAGCCTGCGCCGAAAAGCTGGAGGCCGCGCGCGACGAGCGGGGCGTCTGGCATTTTGCCCAAGCCGAAGTCACCAGCTGCGGATTGAACGGCGGCCCATTGCGCGGCAAAGGCGCGTATGAGGCGCGCATCGCCTGCAATCTGTGGAGCGCGGACGGCGCGGGCCGATACGACGGGTCGAATCCGAAGAAGCGACTCGCCGCACATCCCTACTTCACGCAGGACCGGCGCGACGTGAGCCCGGCCGCGGTCGGTGCGGAGCCGGTCGCCATGCAGTACGTCGCCAATATGCGCGACGGCGCGGTCGCCGGATTCAAATACTTCGACGGACTCGACCAAATCTCGTCGATCTCGGCCACGGTGCGCGCCCACAAGGGCGACGGCGCTCGCGGACCGGCGCAAGGCGAGATGCGCGTCAGTCTCGACCCGGACGGCGGGCGCGTCATCGCCGCGATCCCCGTGCAGGTGGGCGAATCCGCGGCAGGCGGGACGTGGCGTGCGTATAGCGCTTCGGCCGATACGTCCGCGGTAGGAGAGCGGCCGGCCGCCCTGTACTTCACGTACCGGGGCGAGGGATCCATAGATTTCCAGTCGTTCGAACTCAATTAAAGGAGGTGAAACAATGACGCAGAACACAGTCGGAATCAATGTTGAGGGCAACGTCGGCAGCGAAGTCGTCGGTGAATCCGGCGTGGGCGGCAACACCGTCGTGCGTGCGATTAAAGGCTGGTGGGCGGCGTTCGACGCCAAGCATCACGGGCTGGCCGAGTTCATCATGTTCTTCATCGTGTGCAACGCGGTGACCGTGCTGCAACTGGTGCTGATGCCGGTGCTCAAATGGGCGTTCGGCTTCACCGCGCTGGTCGACACCACGTTCCGGGTGCTTCCCGTCGGGCAGAGCATCGACGGCAGCGCCTACTACGTGTTCGACTACGCAGCCGGTTCGATCGCGGCCGGCGGTGGCGGCGGACTCGCGTACTTCCTCGCCGTGGAGATCGCGATGGCAGTGGCGCAGGTGATCAACTTCATCACCCAGCGCAACGTGACCTTCAAATCCACCGGCAATGTGTGGAAGGCCGCGGCTTGGTACGTGCTCGCCTACGTGATCATCACCATCGGCGCGGCCGCGCTGCAGGGCCTGTACAAGGCACCGCTCTACGGCTGGTGCATCGGCATGATGGGCTCCGGCACCGGTGCCACGGTCGCCGACTTGGTGACCATGCTCATCAACTGCGCGATTTCGTTCTGGGTCTTCTACCCCATCATGAAGATCATCTTCAAGCAAAAGTGACGTTTAACTGATCGGGCGGCGCAACCGCGACGTCCTTACACCTAGAGAGAAGTCCAAAGGAGGACGACATGAAAGAAGGCAGTGGCGGACAGCTCGCCATGTATTGCATGATCGGCATTGCCGTTCTGGCGGTGATTATCGTCATTGCGGCGGTGGTGTTGGCGTTGGGCACACGCAAACGTTACCGGGAGGGGCGTGCCGTTAAACACCTCAAGGTGGGCAACGGTATTCTGGGGTCGCTAGGCGTGCTGCTGCTGGCCGCAGTGGTGGCTCTTGGCGTCGCGACGAATATGTTCGCGAACCAGCTCAACAATGTGTTCTATGTGGGCGCGGTCGGTTCGGAGGAAGTCGACACCACTGAAGATGACTGGAAAGATTTGGCTCGACAGATCGGGCAAGAAGGCATGACGCTGATGCGCAACAACAATGAGGCGTTGCCTTTGTCGTCGGGCGCGAAGGTGAATCTGCTGGGCTACTACGCCTACAACCCGTATTTCAGCGGTGGCGGCTCTGGCCGTGTGTCGGCCACGGAGGATTCCGCTGATGTGCTGTCCTCGCTGGAAGATGCGGGCATCGAAATCAACCCGGCGCTGCAGTCCGCCGGTGTGTATGAGGTGCTGCCGCCGGAACCGGTGCAGATCGGTTTCCATGTCTCCCCGCTGACGGTCAACGAGGTGACCATCGACAAGTTCACCGGAGACGCTTCCTTCGAATCGATGAAGGAATACTCCGACACCGCAGTGATTGTGCTGGGCCGTACGGGCAGCGAGGGAGCGGATCTGACCTCTTACGAGCAGATCGATGACGCGAACTATCTGCAGCTCAATGACAATGAGAAAGCCTTGATGCAGCGTGCCAGCGAAACCTTCGACAAGATCATCGTCGTGATTAATAGCGCCAACGCGCTTGAAATGGGATTCTTGGACGAATATAGCGTTGACGCATGCGTGTGGGCCGGATTGCCCGGACCGTACGGCTTCGACGCGTTGGGCAAGATCCTGACCGGTGAGATCAATCCGTCCGGCAAACTTCCGGACACCTGGGTCACCGATAACGACAGCGCTCCGGCGAACGAAAACTACGGCACGCAGGTCGCGTCAAACGCCGAGGCCAGCCATTACGTGGATTATGTCGAAGGCATCTACGTGGGGTACAAGTGGTATGAGACCGCCTACGCCGAGGGTGCGGTGGTGACCAATACCACAACCGGTGAAACCTTCGACTATGGCAGCGACTACGACTCCATCGTGTCGTTCCCGTTCGGTTCAGGCCTGAGCTACACCACGTTCGCGCAGACGATCACTGGATTCAACGCTTCGACGCTGGACCCGAAGGGAACGGTCAGCGTTGACGTGGAGGTCACCAACACCGGTGACGTGGCTGGCAAGGAGGTCGTGCAGCTGTACATGACCGCGCCGTATACCGATTACGACCGCGAGAACGGCGTTGAAAAGGCCGCCGTGCAACTGATCGGCTACGGAAAGACCGCTGAGCTTGCGCCGGGCACCAGCGAAACCGTCACTGTCGAGGTGCCGGTTGAGGATCTTGCTGCCTATGACACCTCGCATGACAACGGTGACGGCACGCAAGGCGCGTACATGCTGGACGCGGGTGAATACGTGTTCTCCGTTCGTGCCAATGCTCACGAATCGTTGGATGAGGTGACGGCGGAACTCGCCGAGAGCCACTTCTACTCCGGCGATGATCAGCGTGCCTCTGATGGGCAGTCCGCCTCGAATCAGTTCGATGAAGCCTCTCGTGGCGTGTATCTCAGCCGCGCCGATGGATTCGCCAACTACACTGAGGCGATGGAATCCGTGTCGGACGAAGTAAACTCCACCGCCAACGAAGACGACAAGGATGCCTATGATGCGTCTTATGACGAGAACATCCCGTCGATGACCAAGGGCGTCGACTACGCCGCTGATGGCGATCTGACGTTGGATGACGTTCGTGGGCTCGACTATGACGATCCACAGTGGGATGAACTGATCAAGCAGCTGACGGTCGACGAGCTGAAGTCTTTGGTTGAGGATTCCACCTATGCCTCGCCGTCTTTGCTGTCCATTGGCAAAGATTTCCGTACGGTTGATTCGGACGGTCCGATGGGGATCTCGTCGATGTGGACCACATCGATGAATGGCATCGCCTATCCCTGCATTCCGCTGTTGGCTGCTACATTCAATGTGGATATCGCCACTGAGTTCGGTGAGCAAATGGCTGATCAGACGCAGTATTACGGAACTTCAGGTTGGTATGCGCCTGCGATGAACAACCACCGTTCGGCGTTCTCCGGCCGTAATTTCGAATACTATTCCGAAGATGCGGTTCTGGCCGGAACCACCGCCAGCGCTCAGGTGAAGGCGGCCCGTGAAGGTGGTCTGATTGTATACATCAAGCATTTCGCGCTCAACGACATGGAATCCGTGCGTCATGAGAATCTTCACACCTACTCGAATGAGCAGGCCATTCGTGAGATCTATCTCAAGCCTTTCGAGGATTGTGTGAAGAAGGGCGGCGCGACCGCAGTGATGGCCAGCATGAACTTCATCGGTGATACCTATGCCGGTGCCAACGAAAGCTTGCTGACTGAGGTGCTGCGCAACGAGTGGGGCTTCAATGGCAAGGTGCTGACCGATATGGATCAGGGCGGCATGGCCGAAGGCGCGAATGCCGCGATGCGTGCGGGCCTTGACGGTTGGCTGACTCGCTGGGGTATTTCGGTGCGAGCCGAAAGCGACGCGGATATCTACTATCTGCAGCGTTCCGCGCATAACACCTTGTATGCGATGGCCAACGGCAACCTCATGCCGGTGAACATCGCCAACTGGCAGGCGTACTCCGTCGCTTTGGGTGTGGAGCTCGTCCTGCTGATGGTGCTGTGCGTCGCGGCTCTGGTGCTGCGCAACCGCAAGCCCAAGGCCGTGGCGAAGGAGGTGCCCGCCGCCAAGTGACGGCTCTCCAATAGCTAATCTTCCTTTCTCTCCCTTGCAACGGGCGGTCGGCGTGCATACGTCGGCCGCCCTTTCGTTGTGCTGTCTCGTGATGCAGTGTGTCTCCCGTCATGTTGCGTTAGGCACTTATTTGCCCCATCGCGTTGATCGGAGTCCGTCTATCCTCCATCAAGGCTGAGCGGAACGCAGCGGAGTCGAAGTGTCTTTGACAGATGGACATGTAAGAATCCTTCGACTTCTGCCTAGCGGCCTGCGCTCAGGATGACGTTACGTTGCGATGGTTGCGGCGTCATGCCGAGCGGAGTCGAGGCATCTTACTTAATGACGATTCGGATTATTGTAGTTGGAGGATTCGGATTTTGGTAGTTGAGAAGTTCGGATTTTGGTCGTTGGTGGATGTTCAAAAGTCGAGAAAGGGCGGAATATGGCCGAACAGAGAGCATCTCAAGTCAAACCCGAAGGCTATCGCCCACGCATCGTCGACGATCAGATCGAACGCTACATGCGCATTTTCGGCGCGGTGGAAATCGCCGGAACCAAATGGTGCGGCAAGACGTGGGCCGCACGGCAGCATGCGGAAAGCATCACCTATGTGGACCGCGACAACAATCTCGCGCTCGCGGCCGCGGACCCCTCCCTGATGCTGCTCGGCGAGCGACCCCACGTCATCGACGAATGGCAGTTGGCGCCCGCCGTGTGGGACGAGGTTCGCCATCAGGCCGACGACGAACCCGGCAACAAGGGGCAATGGATTCTGACGGGTTCCTCCACGCCTCGCGACGATCAGCGCCCGCAGTATACCGGTTCCGGGCGCATCGGACGCATCCGCATGAGTCCGATGACGCTGCTCGAAACCGGCGACTCCACAGGGGAGGTCAGCCTTTCCGGTCTGTTCGCAGGCGAGTTCACCCCCACGAAAGTCGAAAGCGATACGACCAAACTGTTGGACATGGTCTGCCGCGGCGGCTGGCCGGAAGCGCAGTCCATGCCGGTGGCCGACGCCCAAGTGCTGATTCGCGAATATGTGCGTCTCACACTGTCCGAAGGTGTGCCACGGCAAGGGAAAGACCCAGAATCCGCGCGAAGGCTGCTTAACTCTCTGGCCCGCAACGTCAGCCAATCCGTGACCTTCGAAACCTTGCGCAAAGATATGTACGGTGCCGAAGAGAATCTCGATGATTTCATCTCCGCCCGAACGGTATCCGAATACGCGGCGATGTTCGAGCGGATGTTCGTCATCGACCCGGTTCCGGGATGGGTGCCGCCTGCGCGTTCTCCTAAACGTTTGCAGACCAAGGCGCGGCGGTATTTCGCCGATCCTTCCATCGCGGCCGCGGTGCTCGGCATGGGGCCGGCAGCGTTGTTGGAGGATTGGCAGATGTTCGGGCTGATGTTCGAAAATCTATGCATACGCGATCTGCTGGTGTACGCGCGCGCCTTGCCGGACGTCGGTGTGGAGCCGGTGCGTTACTACCATGACGATTCCGGTTTGGAACGTGACGCGATCATCGAACTCGCGGACGGGCGCTGGGCGGGCATCGAAATCAAAGCCAGCCAAGACAAGGTGGATGAGGCGGCGGCCAACCTCAACCGGTTGAAAGTAAAACTGACGGAGAGCACGGGCGCGCGCACGAGGACTCCGGAATTCCTGGCCGTGCTCATCGGCATAGGCGACTTCGCCTACCGCCGTAACGACGACATCTACGTCATCCCCATCACAGCCCTTGGCAGGTAAGCGATGTCGGTGATTTGAGTGATCTGTTGCGGTGCGGCGTTTTCCTGTCGTTCCGGGTGATTGAAGAATCCCGAGGCTTCAGCGCGGAAGGTGGAGTTTCATGCCTTCGTGCGTTGGGTGGAAACCCAACTTTTCGTAGAAGCGGTGCGCTTGCGTTCGCGTTTTATCAGTGGCGAGCTGCACCACGGAACAGCCCCGCGATTCGGCGAGCGCGATGGCGTGGTTCACGAGTATCGTTCCGATGCCGAGGTCTCGCCTGCTCTGTGCCACGCGGACGTTCTCAAGAGTGGCGCGAAGGCTGCCCTTATGCGAGAGGTATCGCGTGAAGGTGATCTGCAGATTGCCTATGACGGTTTCGCCGTCGCAGGCGACCAGAATCAGGTTGTTGGCATCGTTCGCGATGCATTCGAAGGCGTCGATATAGCACTGCGGAAGCGGCAGCGTGTATTCCTCCCGAAGCCGCCCCAAGTCGTCGTCCGCCAACAGTTCCACAATCCGCGGAAGATCACGGGCGGTGGCCTCTCTGATGACGATATCGCTCATTGCTGCCTCCTGACGCGCGGTCGAATAGATAGATTCAATGCCGTCCCGGTCGGGCGGGCTCAGCGCGTCGCCTCCGACGACGATAATCATTCGTGCAATTCTATCCGCACCTGTCTGCACGGAAGGCGCGATTCCGCCTTAT
The DNA here is from genome assembly GCF_056356295.1 of Bifidobacterium sp. LH_558. Taxonomy (NCBI): domain Bacteria; kingdom Bacillati; phylum Actinomycetota; class Actinomycetes; order Bifidobacteriales; family Bifidobacteriaceae; genus Bifidobacterium; species Bifidobacterium sp. LH_558. The sequence continues at coordinate 203,496 of NZ_JBKETZ010000002.1, read as the reverse complement.
ATTGCCCGTTATTTCATGTCCATCCGCTCAGAATGGCGGGCCTCAAATAGTGCTTTTCGAGTTTGGTGTGTGGGCTTGTTGAGCCTCGTTTGGGTAAAACGATTGATTCGCGAGTTTGGTGTGCGAAATTGACCTTGTCTGGAAAATCCGACACACCAAACTCGTTCCAGCCTCTTTTCGAGAGTGGTTTCGGCTTCGGTTGAGGCGTCATCGGGCATGTTCGCCAGTGACGACGCCTCAACGGGTTGGCCTAGATGGTCATGGAGGAATCGCCGAAGTCGCTGGTGCCAGCGTCGCTGTCGCTGCTGGAGCTATTGCTGCCAGTGCCGTCGCTACCGGTGTTGTCGCCGTCGTTGGACTGTCCGCTAGACTGGCCGTCAGCGGACTGACCGCTCTCGGACGAACCGCCTTGCGACATGCCGTCGGGTGCTTCCATCTGGCCGCTTTGCCCGTCGCTGGACTGGCCGCCGAATCCGCCCATGCCGCCCATATCGCTATCCATTTCGCCCGGCATCTGCATCTCCATCTGCGTGGTCGAGGTCTGCCCGACCAGCGCGTTGACCGCGAACGCGCCGCCCGCGCCGCCGACCAGTCCGCAGGCCAGCGCGATGCCGGCGATTAGAGCGATGGTCTTTCCGCCCAGCGCAAGCTTGCCATTCTTCGCTTGCAGGGCCGCGTTCGCACCTACGCCCGCAGGCGCGGGTGTCGGCGGATACGGCGCATAGCCGCCATAAGGCGCACCCTCATACACGGAACCATACTGGGGTGTGACATACGGATATATGTTCTGTTGTGTGCCTCCCGCAGGCGCGTTGGTGGCGGCGTTCGGCTGTTCGTTGGAGAGAGGAGTGGTGTTGTCGGTCATGGGATGTCCTTTCGTATGGCCGCGAATGAAACGCGGTCGAATGATGGGTGGTTATGTGGATATGGTCGTTGGGTCGTGAGGGTGATTAGTGCTGTGTACTGATGTGACTGCGCGGTTGCATGACCACGCGGGTCGGGGTGCGCCCGCAACCCGCGGCAGCGGCACAACCGCCGCGTTACGCCATGCTCCACGAAGTGGAGGTGCCGAACTGCTCGTCGAAGTCGCTGCGGTCGATGAGGTCCTCGCTGAGTTCGGTGTATTCGCCGGTCTGATCCTCGCCGACGGTGGTGCCGTACTCGCCGGTGACGGTCACGGTCACGTCGCTGGTGCCGGAGACGACGGTTTTACCGCCCGCCACGATGCTCACCGTGCGCCCGTCCTCGTCCACCACGCTGCCGCCGTCGGCCACGTTCAGCGCGGACACCGTCGTGTCGCCGGTCACCACCCAAGTCGAGGTGCCATCCACATTCACGGTGATGGGCGCGTCGGTGGTGGTTTCGTCCGTGGCGCTCGCGTTCTCGGTGATCTCGGCCGCGCCCGTCCAAGTCGAGCCTTCCAACAGATTGAGCGTGACCGACGAGATCGTGTCGGCCGCCACCGTGCCGGCGAGCGTCTGATTACGCCCGGTGAAGGTCACGGTCGCGCCGTTCGAGCCCGCCTGCCCCCAGTTGTTCGCATCGTTGCCGGCCGCGGTGATCAGGGCCGCCTTGTCGGTGTCGAAGTCGAGCGTGGTGTTCGAAAGCGCCACGTCGGCGGTGGTGTTGGTGAAGTAGAACATCGAACCGGATTCGATGGCCGACTTCAACGTGGAATCCTTCGCTTGGAAGGTGGCATGCTCGCCGGTCGAGGTTTCCGCGTCGCCCGAGGTCGACTGGTAGATGATCACGCCGTTGGCGACTGGGTCGCTGGCGGTTTTCTCGGTGATGGTGCTTTCCAGCGTGGAGTCGTTGATCAGTATGGTGTTGTATCCCTCCATGCCGGCGATCTGCGATCCGCTCGCCGTGCCCGTCACGCCGGTCACCTGCACGTCGCCGGTGGAATACAGCAGCGGCGAGCCCGATCCGGCCGTGCTCAGGTCGGCCGTGTTCAGCGAGATCGATCCGCCGCCGCGGTCGGTGGCCACAGTGGCGCTGTGGTCTCCGGCCGTGTCGGCGGTGATCGACGCGGCGAGGATCGTGCCGCCGTAGGTCGCATCGAGTCCGCGCGAGTTATCGGCGGAGGTGGTGATGGTGGTGTTGTTGACGAGTGCGGTGCCCGAGTCGGTGGCGAATACGCCGTTCGACCCGGCCGAGTCGGCGGTGAGCGTGGAGTCGCTGATGATGGTTCGTGACTCTTCGCCGACGGTCAGTGAGATCGAGTTCGTGCCGTAGAAATTGCAGTTGTCGGCGTTGTCGGAGTCGCCGCTTTTGTTCAGGGTTGCGCCGCTGAGTGTGAGCGTGCCGCCGTTTTCGGCCAAGGCCACGTTCTGGTCGGTTTCGCTGGCTGCGGTGGTTTCTCCATTCGATTCGACGCTTTCCCCGTCGGCGGTGAGCGCGGCGGAGTAGGTGCCGGAATAGTCGAAGGTCATGGTGTTGGCGCCGCCGCCCATGCCGCCGGGTTGGCCGGTCATGACGCCGGGTGTGCTCGTGTTCGTCGCAGTCGCGCGGATGAACGCCATGCTCGCTGCTCCGGTGCCGAATCCGACGACCAGCGCGCTGGCTGCGGTGATTGCGGCGATTCTGCCGGTACGTGCCGTGCGTGCGCGGGCCGCATGCGTGCGGTTCCGTAGCGGCTGGCGGTAGGGATCATCGCCGGAGGGGCGGCCATAGTCGGCTCGAGCGTCGCCTGCCGTGACGTTGTGGTCGGTGGTGAAGCCGTTCATTCTGTTATTCCTTTCGTGAGTGCCGCGGCTGATATGCCGCCGTGATCAACGAAGTCGGTATGGTTCGGCGGATGGTTTCGCGCCGCACCATGCTCGGTGGTCTGCATGCGCTAAATGGTTTACGTGTGTTCAATGGTCTGCATGCGTTAAGTGATCTGCATACGAGTGAACCGCACCGGCCCGGCTGCCCGCTGGGGTTGGCCGGGGCGTGCCCTGCGAGCTTCACCGATGGTTTCCGGACGTTTGCTGAATGCTTGCTGGATGTGATGAGGTCACACCACCATCCTCCGCTTGGGGGTGATGATGATTCCTCGCCGGTTCCGGTTGTATCCAGCCATCGCCCTCCGCGTGGGACGATGACTACACGCACCAAAGTGACTGCTCCGCATTCGGTCACCGCCCTCCGCATGGGGTGACGGGGCCGTGCGAAGGTCGCTCCCGCCGAACCACCTGGGTCAGGGCTAGACTGTGAGGGACGAACTCACAAAGGACATATCATGGCGAATGCGATGAAGCATGACAACAACTATCTGCGCCAGCAGCGGGCGGCCACCGTCTCCTTCCAGAAACGCACGCCGGAGCGCGTGCTGATCTGGGCCGGATCCCTTTACCTTACGGGCATGGCCGTGGTGCTGGTGCTCGGCAGCATGGGGGTGATCCCCTCCGCGGACGGCACGCTGGTCGGCGGAGGCCAGGTCGGGTACGTGGCGCTGTACGCGCTCGCCTCCATCGCCGTCGCCGCGGTGAGCACCTTCGTGGCGTTCAAATACATCGTTCCGGGCCATCCCAACCGCAAAGTGGTGTATTGGCTGGTATTCGTGCTGGTGTTCTCGTTGGTCACCTTCGATACGTTGTCGCTGATCGTGTTCGCCGTCGCGCTCGGCTTCTACGCCACCCGCGACCGCAAGCCCAAAGGCAACCCCGCCAAGCGCTAGCGCTAATCCCTATCCAATGTCAGTGCCGTTGCCGATTGGGCGGCCGTTGTTGCATACGCGCCCATAGCGCCGGCACTGAGTCCGGTGCTGGTCGCGTCGGCGGTTGGCAGTCCGTCGGCCTGCCCCGCTGCCCCGCCGTCCTGTCTTTCGCGCGATAAGTCGCCGGCCCTGGGCGAGGTCTTCCGTCGGCGGCGAAAGGCAGCCTGATAGCCTAGTGGATTATGAGTGAAGTGACGAACCAGGGTGCCGCCGAGGCCGACGTGAACGGCGACGGCGTGATCGATATCGACGACAAGCGGCTGCCGTTGGCGGCCCGCATCTACGGCGTGCTGGTGCTGCTCAACGGCATCATGACGTTGCCGGCCATCGTGCTGTCCAGCCTGTACGCGATCCGCGAGCTGCTTGCCGGCCGCATGCACGTGGACTTCATGGACCTGACGTTCATGCTGACCGTGGCCGACACCGCCCTGCTGGCCGTGAACGCGACCTGCCTGATCATCTTCGGTGTGCTGCTGTTGCGCAACAAACGCAAGCACGCCGCGCGCTGGGCCTACACGCTGATGCCGCTCACCATCGCCGAGGCGATGTTCTCGCTCGCCCTGCAAGGCATAGGCGGAAACCTGATCATGCCCACGATCCAGCTGGCGATCCTCGTGACCATCTCGATCGTGGCGGACCCGGCGCTGCATGAGGAACGCCGCCTTCGCCGCACCCTCAAACGCATGGACGAGCGCGACAACTACTGGGACGCCGTGCGCACGGGCATGCTCGGCCGCGACCAGAGTGGCAAAGGCTATATCTCGCTGGACTTCTTCAACGTGTTCTGGCTGTTCCTGATCGGCTGCGTGTTCGGCTTGGTGATCGAGACGATCTACCATTACATCCTGTTCGGCGAATATGAGGACCGCGCCGGGCTGCTGTGGGGCCCGTTCTCGCCGATCTACGGTTTCGGCGCCGTGATTCTGACCGCCTGCCTCAACCGCCTGTGGCGCGCGAATCCGGTGGCGATCTTCTTCTCCTCCGCGGTGATCGGCGGCGCGTTCGAATGGTTCGTCAGCTGGTTCATGGAAGTGGCGTTCGGCATCACCGCGTGGGATTACACCGGCCAATGGCTGTCGATCGGCGGTCGCACCTCCGGCAAATACATGTTCTTCTGGGGTGTGCTGGGCCTGTTGTGGGTCAAGCTGATTCTGCCGTGGCTGCTGTGGCTGATCAACAAGATCCCATGGCAGGTGCGCTACTCGCTCACCACGCTCTGCTTCGCGCTGATGGTGGTGGACTGTGTGATGACGCTGATGGCGCTCGATTGCTGGTTCACGCGCGTCTCCGGCGAACTTCCCGACTCGCCCATCACCCAATTCTTCGCCGACCATTTCGGCAACGACTTCATGACCGACCGCTTCCAGACGATGAGCATCGACCCCACCAAGTCCGGCCGCGCGTAGTCGTTTAGCAGGTGAGGCTTTCGAGCAATAGGTTGTTTCGGCCCCACCAAGTCTGTTGCGACCCCGCCAAGTCGAGTCGCGCGTAAACGTTTCATCGAACAGGCGGAAGTGCGGCCCGCACTCTGGCCGAGTCCGTTCGTGCGCGGGCATGGCGGGCATGGTGAGTGTTGGCAAGTTGGTGTGAAGGGCGTCCGAACTCATGCGGAAACGCAGAACGTCCGCCTATAATGAGTGCTGGCGGAATGAATGACGGAACAAAGGAGTTGTTATGACGAACGCAATCGTGCTGATTGATGTGGTCAGTGGCAAGGTGAACGAGGTCGCGCAGGCGATCGCGGACATTCCCGGTGTGCGTGAGGTGTATTCGGTGGCCGGCGACATCGACCTGGTCGCGGTCGTCTCCGCCGCGGACCATGACGCGCTCACCGACGTGATTCCCGGCGGCATCGCCAAGGTCGACGGCGTGACCCGCACCCGCACGCTGATGGCGTTCAAAACCTACTCCGGCAAGGAGATGGCCGCCGCCTACGAACTCGGCCTCGACTGAGTTTGGCGAGTCCGCGCCTTGGCTCTGTCTTCATAAGCCCGGCGAATGGTACGGGACGCGTACCGTGTTGCCGGGGCCTTAGTCCGGTCCGCATGGATCCGGCATGATCGCGATGCGGCTTCGGCTAAGTTTGGTGGGGCCTCGCCTCAGCCCTGTCCGCATGGGGCCGGCGCAGTCGCGGCGTAGCTTCGGTTGAGTTTGGTGAAATCGCGCCTTAGTCCTGTCCTCGTGGGCTTGGCATAATCGCGGCACAGCCTCAACTGAGTTTGGCGTGTCTCACGATTCGTTGTACAATATCCCACTGGTGCTACGCACCGTGCCCCTCTAGCTCAACGGTTAGAGCAGCGTCCTTTTAAGTCGTGGGTTGTGGGTTCGAATCCCACGGGGGGTACCAACACCACTCGCTGAACGGCGGAATCTCAAGAAAACGAGATTCCGCCGTTCGTGTCTCACTGGCAATTAAGGGGCGTGACCCATCATTTACCCATCGCATTCAATAGCAAAATGCAAAATGGCTGAATGCCGTAGTTGTGGGTTATAGACCAAATTGTGCGTCTGGCGGTTCTTGGTATTCGGTGGTGTCGGGTATCGGGGGCGAAGTTCCATATCGCCCGGGCGGTTCCAATCATCTCTTGGGCGGTTCCAATACCGCTCGGGCGGTTACCGGATTGGGGATTCCTCGTTGCCGGATCATTCATCGAAATCAAGAATGGCGGAGTTTCAACGTTTTTGACTCTTGTTGCGAATAGACGGCAAGGGATGCGCATAAACGTCAACCGCCCGAAGGGTATTGGAACCGCCCGAGAGATGGCGAAACCGCCCGAGAGATGATGGAGCCGTCCGAATGGATGGCGTGACCGCGGGTTATAGGCCAAATTGTGCGTCTGGCGGTTCTTGGTATTCGGTGATGTCGGGTGTGGGATTCGTTCCGGTCGATGCCGGTGCCGTACCGGTTGGGATACCGTTCTTCTTCGTCCTGCCGCCGCACGCCGGGGGCAATGGGATCCTCATGCCATCCAGAGAACCACTTTCGAACCCCGCGCACGCCAACCGGGACAGCGCCTCAGGCGCGTTTCCGGACACACATTCCGGCCGGCCTCAAAACGGTGCGCCACATTTGAACGCCCCGGAACCCAACCGGCACAACGCCTCACAGGCCATTCCGGACACACATTTTGACCTATAACCCTAGACGGAATCGCTCAGCCGTGGGTGTCGCGCCCACAACTGCCTCCATGGTGGAAGCGGATGGATCGGTCGAAGTCGGGCTTAGGGGGCATCGTGAGCATCCTTACTCGTTTCCAAGCGTCGGCAAGCGTGACGTTTTCAAATGGCTGAATTCAGCCTCCCCTCTATTTGAATCGTTGATATACCACCGTTTCGACTGTTTTCAAATGGGTGGATTGTGACGTTTGAATTCTCGGAGGAGGGATTAGCGCTATGCGCGGGAAGGTGCCGGCTGGAGGGGGTATCCGTGGGCCTGTCGCGTCGATGCTAGGATTTGAGTCATGGCAGACGATTTTGAGGTGTTCATCAACCGGCTTGTCGCGGTGTTGGAGGCTAACGGTCTTCGGGATAGTGGGCGGACTGTGAGGTTCGCCGCGCTCGGCGCGGGCGAGGACGAGGCCGCGTTGGAATCGGCCGCCATGTGTCTTATCCGCAACGGCATCGTCCTTCCCGACGACCTGATGACGGAGTTCGGCTATGAGGTCGAGTTCTGGGACAATGACGCGCTGTCCGAACTGTATGACGACATGAGGGCGATGGCGAACGCCTCGTAGCCATCACGTCGAATGATTCATAGCCAACGGGCCATCCGGAACGACTGCCTCATGATGGGCTTCGGCGTCACATGCAATCAGGCATGTAGATATTCGTTTTGCTGCTCGACTCCATGCCTCCCGTTGACTGTCATCCAAAGGAGCTGTCGCCCGTATGTAATACAGGCTTTCTTTTGTTTCTTCATGAAACGCCTCGGGGCTCAATCCCGGAGGCGTTTCGTTCTATGTTGTGGCCAGGCCCTTGTCAATCAGTTCGCGCACTGCGTCGCTTCTGGTGAGTTGGCGCTGTTGCCGATATGCCTCGATTCGCTTGTCGCGCTCGTCATCCAGTCGCACGCGTATGACGTTCGAGGCACGGGAAGATCCGACGGATAGCGGTCTGCCGACCGGTCTGGCGGTGGCCGCGGCCAGTTGCCGGTCCGAATATCCTTGTTGTGCTTCCTCGGAGGCTTCCTTGAGCATCCTTGCTTCGGCCGTGTCAAAGTCGTCGGCTGAAAGCAGCCGGTACTTCTTGTCGCTCATCGTCCTCCTCCTTCCAGGAGCTTGACGTATTTGGTGCGCATGCGCATGGCGTGGATAACCGCGTCCCCTTGCGAGGTGCGTACGGTGACGACCTCCAGAGGGATGCCTTCGGGCGAGATGCCGAGATGCAGAATCTTAAGCGGTTCCTCCTCTATGGCGAGAGACATGATCGGGCGTTCGATGACGTACAAGGCATCGTCTGGATTCACCCCATGTTTGAGGGCGGATCGCAATACGATTTCCGGAATATTGTACCACATAATTACGTTCCTAGGGATTCGTTCCTGATGACGACGGTCCATCCGCTCGCTGCTGTTCGAGGATGGCGAGGCGAAGTTGGGTGACGAATGTGTTCCATTTGGTTTCGTTGTTCATGGTCTCCGCGTTGGCGGTGAAGTTCCGCCAGTTGATTGCCGTCAGAGCGGTTCGTCGTTCCTCGTCGCTTTCCCATTGCTCGGCGTGGTGCCGCCCCGAATATTCGATGCCGATGCGCAGCCCGGGTATCGCCATATCCAGATAGACGGTTTTGCTTTCGCTGATCGCCACCGGATGATTGACGACAAGCCCCTGCAACTCGGGCACCTTGGTGTTGATGAGTTGGATGCGCATTCGTGACTCCATGGAGGAGTCGGTATTCTCTCTCATGTACAGAAGCGCTCTCTCGCAATTCTCGCGCCGTCGGAACTTCTGAGGCAGCGCGTCCAATAGGTCGGCGAAATCTTGGATGCTATAACGGTATTGCACCGCATTGCGCCGCATCAGCGAGTCCGCCAAGACGATGAGCTCGCCTCCGTTGAGGTAAGCCGCCATTTGCGCCCATGTGAGCAGTGGATGGGTCATGGTGATGTTCGGGCAGATTTTGATCGGCGCATAGGTGTCTCTGCATTCGGCGCTCATCGACGCGGTGCTGATTCGCTGGAACGAATGGTACTGGGCATCCTTGCATTGGGAACGATTGCCCTTGGTGGGTACGACGAGGTGGAGGCGCTGGTCGTCGAGTCGGGGACGGTGGTCTGGTTCGACGGTGTTGAGCAGGATGGGGACCTCAATCATCGCGATGCGCAACGCGGTGGTCAGGCAGCATTCGGTCGCGCTTCTCCGTCGCTCATGGAAGCGCCTTAGCCGGTCCTCTTCGCGCATGCTCAGTTCGATGAGTTGGCGATTGGCGAAAGATGTCGTTGGTGTGCTCATTGCGCCAATGTAAACCGACCTGTTTGGTATGCGCTAGCGGCTTCGAAAACTGGTGGACGGCGGTGCATAAATCGGCGTAATCCACCGAAAAATGGTGAATGTGGATAACGGATGCCGCGTTGTTTTGCAAGGGTTGAGGGAAAGCCATGATGATATCTGGCTCGACGGCATCCGGCTGGTGGTGTCCGGTTCGGTGGCGTGGTTCCGCTATGAAGACGGTGTTGTTGGTTCGCCGCGGCGTATCGATGTGACTCTGTTGTGACAGCGTGTCGTTGTGGTTCGCCATTGCTTGAAGTGGTCAGGGCTCTTCGCTATTGGCCATTATCCGCGGGCGGTTCTAATCCTTTTCGGGCGGTCTTGGACTCTTCCGGGCGGTTCCGGTTTTCTTACGGGCGGTTCCAATCTCCTACGGGCGGCTGGCCTCTCATGCAATCAGGGTGCACGGCAAATATCAGATCAGGCAAAACGTTGGAAAATCAACGTTTCTAAAACCTTCCGCCAGCGGGTGGGCCGCTCATCGCCTGAAGGGCAACCGCTCAAGACGGATTGGAACCGCCCGTAAAGGAATAGAGCCGCCCGAGACGAATCGGAACCGCCCGAAATCAGTTGAAACCGACGATGCGTTCGGCGACGCGGTATCCCCAGCGGATGATGAAGCGTCCCACCGAGCCGGGCAGATTCAGCGCGCGTGAGGTGATCTTGCGACGCACGTCACGGCCGATGGTCGGCGAATACTCGCGCATGTCGGCCCACAGCTGGTCCTTCTTCGCGTAGTTCTCCTTGTCGCGCGAGAGGATCAGGAACACACTGGTCACCGAGCTCTGAATCGCCAGGAAGTGAATCATGTAGCGGTACAGGCCATCCGGCACGGTGCCGCGTTCCGGCGTCGCCTCCGTCATGATGCGGTTGATCAGGCGCAGCTGGTCGACACGGCGAATCATCACATCGGTCTGCACGCTCTGCCCGTCGCGGCCGATGAAATAGTGGTAGAACGGCGTATCCACGTACATCAGCGTCTTGACCCACGGGAACGGCTGGTAGGCGTAGATGAAATCCACATAGAAGGTGTGCTCCGGCAGCTGCATGCCCGAAGCGCGCACCACGTCGGTGCGGTAGATCAGCGCGTGCATCAGAATGTATTCGGCCAGTCCGAAATGACCCAGATCGTCCCAGCTGAGCACCGCGCCGGACTTCATCGCATGGCGGAAGTTCACCACATGCTTGCGCCGCTTGCCCACCTTGTCATAGACGTAGTTCACCACCACCATGTCGACGGGCGATTCGGACGTGGTCTGCGCGCGCAGCACCTCCATCACCTGTTCCAGCGATTCGGGTCCCACCCAGTCGTCCGCGTCCACGACCTTCACGTACGCGCCGCGCGCCTCGGCGATGCCGTGGTTCACCGCGCCGCCGTGGCCGCGGTTGTTCTGGTGGATGGCGCGCACGATGCCGGGCATGCGCCGCTCGAAGGTGTCGGCCAGTGCCGCCGTCCCGTCCGACGAGCCGTCGTCGACGATCAGCACTTCGATGTCGTCGTTACGGCTGGCTGCGGTCAGTGAATGGACGCATCGTTCCAGATACGCCTCCATGTTGTATGCGGGCACCACAAAAGTAAGCGTCTTTGCCGGGGTCTGCATGCGGCCTTTCCTCACAAACGGTCGACGGTGGTCAACTTGACTATTTTCTCTTTCCGAGACCATAGGGTACACCTCAGGCGGTACCCCGAACAGGGAAACGCACAATCTGCCTCCCTGAATTCACATTCGGCATCCCTGATTCCTCCCTGAGTGTCATCTGGAAGGCCGGATGCGGGTCCTACTCGTCTGCCGCAATGTCAGCGGCCGCCTCCGCGTCCGTATCGGTCTGCTCCTTGTCCGCCGCGCGCTTCGCCTTGACACCCTCGAAGCGCAGCTGCGGCTTGGAATCCAAACGGGACAGGCCATGCCAGGCGAGGTCGACGATATAGGCGGCGAGCTGCTCCTTGTTCACCTTCGGCCGGTCGGCCCAATACTGCCCGGTGAACACGGTCATGCCCACCAGCATCTGCGCGTAATACGGCACGCCCTTGGGCGAGAGCTTCTGCCGTTTGAACGAGGCGGTGAGCAGATCCTCGACCCGCACGCTGATGTCGCCCAGCAGCGAGCTGAACGAACCGGCCGGATCGGTGCTCGGCGAATCGCGCGAAAGCACTTTGAAACCCTCCGCGTTCTCCTCGATATAGGTGAGCAGCGCCAGCGCAGTGCGCTCCACGATCTGCCGCGGATGCGCCGTCGTGTCGCCCAGCGCGGCGGTGAGCGTGCCGGTCAGCGCCTGCATTTCGCGATCCACCACCACGGCGTACAGCCCCTCTTTGCCGCCGAAATGCTCGTAGACGATGGGCTTGGAGACTTTGGCGTGCGAGGCGATCTCCTCGACGCTCACCGCTTCGAAGCCTTTGTCGGCGAACAGCGAGCGGCCGATGCGGATGAGTTGTTCACGCCGTTGCAGCGAAGTCATACGGGAAGCGTTTGCCATGCGCCCAAGTGTAGTCGGCACTGTGCCGCGTAGACTGGAGGGCATGGATACTATGAATATTCTCGCCATTGTGGGCGTGGTTGTTATCGCTGTCGTATTGATCGGATTGTGCGTGTGGTTCAGCGGTTCGCGCAAGCGCGCGCTCGCCAAATCCCAGCAGGAGGCCGAGGCCCGTACCGAGCAGGCCAAGGCGAAGGCCGACGCGCTGATCGAGCAGGAGCGCAAGGCTCAGGCCGATGAGGACGCTGACGCTGGCACCGGAGGTCAGTCGGATACCGAGAGTGCGGATGAGTCCGGTGATGATGCCGAGGCCCCCGTCCCCCCGCAAACGGAAACCCCGGAATCCGTGGGTTCGCGCCTGACCCGACTGAAGGCGAAACTCGCGCAATCCTCCAATCCCTTCGGCAAGGCGCTGTTCTCCATCCTCACCAAAGACAATCTTTCCGAATCGGATTGGGAGGAAGTCGAAGACACGCTGCTGCTCGCCGACGTGGGCGCCGAGGCCAGCGGACAGATGGTCGACGAGCTGCGTGCCGACGCGCGCATCACCGGCAAAGCCGATCCGAACGAGGTGCGCGCGACCCTGCGCGAGAAACTGCTCGACATCGTGGGCCGTGACACGGACCGCAGCCTCAACGCGAACAAGCCCGACGCGAACAAGCCGTCCGTCATCATCATGGTGGGCGTGAACGGCACCGGCAAAACCACCACCGCCGGCAAGCTCGCCCGCCTGTTCGTGGCCGACGGCAAGCAGGTGATGATGGGCGCGGCCGACACCTTCCGTGCGGCCGCCGCCGACCAGCTCGAGACGTGGGGCGCGCGCGTCAACGTGCCCGTGGTGCGTTCCGACAAGGACGGCGCCGACCCGGCGTCCGTGGCCTTCGAAGCCAGCGCGCGGGCCAAGGAGGAGGGGGCCGACGTGCTCATCATCGACACGGCCGGCCGTCTGCAGAACAAGTCGAATCTTATGGACGAGCTGGGCAAGATCCGCCGCGTCACCGAAAAGAACCTGCCCGTGGACGAGGTGCTGCTGGTGCTCGACGCCACCACCGGCCAGAACGGCATGGCGCAGGCCAAGGTGTTCGCCGAAGCGATCGGCATCACCGGCGTGGTGCTCTCCAAGCTCGACGGCTCCGCCAAGGGCGGCATCGTCGTCTCCGTGCAGAAGGAGCTCGGCGTGCCGGTCAAACTCGTCGGCCTCGGCGAAGGCCCGGACGACCTGGCCCCCTTCGACCCGGAAGGCTTCGTCGACGGCATCCTCGCCTAGCCTTCGCCGTGTCTCTCGTTCAGCCCTCCGCCTCGTCATCCTGAGCAGAAGCACTCACTAGCCTTTCCTCGTCATCCTGAGCGGAGCGCAGCGGAGTCGAAGGATCTCAAGGAACGAGAGATTCCTCGACTCCGCTCGGAATGACGGGTGTTGGCTCGGAATGACGGGTGTCCGTTCGCGAAGGCAAGGTGCTCGCTCGGAATGGCGATGAGCGCCCGCGATGAACGGATTGTGGACGCCGGCAATAACGTAATAACGCCCCGAATCATATTCGAAACATGATTCGGGGCGTTTTCGTATTCCCCGTAATTTCGCCGTTTTGCGCATCGCCATCCGCCGCCGCGGGCCGAAAAAGGGCCGAAAATGCTTAACAACCGCGTAACTTGTCGTAACGAAATCAAAACGCGTCGGGCGTTCACTGCCAACTGTTAGCCCGCAAGAGCTGCAGAATGAATAACCCGAGACGTCCGACCGGTTGCCCAGCCGGGCGCGAACATAAGAGAGGGAGGTAGACATGTTGGATTCCGGAAATACCGCTTGGATATTGACTTCCGCATCCCTGGTTTTCCTCATGACGCCTGGTGTGGCGTTCTTCTACGGCGGCATGGTGCGAGCCAAGGCCGTACTGAACATGCTGATGCTTGAGGCGGCCGCGCTGTCGGTCACCATGCTTATCTGGACCCTGTGGGGTTGGTCCATCGCCTACGCCGGCTCCGACATCGCCGGCATCTTCGGCGATCCGGCCGCCGGATTCCTGCTGCGCGACTCCATGGTCGCCGAGGATGGCGTCTTCACCGCCACCGGCCTGAACGGCAACAACTATCCGGTGAGCGTGGACGTGGCCTTCCAGGTCGCCTTCGCGATGATCACCGTCGGCCTGATCTGTGGTGCCATCGCCGAGCGCGTCAAGTACAGCACCTGGATGATCTTCGTGGCCCTGTGGGTCACCTTCGACTACGCGCCCATGGCCCACATGGTCTGGAACGGCGGTCTGCTCTCCGCCGACGGCGCGATCTCTCAGGCCATCGGCGCCGCGGCCCACGACTTCGCCGGCGGCACCGTCGTGCATATCAACGCCGCCGTCGCCGCGCTGATCATCGTACTGATCATCGGCAAGCGCAAGGGCTTCGGCACGCAGCCGTTCCGCCCGCATAACGTGCCCTTCGTGATGCTCGGCGCCTTCCTGCTGTGGTTCGGCTGGTTTGGCTTCAACGCCGGCTCCGCCTTCGCCGCCAACGGCACCGCCGGCTATGCCTGGGTCTCCACCTCCGCCGCCACCGCGGCCGCCATGCTCGCCTGGGGCTTCACCGAGAAGATCCGCTCCGGCCACTACACCGCCATGGGCGCCGCCTCCGGTATGGTCGCCGGCCTGGTCGCCATCACCCCGGCCGCCGATGTGGTCTCCCCGCTGTGGGCCATCGTGATCGGCGCGATCTCCGGCATCCTGACCTGCCTCGCCTGCGGTCTCAAGTTCAAGTTCGGCTATGACGATTCGCTCGACGTGGTCGGCGTGCACGGCGTCGGCGGTCTGGTCGGCACCGTTCTCATCGGCTTCTTCGGCCAGGGTACCGGTCTGCTGGCCGGCGGCGACTGGCGTCAGCTGGCCGTCCAGGTGGTCATCGCTCTGGTGGCCATGCTCTACTCCGCCGTGATCACCGCGATCATCGCCTTCGCGCTCGAGAAGACGATCGGTTGGCGTGTCACCGAAGCCCAGGAGATCGGCGGCATCGACCTTGCCGACCAGGGCGAACGCGCTTACGATTTTGCTGGTACCGCCAGCTCCGTCCTCAAGGAGGTGAAGTGAGATGAAGCTCATCACAGCCATCATCCAGCCCCATAAACTCGACGACGTCAAGGAGGCCCTCGCGGCCGCCGGCGTGCACGGCCTGACCGTGTCCGAAGCGAACGGCTACGGCCGTCAGCGCGGCCACACCGAGGTCTACCGCGGCGCCGAATACACCGTCGATCTGATTCCGAAGATCCGTGTGGAAGTGCTGGCCGACGACGCCGACGCCGAAACGCTGGTCGGCGTGATCGTCAAGGCCTCCGGCACCGGCACCATCGGCGATGGCAAGGTGTGGGTCGCCCCGCTCGACTCCGTGACCCGCGTGCGCACCGGCGAGACCGGCTCCGCCGCGATCTGATAGGCCGTCCGAGTCCCTAAAGGATTCGGGCTATCAATAGACCATCGGCTCCCGTGTGCACATTCCACGCGGGAGCCGATCGCATATTCGGCCGGTGCGTGTTTTGGATCGCCGGCGCGATGTTCCCACTGCTTTGCGTTTTTACGCAAGGCGGTGATGGTCCAATCTGCGTTACGGGTAGTGGATTTCGACCTCTGCGGACATCGATCTGCGTTACGGGTAGTGTGCTTATGCGTTGTTACGTACTATCAACGTTGATATTTGGCCGATTCTAAATGAGAGGACGCCAAAGACACACTACCCGTAACGCAGATCGATGTCCGCGACGCTCATAATCCACTACCCGTAACGCAGATAGCAGAGCGACAATTGTGTATTGAATCGAAAGGAGTGGCCGGTGTCGGCAGTGGATGGGTTGAAGCAGCGCTTCATGTCGATGAGCCAGCCGGACAGGGACGGCGTGTACCGCGACGGCGCGGCCAAACGCCAAGCGCGCACCGCACTGGCGATGGAATGCCTGCGCGAGCTGTGGCATGAGGCCTGCGAGTCCGTCGCATTCGACGTGCCCGCCTTAGGCGTGGGACTCGCCGCCGTGGGCTCGCTCGCCCGCGGGCAGGTCGGCCCCAGCTCGGACCTCGACCTGGTGCTGATCTACGAGCCGCATACGTTGGGCGACGCCCAAATCAACGAATTGGCCAACAAACTCTGGTATCCGCTCTGGGACAGCGGACTCGACCTCGACCATGCGGTGCGCACCCGTGCACAATGCGAGTCGGTCACCGACCACGACCTGCCCGCCGCCATGGGATGGCTCGACGTGCGCGCCGTCGCCGGCGACGCGGAACTCATCGAATCCACCTCCGCCTCAATCCTCGAACGATGGCGCAAAGCCGCGCGCAAACGCCTACCCGAACTGCTCGACTCGGCCTCCTCGCGACTCAATGAATTCGGCCGTCTGCCCTACATCAACCAGCCCGACATCAAAGAGGCGCGCGGCGGTCTGCGCGACACGGTACTCGTCTCCGCGCTCGCCGCCTCATGGCTGGCCGACCGCCCGCACGGCGTCTACGACGAAGCCGTGGAGCGCCTGCTCGACGTGCGCGATTGCATTCATGTGGCCGCGGGCAAGGATACGAATCTGCTGCTCGCCCCCTATCAGGCGCAGGTCGCCGCCATGCTCGGCCTCGCCGATCCGACCTGGCCCGAAGCCGAGCGCGCCGCCTACGCGATCGACGATCTGCAGACGCTGCTGGCGCGCATCGGCCGCCGTATCGCGTTTTCGCTCGACTCCACCGCCTCCCGCGCCGAGCATTCGTTGGTGCATGAGAAGCCCCGGTTCTCGTTCTTCCAGATCATGTCGCCGCGTGGGGGCGGCCGCCGCGAAGCCCCGCAATTCGAGTTGGTCGCGCCCGGCGTGGCCAAGCATGAGGGCGAACTGGTGTTGGCGCCCGGCACCGAGCCGTCGCGCGACGCCACGCTGGCATTGCGCGTGGCCGTGGCATCCGGCGAAACCGGATTGCCGATCAATCCCTCCACGCTCGCGAATCTCAAACATTGCCCGATTCGCGACAGCCAATGGACACAGGAGTCGCGCGCGCTGTTCCTGCGCCTGCTGGCCTGCGGGCCGGAGTTGATGCGCGTGTGGGAGGAGATCGATTTTGTGGACCTGCCCGGCCGTTGGATTCCCGAATGGCTGGGCGTACGCAACCGCCCGAGCGCGTCGGCCGCGCACCGCTACACCATCGACCGCCACAGCGTCGAAGTCGTGTCTCGTCTCTCCCAGTCCCGTGAGGAAGCGTATGACGACCGCCATTATGCCGCGCTGCTGTTGGCCGGACTGTTGCATGATGTGGGCAAACGCGCGTTCGTGCGCGACCACGCCGCCGAAGGCGCGCGTCATGTGCCGGTGATTCTGCGGCGTATGGGTTTCGATGAGGATATCGTGGGCTGGGCCACGCTGCTGACGCGCGAGCATCTCACGCTGTCTGACTTCGCCACGGGCCGCAATCCCAATGATCCCGCGGTGGGGGAGGAGCTCGCCGCGCGGCTCGACCACGACCCCGTCTTGCTGGACATGCTCTTCGACCTGACCCGCGCCGACGGCTCCTCGTTGGGGGCGACCGCGGGCGAGTCCATCACCAAGCAGTACGGCTGGAGCGCTTGGCGAGAAAAACTGGTAACCGCCATGTACAACGCCGCGCAGCGAGGCATTCGCACCCGCTCTGAATCATCCCGATAGCCCGAATATCGAGTTTGGTGTGTGCGGCTTTCCGGAGTTGGCCGTGTAAAACGATTGATTCGCGAGTTTGGTGTGGAAAAACGGCCTCGTTTCAAGAATCCGACACACCAAACTCGTTGTGGGCTACATCCAGCGGTCGGTGCGGGCCCGAGCGCCGTTGAATACTGCGCGAAGTCCGATGAAGATCACGTTGATGATGGCCCACACGGTGATGGTGCGCAGCATATCAAGGCTGAGCGGCGTGCCATTGAGCAGTCCGCTCGAGGCGATCCACGCATCCACCGCGCCGGCCCCGAACAGGCACGGCAGATACACGGCCGCGGTGATCAGGCAGGTCGCGGCGAGATACCGGTAGTCACCCGCGCCGATCAGAATGCCGTCCAACGCCCACATCCAACCGCCCAACGGCAGGAACACGGCCAGTGTGACCATGCCGGTGGCAATCAGCTGTTGGATCGCGGGATTCGCACTGAACAAGGGTGCGGCCAGCGCACCGACGAACGCCAATGCGAGGCCGATGATCACCCCGCCCACCAATCCGGCGCGTGCGGCCGCCGAGGTCATCTGCCGAGCCGAATCACGCCGTCCCGCGCCCAATTCGGTGGCGACCAGCGCCTGGCCTGCGATGCCAATGGCGTCAAGCATGTTGATCACGAAATTCCAGCTCGAATTCACGGCCTGATAGGCGGCCAGCACCTGGTCGCCCATGCGCGCGGCGAGCATCACCGTGGCGACCATGCAGGCGCGCAAGGCCAGCGTGCGCAGGAACAGGGGAGCGCCGTCGCCCGCACTGCGCAGAATGCCGCCCAAGCGCGGTCGAACGCTTGCGCCATCCGCCCGCGACCAGAGAATCGCCGGCACCACCAGAAACACGCCCATAAACCATTGCGCGATGAGCGTCGCCACGCCGGAGCCGACGATGCCCCAACCGAATGCGAACACGAACAACAGATCCAGCACGGTGTTCACGATGGCGCCGGCCACGGCGGCGATCAACGTGATGCGCGCTTTCTGCAGTCCGCGGAAAATGCCGTTGGCCGCGTAGACGAGCAGCATGCCGGGCAGTCCGAACACGATGGCGCGCAGATATCCAACCGCGTTGGCGAGCACGTCGCCGCGTGCGCCCATCGCCCAGCACAGGGGTTCGGCTGCCGCGAACAGCACCGCCGACACCACAACGCCGATGCCGAGCGCCAGCCACAGTCCGTCGATACCCGCTTCGAGCCCTTCGCGGCGGCGGCCCGCGCCGATGAGTTTGGCGACCTGGCTGGTGGTGCCGTACGCGAGGAACACGCACAGCCCCACGGTGGTGAGGATGATGGTCGAGCCGATGGATAGTCCCGCCAGCGCGGAATCGCCGACATGCCCGACGATGGCCGTGTCGATGAGAATGAACGCCGGTTCGGCGATCAGCTGCCCGAACGTCGGGATCGCCAGCGCGAGGATACGACGGTTGATATTCACGTTCACGAGCCTAGTCCACATGGAATATGTGGGAAGGGTTCCGGCCATTCCGGGCGGTTTCCCGCGCTCCAAATACCACGGGTGTGGATGTGATGCAAGTACCCGCTGGGGACGCTTGAGGTTATCCCCAAGTTATGCACCAAGTTATCCCCATTGTGTGGATAATTCACTAGGTTATCCACACGCTTATCCCCATCATGTGGATAACTCACTTTTCTATCCACATTCCTCCCCGCGCGTGTCGCCTGTGGATATCCACACATGGTTGGGCAAACGTGTCGAACGAGGGTTACGGGTGGGCCTCGTTCGTGTGCGGCGGGTGTGGTCCGCCGCGCGATTTCGATAATGAAAAACGCGATTATGACATCAACGTCCGCATTTTTGCCATCAATGACCTCGTTTGATGCATGGGCTCGTATATTCATAACCAGAGAGGAAAGGGGGTGACAGTGTATGTATACGTTGGCCATTGTTGACGACGACCGGTTGCAGCGCGAGGCGCTGGCCGACACTGCGAAACGAGTGGGCGCCGAGGTCCTCGGCCCCGGCGTCGCCGTCCTGACGTTTTCGGGCCCCGACGAACTGGAACGCCATCTCGCCGAACATGCCTCCCGACATCTGGATATCGTGCTGATGGACATCGCGTTGCGCGACGGCGACGAAACCGACCCCGACGCCACCACCGGCATCGACGCGGTCCGCCGCCTCTTCCCGGCCTCCTGCGGCACGCAGGTGATTTACGTGACCGGCCATATCGAATACTGCACGCGCGTCTACGCCACCGACCATGTGAGTTTCCTGCTCAAACCCGTGCGCGAATCCGACCTGCGCGACGCGTTGACGCGCGCCGCCGCCCGTCTGCGCGAGCAATCGGAATGCCCCATCCGCATCCGCGTGGGCAAAACCGAATATTCGGTGACGCCCCGAGACATCCTCTACGCGGAAAGCCGCGGCCGCATCTCGCGCATCCACACGGAGCACGGCGTCATCGAGTCGTATCTCAAACTGGACGAGCTCGCTGCGCGCCTGCCCTCGCGTTTCGTGCGCAGTCACAAAAGCTATCTGGTGAATCTGGCGTATGTGTGGCGCTTCCAATCCACGCAGATGGAACTGTCCAACGGAGCGACGGTTCCGGTGAGCCAACGCAAGGCGATACAGGCGCGTGAGGCCTTCCTCGCCTACGTGAGGTAGCGGCTATGGGCCTGATCTCGCTGCTGTCCGACCCGCATACGATGGCATGGCTGCTGGCGGTCACCGTGGTGTGCATCACGCAATTTCACGCGCAGATCTGGCTGGTTCCGGTGCGGGTGTCGTTCACGCCGGTGCAATGCGCGCTGCTCACGGTGTTCCTCGCGCTCGATCCGACGGTGCTGTCCGTGGTGGCACCCGAGCCATTCGAGCAGTTGCCACTGGGTGTGCGGTTCATGGTGATGGCGGTGCGGTACGCGCTGTTGCCCGCGCTGATGCTGGTGGTGGTGCCGTACTACTGGTATCGGATCGAGCCGAGGGTGCGTGGATTCGCGATCGTGCGCAATCTGATCATCGTCGCGGTGAGTGTGCTGCTCACCTACGGTGCGGTGCGGGTGAAGGCCTTGCTGTATGGGCCGGGCGCGTCGCTGGCCGATGAGACCGACATCGTCGCCGTCGCGGTGATCGCCGCCGGCACGCTGATGGTGCTGGACACCCTGTTCGCCCGACAGGTGCGCGCGGCCATACTCAGCCGCGTGCAAAGCGCCGACCGGGAACGTGACTCTTTCCTCATGTTCTCCGCCGTGCAGCTGGCGGTGCTGTGCTTCACTTTGATCATGGCCGTCACTATATTCCACGACGCCACGGCGTTCACCATCGCGGCGGACGTGCTGGCCGTCGTGTGCCTGGTGACGGATATGGCCGTCGCCACCTCGATGTCTCGCGAGATGGAAGCCCGCAAGCATCAGGCGCGCAACGCGTTGCTGGAGGAGCGTCTGGACGCGCAGCTGGAGGAATACGCGGCCATCGCCCACCATGTGAAGGCCGCCGCACGGCGTCGTCATGACCTGCGCAACCAGCTCGGCGCGGTCGAGATATTGGCCCGCCGTGGGGATTTCGAATCGGCCGCGCGCCATATGGATGCTCTGCAGCGCGACTGGCTGGCCGAAGACGGCGAGTTTCAGGACGCTGCGCTTCGAGACAGCGAGGTCCGCGGATGAGCATGGTCGATATGAATGCGATTGGCGCCGGGCTTGCGCCGTTCATACGAGCGCTGTGCGGCATCGTGGCGGTGCTCTCGCTGGTGGCGTTGGGTGCGATGATGGTGCGTCTGGCCGCTCTGATGCGCGGATTCCATGTGCGGCGCGTGCTGGTGAACCTGCTGTTTCCGCTCAGCCAGCTGGTGTTCATCGCGTTCAACATGGCGTTCGTGTGGCTGCGTGTGGACGCCGTCGCACCATTGCTGGTGCTGGCCGCGCTCGCCGTGGTCTGCGCGGCGGTGGATTACGCGCTGTTTAGCAACCTGTACCGCGCCGAACAGGACGCGCTGCTGCGGCGGCGTGAGGAGATGCTGCGCGCGCAGTTGCAAGCCCAGCGGTCCCACACCTCCCGTGCCGCGCGGGAGATGGAGGCGGCTCGTGCGCAGGATGCGCTGATTACGGAACGGTTGCGCGCGGTGCGTGCCGCGGTGGAGTGCGGGGATGCGGAGGCGGTGTCGGCTGCGGTCGCGCACACCGTCGGCGCGCTGCCCACGGGTGCGTCCTATTGCGAGCATCCGGTGGCGGATGCGCTGATGGCGTTGAAGCTCGCGCAGGCGGCCCGTGCGGGAATCGAGGTCGACTATCGGCTTGAGGTGCCGGAGAATCTGCCGCTGACCAGTGTGGAGGTCTGCGCGCTGTTCTCCAACATCATGGACAACGCGATCGCCGCATGCTCGCAGCTGCCGCAGGGCCAGCGGCGCATCGAACTGCGCGCGCGGGTGGCCGCCGGCAATTTCGTGGTCCAAGAGACCAATCCCTGCGCCCAGCGACCGGCCTGCGGGCCCTCCACGCCCTCGCTCTCGTCGGAGCACGGCTGGGGCCTGTCGATTCTGCGCCGCATCGCAAGACGGCATCACGGCAGTGCCGACTTCGGGGTGCTCGACCGCGCCTTCGCCCCCGAAGCCGGGGATTGCGGTCCGATTACGGGCGGTGCATCCCGAAATGCATTCCAGGTCGCGTTCCGAGGTGCGGCTCAAGGTGCGTCCCCAGACATGGCCCAGCCCAGCTCGGACGTGCCATACCGCTGGCGCGCGACGGTAATCATCCCGCTTCCCGACCGTCCTAGGCAGAACAGCGCGGCTGTGGCCTGACCCATCTTCTATACTGGGTGCCTATGGCTGAAGGAAATGAACGCGACGCGATGTTCGATCGCGTGCCCCCGCATGACGACGATGCGGAAATGGCGGTATTGGGCGGCATGCTGATGAGCAAGGACGCCGTCGGCGAGGTCTCGCAGATGATCGACGTCACCGACTTCTACCAGCCGAAGCACCAGACGATCTACGAGGCGGTTATCGACCTGTTCGCCGCCAGCCAGCCCGTCGACGTGGTGCTGGTGGCCAACGAGCTGCTCAAGGCCGGCAATCTCGAGAAGGTGGGCGGCGCCGACTATCTGCACAGCCTGGTCGCTTCCGTGCCCACCGCCGCGAACGCCACCTATTACGCGGAGATCGTGCACCAGCGCGCCATCCTGCGCAATGTGATCGCCGCCGGCACCAAAATCGCGCAGCTCGGCTATGCGGCCGAGGGCTCGCAGGCTGAGGACGTGGTGAATCTCGCGCAAAGCGAGATCTACGAGATGAGCATGGGCAAGGTGCGCCAGGATTACGTGTCCATCGGCAACGCGGTGCACGACACGCTCGACCAGCTCGACAAAATGCAGAACGGCGAGATTCCCAAGGGCGTGCCGACCGGTTTCCGCGACATCGACAATCTGACCCAGGGCCTGCAGCCCGGCCAGATGGTGGTGGTCGCGGGCCGTCCGGCCATGGGCAAGTCCACGCTGGGCGTCGATTTCGCGCGCTCGGCCGCGTTGCACCATAATATGGCCGCCGTGATCTTCAGTCTCGAGATGAACAAGGTGGAGCTCGCCAAGCGCATCATCTCCGCCGAAACGAACATTCCGCTGGGCGCGCTGGGCCGTGCCGAGGAGATCACCCCGGAGCGTTGGAACACGCTGAATACCTTCTGGAGCAAAATGCAGGAGGCGCCGCTCTTCATCGACGACAGTCCGAATATGAGTCTGATGGAGATCCGCGCGAAATGCCGCCGCCTCAAGCAGACCAACGACCTGAAGCTGGTCGTTATCGACTACCTGCAGCTCATGACCTCCGGCAAACAGGTGGAGAGCCGCCAGCAGGAGGTGTCGGAATTCTCCCGTGCGCTGAAGCTCCTTGCCAAGGAGATCGAGGTGCCGGTGATCGCCCTCTCGCAGCTGAACCGAGGTCCCGAGATGCGCAACGACAAGCTGCCGCAGCTTTCCGATCTTCGTGAATCCGGCTCTATCGAGCAGGACGCCGACGTGGTGTTCCTGGTGCACCGTCCCGACTACTACAACCATGAGGACCGCCCGGGCGAGGCCGACGTGATCATGGCGAAGCACCGTAACGGCCCCACCGACACCTTCCATCTGGCCTTCCTTGGCGCGACTTCGAAGTTCAAGGATATGCCGCAGGACTTCAACCGGGGGGTGTGAGATGGCCGTACTCTCCTTCGCCACGCCTCTGATCGGCAAAACGGTGCGCTCGCTCGCCCGCCTCACCCGCCACGGCGGCAGCGCCTTCCCCGGCAAAATCGCGGAACGGCTCGACCCCGGCTTCCTGAAGCGCACGCTCGCCCAGCTGCCCTATGGCGTGGTGCTCGTCTCCGGCACGAACGGCAAAACCACCACCACCCGCATGGTGGCCATGATGCTGGAGGACTTGGGATTCAAGGTGTTCACCAACCCCACCGGCTCCAACTTCACGCGCGGCGTGGTCTCCGCGCTGCTGCAGGAGGTGAGTCTGGGCGGCCGTCTCGACGCGGATATCGCCGTGCTGGAGCTCGACGAGGCCTATGCCGTGCATTTCGTGCGTCAGGTGAAACCCCGTTACGCGCTGCTGCTCAATGTGATGCGCGACCAGCTCGACCGCTTCGGCGAGATCGACAACACCGCCCGTCTGCTGGGTCATGTGGCCGAGGCGACCACCGGCACGGTGGTGCTCAACCGCGAGGATCCGCGTATCGCCAGGCTCGCCGAGCTGGTGCCGGAGGGCACCGAGGTGCGCTACTTCGGTCTTGCGGACGAACTCACGCATTTCTTCCCATCCGACGATGAGATGGCCACCACCGTGGCGGCTGCGACAGACGCGACGACGGTGGAATCTCCTGCTATCAGCCCTGACTCCGCGGAACCAAAGTCCAATGCTGGCCACGCCCTCCCCGCCGACGTGACGCTGATGCGGGTCGGCGACCATGCCGCCACCTTCGCGATGGACGGCGAGACCTACGAGACCTCCGTCAAACTCGAGGGTGTATACAACTTATATAACGCGGCCGCCGCGCTGGCGATCGCCAGAAGCGTGGTCCATGACGCCGGTCTGCCTCAGGGAGGCCGTGAATCCGCAGCCTCTCAGACCGGCACTGCCTCTCAGCCTGGCGCTGCCTCTCAGACCGGCACTGTCGGGCAGTCCGCCGATTCCGCCCAATCCGCCGCCGCCGATAACTCCCGTCTGGTGCATGCCGTCGCCCAGGTGACCCCCGCGTTCGGACGCGGCGAGGTGATCGATGTGAACGGTTCGCCGGTGGAGCTGCTGCTCGTCAAGAACCCCATGGGATTCCGCCTGTCGCTCGCCTCCTTCGCACCCGAAGGCTGCGACACCATGATCGCCATCAACGACGAATACGCCGACGGCCGCGATATGAGCTGGCTGTGGGATGTGGATTTCGCCAGCCTGCGCGGCACGGGCGTGAGCATGGTCTCCGGCGTGCGCGCGTGGGATATGGCGCTGCGTCTCGGCTACGACGAAGTGCCGGTCGAGACGGTGGAACCCGACCTTGAGTCCGCGGTAAGCGCGTTCGTGAACGCGAACCCCGGCAAGCCGAAACATATGTACTGCACATACACCGCGATGCTCGCCGCGCGCGCCGCCTTGGGTCGTGTCGCGCAAGTCAGCGACGCCGGAGTGGGAAGGTGACGGGGATGGCCAACGTGATCGACATCGTATCCCTCTACCCCAAGGATATGAACATCTACGGGGATTCCGGCAATGTGCTCACCATCAAGCGCCGGCTGGAACTGTACGGCTATGAGCCGCGCGTCCACGCCTACAACCAAGGCGATGACTGGCCCGAACAGGTCGATATGATTCTCGGCGGAGGCGGGCAAGACACCGGCCAGAAGAAGATCATCGACGACTTCTACGCGCGGGCTGACCTGCTGCGCGCGCTCGCGGCCGACGGCGTGCCCATGCTGATGATCTGCGGCCTCTACCAGCTGTTCGGCGAGTATTTCGAAACGATCGACGGCACCCGGCTTGACGGCATCGGCGTATTCGGCGCATACACGATCGGCCGCGACGTGCGTATGATCGGCAATCTTGTCGAATCCAGCGACGATTTCGGCCAAATCGTCGGCTATGAGAACCATTCCGGGCAGACCTTCCTGCGCGAGGGCACGCGGCCGCTGGGACACGTCGAACAGGAGGGGCGCGGCAACAACGGCGAGGACCACACCGAAGGCGCGCGCGTCAACAATGTGATCGGCACCTACATGCACGGCTCGCTGCTGCCCAAAAACCCCGCCATCAGCGACTTCCTGATCCGCGCCGCCGTCGAGCGCCGCTACGGCGACTTCACCCCGCAGCCTACCGCCGAACAGCAGACGGAGCTGGCGCGCTTGGACCGATTCGCCCAAGAAGCCCGCCGCGTAGCCATAACCCGCCCCCGCTAATCGCTGAAACCAAGAAAGGCGCTCCTCAGGATGTGAGGAGCGCCTTTGAGATGGTAGTGCGTCGCGAAGCGAAAGGCTTACTCGGCGTCAGCCAGGTAGGCCGGGGCGAGCACGAAGCGGTGCAGCACGGCGGCCAGAGCGCCACCGACCAGCGGGGCGAGGATGAACAGCCACACCTGGGCGAGGGCTTCGCCGCCGGCGAGCAGGGCCGGGCCGAAGGAACGGGCCGGGTTCACGGAGGTGCCGGTGAAGGGCAGGCCGACCAGAACCACGGCGACCAGCGACAGGCCGATCACCAGACCGGCGATGTTGCTGAACTCCGGCTTGGCGGTCACGCCGAGAATCACCAGCACGAACACGAAGGTGAGCACGGTTTCGACCAGGAAGGCCTGGCCGGCGTTGGTGCCGAGGGCCGAGGCGTCGCCGTAGCCGTTGGTGCCGAGGGAGGCGTTGGAGCCGGTGAAGCCGACGAGGATTCCGGCGGCGGCCAGCGCGCCCAGCACCTGGGCCACCACATAGCCGGCGAAGTCGACGACGCTCATGCGGCCGTCGATCAGCATGGCCAGCGAGACGGCCGGGTTAAGGTGCGCACCGGAGACGTTGCCCACGGAGTAGGCGGCGATGACGATCGACAGACCGAAGGCCAGCGCGATCACCACGGAGGCGACGGCCAGGGCGGAGCCCTCCAGGCCGAGCGCGCCGGTCAGCGCGGTGGAGCCGACGGCGGTGCCGCAGCCGACCAGCACAAGAATGATGGTGCCGACGAATTCGGCGACGTATTTACGGAAATTCATGAACAATCCCTTTCTTTCAAAGTTCGGCGCATATGCGTATGTCGATGATGCGTCGCTCGCCCCAGCGTAGGCGAGCTCGGCATGGGGCTCGAGGAGCGGACCTCTTCAATAGGCCCAAAAGGGGCAGATGGCCTCATACCCCACAAGGGCAGAATCAGGCCCATGCGCGCGCGTTCCCGCGGAATCCCGCGAAATCATGGAAAGAGTGCGTTGAGCGGCGGGTGCGCCCTTGATTCTGGATTTCAACTTTTTGCAAAGCCCTGCGGGCCCGTGTGGGCATTCGCGGGCATGTGAGGGCCGGCCCGCGCGCGTGCATGTATCAGGAAAGAATGAAGAGAACGGAAGGGACCATTATGCATGGCTCCGGCAATACGATACGGCGTTCGCGCCGGTGGATGCTGGCCGTCGTCGCCTTGCTCGCGGCGGTCGCGCTGACGCTGCTTGGCGGCTGTACGTCGGGCATCGCCGGCGACAAAGGCACCCTGAGGGTGGGTGTGCGCGCCGACATCATCGGCTTCGGCTATCTCAACGAGAAAACCAACAAGTACTACGGTCTTGAGATCGACATCGCCACCGAGATGGCGAGCAGAATGGGCTACGGGGACGTCGAGTTCGTCACCGTCACGCCCGACGACCGCAAGGAGACGCTGGCGGACGGCAAGGTCGACGCGCTGGTCGCCTGCTATTCGATCACCGACACACGCAGGAAGAATTTCGACTTCTCCCCGGCCTACTACAACAACTCGGTGGTGATGGTGGTGCAGAACAGCTCGCTGATCGACCAGCTCACCGGACTCAAGGGCGGCACCATCGGCACGATGTCGGGCGCGAACACCGCTCCGATGCTGGCACAGAAAATGGCCGACGAAGGCTTCTCCGACGGCGTGGTGCGCTCCGCCAACGAAGACAACACCGACGTGCAGTTCGACAACTACCGCCTGATTCAGTACCCGTCCTACCAGGAGCTTTCCGACGCTCTGGAGGAGGGGCTGGTCGACGGCATGGCCCTGGACGGCGCCATCGCCAAAACCTATATGAACGACGAGCGCCGCACGCTGGACGACTTCAGCATCGACCCGCAGGAATACGGCGTCGCCACCCAGAAGGATTCCGACCTGAGCGAGCCGGTGTCCACGACGATCCAAAGCATGCTCGATGACGGCACCATCGACCAGCTCGTCGACAAGTGGAACTGATCGGGACTGAGAGGGAACAAGGAAACATGGTGACCAACGAACCTATGTCCAAACGACTGAAAATCAAAATCGCCGCCCTGCTGGCCGTGGTGCTGGCAAGCGTGGCGATCACAGGCCTGCTGCTGGCCGGCGTGCAGACCCAGCTATCGCTGTCGGGCTACACCGATGAGATGCGTCAGCAGAACGAGCAACTCAAGGAAACGCTGGAACAGGCCGACCTCGAGACGCAGGAAAGCACGGAAAGCTTCGACGAGACCTTCAGCGCGAAGGCCGAATCCGTCGCCTACATGGCCAACAACAACGCCGGCTTCGAAGCCACCGACGCCAAGATGAACGAGCTCAAAACGCTGCTCGCCGTCGACAACGTGCTGGTGGTCACCAAAAGCGGCGACGTGGTCGCCAAGGCGCAGGACACCCAGGCCGACTTCCATCATGCGCGCTTCAACCAGCTGCGCACGGTGTTCAGCGGCGACGAATCGTCCGAATCCGTGGAGGTGAGCCTGCCCGATCAGGACTGGAACTACCGCTACTATTCGGCCAAAATCGACGACAGCACCATGGCCGTGGTGGAGGCCAGTCCCAAGCGTCTGGACGACATCATCGACTCCAGCAGCTCGCTCACCGCCACGCTCAAAGACATCACCGTCGGCCAGCAGGGCTACATGATGGCCGTGTCCGCGCAGGACTACACCGTGCAATACCATCCGAACGCGGATCTGATCGGCGCGGACGCCCTGACGAACGGCCTGAACGTCGACGACCTCGAAGACGGCAAGTTCTTCCACATGGACTTCGACGGCACCAGCCTGTACAGTGGCGTGACCAAAATCGGCGACACGTACTACATCAGTTCCGTGCCCGAGCACACGCTGTCAGCCTCACGCAACGTCACCGTGGGCGTGATCCTGTTCGCGTTTGTCGTGGTGATGGCCGCCGTGGTGCTGTACGGCGTGTTCGTGCTGCGCGACGACGAACGCAACGGCCACCGCGATGAGGATCTGCTCTCGTTCGGCCCGCTGCGCTACAACCGCAAGGTCGGCGGCAAGGCGGTCGTGCTCTCCGTGGTGGGACTTGTGGTGGTCATCGCCGTGTCGTTCTACATGCAGACGCTGTTCGCGCTTTCCAGCGAATCGCTGGTCAACGCCGACCGCGCCTCCTCCATCGCCCAGACCATGTCGAATACCACCAAGCGCGCGAACGCTCTCAAGCAGGAATACAACACCCGCTATCTCAACAAGGTCAAAGTCGCGGCGTATGTGCTCGACCAGAACCCCGATCTGGCGAACAAGTCGGATCTGACGGAGCTGGCCGACGCGCTGGACGTCGACATGATCAGCGTGTTCAACGCCAACGGCGTACGCACCGCCTCCACCGATTCGAGCCGTTCGTTCACGCTCAGCGAGGATCCCGAAGACCAGTCCTACGCCTTCCGCCAGCTGTTGCAGGGAGTCGAATCGCTGGTGCAGGAGCCGACCGAGGACGACAGCACCGGCGCGATGCGCCAGTACATCGGCGTGCCCACCTACGACGAGCAGGGCCTGATCAACGGTCTGGTGCAGATCTCCGTCCATCCGCAGATGCTCGAGGAGCTGCTCACCAGCGTGGAGATCGACAATGTGCTCGACGGCGTGCAGGTGGGCAAGGACGGTTTCGCCTTCGCGGTGAGCAAGAGCAGCGGCAAGCTGGTCTACTTCCCCGACAGCCTCATCCAGGGCAAGAAGGCCACCAGCGTCGGCATGACTGACGCCCAGCTCAAGGGCGGCTACTCCGACTATCTGACGATCGACGGCACGACGTATTACGCCTCGTCCGTGGAGACCTCCGACTACTACCTGTACGTCACGGGTGGTGATTCCGAGCTGATGGCCGAACGTGTGCCGCTGACGCTTTCCACCGCCGGCATCGCGCTGGTGTGCCTGATCGCGGTGTTCCTGATCCTCGTCTTCGAGCGCGACCCCAAGGCCCGTGCGAAGAAGGCCGCTGCTGCCGTTTCTGGAGCCGCTGGTGAGCCCGGTGATCTTGGTGTGGCCGGTGAGGCCGCCGCGCCCGAATCCGAGGGCGATGCGAGCACACTCGACGCCCACGTGTTCGAAGTGAAGGTGCCCGGCACCGAACGCAGGATGAAAACCCAGTCCGCCGCCAGCCGCTGGCTCAACCAGTCCTTCGACTGGGACGAGAAGACCCCGGAGGGCAAGCTGGGCACGGTGATGCGCTGGTTCTTCGGCCTGTTCGTCGTGATCGTGTTCATCGGCGTGATGTTCAAGGACGAGATCTTCGGTAGCCAGTCCGTGTTCGCCTACGTGCTCGGCGGCGGCTGGAACAAGGGACTGAACATCTTCGCCATCACGGCGGCGCTGATGTCCGCCTGCGTGATTATCACCGTGGCCGCCGTGGTACAGGAGCTGCTGCGCATGCTCACCGGCGTGCTCGGCGCTCGCGGCGAAACCATGGTGCGCCTGCTGTGCAGCGTCATCAAGTACGGATCCATCATCGGCATCCTGTACTACTGCATGGCCCTGCTCGGCGTGGACACCGCCACGCTGCTCGCCTCCGCCGGCCTGCTCACGCTGGCCATCGGCTTCGGTGCCCAGCAGCTGGTCTCCGACATCCTCTCCGGCCTGTTCATCATCTTCGAAGGCGAGTTCCGCGTCGGCGACGTGATCCAGGTCGGCTCCATGGGCGGCACCGTGATCGAAATCGGCGTGCGCACCACGAAGATCGACGACGGCTCCGGCAACATCCTGGTGCTGCGCAACAGCGAGATCAGCAACGTGATGAACAAGACGAAGCTCGACTCCTACGCTTCGGTGGATATCACGCTCGAATACGGCGAATCGCTGCCGCGCGTCGAGAACATCCTCGGACGCGAGCTGCCGAACGTCAAGAAGCGCCTGCCCGCCATCCTCGACGGCCCGTTCTACAAGGGCGTCGCCGTGCTCAATCCGGACGGCACCGCGACGATCCGCATCGTCGCGCGCTGCGTCGAAAGCAGCCGTGGCCAGTTGGAGCGCGATTTGAGGCGCGAGATGAAGCTGCTTATCTCCAAGCACGGCATCCTCACACCGTTCCAGCAGGTGGTGGTCCACGAGCCCGCGGAGGCGGCCAAGCCGACGCTGTACGAGCTGCGCGAGGCCGATCGCTTCAACGAGGAGCAGAAGGAATCCGCCCGCCTCATCGGCAACGAAGAGGATGACGACGAAAGGGAGTGATTGACCTCTCCTTTGTAGGTGGCCACTCGGCAGATTGAGCGGCCACCTGGCTCCATCGGGCGGCCGCAACGTTTCACCGTGCGGCCGCCCGATGTCATTTGAGTGGACCAAACGCGCCGAAATACCCTCTTCAACAGGCTATGGAAAGTTTGGTGTGTCGGGCCGCCGAGCCGGGCTTTGCTAAAACGTTTGATTTACGAGTTTGGTGTGCGAAATCGGCCTTCTCTGGCAAACCCGACACACCAAACTCGTTATCATGCCGCCTTCAGGGCCGGGGCAACGGAAACCGCCGGGTCGAGCAGCGGGATCAGCGTGCACTGGGTGGCGTGGTACAGGTCGGATTTGCCCGGCCAGACCGTGCCGATCACCTTATTGTCCTTGTCGAGCTGGTGGAACCAGGAGCCATGCTCATGGTCGATGAGATACTCGTCGATGTACTGCCAGAACGTGGCATACCAATCCTTGAACACCTGCTTGCCGGTCACGCGCGCCAGCACCGCGGCCGTGTTCACGCCCTCGGCGAGCGTCCAGTGCATGCGGTCGGTGACCACCGGCTCGCCCTCCCAGTCGGTGGTGTAGGCCAAGCCGATGGTGCCGTTGCGGTTCCAGCCGTTCTCGAGCGCGCGCAGGAACAACTGCTCGGCGGCGGCGATATAACGGTCGACTTCCTCCTGCGGCTTGCCGGAGCTCAGGGCGTACTGCGTGATGAGTCGCGCCCATTCGATGCCGTGGCCCGGAGTCGCGCCATACGGCTTGAACTGGTCGTCGGGCTTGTCCTGATTGCATTCGAGGTCCAATGACCAATCGGCGTGGAAATGCTCGGGAATGCGCCAGTCGTTATGCGAGGCCCAGTCGATGACATGATCGGCGATGCGCCCAGCCCGCACGCGGTAGGTTCCATCGCCGAGAACGTCGGCGACCGCGAGGAAGGCCTCAACGGTGTGCATGTTGGCGTTGACGCCGCGGTATGGGTCGAGCGTGGTGAAGGCGGTGTCCCAGGTGTCGACCGCAAGTCCCGTCTCGTCATCCCAGAAACGCTGGTCGAAGGTGGCCAGCGCCTCGCTGAGCAGCTCGCGCGCGCCAGGGCGGCCAATCAGCGTGGCCGATGCGGCGGCCAGAATCACAAAGGCGTGCGTGTAGCAGATCTTGCCCTCGGCGGGAACGCCTTCGATGGAGACCTCCGGATACCAGCCGCCGTTGGCATCGTCGTGGAGCTGGCCACGCAGACCGTCAAGTGCGCGGTCCACCAGCTGTTCGGCGCCCTCCATGCCGTGCAAAGCGCCCAACGTGTAGACGTGGGCCATGCGGCAGGTGATCCAGGTCTGAATGCCGTGGCTCGGATCGGGATTGCCCAGATCGTCCAGCCAGCAGGAGCCGCCGTCGGAGGCGGGGAAGTTGCGCCCGAACGCCAGCAGTTCGTTGGTTTCGCGCTCGAGCAGCGCCTTGTTGGCGTCGGTGCCGTATTCGTATGATGCGTTGGTCATGGTGTCGGTGGTCTCCTTCGACGTTAGGCGCGGCCGTCTGCGATGAACGGTCGCTATATGAGTGCTGTTTATATATTAGCAGCTCTTATAAATAACGTCGCGGCATGTCGAAGATGATTTGTGTCCTTTCAGCGCGGCAGCATCGCGGTGGGATTGCCGAGCGCATGCTCGATGGCCAGCGCGACCGCGCCGCTGAGCACCTCGTCACCGCCCATGGTGTTGAGACTGAGCCGCACCCGCGCGCGCAACGCCGGTGCCACACGCTCGTCCACCACGGCCTGCGCGGCGGCCAGCAGCGGCTCGCCGGCCTCCGCCATCAAATCACCCAACACGATAATTTCGGGATCATAGGCGTTGATCACCGTCACGCATCCATACCCCACATAGCGCCCCAGCTCGCGCACATGCTCAAGCGCGTCCGCATCCCCCGCGGCGGCCAGCGCGAACAGGGCGCGGCATGCCGCGATGGGGGAGAGACGCTCCGCATCCTCCACCAGCAGCGGCGTGCGCGCGATCAGCCGCTCGCGCACCGCCTCCGCCGAACAGTACCGCTCCAAGCAGCCGCGGTTGCCGCATTTGCACGCCGGCCCGTTGACGTCGATGGAGATGTGCCCGATTTCGCCGGCACCTCCGTGCGCGCCGACCAACAGCTGCCCGTGGTCGATCACCCCCAGGCCCGTACCCTCGCCGAGCAGCAGGTAGGCGAGGGAATCGGCCATACGGCAATGCGGATTGAGCAGCTGCTGGGCCAGCGCGCCCGCGCCGGCGTCATGTGCGAGCGTCACCGGCACGGCGAACGCATCCACAAAGGATTCGCGGAAATTCACCGACTCCCAATCATTGGTCTGCGTGACCACCGCGATGCGCCCGTCCTGCGGAAGATACGGGCCAGGAATGGTGATGCCGACGGCGACGATGGCCCGGTCGGCTTCCAGTCTCTCCCGAATCCAATCCTGGGCGCGCGCGACCACATCCTTGGCGTGTTCTCCCGCACCGATGGAGAGTTCGGCGCGCGAATCGGGCTCGTCGAGCGGATTGCCTTCCAGCGTGAACACGCCGGCCGTGATGGAGCTGCGTTCGAAAGTCACGCCGATCACGCGCAGGCCGGTGCCGTTGAGCGCGATGCCGATCGAGCGGCGTCCGGCGCGTCCGGGCATGTCGCCCACCTCGGTGATCGCACCGAGCGCGATGAGGTCGCCGGTGATTTTGGTGATGGCGGTGGGGGTGAGCCCCGTCTCGCGGGCGATGTCCGCGCGCGAGCAGACGCCGCGCCGGTAGAGGGCGCGCACCACGCGCGCGCGGTTGTACTCCGTCAGGGCGGTGAGATTGCCGATGATGGGAAGCGGCTGGCTCATGATTCTCGCGATTCCTTCGTGCGGTTGGACTGCTCCCATACTAATGCGTCGGCAATGCGACGGTGAGCGTCAAGTAATGCGTCGGGGCGGTTGCGTTCGCGGCGATATTCGCGTGGGACTGCGTTTTTCGCGGCCTCTTCTGGGGTACAGTAGAAACCACGCAACAACCAAAGGAGGCGTATCATGGCTGATTTCGATTTGGGCGAAGGCCTGCGCAAGGTGTTTCTCGCGGGCGTCGGCGCTCTGGCGACCACCTACGAGAAGGGCACGGAAATCGTCAACGAACTGGTGGAGAAGGGCGAGCTCACCGTTGAGCAGGGCAAGGCTCTGAACACCGAACTCAAGCGCAAGGTGACCGAAGCTGTGGACGATGCCAAGAAGTCCGCGGCCGAAGCCGCCGAGAAGTCGGACGAGACCGAAGGCGAATAAGTGACGTTCGGCGATGGCGAACCGTCGTCGGCCCCGCTGCACAGCAGGGTCGACGCGGTTCTCACCCCCGCGGCCGCCAACAAAGAGGCGAACTCATCCAAAACGCCGGGAACGCCGGCGGATGAGACCATCGGCCTGTTCAGCGGCCGTAGAGATACGTTTTCCGCGCGGTATCATCTGACCCGACGCGGCAAACTCAAGCGTCTGGCGCAGATCACGCGCATCGTCGAGCAGTTCGACGTTCTGCACGGCTTGACGCCGGTGAAGATGCGTCTGATGTTCGAGGCGCTGGGACCCACCTTCGTCAAGGTCGGGCAGATTCTGTCGATGCGCTCCGAAATGCTGCCGCAAAGCTTCTGCGACGAGCTGGCGAAGCTGCGCGCCGACGCCGACCCCATGCCGTACGCCACGGTGTTGGAGGTGCTCGCCGCCGAATACGGTCGCCCCGTCGAAGAGATCTTCGCCAATATCGACGCCAAACCGCTGGGCTCCGCGTCGCTCGCGCAGGTGCACCGCGCCACGCTGTCTACCGGCGAGGACGTGGCGGTGAAGGTGCAGCGCCCCGGAGTGCGCGAAACCATGGCGCAGGATGTCTCCATCATGCGATCAATCGCCAAGGCCGCCACCAAAATGGTGCCTTCGGCGCAGATCGTCGACCTCAAAGGCGTGGTCGAGGAGCTGTGGGAGACGTTCCAGTCGGAAACCGACTTTCTGGTGGAAGCGCGCAACCTCGCCAAATTCAAACGTTTTTCGGAGCGGTTCCGCTACATGGACTGCCCCAAGCCCTACACCGACCTGTGCACGCAGCATGTGGTGGTGATGGATTACGTCGACGGCATCTCCGTCTCGCATCCGGGCGAGCTGATCGAGGCCGGCTACGACCTGAAGGAGATCGGCACCAAACTCGTCGACAACTACGCCACGCAGATCCTCGACGACGGATTCTTCCACGCGGACCCGCATCCGGGCAACATCATCATCCGCGACGGGCAGATCGTGCTCATCGACCTTGGCATGACCGGCCGTCTCGACCAGCGCACCCGTTCGGTGCTTAAGGAGATGATCTTCGCGGTCGCCAAACAGGATTCGCCCGCGCTGGCTGACGGACTGCTGCGATTTGCTGGCACCGACGCCGACCCCGCGGACTATCCGGCGCTGCTCGCCGACCTCGACGTGATCGTCACGGAATTCGGCACCGTGGATCTGGCCGAACTCGACATCGCCGCGTTCCTCACCTCGCTCACCCAGCTCGCCTCGCGCCACGGCATCGAAGTGCCGAGCACAGTGACCACGGTCGGCCGCGCGCTCGTCACCTTGGAAGGCTTGTTGGACGAATTCATTCCCGACGTGAACATGATCGAGATCATCTCCGACCATATCGCCACGTCGAAGTCCATGAAAGAGGCCGCGCAGGATGAGCTCAAGGCGCTTGGCGTCGAGGGGTATCAGGCCCTGCACGGCACGTTGGCCACATTGGCCGAGCTCAAAGTGGCCTCGCGCATGCTCACTCGCGGGCAGCTGCGCGTCAATATGGAGCTGGTAGGCGCCGAGGAGCCGATGCGCAAACTCAGCGACATGGTCAACCGCATCACCATGGCGCTGATTGTGGTCGGCCTGTTCGTCGGCTCGTCGATTGTGTACTTCGCCGGCATGAAGCCGATCATCTTCGGCATCCCCGTCGTGGGATTCATGGGCTACGTCGTCGCATTCGTGCTGTCCGTGTGGATCGTGTTCGACATCTACTTCAAAGGCCGCAGATCCAAACGTCGCTAGCCCCGCTTGCGTCGTCCTAGAGCGGAGCGTGCTTTCCCTCCGTCATCCTGAGCGGAGGCGTAGCCGGAGTCGAAGGATCTCATCTCCTTCGACTCCGCAAAGGCCCATTCGAAAAACCCAGTCTGAATCATTCGAAAAATCTAGTATGGCCACTTTCCAAGTGCATTCTCCCCGTCTGATGACGTGTCGAATGCTCCCCGGAAGTGACCATATCGAGTTTGGTGTGTCGGGGTGCCGAGACCATGCTCTGCTAAAGCGTTTGATCGCCGAGTTTGGTGTGGAAAATCGGCCGTTTCCAGCGAATCCGACACACCAAACTCGATATGCACCCAAAAATGACGGTCTGTACGAGAGATTACGCGCCCGTGCGCGCCCTGCGCGGGCGCTTGAGTGTGCCGTTCAGGCCGTTCTTCATACGCGGCTACTACGATGAGGGTAAGGCAATAAGCGAGCCCCATGCGGGCGCGGCCAGGGGAGTGTCATGACGGCATATATGGAACATAAGGATCTCACCAACGAGGCGATCGACGAAGCGCGTGCCCGCCAAATCACGGACAACGCGCATCGCGCGCTCGATCGCGTCGCCATGGCCGAGGTCGAGGCTGGCCGGGAGATGGGTTCGGTGCGCTTGCTGGCCGCCACCAAAACCCGCGATGTGGGTGAGATTCTCGCCGCCATCGACGCGGGTGTGCGCATGATCGGAGAGAACCGTCCGCAGGAGATCGCGGCCAAGGCCCCGCTATTGGCCAAGCGGTTGGCCGAGCGCGGATTCGCGCTGGGAGCGGATACGACCATGGTCGATCCGGTCGAACATATTCCTTTCCATCTCATCGGCCAATTGCAGTCGAATAAGATCGGCAAAGTGCTGCCCGTGGCCGATACGATCGAATCGGTGGATTCCATCGAACTGGCGGAGAAGATCGCCCGCCGCGCGGTGGCTCGCAATATACGCGTCGGCGTGCTGCTGGAGGTCAACGAATCCGGTGAGGATTCCAAATCCGGCTGCCCGCCCAGCCACGCCATCGACCTGGCGCAACGCATCGGCGCCATGGGTGGTCTCGAATTGCAGGGGCTGATGACCATCGGCGCGCATGTGGACGACGAGCGCGTGATTCGCTCCGGTTTCGCCCATCTGCGCCGCACCCGCGATCTGATTCTGGAGTCCGGTGCCGAAGGCGTCGAGCATTGCGTGGAACTGTCGATGGGGATGAGCCAGGATATGGAACTCGCCATCGCCGAAGGAGCCACCATCGTGAGGGTTGGCACTGCCATCTTCGGAGAACGCGACTTCATCTGACCCGTTTTCGTCGCTGACGGGGGTATGGGGGTATCCATCCTCGGCGAGGACGTCGTACGCTACCACCAGCGCGGGGGTGACCCGCAAGGGCGTGCGACGAAAGGGGCGGCGTGAGGTCTATAGACAAGGCGATTCGTGCGGGTGCGAAGCACGTCGCGCAACCCACAGATTCCACAGTTTCCGTGGATGCCGCAGCTGTCACAAACCCCACAACTTCCACGACTGCGTCTTCTGATCGACCTTCCGGACAGCCTTCCGCCCAACCCTTCGCCCAATCACATGGTGCGTCTTCCGCCCACGACTCCACCCGCACTTTATCTCCCAGTCCGCACGCTGACTCCGGTTATCCCACCGTCTCCGCCTCGCCCACTGATTTTGCCGCCATAATCGACGTCTCCCATATCGTCCGCCGCCAACGGTCGCTGCGCCTCAAACTGTGGGCGATGCGCGTGGTCGCCATACTGCTGGTCCTCGCCGCGGTCGGCGTGGGTGGATTTCCCCTGGCCATGCAATACCGTTCCGCGCGCGAACTCGCGAACACGTCGACGAGCGCCGCCCAGCGCGTGGCAGGCTGGCCGTATCCTCAGGCGGAAACCGCGCTTGAACAGGCGCAGGCGTACAACACGCGCCTTGCCGAATCGGGGCAGGCGATTCTGGGCGAGGCCATCGACCCCTTCTCCGCCATCCAAAACGCCGCCAACGGCGATGGCGCCGCAGCCGAAACGGAGTCCGCCTCGCAGCAAGACGAGGAATACCAGTCGCTGCTCGACAGCGGCGGCGGTGTGATGGGCACCATCAGCATTCCGAAAATCTCCGTGGAGCTGCCGATCTACCACGGCACCTCCGAAACCGCGCTCGCCTCGGGCGCGGGCCACCTCTACGGCACCAGCCTGCCGGTCGGCGGCGAGAACACCCACAGCGTGATCACCGGCCATCGCGGCCTGGTGGAGGCGGCGATGTTCACGCGGCTCGATGAGATGGAGGTGGGTGACTACTTCTATATCGAGGTGATGGGCGAGACGCTGGGGTATCAGGTGGACCGCATCACCGTGATCGAGCCGGACGACACTTCGCAGCTGAAGATCGTCTCCGGCGAGGATCGCGTCACGCTGATGACCTGCACGCCCTACGGCGTGAACACGCATCGTCTGCTGGTTTCCGCCGTGCGTTCATCGATTCCGGATGTGATTCCCGCCAAGCAGGACGCGGTGATGGATGCCCGCGTCATCGCCGTGGGTGTGGGTGTGGGCGTGCTGGTGCTTGGGCTGATGGTGCTCGGGTTCCGTCGCTCGCCGTGGCATATCCGTCGCCATGCCGCCCGCTGGCCCAAGCGGGGGTAGTCATCTCGCGAAACGCCTCATTCGGGTCGGTATATGAACGTTTCGTGCGTGTGCCGGTGGAGTACGAGGGGATATAGGGCAAGGTCTGAGGCTCTGCGATTGCTTGTTTGACGATGCTCACGAGGGGATGGGTATTGCCTTGTTCAGGGTGTACGCACCGGCTGGGGAAGCTCATTAGTTTGGCGCAGTGTATGGGCGTCTCATGCCCTATGGGGCGCTTAGGAAGACAGCCGCCGAAGTGGGTTGTGTAGTCATCGGCGATAGAGGAACGGACAGAATATGGGTAAAATACGCGAGTTGTTCGCCCGGATTGTAGGGGCGTGCGTAAATAAAGCCGTGGCGTTGGTCGTCGCGCTCGCCATGGTGGTCAGCGTCGCCTGCGTAGGAACCGCCGTCGCCGACGAGTCGGACGAATCAGGGCAGTCGGACTCATCATCCCAGACGACGGATGCGAATGACGAAACAGCGAAAACCGATGAGGAGCTGGCGGCTGAAGCCGATGACATTCGTCCTGCTGAGAGCGCGGACGACGGGGTGGCTGTCGCCTCGGACGGCGACACGGATTTGGAAGCTCCCGCGCACCGCAAGTACATCAAAGACAACGGTGATGGCACATATTGGCTGTCTCTGGACGTGACCGGCGCCTCCCGCGCCAGCACCGAGCAGAACTACCAGGCCGCGGACGTGGTGCTAGTGATGGATACCTCAGGCAGTATGAATGACTGTGTTGTCAACGGCTGGGGAGGAAAATGTAGACAAGACCGGTGGGATATCGCGACTTCTGCTGCTTCGGCGTTGGCCAATCAGCTATTGACTGATGAGAACGCGGCGTTGCCGACGAATCAGCAGGTGCAGATGGCGGTGGTGGATTTCAACGTCATTTCAAAGGTTATGGATCTCAGTTCGCGATGGGGCACTCAGGAATGGACCACATCCGCTTCGGCCGTCACGAGCTCTTTTGGAGATATGAATGTTGGCGGCGGCACCAACTGGGAGGCGGGCCTGAACAGTGCGAATTCGTTGAATTCGGCTCGTGCGGGTGTAAAAAAGTACATCATTTTCCTGTCTGATGGCGAGCCGACCTACCGCAATTCTTCGATGGGAACCACCTGCAGTTCGTCGTCATCGGGCGGTGAATGCAGAAGATACGGTGAGTATGGGATCTATGGCAACGGAAACAGCGATAGCGAGGATCGCAATTACAACGCTGCTGTCATCGAAGCGAACAGGCGCAATGGCGCCGAACTGTATGTGGTGAGTACGGGTTCCGGAGCGAATGGCGATATGAGTCAATTCGCCGACGATACCAAGGGCACCTTCTTCGATGGTACTGACGAAGAGAAGCTCACGGCGGCGTTCGATTCCATTATCGAGGAGATCACCCGTCAATCCACGTATCGGGATGTGCTGATTAAAGACACACTGTCCCAGTATGCCGTGGCGACGGACAGCCAAGGTGGTACGGGAGCTGCGACGGAAATGTCCGCATACGATGCGAACGGCGATGTCTCGCGGACCGATCCGGCTGCGCTCTCCATGAAAGTGGAATACAATCAGACGACCAAGGAACTGTCACTGAGCTTCCCCGAAGGAACGACGCTCAGCCCGAATGTCACCTATGTGGCGCGCATTCTGATTAAACCCTCCGACGAGGCGTACGACTACTTCATCGCGCATAGCGGCGCGTATCCGAACACCGGTGACGCCAATACCGACGCCGAGGGTAATACGACCAGCTCTAACCAGCCCGGTTTCTATGCGAACGCCACTACGGATGGTGACACCACGTCGGCGACGGTGTATTACAAAGTGGTCACCACGGTCAACGGTGAGGAGCAGGTCGGCGAACAGCAAAGCGCGCTCTATGACCGTCCGGTGATTCAGGTAAAGGTGCCAAGTCTGACACTGTCCAAGAGCGTGGATAACACCTACGCCGGCGACTACGGTGCACAGCCTACGAACTGGACGCTATCGGCGTTGAAGAACAACGGTGCGTACGGTATCAACCCGACTTCCCCGAGTGGAGAGACAACCACCAACGGTTCCGTGTCCACGCAGTCGGTGCCTACAACCCTATTGGCACCAGGTACCTATACCTTGTCTGAAACTGCAGACGCCTCCACTGGATACCAGTATTTCGCCGGATATGCGGACGGGCAGTGGAAGTGCGTCGACAAAAACGGAAAAGACGTCACCCTGACCAGTGGCAATTCGCAGCGGGTGACTCTGAAGCCAGGAGATGAAGTGACCTGCACCGTGACCAACACTGCATTGCCGGGGGCGATCTTCTGGCAGAAAGTCGACCAGCGTGACCAGTCGAAGCTGCTTGACGGTTCTCAGTGGACGCTGTCTAGCGATGTCAAAGACTTCGAAGATTTGAACATCATGGATAACGGCGAGAACGACCAATCCTCCGATACTGCCGGCGAGCTGTCCGTGGGCGGTTTGGTCTGGGGCGAATACACCCTCACCGAAACCAAGGCTCCGACGGGGTACCAGACTCCGGCCGGTGACGATGCCAAGCACAGCGTCAGCGTACTGCCTAGCAGTGGCACTGAAGGTGAAGGACGTTTCGTCATTGATGCTGGTGTCATTTCCAATGCACGTATCGAAGTGTCTTCACTGCCGTTGACTGGTGGGGCGTCCGAACGCGACTGGCTGATCGGTGGAGCTGGGTTGGGTGTGCTCGCTTTGCTGCTGATCGGTGGCGCGGGCATCTGGCGCGGTAAGCAGCGTTTGCTCTGATTTTCAGTCAGTTTTCATCCAATCTCGTGGCGGCTGTCATAGTCTCACTGTTTCAACCGCCACGAGTCGAATAATTTCAAAAATTTGCGGATCGCGGAGTCTGAAGTATGTGGCTCCGACTTCCGCGAGGGCAAAAAACCAAAAGAAAGGACATCCTCTCATGAAGATGAGGAAAGTATTCGCCTCAATCGCCGCGGCCGCGACGATGATGGCCGGTCTCGCCTTCGGCGCGACCACCGCAAGCGCGGCGCCTGCCGATCAGACGCTGACGCTGAACGCAGGAAGCTATGGCGTGGTTGACGGACATACGTTCAAGTATGTGGAGCTGGCCTCGTATGTCGATGGAACCAGCGGTGAAATCGAAACCGTCGCGAATCGTGACACTGTGGTGGCTGCCATCAAGACCGCCACCGGTGCGGACGTGCCTGCGGACGTTGATCCGTTGGTGTGGGCGCAGTCTGGCGATC
This sequence comes from Bifidobacterium sp. LH_558, assembly GCF_056356295.1. Lineage (NCBI taxonomy): Bacteria > Bacillati > Actinomycetota > Actinomycetes > Bifidobacteriales > Bifidobacteriaceae > Bifidobacterium > Bifidobacterium sp. LH_558. The sequence goes on along the minus strand of NZ_JBKETZ010000002.1, from coordinate 161,693 downwards.
TCAACGGCACTGGCAGCCCGTTGTTCGGTGACAATTCGGCGTTCCCCTGGAGCGGAAACGACGCCTCGCGTAAATTCGCTAACGCGCTGGTCTCCTATGTGGAGAGCAAAGGCACTACGGTGACTGCGAATACCGAGCCGTTCACTATCAACGGCCTCGACGGCGGCCTGTATCTGCTGATCGATGTGACTGACGGCGCGACCGCGACCGAGAAGTCGTTGCCAATCATCGTGGGCACGGCTAACGAAGCCGTGGGCATGACCGGCGAGATCAACGTCAAGAACCAGGATCCCAACGTGCCGCCGACCAAGAGCGTCGAAGGCGACACCGATGGCACGGTGAGCGTCGGTGATACGCTGACCTACACCATCGAAGGTATGGTGCCCTCCACCACCGATCAGGCTGATGACTACACCTATTCGTTTGTGGATTATGCCTCCGCTGGCCTGTCCATCAATACGGGCAAGAGCAATGTGAAGGTCTACGTCGAAGGCGTGGAAGAGCCTCTTGCGGAGTCCGAATACACCGTGACCCCGGACAATCAGACTGTGACTGGCGACGGCACTAACGCCACCTTCACCGTCTCCCTGACGAAGACTGCACTGGACAAGCTGCAGGCCTCCGCCGGCAAGAAGCTGTCCGTGAAGTACTCCGCCACCGTGACTGAAGATGCCGAGAAGAACCCGGTGACCAACTCCGCCGAGATCAACAACGGCGGCAATGCGTCCGGCAAGGGAACTGTGACGTTGCATGCCAACAAGTTCTCCTTCACCAAGGTGTGGTCTGACGGCACCGCCGCGACCGGCGCCTCCTTCGAGGTGCTCGACGCTGACGGCAAATCCGTCGGCAAGATCGAGAAGAACTCCGGCAATGTCTTCGAGTTCTCCGGTCTGAAGAACGGCACCTACACCGTCCGCGAAACCAAGGTCGCCGATGGCGCTCAGAATGTCACCGGATCCTTCACTGTGGAATTGACCTATGACGAGGAGTCCGACACCACTTTGGTGGAGTTCAGTGACAACCTGACCAGCGATCCCTACGATTTGGTCAAGCAGGACGGCGAAGGCAACATCAAGGTGACTAACGTCAAGTCCATCACCCAGCTGCCGCTGACCGGTGCCGCCGGCACGACGCTGTTCTCCGTGATTGCGCTGCTGCTCGCGGGTGCCGCCTTCACGGTCTATTCCAAGACCCGTAACATGAAGCGCGATTTGAACGCGTGATGTATGTCTAAAAGAAGAGAGGGGGCCGCGAAGCGCGTCGCCCCCTTTCTTCGCTGAAAGCCGACGAACCGAATTGTCCGCAGCCGGTTTCGTCGGCTTGATGGGAACTGTGATGCGGACGGGGCATCCAACCAGGGATGGTTAGTGATATGGGGGAGCCAAATGGCGACAGGTGGAGGCATATTCAGTGCCGAGGAAGTGCGGTATCTCAGAAAACTGCCGGCGGTGGCGAACGTCACGCGCAGTCGAATCATGTATTCGGAGGCGTTCAAACGGTCCTGTCTGCGCCGGTATTTCGCCGGCGAATCCCCGGTGAGGATGTTCCGCGAGGCCGGGCTCGACCCGTCGCTTGTCGGATATAAGCGCATCGAACGATGCTTCGCACGCTGGAAGGCGCAGGCGAAGAAAGAAGGTATGGAGCAATATCTCGCCGAGTCCGATGCCTCCGATGCTGTCGACTTCTCGTCGGCGTTGTTCGCGTCCCATGAGGTCGTCCCCTCTCGCACGAAAAAACGGGGGGGGGGGCATTATTGCCTCTTCTCGGTCGTCGCGTGATTCCTGGGAAGGCGTGCGCGATATGATCATCGCCCAGCAGGCCCGCCGCATCGACCAGTTGGAGCAGGAACTCGCCTTCGTGCTGGAGCACGCTGAAGGAGTGTCCGAACAGCTCGCCTCCATTCCCGATTTCGTCTTGCGGCGAGAGTTTGGTGTCGGCGTCGAAGATTCGTCGACTCCAGAAGACGCAGCGGAATCACCCGATACCACGGACTCCGACGCAGATTCCAACGAGGAGTCGACCCCACAGGATGAGTAAACACAGCATTCTGAGCGGAGGCAGAGGGTGCCTTCCCACACGTCATCCTGAGCGGAGGCGGAGCCGGAGTCGAAGGATCTCATAACCTGGCCAATCAAGAGATCCCTCGGCTCCGCTCGGGATGACGTGCGGGCTGCAAAGCCGACGGCCGAAAGCCGCGCGTTGTGCCCGGCCATGCCTACACTGGTGGCTATGAGAATCGCACGTTTTTCCTTCAATGAATCGCCCCGCTACGCCTTCGTCCAAACCGACGAATCCGACGGCAAAGACTACCTCGTCGAGCTCGACGGCCATCCGCTGCTCGGCGGCGAAGTGGCACCCACGGGCAAGCGCTATCCGGTCGACGGCGACGGCATCCGCCTGCTCGCGCCGGTCATCCCCTCCAAGATCTACGGCCTGGGCAAGAACTATGAGGCGCACGCCCAGTTCATGCATGAGGCCGGCCATTCCGACATCGCCCACGCGCCCGAGGATATGGTCATCTTCTCCAAGCCGTCCACTTCGGTGATTGGCCCGGATGATCCGATTGTGATTCCCTCCTATTCGAACGATATGAACTACGAGCCCGAGGTGGCCGTGGTGATGGGCCGCATCGCCAAGAACGTGCCGGTCGAGCAGGCCATGGATTACGTGCTCGGCTTCACCTGCACCAACGACGTGACCTTGCGCGACCTGCAGGGCCTCGACCCGATGTGGACGCGCGCCAAGGGCTTCGACACCGCTTGCCCGCTGGGCCCGTGGATCGTGAGCCGCGACGAGCTCAATTGGCGCGACGCGAAGATCTCCTTCACGCTCAACGGCGAGGATGTGCCGGAAGCCAACGGCACCACTGCCAATCTGATTCACGGCATTCCCGAGCAGATCGCCGCCATCTCGTCGTTCGCCACGCTGTTGCCGGGCGATGTGATCCTCACCGGCACCCCGCACGCCTCCGGCCAGCTCAACCCCGGCGACGAGGCCATCGTCAACGTCGAAGGCATCGGCTCCCTGCGCAACGTAGTCCTTCGCGGCTAAGTCGTGCTCCTCTCCGTCATCCTGAGCAGCCCATGTCATCCCGAGCGAAGTCGAGGGATCTCAAATCGTTCGTCGGCGAGGACTTGAGATCTTTCGACTCTGGCTTCGCCTCCGCTCAAGATGACATGGGATATTAAAACTTGAGTCGAAGTCACTCAAGTTTTGGGAATAGATTGGTTCCTCCTGTGGTTGAGCATGTCAGGACATGACGAATGCGCCGTGGCGGGCCGCGGAAATCCGCGGAAACCGCACGGCGCGCAACAATGGAGGAACAGACATGGAACAGAAGCTCACCACCATGGCCCAAGAGGCCATCGGAGACGCTATCCAAAGCGCTTCGGCTGCAGGCAACGCGCAAATCGACACCCTGCATGTGCTGGATGCGCTGCTGCGTCAGGAGAATGGCCCGGTCCGCTCGCTGATCGAAGCAGCCGGCGGCGACGCGCAGTCCGTCGGCGCGGCCGTGCGCAACGCGCTGGTCGCTCTGCCGAGCGCCAGCGGCTCGACTACCTCGCAACCGCAGGCTAGCCGCCAGCTCACCGCGGCGATCGCGCAGGCCGAAAAGGAAATGCGCGACATGGGCGACGAATACGTCTCCACCGAGCATCTGCTCATCGGCATCGCCGCCAGCACGCCCAACCAAGGCGCCGACATCCTCAAATCCAACGGCATCACCCCCGAAGCCCTGCGCAAGGCCGTGCCCGGCGTGCGCGGCGGCGCGAAAGTCACCAGCCCCGACGCGGAAGGCAACTACAAGGCGCTGGAGAAATACTCCACCGACCTGACCGCCGCCGCGAAAGACGGCAAACTCGACCCCGTCATCGGCCGTGACCAGGAAATCCGCCGCGTGATCCAGATCCTGAGCCGCCGCACCAAAAACAACCCGGTGCTGATCGGAGAGCCCGGCGTGGGCAAAACCGCCGTGGTCGAAGGCCTGGCCCAGCGTATCGTGGCGGGCGACGTGCCCAGCACCCTGCAAGGCAAGAAGCTCATCAGTCTCGACCTGGGCTCCATGGTGGCCGGCTCCAAATACCGCGGCGAATTCGAGGAACGCCTCAAGGCCGTGCTGGAGGAGATCAAGAACGCCGACGGGCGGATCATCACCTTCATCGACGAGATCCACACCATCGTCGGCGCGGGCGCGGCCGAGGGGTCCATGGACGCGGGCAATATGCTCAAGCCCATGCTGGCCCGCGGCGAACTGCGCCTCATCGGCGCCACCACGCTCGACGAGTACCGCGAGAACGTGGAGAAGGACCCCGCCCTCGAACGCCGCTTCCAGCAGGTGTTCGTCGGCGAGCCGAGCGTGGAAGACACCATCGCCATCCTGCGTGGGCTCAAGCAGCGCTATGAGGCCCACCATAAGGTGACGATCGGCGATGACGCGCTTGTGGCCGCCGCCACCCTGTCCAACCGCTACATCTCCGGCCGCCAGTTGCCGGACAAGGCCATCGACCTGGTCGACGAGGCCGCCGCGCACCTGCGCATGGAGCTCGACTCCTCCCCGGAGGAGATCGACGAGCTGCAGCGCAAGGTCACGCGACTGGAAATGGAGGAGATGCAGCTCAAGAAGGCCGAGGATCCCGCATCCAAGGACCGTTTGGGCAAACTGCAGGGCGAACTCGCCGACACGCGCGAGCGTCTCGCCGGGCTCAAAGCCCGCTGGGACGCCGAACAGGCCGGCCATAACAAGGTCGGCGACCTGCGCGCCAAGCTCGACGACCTGCGCGTGCAGGCCGACAAGTTCACCCGCGAAGGCGATCTGGAGAAGGCTTCGAAGATCCTCTACGGAGAAATCCCCGCCATCCAGAAGGAACTCGCCGCCGCCGAACAGGCCGCGGACGCCGAATCCCAAGCGGACGCCGCGCAAGTCGAACCGATGGTGCCCGACCGTGTGGATGCCGACTCGGTGGCCGAAATCGTCTCCGACTGGACCGGCATCCCCGTCGGCCGCCTGATGCAGGGCGAAAACGAGAAGCTGCTGAGCATGGAAGACTACCTCGGCAAGCGCGTCATCGGGCAGAAGGAAGCCATCGCGGCCGTCTCGGACGCCGTGCGTCGCTCGCGCGCCGGCATCTCCGACCCGAACCGCCCCACCGGCTCCTTCCTGTTCCTCGGCCCCACCGGCGTGGGCAAAACCGAGCTGGCGAAGGCGCTCGCCGACTTCCTCTTCGACGACGAGCGTGCCATGGTGCGCATCGACATGTCGGAATACATGGAGAAGTCGAGCGTCAGCCGCCTGATCGGCGCCGCGCCCGGCTACATCGGCTACGAGCAGGGCGGCCAGCTCACCGAGGCCGTGCGTCGCCGCCCGTATTCGGTGGTGCTGTTCGACGAGGTGGAGAAGGCCAATCCGGAGATCTTCGACGTGCTGCTGCAGGTGCTCGACGACGGCCGACTGACCGACGGGCAGGGCAGGACCGTGGACTTCAAGAACACGATTCTGATCATGACCTCGAACCTCGGCTCGCAGTTCCTCGTGAACGAGGATATGGACGCGGACGCCAAGCGCAAGGCCGTGATGGACACCGTGCACATGAACTTCAAGCCGGAGTTCTTGAACCGCTTGGACGACACCGTGATGTTCCAGCCGCTCACCCGCGAGGAGCTCGGCGGCATCGTGGACATCCAGGTCAACGCCGTGGCCGCGCGCCTGACCGAACGCCGCATCACGCTCGACGTGACCGATTCGGCCCGCGAATGGCTCGCCAACACCGGTTACGATCCGGCCTACGGTGCGCGTCCGCTGCGCCGCCTGGTGCAGACCGAGGTCGGCGACCAGCTGGCCCGCATGCTGCTCGCCGGCAAGGTGCACGACGGCGACACCGTGCTCGTGGACCAGACCGGCGGCGATCACCTGGAACTCACCGCCTGGGCCTCCGACCAGCTTGTCGGCGACGATCCGACCGTGTCGGTCGGCAACGTCCAAGAAGACTGATCGTCCGCCCCACGTCATTCTGAGCGGAGGCGCAGCCGTAGTCGAGGAATCCCTGTTGAGATGCCTCGACTACGCTCGGCATGACGGGGAGGGTTGCGCTCGGCATGACGGGGTGGGTTGCGCTCGGCATAACGAGTTGGTGATGTCTGTACGATGATGGGTGGGTGTTGCGTTTGCAATATCCGCCCATCTTTTTTGGAGAGGTCATGACAGGACGATTCGCACCCACGCCATCGGGGCGCATGCATATCGGCAACGCGTACGCGATGCTCGCCGCGTGGTTGGACGCGCGCTCGCGCGGCGAACGCATGCTGCTGCGCATCGAGGATATCGACACCCCGCGCGTGCTGCCCGATGCTGACCGTCTGATGATGGACGACCTGACCTGGCTCGGTCTCGACTGGGATGGCCAGCCCGTCTACCAATCCGCGCCCGAACGCCAGACCCGGTACGAGGAGGCGCTGGCTTGCTTGACTGAAGCCGGTCTGGTCTATCCCTGCTTCTGCTCGCGCGCCGACCTGCGCGCCGCCTCCGCGCCCAACGAGGGCGACGGATTCATGGTGTATTCCGGTACCTGCCGCCGACTGATTGACGAACATCCCGACGAGGTCAAGGCGCGGCTAGATAGGGGCGATCGACATTCGCTGCGCGTCATCATGCCCGGCGGCTGGGCTGCTCCGCACGAGACCGCCGCCGACGCTTATTCGGGATTCGTGGATGAGGTGTTCGGCCCGCAACTGTTCAACCTGCCGCGCATGGTCGGCGATTCGGTGATCCGTCGCGCCGATGGACTGTTCGCCTATCAGCTGGTCGTCGTTGTTGATGACCTCGATATGGGCGTTGACCGCATCGTGCGCGGTCGTGACCTGCTGCGCTCCACAGCCCTGCAACGCTGGATTCGCGCGGCGTTGCTCGACGCGGGCTTCGTGCCGCAGTCAGCTGATCGCGTATCGGAACATCCGGTTTACGCGCATCTGCCGCTAATTGACAACGCGGCCGGCAAGCGTCTTGCCAAACGCGAACGTTCACTCGATATGGGAGCACTACGCGCTCGCGGAGTGACCGCCGAACAGGTGATTGGCTACTGTGCATACCTGCTCAATCTGCGACCCGATGCCGCATCGTGCTCCGCTGCCGAATTAGTATCGGACTTCTCATGGGAGCCATTGCGCGCCGAGCATGAAGACCGTGCCGTCGATCCTTCGAACCCTTCTTGTCCGGATTGGCTGGTTGAACGATAAACCGGACAATACGTCACAATCATATGAACCAGACAGAGGCAATCGTTGCCCATATTGAGCTGTCCATAAAGGCGAAAAACGAGTTTGGTGTGTCCGATTCGCCCAATATGGCCGATTCCTCACACCAAACTCGCAGATCAAACGGTTTAGCTGGAGACGTGGCGAGACCCCGGCACACCAAACTCGCATCGACGGCTTGACGCGCGTTGGGGCTACCCTTGAGACAAGCCAAATGGAAGGAAGCGAAATGTCGAAATTCCTCAGGAACGTTCTGGTCGGCGGCGCGGTTGCCGCAGGCGCCGCAGCGTGGGCTCTCGCCCCGCGCGCGTTCGGAGACAAGCGTCGCAATTACGTGCCGGCGGTTCCCGATGTGTGGTACGCCCACCGCGGTCTGCATGACGCCGGCTCCGGTCTGACCGCGCAATACGCCGTGGGCAGCGGCGACTATGTGGCCCTCGCCCGCCGTATGGCGATGAAGGCGGGATACGCCACGCCGGACGAAACCGGTCCGATCGCTCCGGAGAACTCGCTGGCCTCCTTCGCCGCCGCCTGCGAGGCCGGCTACGGCATCGAACTCGATATCCAGCTGACGTTGGACGGCCAGGTCGTGGTCGTGCATGATGACGATCTGCTGCGCGTGGCCGGAGACCCGCGTCGCATCGAAGACCTGACCTACGACGAGCTGACCCGCATCCCGCTGTTCCAAGGTTCCAAGCCGGGCGACGCTGCGGCCAAGCCGTTGCCCGGCGCCGAGCAGCGCCCGCCGCTGGTCACCACGCCTTCCACCGCGCCCCAAGGCTACTACCAGCATGTGCCGCTGTTCGCCGACGTGCTCAAGGTTGTGGCCGGCCGTGTGCCGCTGATTGTGGAATACAAATTCGACTGCGACGCCCGCTGGAATGAGCGTTGCGATCTGCTGATGGAGCAGGGCGACGCGCTGCTCCAAAACTACGAGGGTGCGTACGTCGTCGAGTCGTTCCACCCCCAGGCCATGCGTTGGTACAAGGAGCATCGCCCGGAGGTGTGCCGCGGTCAGCTGGCCGAAGCGGCGTCGATGGGCGAGGCCGGAGCGTCGGCGTGGGCCGCCGGCCTGCTGGTGTTCGACTGCCTGTCCCGCCCCGATTTCGTGGCTTACGATTGGCGCGGCGGCAATACACCGCAGGTGCGCGCCGCCCGCTCGATGGGCGCGACCACCGTCTCATGGACGGTGCGCAGCCAAGACGAACTCGCCGAATGCGACGCCTGGTTCGACCGCCACATCTTCGAATCCTTCGTGCCGGATTCTCGACAGTAATTACTTGTGGTAAGGCTCGTGCGCGTTGATTTTGTAGGCCCGATACACCTGTTCGAGCAGAATCACGCGCATGAGCTGATGCGGGAACGTCATCTTCGAGAAGCTGAGCTTCATATCCGCGCGTCTCAGCACGGCCTCGTCGAGCCCGATTGATCCGCCGATCACGAATTGGATATGGCTGATGCCGCGCAATCCCCATTGCGCGAGATTCGACGCCAGCTCCTCCGACGAGAGCATCTTGCCGTCGATGGCCAACGCCACGACGAACGCGTCTGATTTGAGATGTTTGGCGATACGCTCGCCTTCTTTGGCGCGAATCTGACGCTCCACGCCCTCACTGGCGTGGTCGGGCGTCTTCTCGTCCGCCACTTCGAGAATGGAGAGTTTGCAATAACGGGAAAGCCGCTTGGCATACTCACCGATGGCGTCGGCAAGATAACGTTCCTTGATCCTGCCGACGCACGCGATGTCGATCTGCATCAGTCGATCACGCCGTACAGGCGGTCGCCCGCGTCGCCCAGACCCGGCACGATGTAGCACTTTTCGTCGAGCTTCTCGTCGACGCCGCACACCACGATCTTGAAGTCGATGGACGGGTCGATGTTCTCCTCGACGAACTTGATGCCTTCGGGCGCGGCGATGATGTTGATCGCCGTAACGTCCTTCGCGCCGCGTTCCGCCAGATAATGCGTGGCGGCGACCAGCGTGCCGCCGGTGGCGAGCATCGGGTCGATGAGGAAGCACTGACGGCCGGAGAGGTCGTCGGGCAGACGGTTCGCGTAGGTGATCTGCTGGGTGGGATGCTCCTCGTCACGCTTCATGCCCAGGAAGCCGACCTCGGCGGTCGGAATCATCTTGGTCATGCCGTCGAGCATGCCGAGTCCCGCACGCAGCACGGGCACGATGATCGGCGCGGGGGAGGCGATATGCTTGCCCACCATCGGTGCGACCGGCGTTTCGATGGGCTTGTCGACCACGGCGAGTCCGCGGGTGGCCTCGTAGGCCTCCAGCATCACGAGTTCGGTGACGAGCTCGCGGAAGGTGGAGGAGGGGGTGTTCTTGTTGCGCAGCACGGTGAGCTTATGCTCGACCAGCGGATGGTCCAAAACATGAAGATCAATACTCATACGTCCAAGATTAACGCGACTGCCGCCCGGCCGCGACCGCGCCGCGCGAGAGCCTCCCCTAGAGCGCCGGATTCCGTTCGGCGCTGCCACGCCGTGCGAGGGTGAATCCGACGGTGCGAATCTGCGGTGTATACGTGTCGGCTGCGCTGGTCGCGTCGGTTACGCTGGTTGCGTCGGCCGTACGGGTCACGCCGCCTGTGCCGGCATTCTTGGCTCCGTCGGTCTTGCCAGCTGCGGCTCCGCCAACCGTGTCCGCCTTGGCTTTGCCGTCCGCGCCGGTAGCTCCGGCCCCCGCAACCCCGCCGTCAAGACGTGAGATCAGCAAATCCAAACATGCGGCGGCCACCTCGCCGGCGTCCACGCACACGCTGGTCAGTCCGGGCGTGGTGTAGCGCCCATCCTCCACGCCGTCGAAGCCCACAATGGCGACCTCGTTGGGCACGTTGATCCCGGCATCGGTCAGCGCCTTCAGCGCGCCGATGGCGATCGGATCGTTCAGGCAGCACACGCCGTCGAAATCGCGCCGTTCCGCCAGAATCCGCGTCATCAGCTCGTATCCGCCCTGGCGGCTCCACAGGCACCCGTAGACGTTTTCCTCGCGATACTCCAATCCCGACTCCCGCAGCCCGCGCATGGCGCCGAGCAGACGCCGCCGTCCGGAGGTGTTCGCTGTGGCGAGTTCCTCGGGCGACGCATAGTCATCGCCGATCACCAGCACGTTGCGGCAGCCCTGCTGGGCCAGATGCCGCGCGGCCGCCCGCATGCCCTCGACGCATGGGGTGAACACGCAATCCGCCTGTTCCTCCAATCCGAATCCGTCGAAGAACACCAGCGGCTGCGTGCGCCCGAACGCCAGAATGTCGGCGGCGTCGGAGCTGGGCCAGCACACGATCGTGCCGTCGCAGACCTGCGTGGCCGGGCTGGCCAGAACCCGCTGTTCGAAGTCGCGTGAGAAGCGGGTCTGCTGCACGATCGCCTGATATCCGCGCTCCTGCGCCAAATCGGAGACGCGGGCGGCGAGGTCTGCGGGGAAGATGAGGTCGAAGTCGGTCATGGTCAGGCCGATGACGTGCGTGCGTCCGGAGCTGAGCTGTCGCGCCGCGATATTCGGCCGGTATCCGAGCTTTTTGGCGGCGGCGAGCACGCGTCGCGCGGTTTCCGCTTTGACGATCGTTTTGCCGCGCAGCGCGTTCGACGCGGTCATCCGCGATACTCCGGCGCGCGCCGCCACATCATCGAGCGTGACCATACCCGCCTCCTTTCGCCCTCATGTTGCGTCTCTTCATGCTACAGCGTGGGAGCCGCACCCACGCACGTCCGCGTCTAGCTGATGGCCGGGCTGTCTTCCTATCGCTTCGCGTAAGGCCGTGCTCGCGCGGAGTCATGAATCACATGAGACGCATGACTTCGCGCACGTCAGTGGGGCCGTGCGGCACTCCCCGCACGACCCCACTGACGTCAGCATCAGCCCTAGATCATCCCCGCGATTCCATGGTCGGCACCGTTGCGGGCGAACAGCGGCAGCACATCGAGCGGAGCCTCGACGGCGACGGTCTGGCCGCCGGCGTACTGCGCGCCGTCGTGCAGATTCGTCCATGTGGTCGACGCATCGCCGGGCAGATACACCTCGCGCGAGCGCGCGCCGAATTCGGTGACCGGCGCGACCAGCAGGTCCGGTCCGAAGAGGTACTCGTCGGCCACGTTGGCCGCCGCCTCATCGTTCGGGAACTCGTAGAACAGGCCGCGCACCAAGGGCTGCCCGTCGGTGTGGGCGGCGTCGAAGAGCTCGCGCGTGTACGGGCGCAGGGCCTCGCGCACGTGGATGTACTTGATCATCAGCTTCTCGATGGTCTCGCCGTAGCTCCACGGCTCGTTGTCGGCGCCGGTGTGGATGTGGTCGATGGGGTTGCCCTTGCGGTCGGTGGTGGGCTTGCCGGGCACGCGGGTTCCGGGCAGACGGTCGCCGTGGTTGCGCATCACGGGGGAGAGGCAGGAGAACTGGCACCAGCGCGCGTACAGCTCGCGGAACTCCTCGCTCTCCGGGTCGCCCATCGCGAATCCGCCCATGTCGGTGGTGAACCACGGGATGCCTGCGACGCCCATGTGGATGGCGCAGGTGATCTGCGCTTTGAGGTCATCGAAGGTGGAGTGCACGTCGCCCGACCACACGAGCGAGCCGTAGCGCTGGGATCCGGCCCAGGCGGCGCGGGTGAGGTTCACGATGTCGTCCTGCCGGCCGATAGCGAGCTGGCCGTCGTAGAAGGTCTTGTTGTACAGCTGCGGGTACACGTTGCCGACCTTGTTCACCGGGCCGAGATGGTAGAGGTAGTGGTCGTAGTCGTAGTCGCCGCCCCATTCCGGCTCGGCCTCGTCGAGCCAGAACGCGTCCACGCCGAGGTCGGTGTAGTTCTTCTTGGAGAGCGCCCACACGTACGCGCGCGCCTCGGGGTTGGTGGCGTCGAAGAACTGGTTGTCGCGCGGCCACCACATGCCCACGTCCTTGCCCTGGCGGGTTTTGGCCAGGTAGTTGTTGCGGCGCATCTCGTCGTAGTTCTCCGACTCGAGGTCGATCTGCGGCCACACGGAGACCATGAGTTTGATGCCCATCTCGTGCAGTTCGTCGGCCATGGCCTTGGGATCGGGCCAGAACTCCTCGTCAAAGCGGAAGTCGCCCATCAGCGGCCAGTGGAAGAAGTCGATGACGATCAGGTCGATGGGAATGTCGCGGCGCTTGAACTCGCGCGCCACCTCGAGCAGTTGCTCCTGATTCCAGTAGCGCAGCTTGCACTGCCAGAAGCCCAGGCCCCATTCGGGCATGACGGGCGCGTGGCCGGTCGCGTCGGCATACTGGCGTTCGATCTGCGCGGGGGTGCCGCCCGTGGTGACCCAGTAGTCGATCTGGTCGCAGGCGGCGGCCTGCCATTGGGTGGTGTTGCGCGCGAAGGTGGCGCGTCCGACGGCCGGATTGTGCCACAGGAAGCCGTATCCGGCGGAGGAGAGTACGAAGGGCACGGAGACCTGCGAGTTGCGGTGCGCGAGTTCCAGCGTGGTGCCCTTGAGATCCATCACCGGCTGCTGGTATTCGCCCATGCCGTAAAGATGTTCGGCGTCGTTCGCCTCGAAGGTCACGGTGGTGCGTGCGCCGCCGCCGGGCAGCGACTCGTACTTGCGGGCGCGCAGACGCAGCGCGCCGCCGTCGCCCGATTCACGCAGCAGCATGGTGCCGTCGGTTTTGGCGAAGCCGAGTCGGCAGGCGCTGCCTTCCGCGTTGGCTTCGGCGGTGACGACGAGATCGCCGTTGGTCAGGCTGGCGGTGGCGCCACCGTCGGCGCGTTCCTCGATGGCGATGGTGGGCGCGGTGCCTGCTTCAGGCTCGAGCAGGGCCCAGTCGGCCGGGGCGATGGGTTCCATCAGTCGGGCGCGCACGCGCACGCTGTTCGCTCCCCATGCTTCGATGCGCAGATACTCTCCGTCTCCGGTCCATTCGAGGGCGTTGCCCAAGGCTCGGAAAGTGTGGGTGGTGGTCATGGCAGCTCCTGTGCTGGTCGGCGCCGTCTGAGGCGTCGGTGCGGATAAGGTGTGCGTGACGTTCGGGGAAGAGGTATCCGACGTCACGCGCCAGTATCATTGTAGCGCTAAAATTGTAGCGCTACAACAAAGTCGCACCACGGCGTTTCGTGAGGTGTCGGTAAACCGGACGCATGTGCCCTAATGCAAATAACTTGCGCGAGTTTTATGCGCTGATGCAAAAAAGTCACGCGACTTTTTGGTAATTCATACCAATAAGTCACGCGAGTTATTTGCATTCTGCTATGACGGATACCGCCGGTGCAGGCACTAAGCGGAATTCGAGACAAGAATCGCTCAAGAAAGAGGGAATGCGCCGAACCGTGAAAGCGCCTGTCGGCGCAAGGGCCGCTCGCGGCGGCAAAAAATGGAGCCCGGGGCTTAAGCACGGCCCGACGCGGATATCAGTATAAGGCACGCGCGGCTGAGGGCGCGCGCGGATGATGCGTTCCGCTTAAAAAAGATGCCGCCCCGCGTAAGCCCGCCGTTCGACGCGATGTGCCCCATCCACGAATTCTCGTCGATGGGGCACAGGAATGGTTCGCGGCTTGCCGCCGCGCGGAGACGCTTCCGGTTACAGCGCGCCAGCCAGACCGTGGTCGCGGCCGTTGCGGGCGAACACCGGAATCACATCGAGCGGAGCGTCGACTTCAATCGTGACGCCTCCCTGGTGCACGTTGCCGTCATGCAGGCTGGTCCAGCTGGTGCCGGCGTCTCCCGGCAGGTAGACCTCGCGTGAACGTGCGCCCTCCTCGACCACCGGCGCGACCAGCAGATCGGCGCCCAGCATGTATTCGTCCGCGATGTCCGCGGCGGTGGCGTCGTCGGGGAACTCGTAGAACAGGCCGCGCATCAGCGGATGTCCGGTGCGGTGGGCCTCGTCGAACAGCTCACGCATGTACTCGCGCATCTTCTCGCGGATGCCGATGTACTTGACGAACACCGCCTCCACATCCTCGCCGTAGCTCCACGGCTCGTTGTCCGCGCCGGAGGGCGAGCGATGCTCGCCGGCGGCGTTGGTGATGGTCTGCTTCATCGTGCCGTCCGGCTGCAGCCCGCTGCGGTCGCCGTGGTTGCGCATCACGGGGGAGAAGCAGGAGAACTGGCACCAGCGGGCGAGCACCTCGCGGAAGTAGTCGGAGTTGATGTCGCCGTCGTGGAATCCGCCCATATCGGTGGTGAACCACGGAATGCCTGCCATGCCCATATGGATGGCGCAGGTCACCTGCGCTTTGAGATCGTCGAAGGTGGATCCCACGTCGCCGCTCCACACCAGTGCGCCGTAGCGCTGGGAGCCCGCCCATGCGCAACGGGTGAGGTTCACGATCTCGTTCTCGCGGCCCATGGCCAGCTGGCCCTCGTAGAAGCCGCGGTTGTATTCGCGCGGGTACAGGTTGGCGATCTGCTGGTTGGGGCCGGCGAAGTAGCGGTAGTTCTCGAAATCGTAGGTGCCGTACTCCGGTTCGGCCTCGTCGAGCCAGAACGCGTCGGCGCCCAGCTCGGCGTAGTTGGCGCGGCATTTGCCCCACACGTAGGCGCGAGCCCTGGGGTTGGTGGCGTCATAGAACTGGCTCGGCCCCTCGAACATCATGCCGATGTCCTCGCCCGCGTCCGCCTTGACCAGCAGGTTGCGCGACTTCATCTCGGCGTAGTTCTCGGAGGCGACGGCCACCTGCGGCCACACGGAGACCATGAGTTTGATGCCCATCTCGTGCAGTTCGTCGGCCATGGCCTTGGGATCGGGCCAGAACTCCTCCTCGAAGCGGAAGTCGCCCATGTGGGGCCAGTGGAAGAAGTCGATGACGATCAGGTCGATGGGGATTTCGCGGCGCTTGAATTCGCGCGCCACTTCGAGCAGTTGCTCCTGGTTCCAGTAGCGCAGCTTGCACTGCCAGAAGCCGAGTCCCCATTCGGGCATGACGGGCGCGTGGCCGGTCGCGTCGGCGTAATGCTCCATGATGGCGGCGGGGGTGCCGCCCGCGCAGATCCAGTAGTCGATCTGGCTGGTGGCGTCGGCCTTCCATTCGGTGCGGTTCTTGCCGAAGGTCACCGATCCGATGGCCGGATTGTTCCACAGGAAGCCGTATCCGGCGGAGGAGACCACGAACGGCACTGACGCTTGGGAGTTGCGGTGCGCGAGTTCCAGCGTGCAGCCCTTGAGATCCATGACGTTCTGCTGGTATTCGCCCATGCCGTAGAGGCGTTCGTCCGCGGGGGCTTCGAAGGAGACGGTGACTTTGCATTCCCCGCCGGTGATCGGCTGGAAGCGGCGGGCATGCAGGTTCAGCGATCCGCCGCGCGGCGCTTCACGCAGCAGTTCCTTGCCGTCGGCGGTGAGGAAGGTCAGCGCGCAGCGGGGCTCCTCATAGCCCGATCCGCTGTACACGCCGTCGGTGGCCACGGCTTTGACCACGATGTTGCCGTTGCGCAGTTGGGCGGTGTTGGCCGCTTCGTCGATGTCGACGCGCGCGTCGGGGCTGGGGGAGGCCGGTTCGGGCAGCAGCGCCCATTCGGGATTCTCCACTTCGTGCATGCGGGCGGAGCGGACGCGGATGGAATCCGCTCCCCACGGCTCTATGCGCAGGTATTCGCCGTCGCCGGTCCAGGTCAGTGCGTTGCCGTCCGCTGCGAACGTTACTACGGTCATGATGGGTCCTTTGTTGGTTGGAGTTCCGTGGGGAAGCCGGCGACGGCCTCTCCACGGAACGCATTGTTTTGGGATGGGTGGGCGCTCAGTCCTTGACGGCGCCTGCGGTCACGCCCGCGGCCACGTACTTCTGGGCGACGATGAGCATCAGGGCGGTGGGGATGGAGGCCAGCACGGCGGTGGCCATCATCGGACCCCACTCCTGGTTCTGCGCGCCGATGTAGTCGTACAGGCCCATGGTGATGGGGCGCAGACGCCCGCCGCCCGCGTTGAGGGTGGAGGCGAACATGAAGTCGCTCCACGCCCACAGGAAGCTGAACAGCGAGGTGGTCACAATCGAATTGCGCGAAAGCGGCACCACGATTTTGGCGAACACCGTCCACTGGTTCGCGCCGTCGATTTGGGCGGCCTCGATCAGGGAGTGCGGCATGCCCATCATGAAGGAGCTCAGCAGCATCACGGCGAAAGGCACGGCCACCGTCGAATCGGCGATGATCAGGCCTGGAATGGTGTCGAGCAGGCCGATCTCGTTGAAGATCTGGTAGAAGCCGAGCGCCATGACCACGGCCGGAATCATCTGGGCGACGATCAGCAGGAAGTTGGTGGTTTTGCGCCCCTTATGCAGCAGGAACGCGATGGCGTACGAGGAGGGCATCGCGATGACGAGCGTGAAAAGCACGCATCCGATGGCGATCAGCAGCGAGGTGCCGAGGTAGGGCAGCTGGTCGGAGAAGGCCCGCTGGAAGTTCTCCATCGTGAAGCTCTTGGGGTACAGGTCGCCCGAGCGGATGGCGGAACGGTCGGTGAACGCGATGTTGATCATCCAGTAGATGGGGAACAGCATGATGAGGGTGAGGACCACGCCGATCGCGGTCTTCCACCAAGTGGAGCGTTGCTGCATCTTACTTTCCTTCCTCTTCGTTGCGCTGCGCCCACAGGTAGACGAACGCGAAGATCAGTGCGATGGCGATGAGTATGGTGCCGATGACGGAGGCCTCGGAGTATTGGATGGTCGCGGAGGTTCCCTTGCCGAAGGCCATCTCATAGGCCCAGGTGGCGAGGGTTCGCGACGAGCCGGTGCCCTTGGTCATGATCCAGATGATGTCCACGGTTTTGAGCGTGTAGACGAAGCCCAGCAGCAGGGTGATCATGGTGACGGGCTTGAGCAGCGGGAAGGTGATCTTCCAGAAGCGCTGCCACGCGTTGCAGCCGTCCAGTGAGGCGGCCTCGTACAGGTCCACGCTGATGTTCTGCAGTCCGGAGTAGAGAATCACCAGATTGAATGGGATGCCCAGCCAGATGTTGGCGATGATCACGGCCCACAGCGAGCGGTCGGCCTGCAGCCACCAGACCGGATCCATGCCGAACAGTCCGATGAATCTGTTGATGATGCCGTTGTCGGCGTCCATCATCCACTGCCAGATGGTGCCGGAGATCATCGGCGGCAGCAGCCAGGGCACGAGGAACGCGCCGCGCAGCAGGCCGGAGAGTTTGAAATGCTGGTTGAAGAACACGGCCAGAGCCAGTCCGAGCGCGTATTGGAAGATGATGGACAACGCCACGAAAATCAGCGTCTGCCTGAGGGTGGTCCAGAATTCGGGGGTGGAGAGCACCTCCTTGTAGACCTCGAGTCCCGACCAGGGGGCGTCTCCGGTGATGAAGGTTTTGCGGGTGAAGCGGTGCAGGCTCATGGAGATGTTCTGGATGAGCGGAGCGACGTAGAAGATCAGCATGTATATGGCCAGCGGCGCGGCGAAACCGATCGCCGCCAGCGTGGTGGGCTTGACGCGGCGTCGCGTCTGCACCTGTGGAGCGGAATGGGACATAATGCACCTTTTTTTCGAGTGGAACGATGAAGCTGGAGGGGGATGGCGGGGTGTGCGAAGGTATGGGAAAGGGTACGGCCCGGTAGGCACTGGGCCGTACCCATGAAGGAAGGGGAAGGGAAGTGTGGAGTGGGGCTTGAGGTGCGGGCTCAGCTGTTGAGCGCGGCCTGAAGATCCTCGGAAAGCTGGGCGGAGATGGTCTCGTATTCGAGTCCGACCTCGGTGGTGCGGCCCTCGGCGCTCTCCACGGCGTCGACCCACGGGGCCCAGACGTCGTTCTCCGCGACCTGCTGCTCACGCACGTCGCTCTTGGCCGCGAGGTAGACCATTTCGTCGTTGGTGGCCTTGAGGTTCTCATCCGTGCCGATCAGGCATTCGATGACGTCCACGGTGGCCTGCAGCTTCTCGTCGCTGATGTTCTCCTGAGTGGGGATGGTGATGAACTCGCCGCCGGTGGGCACGGGGGCCACGCCGCCGTCCTTGGCGGGGATGGAGATCATCTCGAAGCCCTGTTCCTTGGCCGATTCGGCCTGCCAGGATCCGTTCTCGGAGAAGCCGTATTCGCCGGTGAGGAAGAGATCCCAGGCGGCGGACTGGTTGTCGGTGGCCACGGACTTGGGAGCCCAGCCGTTCTTGACCCAGCCGGAGACCAGATCGAGCGCGTCCTGCTCGGCCTGCGAGCCGGCGGCGTCGGTCAGGTCGCCGCCCGCGCCCCAGAACCACGGCAGGAACTGGAAGGTGCCCTCCTCGCCGGAGATGCCGGCGAAGGTGATGCCCTTGGCACCGGATTCGACGACCTTCTCGATGGCGGCGTTCAGGGAATCCCAGTCGGTGATGGAGGCCGGGTCGACGCCCGCCTTCTCCAGCACTTCAGGGTTGTAGTAGAGGCCGAGGGCGTTGGAGCCATAGGAGACGCCGTACTGCACGCCGTCGATGATGCCGGGGCCCTCGATGTTCGCGTCGAATCCGGAGACGTCCACGCCGGCGGCCTCGATGTCGGTGACCAGGCCGGCATCCACGGCGGTCGGCATCTTCGGGTTGTCGATCAGGGCGATCTGCGGGGCGTTGCCGGCCTTGACGGCCGTGGTCAGGTTGTTGAGCAGATCGGACTGGGCGTAGCCGACGCGCTTGACCGTGTAGCCCTCGGGGGCGCAGTCCTTGACGAAGGCCTCCCAGGTGCTGTCGGCGGTCTTCTGGGGGTACGGATCCCAAAATTCGATGGTGTTGGCGTCCTGCGAGGAGGCCGAGCCGCAGCCGGCGAGGCTGACGGCGGTGGCGCAGGCCGCGATTGAGGCGAGGATGCGACGGGCAGTGGAGGTGTTCATCTCTGTTCCTTTCGGAGGGTTTTTGATTGGGCGGTTTCGGTGCCGTTCCTAGGGGAGGCTCGTCGTGAACAGCGCTGATGACGACTGGCCTGTGGTTATTTAACCGGTTCAATGGGATAAATATAACACCCTTATCAATACAATGCAAATCGTTTTTTGGCACTAAGGCCGCAAACCCTTGTGATTATTGGTATTTAAGCGACATAGGAAAGTCAAAAGCCTGCCTGACCATCGGCGCGTCGTGGTTGGCGATGCGTGAGAGCAGCAGCATGATGGCCGTCTCCGCCAAAACCGAGATGTCGATGTCGATGGAGACAAAGGGAATCCTCATCGAATTGAACAGCTGTTTGGGGAACAGCGTCACGACGCGCAGGTCGTCGGGCACGCGCACCCCAAGGTCGGTGAAGGTCTGCGAGGCGACGATGGTGGCCGATTCGTTGTGCAGCACCATGGCGGTGGCGCTCGGGTAATCACGCAGCGACTCTGCAATCGTCACGGCGGGGTCGGATTCGTCGTCTTCGGGGAAGACGATATGCACTTGGATGCCGCGGGCTTTGGCCTCTTCGATGATGGTGTCGCGGAATCGCAGCGCGAAGCCCATCTTCCTGCGGAAAATGTTATGCGACCACAGCAGCAGGATGATTTCGGTATGCCCCTCCTGCGCGAGGTATTCGATGGTGCGTCGGGCCGCCTTGGGAAAATCGCTGTCGACGGTGTCGAGTCCGTAGGAATCCTTCGGGGAGCCGAACGCCACGGTCGGCGCGCCCAGCGAGGCCGCCATGGACAGGCGCGGATCGTCGTCGCTGACGTCCATCAGGATGAATCCGTCGACCTTCTTCGAGGCCCACGCCTTGTTCAGCGCCTGGTCGCCGGAGTCACTGCAGATGGAGAGAGTGTCGTATCCGAATTTCGCCGCCTGCTCGGAGAGCAGATACATATGCAGGCCGAACAGCGCCGATAGGTACGAGCCGTGGTATGCGGGCGAGATGATGCCCAAGGTCATGGTTTTCTTCACCGACAGCGCGCGGGCCGCGTGGTTGACGGTATAGCCCAGATCCGCGACCGCTTTGCGCACTTTGGCGGCCGTCTGTTCCGTGATGCGCGGATCGTCGGACAGCACGTAGGAGACGGTGGCTTTGGAGACCCCGGCGGCGCGCGCCACATCGGAGATGTTGACCATGGCTTCTCCTCCCGCCGTGGGTGAATCGCGTATGCGTTTGGTTTCAACCTTACTCCGTCATACGACCCCGGACAGGCGCTTGCTCGGAAAAGGCGGGGAATATCGGGGGGTTAAGGGCCTACTCGAGGCGTCCCCGACGCCACAGATTCGCGCCGTGCTGAAAGTCCTTGGCGGTGGCGAACAGATTGCCGGCGGTGTGCATCAGACGCGCGGCCTTGGTGCGCAGGGCGTTCTCGTCGATGCCGCCTGCCGAATCGACGGCGGAACCGGCGGCCGCGCCGTTGTTCGCGGCGACGACCATCTTGTGGGCCTCGACGCGCAATCCGGTGGCCACCACGTCGGTGAAGGCGTAGGCGCGTTCCAGCGCCACGGCGAAATCACCGGTGAACGCGCCGGAGAGAATCGAATCCGCCAGCCGGGCGATGTCATCCTCCGTGGGGGCCTGATCCACACCGGCGATGGCGGAGGCGGACGTCGCCACCGGCTCGCCCACGCGCCACAGTCGCGCGATCGAATCGCGATGCTGGCGCATCCACGTGCGCAGCATATACAGCCTCCACAGAATGCCGGGCAGCGAATCCGGTTCGGAGGAGCTCCACAATTCGGCGATCACATCCACGCCCTCGCGGTCCACCAGCGTGAGCACGCGCTCCACCACGGCCGGATCCTCGCTGTGATGCACGCGGTCGAGCAGCGCGGCCGCGGAGACATGCGCCAGTTCGCTGACCGCCTGCGGATCCATGCCGCCGGCCATCTGCTCAAGCAGACCGGGGGCGAGTTGGCCCGGGCGGCTCGGCCGCGCGCCCACGCCGGACGGGGCGAATCCCGCGCCGGCCGCGCGCACCGACCCGTTGCCGGGGCCGAAATGCGAGGGATTAATAGACAAGTGGTGCCACCTTTTGGATATCGATGATCTTGAGGCCGTCCGGGCCACCCGTCACGAACAGGGCCACGGCGGTGCCGGTCGGCATGTACGGCGATTTGGCGATCAGCCGTTTCGCCAGCATTTTCGACGCGCACATCGCGCGCAGGTATTTGAACATACCACCGATCACCGGGCGGTGCATGCAGATCGCGTCGGTTCGTCCGCTGGCGAATGTGAGCTGGATCTCCTTCAGCAGCGTGTCCCACGCGGCTTTCGGATTCTCGGCGTAGGCGTCTTCGGTCAGCGCGTCGAGATGGACCATCGGCTGGTTGGTCTGCCAAGAGAGCCCCTGCAGGGTCTGCTGGCAGCGCAGCCACGGCGAGGTGGCGAGACGGGTCGGGTTGTAGCAGGCGAGTTCGCGGTTGAGCGCGTAGGAGTCGGCCGCGCCCTTCGGGGTGATTGGGCGGTTCGCGTCGGTGCCCTTCCAGTTCTTGCGCGCCTCGGCCTTGCCGTGCCGCACCAGCAGCACCGGCACGGCCTGCGCCGCGCCCTCCTCGATGCGGTCCACGAACAGGGCGAGCACATCGCGGTCGGTGGAGTGGGTGAGCATTTTGCGCGCCTTCGTCACCGACACCCACACGATATCGTCGATTTCGCCGACGTCCGCGCGCTGCACCGGGCCTAGAGCGGCGTGCATGCGCTCGGCGTCCTCATCGCTGACGGGGGTGGCCATCCAGTAGAGGATGTGTTTGGTGTCCGCCGAGCGGTCCTTGGAACGGCGGGATTTGCGCCCCTCCTGGTCCAACGGGTATTCGACCTCGCCCAAGTAGGGTCCCAACGCCACGGGAACGCCGGTCTCCTCGCTGATTTCGCGCACGGCGGCGTGGCGATGCGATTCGTTGATCTCCAGCTTGCCCTTCGGCCAGCTCCAATCGTCGTATTTCGGGCGGTGCACCACGCACACCTCGATGCGCTCGAGGATGCGCTTGGCATCCTCACCGGAAGAAGGCGCGGGACGCAGCCGGTACAGGATTCCGCCGGCCGCCTCCACGATCTGTCTCATCTTGGTTCCCATAGTTGTATTGTATGCGGCGATAACGCGGTGCACGACGGAATGCGCAAGTTTTTGCACGGGAGGCAGTGTCTGTTTGTCGATGGGGATAGATGATTGCGCGCATGTGTCAGCTACTAAGTAAATCAGTGCGAATGTGGTATTCGTGGTGAGCAATTTTTAGATATAAAGATGCAAGCATTCTATACAGATACTTGAAAAACGGTCATATCGTTAAATCAGGAAAACGACATGGTTGTCGTGAACCAATAAGAGAACACAATGCAAATGAGTCATCCCCGCATTCGAAAGGAGCCGCAGGCATGATTGAGACCACGACCGACAACGCGCGCACATCCGCTGTAGCCGTGCGTGACACCACTCTCGTTATTCCCACCTATGAGGTCGGGGATCCGGATAAAAACCCTCAGTTCATTGAGAAGCGTGTGTATCAGGGATCGACGGGCAAGGTATATCCGTATCCGGTAATCGAGTCCATCAAGGACGAGAAGGTCGATAAGCGATACAAAGCGGTCATCATCGAGAACGAGTATCTCGAGGTGACGGTGCTACCTGAGTTGGGCGGACGTATCCAGTATGCCAAGGACAAGACCAACGACTACGACTTCGTGTACCGCAACGACGTGATCAAGCCGGCGCTTGTCGGTCTGCTTGGCCCGTGGATTTCCGGCGGCATCGAATTCAACTGGCCCCAACATCACCGTCCGACCACCTACATGCCAGTCGACTACCAGCTCGTCGACCTGTCCGATGGCGGCAAGGGCGTGCAATGCCACGACGTCGACCAAATCCATGGCACCGAGGTCGTCACCACCATCGCGCTGTATCCGGGCAAGGCATACATCGAGATCACCGGCGACCTATACAACGGCACCAGCTTCCCGCAGACCTTCCTGTGGTGGGCCAATCCGGCCGTGCCGGTCAACGAGCACACGCGCACAGTCATGCCGCCGGACGTGGCCGCCGTGATGGACCACGGCAAGCGCGACGTCTCCCGCTATCCGATCGCCACTGGCACTTACTACAAGCATGACTATTCCGAGGGCGTGGACATCGGACGCTATAAGAACGTCCCTGTACCGACCTCCTATATGGCGGCAGGTTCTGAGTACGACTTTGTGGGCGGTTACGATTTCGGTGTAGGCGCGGGCATTCTGCACTACGCCGACCATCACATCAGCCCTGGTAAGAAGCAGTGGGTGTGGGGCTGCGGCGACTTCGGTCAGACCTGGGACCGCAACCTGACGGATGAGAACGGTCCGTACGCCGAGCTCATGACCGGTGTGTACACCGACAACCAGCCCGACTTCACCTGGCTCAAACCGTTCGAATCGAAGAAGTTCACGCAATACTTCATGCCATACAAGGGCGTGGGGCTGGTCAAGAATGCCACCCTCGACGCCGCGGTGAACCTCGAGTTCGGCCCGGTCGACCCGGCGAAGGCCGCCGGGGAGATTGAGGGCGTCGACGGTGCAGGATTGAGCGATGGGCAGGGACGCGTCACCGTATATGCCACCCATGCCGTCGCCGCCGCGCACGTGGCTGTGACGACCGCCGCGGGTGAGACACTGTTCGAGACCGTGGCGCCGATGTCCCCAACCAACGTTGTGTCCGCCGAGTTCGCTACTCACGGAGCCTCTCCGACCGATATGACCGTGACGGTGACCGACACTGTCGACGGCCGCACGCTCGTGGCTTACACGCCACAACCAGAGAAGATCGACAAGGTGCCCGAGCCCGCGCGGGCCGCCGCCGCGCCCGAGGACATCCTCTCCATCGAAGAGCTTTTTTTGACCGGCTTGCATCTTGAGCAGTACCGTCACGCCACGTATTTGCCGGATTCCTACTATCTGGAAGGGCTAAAGAGAGATTCGGGCGACGCACGTATCAATAACGCGTATGGTCGCCTGCTCATGCGCCGTGGCGCTTTCGAGGAGGCCAAGCCATATTTCGATGCGGCGATTGATCGTCTTACTTATCGAAATCCGAACCCATACGACTCCGAGGTCTATACGAACCTTGGTCTCAATGAGTTGTTCCTTGGTCATGATGATGCGGCCTATGATGCCTTTTACAAGGCCACATGGGACGATGCCCAGCAGGAGCACGCCTGGTACTGGCTCTCCGCCGTTGCCGCTCGTCGCGGCGAATGGCAGAACGCCCTCGATTTCATGGAGCGCTCGTTGGCGAGAAACACGAAGAACCTCCGTGCCCGCGGTCTCAAGGCATATATTGAGCGTCGTCTCGGACGCGTCGATGAAGCCCGTGCCATGGTTGAAGCGAATCTTGCAGACGATGCGTTCGACTTCGTTTCCGGTTTCGAACGCTTCTTGGCAGACGGCGACGAGCGTGTGTTTGCTCTTATGCGCGGCTTTGCGCAGAACTACCTCAAAACCGCCCGTGACTACATCGCCTTCGGCGCGTTCGATGAAGCCCTCGCGCTATTGTCTCGCGCCGATCAGCGCGATCCGATGGTGAGATACTACGAATCCGATCTCGCGGCCCGGCTTGGGTACGACGATGACGCGCTCGTCCACTTGAAGGCCGCCGAATCTGCGGATGGCGCCTACTGCTTCCCGAACAAGCTTGAGGACATCGCCGTGCTGCGAGGCGCGATCGAACGCGGGCAAGCGTGCGCCATTGCCACGCCCAAGGCGTCCTACTATCTTGGCTGTCTGTATTACGACCGATTGCAGTTCGATACGGCCATCGAACTGTGGGAGCGCAGCGAGGATGCGGACCCGGGCTTCCCGACCGTGCACCGCAATCTGTCCTTGGCCTATTACAACAAGCGGCATGACGCAGACGCGTCGCTCGCCGAAATGGAGGAGGCGTTCCGACTGGACGAGTCCGATCCACGTGTGTTTCTTGAACTTGATCAGCTGCACCGCACGCTGGGATGGAGCTATGAGCGCCGCCTGTGTGAATTCGAGAAGCATCTTGACGTGATTGACGGGCGCGACGATTTGACCATCGAATACCTCACTGTGCTCAACCTCACCGGTAATCACGCCAAAGCCTATGAACTCATGGGCAAGCGGCGGTTCCATCCGTGGGAGGGAGGCGAAGGCAAGGTCACCGCGCAGTACCGCATTGCTCTCACTCTGCTGGCCAAGGACGCCATGGCCTCCGAGGATTGGGCTCGAGCCAAGGAATTGCTGGTCGAGGCGCAGTCGTATCCGGAGAATTTGGGCGAGGGTAAGCTCGAGGGGCAGAAAGACAACGACCTGCACTACTATCTCGGCGTGATCGAGCGCCAGCTCGGCAACGAGCAGACCGCATGTGACGAGTTCCGCAGGGCAACCGTCGGTCCCGACGAGGTGAAGGGCGCGATGTACTACAACGACCAGCCCGCCGAGATGATCCTCTTCCAAGGACTGGCACATCAGGCGCTCGGCGAGACCGGTCCGGCCAACGCCCGCTTCTACCGTCTGCTTGACTTTGGCGAACAGCATCTGGAAGACGAGGTCAGCATCGAATACTTCGCCGTGTCCCTGCCTGATTTCCTTATCTACGACAAGGACTACACACGGATGAACCACATTCATTGTGAGTACGTGATGGCCCTTGCCAACATCGGATTGGGGAACGCTGACAAGGCGAGTGAGCTATTGTCCGAAGCTCTGGCCGAGGACCCGAGCCACATCCAGGCCAACCTGTTCCTCGACGAACTGGAACACCGTCACACCTTGTAAGGACTGGATGCCGACTGACACTTGATTTGTGTCATGGGGTTTTCGACTGGAGGGAGAGCCTAACCAGGTTCTCCCTCCAGCTATTTTGATCTTCGTGTCTGAGGCTTGAATGAGTTGTTTTTCTATATCAGTGCGCAATTCCGTTTGATGGAGTGGCCTGAACGTCAGATTACGATGAATTATCCCAAAGATGGGATGAGAAAACCCAAGCAATGTTTGAAATATGTGAATGACAAGGAGGTCTGATGCATCGTTCATCATGGTTACATCGCCTAGTGGTGAATTGGGATCCAGTGATGCTGTATGCGGGTGGGCGTGTCGGTTGGGCAATGGCCGAAAAGGACGACTCTCTGGATGTCAATGTTGTGGATAATACCGCTTTGTTTGATTTTGATGGCAAGGCACTGCCCGCGCTTGATGCCTATATGCAGAACACTCGTGGCGTGAGCGGTGGAAACATCGTCGGCTCTGTTGTGGACGGTGAAAGACGGCCGGTCCGTGGCGTTGCGGTAACGGCTGGCGGTATTACTGTGACGACCAATCGCCATGGCGGGTTTTTCGTCGCTGGCGTCGAAACTGGTGTCGTCGATGTAACGGTCTCCGCCGGTGAACTGGGGGCGGCTGCAAAGGTCGGTGTCTCCGTCGCTGCAGGGGATACTGTGAACGTCGATGCCATCCAATTGTCAGGTGTGCAAGGTTTGTGTGATGTGTCCGGAATGGTGCAGAGTTCTGACGGCGGTTCGCTTGATGAGGCTGGTGTGAAGCTTATCGACTCATCCTACGGCGAGATTTATGCGACCGGTACTGATATAACGGGGGCGTTTACCATCCGCAACGTTCCTGCCGGGGCGTATACGCTGGAGATAACTAAGCCGGGCTTTGTGACGCTATCCGAACAGGTGCATGTTACTGATGGCATGCGCGTCAATCGGATTCTTGAGGGCGATGTCGGAACGATTTCAGGCATGGTGCTCGGAGTTGACGATCAACCTGTCGCTGGTGCGGTGGTCACTCTTGACGACGGCGGCGGTACCGTAACGACTAGTGCGGATGGCAGATTCCGATTTGAAGGTGTCTTGTCAGGCGCGCGTACCGTTGCCGTAACGCTAGAAGGCTGCTTGTCCGATGAGGACGACTCTGTTATGGTTTCCCAAGGGGGCGAGGCGGAAGTCACCTTGCATTTGGCTCGTGCTATTCCTGTTCTCAACCCTGGATTCGAAGAAGAAGGGGCTTCCGGATATGATTCGATTGCAAACTGGGACGTGACGCAACTACCTGCCAATTCTGTGATTCGTCAGGATCGTAGCGGGTTCGGTGGCGCGTATGAGGGAAGATTCGGCCTGTCATTGTGGAACGAATCTGCATATACCGCTGAAGTGTCGCAACATTTGATAGGACTTGAAGCTGGGCGGTACGTACTGCGTGCCGCCACTTATTCCGGAGTCACCGGCGTGCTCACGATGCAAATACGAGACGAAAGTGGTGCATTACTGGCTGAGCGTGTCATTGAGCCAAGTGCCGGTTATCTGCCGAGCTCGCTGGAATTCTCAACGAATGGCGGGAATGCTGTTGTGACCTTTGCGGTTGATGCTTTAGCGGGAGATTGGGCGGTTATCGATGCCGTAGAGTTCGGTTATCTGGGTAATGCCTCGGTGAAGGATACTGAAAATCCTGACGGTACGGCGAATCCTGATTCCGACACGGATAATGGTTCCGGTCAAGATGATGACCGTGGAACTGGTGCGCGCGCGAACAATGTTCAGCAGTCGGGAGACGAGGATGATATCTCGAATACGGGTGCCGCGACTATTGTGTCGACGATGATATCTGGTGCGCTGGTCGCAGCGGGTGTCTTGCTGCTGGCGCTCAAACGCATGCGCAGATGATGGCATGGCAATATCCGAAAGAGGTCCGCGGCTGGAGTCGTGGACCTCTTTCGTTTAAGGGGCCGAACTGTTTATTGGGTGCAGTTGCTATATAACAGCAGATGTCAAGAATTATATATTCTATAGCAAAAAAAGAATATGATATGTAGAAAATCGGACACATAATTGACATGTATCAAACCATGATATAGAGTTTAGAAAACTGCTGAGATTTTCTATTCTCTTCTGTAATAAAGTAGAAAAACAGACAATGATGTGATCTCGACAACGAGTTGTTAAAAATGATAAGAATGATCATGAATTGTCTTCAACAAGGAGGTTAGGGACGATGAAGTTCAGCATGAAGCCGATGGCGGCCCTTGGTATCGCAGCGTTGGTTCTGCCATTGGCTGCTTGTGGCAGCGCGGGAGGTTCCGGGAAAACGGAGATCACGTTTTTTGCCAATAACACGCAGGACGCCTATTCGAAGGTTCTTGAAGGATTCCAAGCGGCCAACCCTGATATTGAGGTCAAGTTCAGCACCACCAACGGTGCACAGGCCGGCTATCAGCAGACTTTGCAGACCCGTATCTCTGGCGGACAGCTTGCGGATGTTTTCGTTGCGCCGCCCGAGCAGCTGGCTGAACTCGTCAAAAATGGCGTGGTGAAGGATCTGACCGACGAGCCGTTCATGGAGAGCATCGGCGATACGAATAAGGCGCAGTCCACTGTGGATGGCAGAGTCTACTCAATGTCTACCACGGCATGGTCTAATGCCTACGCCTATAACAAAGATCTGCTGGCCAAAGCTGGGTACGAGAGCATTCCTGAAACTTGGGATGAATTCATCGATATGCTTAAGGCGCTGAAGGACGCCGGTGTGGAGAAGCCTTATCTGGAGCCCAAAGCCGGCCTTGGCGCTCCGGTGGAAGCATGGATAGGCTATGATTCCTCGACGCAGGACAAGTCCATTGATCAGCAGATCGGTGATGGTGACACTACGTTTGCAAAAAGCTATGTGAAGTATTACGACGAATGGGCGAAACTCCTCGATGAAGGCGTGATGGGTTCCGAGGTTACCGGTCTGGCTGATGACCAAGTCCGTTCTGAATTTGCCGCCGGTCGTCTAGCGGTTATGCCTTCTGGATACTGGGATGTGAACACTTTCAAGGACGCTGGCATTAATTTCGCGTTCGGTCGTATTCCTATGCTGGAGGAAGGCGATGACGCATGGGCGCCGGGCTCTGCCGATTCTGGTTATGCCATCAGCGCCAAGACCAGCGGCGATAAGCTGGAGGCTGCAGAGAAGTTCCTAACGTATCTCGCATCACCGGAAGGTCTCAAAGCCATTCAAGACGGTGCCGGACTGATCCCTTCCACCAAGAACTACACGCCGGAAATCGATGAGACGTTTCAAGAGCCGTACGATCTGTACTTCGCCACCGGTCATGTCTATCTGAACACTCTCGGATGGCCGACCGCCGGACGTTCCGCTTTGCGCGCCGAAACCTTCTCCCAACTTCAGCAGGTTGCACTTGGTCAGATCGCTCCCGATCAGGCCTGCGTGAATCTGGACACCAAGCTCAAGACGCTCTCCTGAGCCAGAACTCACCGTCCCGAAGTCCTTTCTCTCACGTTGATCCGTGAGAGGTGGGGGAAAGGACTTCAGGAGCCGTATCATCAAGAAAGTGTCCTGACATGACTGCAATCGAACGCGGCGCCGATACTATTGCTTCGTCTTCCGACGAAGCCCGGCGCATCAAGGAACGCAAGCATCGCAACCTGATGGAGAACCTCGTCTCATTGAGATTCCTTCTTCCGTTGCTCGCGGTCTATATCGTCATTATTCTCATCCCCTTTGCGCAGAGCATCGTCTTCAGCTTTACGGACTATGGCGGATTCGACTTTTCCACCGCCCAGTTCGTTGGTTTGAAGAACTATGCGACTATTTTTTCCGATCCGACCTTGCTCGCTGGTCTTGGATTCACATTGCTGTACACTGTGGTGACCACCGTTGCCATTACTTTGCTCGCGCTGCCGTTGGCAGTGACATTGAACCGAAAGTTCTTCGGGCGTAACTTCGCCCGATCGCTGTTCTTTTTCTTCTCGGTGCCTTCGATGGCCGTGCTCGGACTTGTATGGCAGTATATTTTCTCTCCGCTTGACAATGGAGCGGTGAATATGATTCTCGGCAAGCTCGGTCTTGATTCCGTGCCCTGGTTGTCAGACCCGGCCCTTGCGCGTTTTTGTGTGATTCTCATCGCCGTGTGGGCGCAGGTTGGCTGGCATGCCACGTTGTATCTTGCGTATCTGCAAGCCATTCCCGCCGACTTGTACGAGCAAGCGGCTGTGGATGGTGCCAACCGGAGACAGCAGTTCCTGCACATCACATTACCTCAGATGGTGCCTGCCATGGGTGTTTCCATTTTTATGCTGCTGACCGGCGGTCTCAAGGTGTACGATTTGCCGTTCACACTGGCATCAGGCGGGCCGGGGAACGCCACCACCACCGTCACCCAGTCCATCATCGTCACTGGCGTGCAGTCTGGCCGCTATGGCGTTGGCTCCGCTCTCGGTGTGATTTTCTTCTTGTGCTGTCTGACCCTTGTCGCTCTGCAGCAGGTCATCACCAACCTCATCGAAAAGAGTCTGTCATGAGTTTGCATCAAAGGGAACGCATTCGTTCTATCATCCGTTCCGTCGTTGTTGTCGCGCTTGCGCTTGTCTGTGCCGTGCCACTGTATGTGGTGGTCATCAACACCTTCAAAACCAATGGAGAGATGATGGCAGACCCGTTCGGCATTCCGCAGGCCTTTACCTTCGATAACTATATTCAGGCTTTTTCCAATCTGCCGATTGTGACGGCTTTCGTCAACACTCTTATCGTCACCGTTGCGGGTGTGGGACTTATGGTGCTGATCGGCGCGCTCGCCGCCTATGGCATCGTACAGAAACGTAGCAAATTCACCGCTGCAATCGGGGCTTTTCTGATGCTGTCTTTCGTGCTGCCGGGGCAGACGCTGCTCATCCCCCAATACAAGATGGAGTCGGCGGCTCACCTCACCGACACTTTGCTTGGACTTATTATTCTCTATTTGGCGGGAGCGACGTTCTGCTATTTCCTTATCGTGCAATACATGATGGGGTTGCCGCAGGAGTTGTTCGAAGCGGCACGTATCGATGGAGCTGGTCCATTCCGTATTTTTTGGCAAATCGTTCTGCCGCTGATTCGTCCGATTCTGACCACTGTCGTCGTGTTTCAAACGATGTGGACGTGGAACGATTTTATGACGCCGAATATCTATATTGCATCGCCGGAGAAGCAGACCATCGTGTTGCAGGTGTTCACTGCCATGGGTCAATTTACCACGAACTGGCCTCTGTTCATGACCATCACCACCATAGCGTTGGTGCCGGTGCTTGTGTTCTTCCTCTTTTGCCAGAAATGGATTGTCGCTGGACTGGTGGCCGGATCTGTCAAGGGCTGACGGGGCAACGTTCAATCATCACTGCCGGCTTGTGCCGGGTATCTAATCATTCAACTATTCATAAGGAATCTTCATCATGACCAATTGTATTGATCTGACCGGCTTTCAGGCGACTAAGGCCAGACCCTTTCTCATCACAATGCCTGGGTGTGATACTTCGCCCGGCGGCGAGGCCATCGGATTCACTACGTACTACATGACCGTTGGAGAGAATCCTTTCTACGGCGTGTGCGGTGAATTCCACTATTCGCGTATGGATGCCTCCCGTTGGGATGAGGAACTGGCGAAGATGGCGATGGGCGGCGTCAATGTCGTATCCACCTACATCTTCTGGAACCATCATGAGGAACATGAGGGCGAATGGGATTTCACTGGCAATAAAGATCTTCGTCATTTCATTGAGCTGTGCTCCAAGCATGGACTGTACGTCATCGTGCGTATGGGACCTTTCGACCATGGCGAGGTGCGCAACGGCGGTCTGCCTGATTGGATGTATGGCAAACCGTATGAGGCGCGTTCGCTCGACCCGGAATTCCTCGACAAGGTGCATGATTTGTACCGTCACGAAGCTGCCCAATTCGAAGGCCTGTATTACAAAGACGGCGGCCCCATCATCGCCGCCCAGCTTGACAATGAATACATGCACTCGTCCGCACCGTGGGAGATGACCACAGGGATTTCCGATGAATGGGTTCCTGGCGGACATGACGGCATGGCGTATTTGGATAAGTTGCGTGAAATCGCCATGGAAGTCGGCATCAATGTACCGTTCTACACCTCCACCGGTTGGGGCGGGTCTCCTGTGCCTGAGGACGTGCTGCCCCTGTGGGGAGGGTACGCCTATCGCCCATGGCTGTTCTATGCGCATTCTGGTGAACATCCGCAAACCGATGAATACATCTATCGCGACTTCCATGATGATGATTGCCCTCGCAATGAGGAATTCGACCCGAACTACCCGCCTTCGGCCAAGCCGTATGCCTGCTGCGAGATGGGCGGCGGCATGTTCAGTTCGTACAATTACCGGTTCGTCCTGCCGATGAAGTCGGTGGATGCGATGGCGAATATCAAGCTCGCCTCCGGCTGCAATGTGCTTGGCTACTACATGTTCCAAGGCGGTACGAATCCGCTGGGCGACGGTGTGTATCTTAATGAGGGACAGACCCCAAAGCGTTCATATGATTTCCAGGCGGCGCTTGGCGAATTCGGACAGGTGCGGGAGTCCTATCGTAGACTGAAGACCTTGCACTATTTCACCCAGGCCTTCGCCCATCAGTTGACGCCGCTTGGTGTGGCCGTACCTGAGGGGCAGGAGTCCATTGATCCGTCAGATCCCGATACCCTGCGATGGTGCGTGCGTACCGATGGATATCGGGGATTCGTGTTCATCGACAACTTCCAAGATCATGGCACGATGACTCCGAAGAGTGGGGAGCGTATCGACTTGACGCTTTCCGACGGCTCCGTTGTCTCCATCGATGGGATTGGGCTTGATGATGGGGAGAATTGTGTTTTGCCGTTCAATCTTGATCTTGATGGCATTACTTTGGTTTCCGCCACGGTGCAGCCCGTTACCGTTGTTGACATGCCGGGAGCAAATCGCCGCACTTTCGTGTTCATGCGCCCTGACGGCATGGACAAGGCCGCAATGGTATTCGAAAACGGCACCGTTCTGACCTCTTCGAATGATGCTCCACTCGAGGACGGCACGACATATGTGGTGACGAGGAATTACGATTGCTTCACCGCTGTCAAAGATGATTGCGCCGTGGATATCCTTGTCGTGGATCGTGACACGTCAAACAACATGTTTGTCGTGAATGGTGAGGCTCTGGTCTTCGCCGGCGGCGATGATGCGGCCTACGTGCCCGAACCTGGCATCATCGCAGTTGAATCGGCAGGGGCGTTCTCACCGGTTCGCATCCTTCCGGAAGGATACGCATTGCCGCAGCTTGAAAATGATGCTATCGCACTGACTGACGCTGCCGTCGAACGACTGTCGGACACACGCTACGTCATTACCGTGCCACCGAGCGTTCTTGAGATGATGGAAAGTGACGGCCTCAAGGATGTGAGAATGCAGGTGCGATACCGTGGTGACATCGGCTGGTTGTGGTCCGGATCGACGCTGTTGAGCGATAATTTTGCAAATGGCGATGTCTGGGAGATTGGTTTGCGCGATCATATCAAGATCATGCGAGACAATGGCAACAGGTTGGTGCTGACCATCACGCCTCTCAAGGAGGGAGCGAAGGTAAATGTCGAGTCGGCGATGGCAGCCCGTACGGAAAGCGCCGATGCATTGGTGGCATCCTTGGAGTCTGTCGAGCTGGTGCCGGTAGCTGAACGTCGATATATGGTGGTCTGAAGATTGCCGCGACGCCAGTTTCGGTGACGACGGATCGTTGATTCGTCGTCACCGACATAGGGAACGTTGATAGGAGGTGTCATGGAGCGGGCAAAGCATCGTTTCTGGTCGGGAACGTTTGACTACTACACGCACACACCCACTCGCAGTGCGAAAGAAGTCCTGTTGTATCCACTGGAAACGGGAATGTATCGGATGGCCACCGGTCATGAGACCGAACGGCGGTCCTATCCCAGTTTTGAGATCATGCATTTAAGCAATGGTTCCATGGACGTGATAGGTGGCAAAACCCATGCTATCGCCCAGAGCGGCGACTTTGTGTTGATTGACTGCTATGCCTATCATCGGTACGAAGTGTTGACGGACGCTGATGTGCTGTGGTTGCATTTTGATGGTCTGCCGGCACGATATTATTATGACGGCATTGTCAAGCACCTTGGCATGGTATTTTCCGTTGATGATGAGAACAGTGTGCTAGAGCCCCTGCGGGCTATTTACGATATGTTCAGTTCTGGCGAATACATCAACGAGCCTATAGCTGCCAAATATCTGACCGACATGCTCACCGCTTTGCTACTTGACGCGCTGGAATCCAGCTCTTCAAACAGCGATATGCGCAAAGTGATGGCCTACATTAATGCGCATCTTGCTGAACCGCTTGAAGTCGGGCGTCTCGCCAGTATGACCGGTATGAGGGAGCGAAGCTTCATGCGTGCGTTCAAACGTGAGAGCGGGTATACGCCGCATGCCTATGTTGTGGCCACCCGTATGGATCGAGCCAAGCAAATGCTGGCTAATTCCAAAGCGGGTCTGCAAGAGATTTGTGCCGCATGCGGCTATTCTCAGCCCACTGTGTTTTGCGGCGCATTCAAAAGTTATGTCGGCATGTCTCCGATGGAATACCGGCAAAGAATGGTCGTCGAATGAAGCCTGCCGAACGCCACGTCGACCTTGAGCGGTCGGATTTCATCATCCACATGCCTTCGGCCATCGCCCGCCGTACTTTTCTGTACTTGCAGCGTTCAGGCGAATTCGTTTACGAACCAGGCTATCATCTTGAGCGCACCACCTTCGATAGCTTCCTAATCATGTACGTGCGTGAAGGGACGTTGGATTTGCATCTGCCGACTGGCGCATGGCATGTCAGAGCCGGACAATTCGCGATGGTTGATTGTTATGATCGACATGCCTATAGCGCCGATGGAGATACCGACGTGCTGTGGATACATTTTGATGGTGTGAACGCCCGGGCCTACTATGAACTTATCATCGGTAAGCTTGGCAACACTTTCTCCTTGCGTAATCCTTCCCATGTGGTTAGCCGTATGGAGCAGATCAATCAGATGTCCCACGATGCCAAAGGCTTTTCCGAAGTGCGGATGGCGAAATACATCACCGACGTGCTCACTGAGTTTGCTGCTGAGCAGGAGCCTGGTGCTCCCGCGCGGCAATCGCAAGCCGTAGAAGACGCCATTGCATATATCTCTGCGCATTTGGGTGACCCTCTCACGGTAGAGGAACTTGCGGCGCGTGCGTATGTGAGCGAATACCATTTCATCCGTGTGTTCAAGAAGGTTACAGGCATCACGCCGCACGCCTATATCGTGGACGCGCGTATCCATGCAGCCAAGTATCTGCTTGTCAACGGTGATGAGCCTCTCAAGCGCATATGCGAACAGTGCGGCTTCTCGTCGACTTCGGTGTTCTGTGCTGCTTTCCGTCGCAAAGTGGGTGTTCCTCCTCTTGAATACCGTGTAAGGAACCGAGGCGTGGCATGACAAGTCATGCGGCATGCAGAAATTTGCCTTCCGCGGTGTTGTGGGATTTGGATGGAACCCTTATTGACTCCGACAAGCTATGGCTGGAAGCTGAGCGCGATCTCTACCGGAACATAACAGGCGATGAACTGCCGGTTGAATCGGAGCGTGCGCTGGAAGGCGCAAGTTTGCCAGCATGCGCTCGTATTCTACGCACATCGGGTGTGGATATGCCCCCTGATGTCATCATTGATCATCTCGTTGACGATGTTGAGCGTGGTCTCACTGCTGGCCAAGATGACATTCCGTGGGCGCAAGGAGCGGTCTCGCTGCTGGAATCATTACGAGCAATCGGGGTCCCCTCCGTTCTTGTCACTGGAACACCGATGCGCATCGTGCAGCATGTGCTTGATTATGCGCCAGACGGTGCTTTTATTGGCTCCATTACCGCGGACAGCCCCCTCCCGGCCAAGCCTGCACCTGATCGATATTGTGAAGCTGCGCGAATGACTGGAGCCAATATTCGGGAATGTCTGGTGTTTGAGGATTCCAGTGTTGGTATACAAGCTGGATTGTCAGCCGGCGCGCGGGTCGTGGCAGTCACTGCGATGTCTCGTTCTCCGGTGCCGCCTTCTCCACACTATCGCTGTATCGCCGATTTTCGAGGTCTTGACGCGAAATCACTTTCCTCATTTATGCGTGGGCAACGGTTTAACGAACAATGACTCTGGATGCTGTTGAATCACGACACGCGGTGCCGTCATGGATTGTGTCGAGAAAGGTGATGCTTTTCCGCGCAGGATGACGAAAAGACGCCCCTCTACTCGGGATGACGAGAGAGGGGCGTTCAACTGGGTTAGTTGTTGGTGCGCGGGCGGCGCTGGTGACGCTTGATCAGGTATTCCTGGCTGTCGACCAGCGGGCGGCCCTCGGCGTCCTTGGCATGGCGCAGATAGGTGCCGTCCGGCTGCATATGCCAGCTGACGGTGGAGTCGGCCATCTGCAGGTCGATGTAGCGGATCAGCTCGTCGATCTGCTCGGCGTCGGTCACGCGCACCAGCGCCTCGACGCGGCGGTCGAGGTTGCGGTGCATCAGATCGGCCGAACCGATCCACACCTCCGGGCCGGAGGCGGGACCTTCGCCGATCTGCGGGCCGTCGGCGTTGCAGAAGGCGTAGATGCGGCTGTGTTCGAGCAGTCGGCCGAGGATCGAACGCACGCGGATGTTCTCGCTCAGTCCCGGAACGCCGGGCTTAAGCGAGCAGATGCCGCGCTCGACGATGTCGATCTTCACGCCGGCCTGGCTGGCGCGGTACAGCGCGTCAATGGTCTTCTCGTCCACAATCGAGTTGGCCTTGATCTTGATCCACGCCTCCTTGCCGGCGCGGGCGGCATCCTCCTCGCGGCGGATGCGCTGGATCAGGCCGGTGCGCACGGTGCGCGGCGCGACCAGCAGACGGTGGAAGCTCGACTTGGGCGCGTATCCGCTCAGCTGGTTGAACAGGCGGGTCATATCCTGTCCGACCACCGGATCGCAGGTGAGCAGACCCAGATCGGTGTAGATGCGGGCGGTCTTCGGGTTGTAGTTGCCGGTGCCCACGTGGCAGTAGCGCTTGAGGCCGTCGGCCTCCTGGCGGATCACCTCGATGAGCTTGCAGTGGGTTTTCAGACCCACGATGCCGTACACCACGTGCACGCCCGCGCGTTCGAGCTTGCGGGCCCACGCGATGTTGGCGTCCTCGTCGAAGCGAGCCTTGATCTCGACCAGCGCCAGCACCTGCTTGCCGGCGTGCGCGGCGTCCACCAGCGCGTCGATGATCGGCGAGTTCGAGCTGGTGCGGTACAGCGTCTGCTTGATGGCCAGCACCTTCGGATCGGCCGCCGCCTGCGCGAGGAAGGCCTGCACGGAGGTGGAGAACGAGTCGTAGGGGTGGTGCAGCAGGATGTCATGCTCGCGGATGGCGGCGAAGATGTCCTGCGCGCGGCTCGACTCGACCTCGGCGATCTGCCGGTTGGTGGTCGGGATGAACGGGCGGTACTTCAGGTCCGGGCGGTCGATGCCGCCGAGCTCGAACAGCACGGTCGCGTCGAGCGGGGCGGGCAGACGGTACACCTCGTCGGCGCTGACGCCGAGCTGGTCGGCGAGCAGCTGGGAGAGGAAGGGGCTGGTTTCGTCGGAGATCTCCAAGCGGATCGGCGGTCCGAAGCGACGGCGCAGCAGCTCCTTCTCCATCGCGTTGAGCAGGTTCTCGGCATCATCCTCTTCCACGTCGATGTCTTCGTTACGGGTCACGCGGAAGGAACGGGCCTCCTTGATGATCATGCCCGGGAACAGCGATTCCAGATGGGCGATGATGAGGTTCTCCATCGTGATGAAGCCGTAACGCTCGTCACGCGCCTCCTCGTCGGTCATATCGTCGACCGGCACGAGGCGGTTGAGGTTGCCGGGGATCTTCACGCGGGCGAAATGCGACTTGCCCGAGGCTGGGTTCTCCAC
The DNA here is from genome assembly GCF_056356295.1 of Bifidobacterium sp. LH_558. NCBI lineage: Bacteria > Bacillati > Actinomycetota > Actinomycetes > Bifidobacteriales > Bifidobacteriaceae > Bifidobacterium > Bifidobacterium sp. LH_558. The sequence goes on along the minus strand of NZ_JBKETZ010000002.1, from coordinate 123,890 downwards.
GATCACGGCGAGGTTGATCGAACCGCCGGAGATGTAGGGGAAGGGGTGGGCCGGGTCGACGGCCAGCGGGGTGAGCACGGGGAACACCTGCTGGCGGTAGTAGCGCGACAGGCGCTCCTGCTCGGCGGTGGTGAGCTTGTCCCAACCCAGCAGCACGATGCGCTCGTCGGCCAGCGCGGGCAGGATCGTGTCGATCACGTAATGCGCGTGCTCATCCTGCAGATGATGCGCCTGCTCGCTGATCGAACGCAGCTGCTGGCGGGGGCTCAGGCCCGCGGACGAGGGGACGGCGATGCCGGAGTCGATGCGGCGCTTGAGGCCGGCCACGCGGACCATGAAGAACTCGTCGAGGTTGTTGGCGAAGATCGCGGCGAAGCTGGCGCGCTCCAGCAGCGGCAGATCCTCGTCCTGGGCGAGTTCGAGCACGCGCTTGTTGAACTTGAGCCAGCTCAGTTCGCGGTCGAAGAAACGGTCGGCGGGCAGCGGCGCCTCGCCTTCCCTTTCGATGCGTCTGTCGTTTTTGTCGGTTTCCGCGATATGCTCAGCAATCTGGCTGCGCAAAATCGCCTTCGAGGGTGCGTCAAATATCTGTGCCATACGCATATCCTATGCGTTGGCGTGGTCTGCTGCCTAGTAAAACGCGCCCATATGAGACGGAATTTAAGCATTTGTTCATGTGTTGCACAGGTGGTGTGCGCACGGTGTGCGACACGCCGCGCGATGTTCGCTGATGGTGCGAAACGAACATCGATCCCGTTCGATACGCACAGTAACGGCCGTTGGTGAGGCTCCCGGGAACAGATGCGAACAGTTGGGATAAAAACCGCACATCACAGGAGTGCGGCTTGCGCATGGGCCGGTGGGTGAATAGATTATGAGATACAAGAACAGAACAGAGCAGAGCCCACAAAAAGTGTATGGTCAAAAAGACTGTTACGTTGGACGGGCATTGGAAAGACTTACCGTTGCAACGATGATGTTGTGCAGAGATTCTGCTCCAGTTGTTCTTGTAGAGAAAGCCCCGCTCCGGCGGGGCTTTCTCGTATGTGGGCCATGTGGGCCAGCTATGTGGACCAGCCATGCAGGCCTCGGTTATGCAGACCAGCGTCGCTGTGCCCGCTGCTCTCCATATGGAAACGCCCCGCCTGAGCCAAGCAGAGGACTCGTCAAGCGGGGCGTGCGTTGGTTTGATTAAGCGTAGATGTTGCGCGGGCGCATATCCTCGGGCAGACCCTCGAGCAGAATCGCCACCGAGCCTTCCTCGAACACGGAACGGATGCCGGCCGCCAGCAGCGGTGCCACCGACAGCACGGTCATATTGGGCAGACGCTTCTCTTCGGAAATCGGCACGGTGTCCATGAACACGATCTCCTTCGCGCCGCACTGCGACAGGCGCTTGATCGCCGGACCGGACAGCAGACCGTGGGTGGCCACCAGCGTCACCGACTTCGCGCCGGAATCCTTCAGCGTGCGCACCGCCTCGCAGATGGTGCCGGCGGTGTCGATCATATCGTCGACCACCACGCAGTCGCGTCCGTCCACCTCGCCGATGATGCCATGCGCTTCGGCATGGTTCGGGCGGGTGATGTCGCGCTGCTTGTGGATGAACGCCAGCGGCAGATTGCCGAGCTTGCGGGCCCACTGCTCGCTCACCTTGATGCGGCCGGCATCGGGGGAGACGACCGTGGTGTTCTCCAGCGGCAGGGCGCCGCGCACATAGTCGATGAGCACGGGCGTGGCGGTCAGATGGTCCACCGGACCGTCGAAGAAACCCTGCTCCTGCGTGGCGTGCAGATCCACCGTCATAATGCGGTCGGCGCCGGCGGCCTTGAACAGGTCGAAAATCAGACGAGCGGTGATGGGCTCGCGGCCCTGATGCTTCTTGTCCTGGCGCGAGTAGCCCAGGAAGGGCGCGACCACGGTGATCGAGCGGGCGGAGGCGCGCTTGAGCGAATCGATCATGATGAGCTGTTCCATGATCCACTTGTTGAGGTCGCCCGCATGGCACTGCAGCACGAACACGTCCGCGCCGCGCACCGGCTCGGAGAAACGCACGTACATCTCGCCGTTCGCGAAGTCGTAGGCCGTGGTCTCAAGGATGTCGATGCCCAGATACGAGGCGACCTCATCCGCAAGTTCCGGGTATGCCCGTCCCGTGACCAAAGCGAGTCGCTTATCCGGCGTGCCTTCAAGAATGGTCGACATGTCCTATCCCTCTACATGGTTGGATCGATGGTTGGGCTGTTTTGCGCCGTAGTCCAGTGTACAAGCACCCCCGGCTTGGGCCGCGCCGTGCGTCATCATCCGCTCTCTATCCGACGCTCCCAAAGAGGGCGACCATCGTCGCGGGGGTGACATATAGTTGGCAAGTTGCCCATAGGGAGCGGTGCGTCTCGTGCCGTGATATATGGAGCGACATGCAAACACACTCCTGCCGCGGAACGTCCGTGGCCGATTAGTCCGAAGGAGGTGGGTGATGTCTGCACACAAGTACGAACTGATGTTCATTGCCGATCCTGAACTGGATGAGCGCGGTCTGAAGAAGCTGACCGAGCAGTATATGGAAATCGTCACCAACGAAGGCGGTTCCGTCGACGAACCCGATTACTGGGGACGCCGCAAGCTCGCCTACGAGATCGCCGGCAAGACCGAAGGCAACTATGTCGTGGTGACCTACACCGCCGAGCCCGCCACCAGCGATGAGCTCGACCGTGTGCTCAACCTCAACGAATCCGTGATCCGTACGAAGATCCTTCGTAAGGACGCCTGAGACCAAGCGTTAAGCAGCTGCAACCAGCTGGTGTAAAGACAAGAAGGTAACCGTTATGGCAGGCGAAACCACCATCACCATCGTGGGCAATCTCACGTCGGACCCCGAGCTGCGCACTATCGGCTCCGGGGCGACCGTGGCGAGCTTTACCATCGCTTCGACGCCGCGCACGTTCAATCGTCAGACGAACTCGTGGGATGACGGACAGGCGCTGTTCATGCGCTGCTCCGCCTGGCGAGATCTGGCCGATCACTGCGCGCAGAGCCTGACCAAGGGCATGCGCGTGATCGCGACCGGTCGTCTGCAGCAGCGTTCCTATCAGGCGAACGACGGTTCCAGCCGCACCGTGGTGGAGATGCAGATCGATGAGATCGGCCCCTCCCTGCGGTACGCCACCGCGCAGGTGACCCGCCAGTCGTCCGGTCAGGGCGGCTTCCAGGGACGCGGCGCTCAGGGTGGCCAGGGCTTCGGCGGCAACGCCGGCTCCGGCTTCTCCGGTGGCAACGGCGGCTACCAGGGCGGTGCCGGATATTCCGGCGGCGCCTCCGCCATGCCCTCCAACCCCGCCGCCGCACCCGCGGCTGATCCGTGGGGTGAGGCCGGTGGCGCAGGCGGCTTCTCCACATTCGGCGGTTCCGCCGACTTCGGTGGAGCGGGCGACGAGCCCGAGTTCTAAGCCGTACCAGCTTACGCAGCGAATTTAAATACATAGTTTGTAAGGAGAACATCATGTCACGCAAGAGGCCGCAACCGCCGGTCAAGCCGTTCAAGAAGAAGCCGAACCCGCTGAAGGCGGCGAAGATCACCGAGATCGATTACAAGGACGTCGCGCTGCTGCGCAAGTTCATCTCCGATCGCGGCAAGATCCGTTCCCGTCGTATCACCGGTGTGTCCGTGCAGGAACAGCGCAAGATCTCGAAGGCGATCAAGAACGCCCGCGAGATGGCTCTGCTGCCGTACGCCACCTCGGGTCGCTGAGTTCAGGAGGATTAGAACATGGCTGATACCAAGGTTATTCTCACCAAGACCGTCTCCAACCTCGGTCATTCCGGCGACGTCGTCGAGGTCAAGCTCGGCTACGCCCGCAACTACCTGATCCCGCAGGGCCTCGCCTTCGCGTGGACCAAGGGTGCCGAGGCTCAGATCGCCGCCATGAAGCGCGCCCGCCTGGCCAAGGCCGTCGCCACCCGCGAGGATGCCGTCGCCGCCAAGGATGCCATCGAGGGCACCACCGTGACGATCGCCGCCAAGGTCTCCGAGTCCGGCAAGCTGTTCGGTGGCGTGTCCGCCGACGCGATCGCCAAGGCTCTGGCCGACAAGGCCGCCGTCGATCCGAAGGCCATCGAGGTCGAGACCATCAAGACCACCGGCGACTTCGCCGCCAAGGTGGCCCTGCACCCGGAGATCACCGCGTCCTTCACCGTGAAGGTCGTGGCCGAGTGACGTTGGGCCTTACGGCCTGACCCCATCAGACTGCACAAAGTCTGAGCTTAAGCATCGAAAGCCTCCCCAGGTCCGCCCGGGGAGGCTTTCGCATATTCCCCTACACATATCCCTACGACGTGGTTCCTCGTGCGGTTCCTCGTGCGGCGTTCCACATGGTGCGGCATTCCACATGGTGCGGCGTCTCCACGTTGCGGTGTCTCCATGTCGCGGTGGGTTGGAATTTCAACGTTTCCGAGGCATCGCACCATGAAAAGTGCCGAACCATGGGCATCGCCGCATCATGTATCGCACGATGGGATCACCGTGCAGGTATCGGTGGGATGGTGTCGCGACACGCCGACTTGCGCATTCCTCGAGCGTGAGTAAACTATTCACTCGGCTCAAGAAATGACCAACGCCCCTTTAGCTCAGTTGGTTAGAGCAGCTGACTCTTAATCAGCGTGTCCAGGGTTCGAGTCCCTGAGGGGGCACCACGAGAAACCTCGGTCGATATTCGACCGAGGTTCTTTTGTTTTTTCCGATGCTTCACGAATCCTTCGGGCTGAGTCTGGCTATGAGTTCGGCGGCGGTCGTCGCGGGAACAAGAGATCCGGCGAAGTCCTTGACGTTGCCGGTGACGATGAGGTCCGCCTGCTCGCGGATGGCGATGGCGGCCACAAACGAGTCCTCGATGTCCCGGAACCCGAGGGAGAGCCCTCTGAGGATGGCCGATTCATCCAGAGGTGCGACGCGCGCGATGCCCAGGCACAGTGACAGCGCCTGCGCGGCGGTGGATCGGTCCCTGTTCTTTTCCACGAGGTAGGCGATGGTGGCGGCCGCGTGGGCAGGCATCAGCAGTTCGAAATCCTCCCTTTCGCTCAACGCGAGCACCCTCGCCGCGGCGTCGCGGTTGGGACGGTCGAGGATCACATCGAGAAAAACGTTGGTGTCGATGACGAGCTTCATGCGTACTTGGCCTCCAGGTGCCTGCGGTAGTCTCCTTCATCGGCTCCGGCGGCGATGCCGATCAGCCTTCTGACGTTCGAGGGGAGATCCCGTTCGTCGTCGCCTGCAGCGACGGTGGGGAGCGCCGTGAGGTAGTCCTCCACGATTGCGGAGAGGCTGCGCCCCGTCTCCTTCGCATAACGTTTGCCGTTTTCGATGGAGTCTCTGTCCACGCTCAGAGTCAGTTTTTGGTTGTTCGTCACTGCGCACCTCCTTGTTGTACGTATACAGTCTCGATTGTATACGTATGGCAGAGGTTGGTCAACGGAATCTTTCGTCCGTCACATTTGAGCGTCCCGGAACTCAACAGACTCAATGCCTAACGGGCTATTCCGGACACACATTTTGGCCTATAACCCCTATAACCCTGTAGTCCGATATGGGGTGATGATGAGTTTGGTGTGTCGGATTTGCCGGATAGGGCCGATTTCGCACACCGAACTCTCGAATCAATCGTTTTACATGAGGCCGGCTCGGCGGCCCGACACACCAAACTCGCCATGGCCAGTTGAGGGCGTTCCGCTCGGGGTCTCGAAGGGCTGAGGTTCTCGCGATCGTTAAGATGTCAGAGGATGCCGGCGTGGATGGGGCGGCATGCGTTGATGGTTCATCCACGGTTTGTCCGCGATTCGTCGGCGTTCAGGGATGTGCCACCGTGGATGAATGGTCATTATCTGTCAATCCGTCCACGGTGAGGGGGCTGTCAGCGTGGATGGCTCGTCACATACTGCCGGTTCATCCACGCTGAGCACGCCAAGCGTGGATGAACGGCTAGTAGCTGTCAATTCGTCCACGCTGACGGTGCCATCACCGTGGATGGATGGTCACTGTCTGTCATTCCATCCACGCTGAGCGCTCCAAGCGTGGATGAACCGTTAGTAGCTGCCGACCCGTCCACGCTGACGAGGCCGTCACCGTGGATGAATGGTTAGTGTCTATCATTCCATCCACGCTGAGGTATGTGCCACCGTGGGCGGATGGTTAGTGTCTGGCAATCCGTCCACGGTGACGAAGTCATTGCCGTGGGTGAATCGTCAATTACTATCAATCCGTCCACGCTAAGGTGCGTTGCGCAACCGGATCCGGTATCTTGCAAACATTGCCGTAATGATTCCTTTTGAATGAAAGATCCTCTGAAGCGGACCGACGGCTGGTGAGGATGCCTCGTATGGCGCGGCAGGTCGGCGGCAGCGGTAGAATCTTGTGGTGTTCGATGCGGCGGAATGCCGCGCGTGCTTCCAACTTGCGGAGAGTTTCCCCACAGGCCCGGAGGCGAAGTTAGAGAGAAAGAGAATGACTGTGGAATACTCCCTGTTCACCACTTTGGCCGCGGAATTCGTGGGCACGGCCGTGCTGATGATCTTCGGCAACGGCGCGGTGGCCAACGTCGAGCTGAAGGGCACCAAGGGCCACGCCTCCGGCTGGCTGACCATCGCCATGGGCTACGGCTTCGGCGTGATGTTCCCCGTGCTGATGTTCGGCGCCATCTCCGGCGCGCACATCAACCCGGCCATGACCATCGCCCAGGCCGTCAACGGCATGTTCGACTGGTCGCTGGTGCTGCCGTACATCATCGCCCAGCTGCTGGGCGCCGCCGTGGGCCAGCTCATCGTGTACGTGACCTACTATCCGCACTATCAGTCCACCGAGAACGAGGGCGCCATCCTTGGCACCTTCTGCACCACCGACGCCACCGGCTCCAAGGTGAACTACTTCCTCAACGAGTTCTTCGGCACCCTGATGCTGGTGCTGGGCGCGCTGTGCTGCCTGACCTCCCCGTGGGGCGAGCAGACGCCGGCCGCCGCGGCGATCGTCGTCGGCTTCATCGTGTGGGGTCTGGTGACCTCCATGGGCGGCCCGACCGGCCCCGGCCTGAACCCCGCCCGCGACCTGATGCCGCGCTTGATGCACGCCATCCTGCCGATCGCCCACAAGGGCTCCTCGCGCTGGGCCGAGGCGTGGATTCCGGTGGTCGCACCGATCCTGGGCGCGATCGTGGGTGCCTTCCTCTACCAGACGCTGTTCGCGTAATAGGGGACCGATAGCGTTACGTCACACCCGCGAGTCTAGAATTGGCGTTGTTATGAGCAGCAACAGTCCATTCCTCAGATTCGCGGGTGTTGTCGTATCTACGCTGAAGCCGCAGGCGACAAGCCGGGGCGATGATGGAGCGACGCCTGCGGGCGGTGGGCGTTCGCCGTCGCGGATGGATGCCCGGCGGCGGGAACAGGAGCTGCGTCGAATCTACAGAATCCGCCGCATCGTGGTGTTCGGAGCCTTGGGTGCGTTGCTGGTCGTGGCGCTGGCTGTGGTGTTCGCGATATGGCATGCGGGCAAAGCGGCGGATACCGCGGGCGGTGACGCCTCGCAGTCATCCCAAACATCCTCGCCCTCGTCGGCGCAAGATGGGGGAGAGTCGGGCGGTGACGCTGGCGGTTCCGACGCCGATGGTTCCGACGATGCCTCTGACGGCGAGAACCCGGACGAAAGCGCACAGTCGTCTGATGCTGAGACGGGCGAAACCGACCCGTTAAGCGCCGAACAGCGGGCCGAGCTGCTGGTCCAAGCCGAACAGACGGCGGACGCGAGTGGTCAGACCGCGATCCGATACCGGTATTGCGTGGCCGCCAATGGAGAGGTCGGCGACGAGAGCGCGTTCTCCGACATAATCTTCTCCACGCTGAACAGCCCCGAAGGATGGCCGCGCGCGGGCGTGACCTTCGAGGAAAGCGCGGACGGGCAATGCGATATGACGCTGATCCTCTCCGAAGCGCAATATATGAGCTCGTATTCCGAGGGATGCTCGGAATCTTATAGCTGTCGGGTCGGCGACAGCGTGATTATCAACGTCGAACGTTGGAATTCCGCGACCGAGGATTGGCTTGCCAACGGCGGCACGCTGGCCCGATACCGCAAGATGGTGATCAACCACGAGGTGGGGCATCGGCTGGGGCATGCCGACAACGAGACGACCTGCGGCGGTGAAGGGCAGGCGGCGCCCTTGATGCAGCAGCAGTCCATGGATCTGCGCGGATGCTCGCCCAACGAATGGCCGCTCGACTCGGAATTGTGGGTCGCACAGTAGGCCTCTCTCCGTCGTCATTCCGTCGCCCTCCCGTCGTTTATCCCACTATCCTCCTGCCGCCCTCCCGTTCGTTTGTCCCGTCGTCTTCCCATCGTCATCCTGAGCGGAGGACATAGCTTATTCGTGTGCGAATCACTCATAGTCCCCTCCCGTCATCCTGAGCGGAGGCCGTAGGCCGGAGTCGAAGGATCTCGGTTGGATGGCTTTCTATTGGGGCTGGGTAGCTGCCTGCTGGGGGTTTGGCGGCTGTCCGATGGGCAAACCCGCCCTCCCGATGGGCAAACCCGACCATCCGGTGGGAGGCATGGCCGCGCGTTGCGGTGGGGCGGCGGCTACAGTGAAAGCAAATGACGTATCATGTGCGTCAGGCTGCTGGAAGGGAGCGTGGTGACGATGGGGCGTAGAGTCACCCTAAAGGACGTTGCGGCTGAGGCCGGCGTTTCGGCGACGGCGGTATCGCAGGCGCTGAACGGCCGGCCCGCGCGGATGAGTGATGCGACGCGCGAACGCATCCGCGAGGTCGCGGCGCGCATGAACTACGTGCCCAACCATATGGCGCGCAGTCTGGTGACCAGCCAGTCCATGCTGCTGGCCCTGCTGATTCCCGATATCGAAAACCTGTTCTTCGCCTCGCTGGCCAAGGCGATCGAGGATGTCTGCAGTTCCGACGGATACTCGCTGATCGTGGCGAATTCGGACGATTCGCGCGAAACCGAGCGGGGGCTGCTGCGCACGTTGGAGGCCAGAGGCGTCGACGGCATTCTGCTGATTCCCGCGCGCGAGTCGATGGAAGATGACACGCAGCTGCGCGAGGATGTGGAGCGTCTGGATTGCCCGGTGGTGTTGGCCGACCGACTGACCGGCGACCAATGGTGCGATGCGGTGGGTGCCGACCATTATCAGGGTGGGCGTATGGCCGCCAGACTGCTGGTGGAGGCGGGGCATCGTCGTGTGGCGTGCGTCGCCGGCGACGAGCGCCCGGGGGATGTGAAGGTGAGGTTCTCCGGTTTCGTCGACGAGCTGGCCGAGCATGGCATCTCGTTGGCGTCGGAGCTGAACGTCAATGGCCAGTACCGTTTTCTTGGGGGATATGAAGCCGCGGACGGCATCATCGACGCCGGTGCCACGGCGGTGTTCTGCTGCAACGACCTGATGGCCATGGGATTCCTCAGCCGGATGCGCGAGCGTGGACTGCGCGCCCCCGACGATTGCTCGGTGGTCGGCTACGACAATATCGCCGGTCGCTTCGGCATGCCCGAACTGACCACGGTGGACCAGAACGTGCCGGCGCTGGCCGAGGCGTGCCATGCCGCCATCATGGCGAGAATCGCCGCGCGTGGACGCAACGGCAAGCCCTGGCTCGACGCCCCGAAGCGCGAGTTGGTGACGCCTCGTCTGGTGGAGGGCGGCACAGTGGGCACATTCACCCCGTGATTTCGTTGAAATTTGAGGCGTTTCGCGGGATTTGACTTTGTTGCTTTAACGTTTTATCATTGAACTCACCGAGGATGCTAAAACGTTAAATCAACATGATATGCAACGCAGGCATTCACAGAACATAAACCCACAACCACCGGCATGGCGACGCCGCCCTCCACCGACGCGATCATGGCAGATCGACCTGCGACGATGGATCACCACGAATGCCGGCTACCAGGAAGGCCCCATCATGACGAAGCTTATTCTCGACCTCGATACCGGCGTCGACGACGCTCTGGCAATCTCCTACGCGCTGGGCAGCCCGGAGGTCGAACTCATCGGCATCACCGGCACCTATGGCAACGTTCTGCTCGACCAGGGCGTGCGCAACGCGCTGGCCATCACCGACCTGCTCGGCCACCCCGAGGTCAAGGTCTACAAGGGTCTGCCGCACTCCAGCACCACCGACTCCTTCGAGGTGCTCGACATCTCCGCCTTCATCCATGGCAAGAACGGCATCGGCGACGTCGACATCCCCGACTCCTCGCGTGAGCCGGAAACCGAATCGGCCGTCGACTTCATCATCGACGCAGCCAAGACCTACGGCGAGGACCTCGTCTACGTGCCCACCGGCCCGATGACCAACATCGCCGCCGCCCTCAAGAAGGCGCCGGAAATCAAGGACCAGATCGGCCGCATCGTGCTGATGGGTGGCGCGCTGACCGTGGGCGGCAACGTGAACGCCTGGACCGAGGCGAACATCTCGCAGGATCCCGAAGCCGCCGACTACCTGTTCCGTTCGGGCGCTCCGGCCACCATGATCGGCCTCGACGTGACCCTGCAGACGCTGCTCACCTACAAAGAGACCCAGCGCTGGCGCGACCTCGGCACCACCGCCGGCACCTTCCTCGCCGACATGACCGACTTCTACATCAAGGCCTACGAGACCACCTCGCCGCATCTGGGCGGCTGCGGCCTGCATGACCCGCTGGCCGTCGGCGTGGCCGTGGACCCCACGCTGGTCGACACGCTGGCCATCAACATGCAGGTGGACGTCGAAGGCGCGACCCGCGGCCGCACCATCGGCGACAACGAGCGCCTCAACGACCCGAACAAGACCATGGAGGTGGCCGTCGGCGTCGACGTGCCGCGCTTCCTCGACGAGTTCATGACCCGCATCACCGGCCTGGCGAAGAACGCCGGCTGAGCGCGACCGACATAGGAAGCGGCGTCTTCGCGGACCAAAGCGAAGACGCCGTTCGAGAGAACAGAAGATTTCAAGAAAGGAACAACCATGTCCGACAACAACGCAGTTGCCCAGGCCGTCCCGGCCGATGTGGACGACGCCACCAACAAGATGGCCATCCGCGCGCTGATTCCGCTGCTGATCACCTTCATCCTCGGCACCCTGTGCCTGCAGGGCTTCAACCTTGTGTTCCAGCAGGTCGGCGCCGACGTGGGCGCGCCCGCCCAGGCCTCGCTGATCACCGCGTTCCCGAGCATCGTGCTCGGCATCGTCTGCTTCATCTACGGCTCGCTGGGCGACTTCGTCTCCCTGAAGAAGCTCGTCGTCGTGGGTCTGATCACCCTGCTGGTCGGTTCGATCTTCGGCTTCGTGGCCAACTACCTGTTCGAGCCGAACCTGTGGACCGTGATCATCGCCCGTGTGCTGCAGACCGCAGGCGAGCAGGTGGCTGGCTCCGCCTACCTGGTGGTGGCCACGAAGTATCTGAAGAACTCGCTGAAGGTGATCTTCTTCGGTCTGTTCACCGCCGGCTACCAGCTCTCCGCGTCCATCGGCGTGTTCGCCGCCGGCCTGCTCAGCTCCATCGCCTGGCAGTTCCTGTTCCTCATCCCGGCCGTGACCATCGTGTTCCTGCCGCTGCTGCTCAAGAACCTGCCCGACCAGAACGGCAACGGCGATAAGGTCGACGGCCTCGGCTTCGCGATCTTCGGCATCGCCACCATGTTCCTCACCCTGTTCTTCTCCTACATGAACTGGTGGCTGCTGCTCGTGGCCGCGGTGCTGTTCATCGCCTTCGGCATCTACATCACCAAGGCCAAGAACCCGTTCATCACCCCGGCGTTCTTCAAGAACACCCGCTGGCTCATGGCCATCTCGCTGATCGCCGTGTTCTACTTCGTGAACTACTGCATCTCCCCGATCTTCAACGCGATCGGCCGCGACCTGTACGGCATGGAGACCTCCGCCGTCTCCGCCTACCTGGTGTGGGCGTTCATCTGCGCCGCGATCTTCGGCACCACCTCCGGTCTGATCGTCGGCAAGATCGGCACCCAGGCCGCGGTGATCACCGCCTCCTGCCTGATGATGTGCGGCTTCCTCGGAGCGGCCCTCCTCATCAACGCCGGATTCCTGGCGCTCACCCTGTGCGCCTGCCTGTTCTACGCCGGCGTCGGCCTCATGTACTCGCCGGTGGTCTCCACCGTGCTCGGCACCCTGCCGACCGACGAGTCCGGCCGTGGCGTGGGCATGAACGATCTCGTGATGAACGTGACCGCCTCCATCGGCATCTCGATCATCGGCGGTCTGATTGGCGCCACCTCCCTGCAGGGCGGCAGCGTCGTCGGCGCCACCGGTGCGGCCGCGGGCTACTCGAACCTGCTGCTCATCTGCGGCGCGGTGATCCTGCTCGGCCTGGCGGTCTACCTGGTCTTCCGCAAGAAGATCTACGCCGCCAAGTGATCGAACTAGGCCGGCCGGTTCGCCGGTCGGCCTTTTGCTCCCCGCATCCTCTCGTCCGATGATCTTTTGAAAGGAAATCCCATGGACGACAGCCCTCTCGCCCTGCTCGACGATATCCATGGCGTGATCAGCGTCATCGGATCGATGAACGCCGACTACACCGTCACCACCGAGCGTCTGCCCGGCCCGGGCGAAACCGTTAACGGCGGGCCGCTGCAGATCCTCCCCGGAGGCAAGTCCGGCAACCAGGCCGCCGCGGCCGCCCGCATCGGCGCCACCGTGCGCATGTTCGGCGCGGTCGGCTCCGACACCAACGCAGACTTTCTGCTCAGCCAGCTCACCGACGCGGGCGTCGACGTGTCGAATGTGCGCCGCGTGCTCGGCCCCAGCGGCACCACGGTGATCACCGTGGATTCCGCCGGCGAGAACACCATCGTGTATTCGCCCGGCTCCAACGCTCAGGTCACGGTCGAATACGCCGAATCGATGCGCGAGACGCTGACTGCGTCCTCCGTGCTGGGATTGTGCCTGGAAAGCCCGATCGAAACCGTCACCGCGACCGCGCGCATGTGCCACGACGCCGGTGTGAAGGTGCTGCTTAACAACTCCCCGTTCACGCCGACGATTCCCGCCGAACTCATCGCGGCGTCCGACGTGCTGCTCGTCAACGAGCATGAGATGGCGCAGCTGTTGGGCGTGGCCGAGCCGGAGAACGATGACTGGGACGGCTTCGACTGGAATTTCGCGCTGGAACGTATGCGCGAGTACGGCTTCGAACAGGCGATCATCACGCTGGGCGGCGACGGTTCGGTGGTGCTGGACGCCACCTCGGACGAGCCCGTGACCCGGATCTGCCCGGTCAAGGTCGACGCCGTCGACACCACCGGATGCGGCGACTCGTTCATGGGCACCGTGCTGGCGGGCCTCGCGTCGGGCTTCACCCTGCGCGACTCCGCGCAGCTGGCCTCGTATGTGTCCGCTTATGCGGCCACCGGATATGGCGCGCAGGCCTCCTACGGCACCGCCGCGCAAATCCGCAACGCCTTCGCCTAAAACTAAACAACTAAAACGATGCGCCCCTCCACATCACTCGATGGGAGGGGCGCTTCGCGTTGTTTTTAGGCGATTTGCCTACTCGAGGAACATGGCGGGGGCTTTGGCGAAGTTGACGGCGCAACGCTCGCCGCAGAAGTAATAGGTGTTGCCGTCGTGCTCGCGGGTGATGGCCTCGCCGCTCACGGCGACGGTCATGCCGCAGACCGGATCGGTGGCGGTTTCGGTGGCGGCCGGATCCGCCTCGTGCATATGCATATTCATATGGTTCTCCTTGGTTGTTGTGGTGGATGCAAGCGCGCTCCGCTCGTCGATAATGACCCGTGGAACGCTCTCAAAACCCGTATTTCGAGTTTGGTGTGTCGAAATCTCGGTTTTTGCTCGAGAGTCGTTATTGACACTGTGTGAAAACGTTGATTTTCCGCCAATCTTCACTTTGTGCAAGCGGTTTGCATTAAGTACCAGACACACCGAACTTAACGCCATGGCCAATCCGGCGATCATCGGACTGAGCAGCCAGCCGGTAATCGGGTACAGAACACCGGCCGCGACCGGAATGCCGATAAGGTTGTAGCCGAACGCCCAGCACAGATTCTCTCGGATATTGCGCATCGTCGCCTTCGACAGTTCGATGGTGGTGAGCACGCCGCGCAGATCGCCGTTCATCAGCGTCACATCGGCGGACTGCATCGCCACATCCGTACCGGTGCCGATGGCGATACCCAAATCGGCCTGCGCCAACGCCGGTGCGTCATTGATGCCGTCACCCACCATGGCGATAAGCCGAGGCCTTCGGGACTGCGTGCCATGCGTGCGTGCGGAATGCTCCTCCATCATGTCGTGCGTGCGCATGGGATGCTCTTTCGTCATGCCGAGCGGAGTCGAGGCATCCCGTGCTCCCAAGCTACCCGGATCGGATGGAGCGTCCTCGCCAACCGTCTCGAATGCGTTGGGTTTGCCATCGCGTTCGTTCTGCAATTGGCCGATCCAATAGGCTTTGCCGTCCGGCTTGACCTGGGCGATCACCGTGTCGATGCCGACCTCGCGGGCGATGCGTTCGGCCACTTCGGCCTTGTCTCCCGACAGCATCACCGTGCGGATACCGGCCGCGCGCAAGGCGGCCACCGCCTCGCGCGAACCGTCCTTAATCGGGTCGAACTCATAGCTCGGCCTATCCCACGACGAAGTCTCATCGGTGATACCGCGCGTGATGGTGCCGGTTTTGTCGAACACCACCGTGCCGATATCGCGCGCCTGCTCCAAAGCCTTCGCGCTGGTGACCAGCACACCATGCAGCGCGCCCAAACCAGTCGCCGCCGTCACCGAGAGCGGCGTGGCCAACCCCAACGCGCATGGGCAGGCGATGATCAGCACGCTCACCGCAGTGACCAGCGCGTGGGCCAGCGCCGGGTCGGGGCCGAACGCGAACCAGATGGCGAAGGTCCATACGGCCACCACCATCACCGCGGGCACGAACACCCGCGCGATACGGTCGGCCAGCCGCTGCACCGGCGCTTTCGTCGCCTGCGCGCGGGCCACCATCGCGATGATCTGCGAGAGCACGGTGTCGCCGCCCACGCGCGTGGCGCGCATCAGCACATTGCCCGACAGCAGCACGGTCGCGCCGGTCAGCGATGAAGCGGCCGGCGAAGTCGCGGATTTGTTCACCGCCTCGGATTCGCCGGTGATCATCGACTCGTCCACGCGCACCTCGCCCGCGACGATCACGCCGTCGGTCGGCACGCGCTCGCCGGCACGCACCACAATCAGATCGTCGGCCCGCACCTCGTCGATGTCGACATCCGTGGCATTGGCGGGATTCATCCATGTCGTGTCGGAGAGCGTGTGGGGCGTATTGAGCCGGTGCGCCACGCGCGGGCGCAGCGTGATCAGCGCCTGCACGGCCTTGCCGGTGCCCTCGCGCGC
This sequence comes from Bifidobacterium sp. LH_558, assembly GCF_056356295.1. Classification (NCBI taxonomy): domain Bacteria; kingdom Bacillati; phylum Actinomycetota; class Actinomycetes; order Bifidobacteriales; family Bifidobacteriaceae; genus Bifidobacterium; species Bifidobacterium sp. LH_558. The sequence continues at coordinate 108,503 of NZ_JBKETZ010000002.1, read as the reverse complement.
CTTGGTCTCCATCAGGCGGCCGAGCAGCACGAGCGTGATCACCACGCCCACCGATTCGAAATACGGTTCGCGCGAGCCCTCCGGCAGCAGACCGGGCGCCACGCACACCACCAGGCTGTACAGATACGCGGCCGAGGTGCCGAGCGAAACGAGCGAATTCATGTCGGGCGCGCGATGCGCCAGCGCGGGGAATCCCACACGGTGGATCGGCGCTCCGCAGTAGAACATCACCGGCGTTATCAGCGCGGCCTGCCACCACGGGTTCATCAGCCATTCGGGCACCCACATGTGGTTGACCATATGCAGCATCATCACCACAAACACAGGCGCGGTGAACACGGCGCCCACCACCACGAGTCGGGTCAGATGCGTGATCTCACGGCGGCGTTCGCTGGCCTCGCGTCGTTCCGCCTCGGCGTAGTCGGTGGAGGCGGCGGAAGCGGTGGAAGCGGGGGTCGGCTCAGCATCGCGCGATTCGCCCGCACAGGAAGAACACGTCTGGGCAGGCGCGCCTGATTCGCTTGGAGACCGATGAGACGAATGTGTGCCGGAAGCGTTCGGTTCCGCGTCATCCGGCATCGTGATGTTTGATGCTGAGTCGCCCGATTCGACTGCCGCGACCGTCTTGCCCGATGTTCCCGGGGCATCTCCCTCGACGCGCAGCAGTCCGTGCACCATGTTCATGCCGCAGGCGAAGGGATATTCGCCCGCCGCAAGTGCGGGCAGCCGTACTTCGGTGACGGCGTTGCCGGGCAGCATCGCGTCCAATCCCAAGTCGGCGAACACCACATGCGAGGTGCATTCGCCGGTCTCCTGCCGGTCGAAGCGCAGCGTGGTGGGCACACCAGCCCGCATAGTCACCACGGCCGGGGAATAGCCGCCCTTCACGGTGATTGTCGCGCTCTGGCTGCCCCCGTCGTCGGCGAGCTCGCCGGCCGTGCCCCGCTGTTTGGCGAAGAAGAACCACAGGATGCCTGCGGTGAAGGCCGCCGCGATAAACAGTATGATCGCGGATGCCATTGGGTTGCCTCCCATAGTGTTGCCGCCTTCCTCAAAGTTCGTCACGTGATGCGCCGACTCTCCTGACGACCATTATCACCCCCGGAAGCCGTTCGCGCGTTCGCTATGAGCATTGAAGTGGTGGCCGCCGTGGATCCGGTTGAAAGTACTGCTGTTCGCAAGGGCTGCTTTACTGGAATGTATGGATACTGTTGCTGTGGTGATGATTGTTGTGGCGCTGCTGGTCGGCGCCGCGTTGGGTTTGCTTTCCGGATTCCTGGTTGGCCGGAGCAAGGGCCAGGAGTCGGCGCGCGCCGCCCGGAGCGAAGAGATGGATGAGCTGAAGGCCGCGCTTGACTCTGCTCGTGCGAACATCGTCGAACATGAGACGCAGGCGGCGGGATTGCATGCGCAGCTGGAGGGCATGAACCAGCAGCTCGCCTTCGTCAAATCGCAGTTGGCGCAGGCCCAGCAGGCCGAGCAGATCCGCATCCAGCATGAACGCGAACGCGCCCAGGCCGAGGCGCAGGCCAAGCGGGAACAGGATGCCAAAGCGGCAGAGGAACGCCGCATCGAGCAAGCGAAGGCGATGGCCGAGCAGAGCAAGGTGCTGGAGGCGCTCGCTCCCGTGGCCAAGAACCTCGACGCCTTGCAGAACAAGGTCACGCAGATCGAAGAGGGGCGCAAACGCGAGATGGGCGCGTTGGGGGAGCAGCTCAAAGGCCTCGGCGAGCAGCAGGCGCGCCTCGACAAGGAGACCAGTTCGCTTTCGGCGGCGTTGCGCGACAACAAGGTGCGTGGCGCGTGGGGTGAGGCCCAGTTGCGCAATATCGTGGAATCCGCCGGACTTTTGGAGCATGTCGACTTTGACACCCAGGTGGTGGTGGCCGGCGAGGACGGGCGCATCCAGCGGCCCGACATGATCGTGCATCTGCCCGGCGGCAAAACCATTCCGATCGACGCGAAGGTGCCATATTCCGACTACCAGCGCGCCTGTGAGATTCCGCAGACGGCCAGCGCCGAAGAGCTCGACCGCCGCGCCGACCTGCTGCGCGCCCATGCGAAGGCGTTGCGCGAGCATGTGCGCGTGTTGGGGGAGCGGGCCTATTGGAACGCCTTCCCCACGGCACCGGATTTCGTGGTGGCTTTCATCCCCAACGAGGCGTTGCTGCAGGCCGCTCTGGAGGCCGATCCCACGCTGATGGACGACGCCTTCGCCAAAAAAGTGGCTCTGACCTCGCCGGTCACGCTGTGGGCCGTGCTCAAGTCGGTGGCCTACGCCTGGCAGCAGCAGAGCCTGACCGATGACGCCAAGATGCTGTTCGACCTGTCGCGCGAACTGTACGACCGCTTCGCCGTGTTGGGGGATCGCGCCACCAAACTGGGCGCCCAGATCACCAAAACCGTGACCGCCTACAACCAGTTCGCCTCCAGTTTGGAGCGGCGCGTGCTGCCCACGGCTCGCAAGCTGCAGAAACTCGACGCCTCCAAGGTGATCGGCGAAGTGGGGCTACTCGATTCGGAGAAAAACGACGTCCATGAGCTCTCGGCCCCCGAAGTCACCGAATCCCCCGAAGATGCTGAGTCCGAGTGAGATTGTGCCAGCCGGTGTCACTGGCCGGTAACGCTGGCTGGTGCTGGTGATGCCGGTTAGTGATGCCGTTCGATGATGCCAGCTGGTGATACCGCGTGCCCAATGACTCCATCCGATAGTGCCGAGCCTAAGTCCGACCATATCTGACGCTAAGGTGAACCCTATGACCGAGAAGCAGACCACAGGATTCCGCCCCACCGGCACGCCCGACGTGCGTTCCGCCGCCGTCGATTTCGCCATGCTTGACCCGCGTGAGCAGTTGCGCGTGATGCTGCGCGACCATGTGGTGGGCAAGCCGTTCAGCGAATTGAACGCCGTCACCTTCGACCATCGCGCGGCTGCCGTGATGGGCCATGTGATGCTGGATGCGTTGGAGGACGCCGGATATTCGGTGGACGACTTCGACGCCGTCGGCGCGCTCACCGCCGCCGCGGTGCCGCTGGTCTCCGCCATGATTCAGGCGGCCGCCTCCCGAGGCGAGGACCTCGACGGCTTCGTGATGGACTTCGTCTACCCCTCCATCAAAGGCCCTTCGATCGAAGGCCGTCGCGTGGTGTTGGTGGATGCTTGGCTGTCCGAGAAATCCTATGTGCAGACCAGCTCGCTGGTCACCCTGCGCAACGGCAACGAACTCAGCCTTGACTTCGGCGTGGTCGAAGCCCAAGGCGCCCAAGTGGTGGCCATCACCTCGCTGGTTGGCGGCGTGGGCGAAAGCGCCGGCAGCGAAACCGCCATCGAGGTGATCAACCCCGCCACCGACGAACAGCGTTCCCTGCCGTTCGTGCCCGTGTTCCGCGAGAGCGAACTCAGCGCATAACGCCGCATAGCGCCGCATAACGCGCGCAAGGCCTCGCGGCCGCGCCCTCGCGCTGCGTCGTCAATCCGCCCGCATCGCGGCACCTGTTCCATACGTCATTTTCCATACGCCATCTTTCGGGAAGAACGTCACACGCCTATGCACACTCCCAACGCCATCTCCCTAGCCGCCAAAGCCTCCGGCGAACCGACCTTCCGCGAGGTGGGATTGGGCCCGTGGAGCGAAACCCACCCCGGCGAGCCCCGTCCCGACGATCCGGCATCCCCCTCGTTCGACGAGCGGTATGACACGGCCCTGCTCGACGAAGGCGACCGCCGCAACGTGCTCGACCGCTACCGTTATTGGAGCGTGGCTGCCATCAAGGCCGACCTCGACGCCCGCGGACGCCATGATTTCGAAGTCGCTGTGGAGAACTGGACGCACGACTTCAACATTGGCTCCATGGTGCGCACCGCCAACGCCTTCCAGGCGCGCCGCGTGCACATCGTCGGCCCGCACAAGTGGAACCGCAAAGGCGCGTTGATGACCGAGCTGTACCAGCACGTCGAGCATCATCCCTCCATCGCCGAACTTGTGGAATGCTGGCGCAACCGCATCGCCGGCGAAATCGCCTTCGCGCGCTCGCAGGCGGCCGCCTCGGCATTGCATGCGCACGACATCGCCTCCGGTTCGTATGCGGATGATTCGGTCGCGCGGCTCGATGCCGCCACCGCGCGTATCGCCGCCGCGGACGCGCGCATCCGCGAGTTGGAATCGGCCCGTGTCATCGCCATGGACATCATTCCCGGCGCGGTGCCCATGGAGACCTACCGGTTCCCCAAGCGCTGCCTGCTGCTGTTCGGCGCGGAAGGCCCGGGCCTGAGCGAGAAGGCCCTCGAGTTGGCCGACGATGTGGTGTACATCTCCCAATTCGGTTCGGTGCGTTCCATCAACGCCGGTGCCGCCGCCGCAGTGGCCATGCACAGCTGGATCGCCCAACACGCCGTATAGCGGCTCCCCTATGCCCACGGAGCGCCTGCGCTTACGCCAACTCACACACCGCATCAAGGTTCCACTACAGTAGTTGGCCATTTTTCACTACGGTAGTTGGCCATTTTTCATTACAGTAGTTGGCTATATTTCATCAGTGCAGTTGGCTTTGGTTGCGCTGCAGTGGCTCTCCACCCGTACTGCGTGCGAATATGTGTGACTTATGCATCCCGGCATCGCACATAACGTCCTTGTCCGTCCAAGTCGATCAGTCTGTGATGGGTATTAGCTTCTGCTCTTCTTTGTTTCCGGGCATCCTTGCCGTGGGTTGGATGACCCGCCACGGGTCGCCCCGTGGCGAGCTGAGGGTGCCGCTACTGGCGGCTGCTTCCGGCTCTGATCGCATATATGGTCAACGCCAGTATCGCGACATCGGCTGCGGTGGAGTCCACCTTGACCGAAAGGGCGATGACGAGCACCGCCATGAGCCAGATTATTGAGCCGCCGCGCGGCTCCTCATCTGGATTATGCATATTGCATAACCTTTCTTACACAGCCGCGCCGCGTGGGACGCGGCAAGGTCGTCCGGCGATTGCCGGACGGTCTAATCCGCCCCTGCTAGGAGACGTTTTCGACATACGCGATTCTATTGGCTATGATGGGTACCGCCGGAGCGGACACTGCTAGCGTTTCCCACCTCAAGGCGGACAAACTGACTTCAGAGGGAACGGTTCGCAACGGTAGGTGCTTCTGGATGCACCTCCTTTCTTATACAGCGTTAGCCGGTGTCTTCGGACACCGGCTTTTCGCTTTCTCCCCGTACGATGATGCCTCATCAAACCGCCAGCATCGAGGGGGCTGAGAAATCCAAAGTGCGGGATCAAGGTGCGGGATGTTTTTGGGATGGTGGGAATGAGGTTTCGTTTTGGCGGAGGTCTAGCGGAGCGGCGAAGGTGAGGTGGGGAGGTCGGTACACATGTGATGACTGGTGGGGGATGAAAGTCGCGAGGGGGATTGAATGCCGTTAGGGTGGAGCCATGATTGAGATAACTGGGCTTTCCAAGCGGTTCGGCTCCAAGCAGGCGCTGAACGATGTGAGCTTCACCGCCGAAGACGGCGTCGTCACCGGGTTCCTCGGACCCAACGGCGCGGGCAAATCCACCACCATGCGCGCCGCGCTCGGACTGATCACGCCGGACGCAGGACGTGCGCTTATCGACGGTCATCCATTCGCCAAATCGCCCGCGCCACTGCGCGAGGTCGGCGCGGTGCTCGACGCCAAATCCGCCCACCGCTCGCGCACCGCCTACGACCATCTGCGCGCGCTCGCCTGCACCAACGGCATCCCCAAACGCCGCGTCGACGAGGTGATCGACATGACCGGCCTCACCGCCGTGAAGAACCGCAAGGCCGGGCAGTTCTCTCTGGGTATGAGCCAGCGTCTGTCCATCGCGGCCGCGCTGCTCGGCGACCCGAAGAACCTCGTGCTCGACGAGCCGATCAACGGCCTCGACCCCGAAGGCGTCAAATGGGTGCGTGACCTGTGCCGCTACTACGCCTCCGAAGGCCGCGCCGTGCTGCTCAGCTCACATCTGATGAGCGAGGTGGCGCTTACGGCCGACAATCTGGTGATCATCGGCCAAGGGCGGATTCTGGAAACCACCACGGTGGCGCGCTTCGTGGCCGAGCATTCGCGCCGGGCGATCCGCGTGTGCACGCCCGATCCGGCCAGACTGCACGCCATCTTCGCCAACGCTCCCCAAGTGGAGCTCGCGCCCGTCGCCCGCCTTTCCACCGATCCCGCGGAGGGTGAGGTGCTCCGCATCGTCGGCGCCGATTTGAAGGCCGCGGCCCACACCTTCGCGCAGGCACAGCTGGTGACCTACGAACTGTTCGAGGAGCGTGCCTCGCTTGAGGACGCCTATATGTCGCTGACCCACAGCCACGCGGAATACCTCTCCGCGGATGTGCCCGGTTTCGCGGGCGGTCCGGACGATATCGCTGGTCTGCAAAACGGACAACAAAATGGACAGAAAAACGGTCTGCAAAGTGGGTTGCAAAACGGACAGCAGAGTGGGTCACAGAGTGATTCACAAGGCGGGCTGCCAAGCGGTTCGCAACATGGTCCGAGACATGTTTCGCAAAGTGTTTCACAAGATGTTTCACGCAGTGTTTCACAGGATGTTTCACGGAATGCTCCGCAGGAACCCGCACAGGGCGCCGACCCCGCAAGCCCAATAACCGCAACGGATTCGGAGGCCGCACGATGAACGCGCCAAGCACGATGAACACGGCGAACACGAGGAGCCCGATGAACCAGCGCAACACCTACGCCGCAAGCCGCAGCGTGAACCGCCACGCCCGCCTCACCTTCGGCGGCAGCCTCAAATCCGAACTACTCAAACTCTGGTCGCTGAACTCCACCAAGTGGCTGCTCGGCATCACCGTCGCGGTTACGGTCTCGATGGCCGCGCTCAGCGTGTGGGCCGTGACCCTGCTCGCCTCCATCGACCCCTCTACCGGCGAATTCTCGACCGCCTCCCAGCCGATCGCCGCCTCCGACATGTGGTCGATGCTCGCCTCGTCCGGCTCGGCGTCCGCTCTGGTCGTCGCCATCTTCGGCGTGATGGCCATCACCAGCGAATACACCACCTCCAGCGTGCAGTCGTCGCTGGTTGCCAATCCGCGCCGCGGCATGTTCTACACCTCCAAATCGCTGGCCGTGGCGCTGTTCACCATGCTCACCTCCGTGGTGGGCATCCTGCTCGCATGGGGTGTGATGACGGCGATGGCCGGCGGATACGAAATCACCGCGCTCACCGCCGACGAACGCCGCATCGTGCCGGTCGTGCTGGTCGGATTCCCCGTGGCGATGATGCTGGTCGCCCTGCTGGCCCAAGGCCTCGGCGGACTGACCCGCTCCACCATAGGCGGCGTGTGCGCGGTGGTGGGATTGCTGATGATCCTCTCCTCCGTGGTCTCCATCGTCTCGCTGGCCTCCAGCCGCTTCTCCTGGCTGGGTTCGGTGGCCTACTGCCTGCCCGATTCTGCGCTGAACAACTTCCTGACCGCCGGCATCCAGGATTCGGTGAGCGCCGCCTTGCCGCATGACTATTGGATTCCGCAATGGTGGCAGTCCGGTCTGATTCTGCTCGCTTGGACCGTGGTCGCCTGGATCGCCGGCCTGCTCGTCACCAAGCGCGCGGACATCAAATAACGCGCCGCCTCGCTCCTGACGGTATTCGACGTTCCAGTCCTATGCGGCACAAACTGATGCGGGTAGTCAGAATGTACCGTGAAACATTGCGATTTGCGTTGTTTCACGACACAAACTGATGCCGTTGGTCAGAATGTGCCGTGAAGCTCGTTCCTTCGATAGACGTGTGGTCTGATCCATGCGGATTGATTGCGTGATTCGTGTGACGCTCGGCGAACGCGATGGCATGCGGACGGGCTTATGCGCGTGTCACAAACCGCACGTATAGTAGGGCGCATGCCTACATTCACACGTGAAGAAATCGAGCACTTGGGCGATCTCGCCCGCATCGCGCTCACTGACGAGGAAATCACCCGTCTGCAAGGCGAGCTAAACGTCATCGCCGACTCCATCAACAAGGTGCAGGAGGTCGCGTCCGCGGACGTGGCCCCCACCGCGAACCCCGTGCCGCTCGAGGCCTATCTGCGCCCCGACGTGCCCGAGACTCCGCTCACGCAGGAGGAGGCCACCGCCGGCGGTCCGAAGACCGAGGCCGGCATGTTCGTCGCACCGCGCATTCTGGGGGAGGAGTGAGATGACCGTGAACACCAACGACATCGTCAAACTGTCCGCCGCCGAGATGGCCGCCAAGGTCAAGGCCGGCGAAGTGACCAGCCGTGAGCTGGTCGACGCCCATCTTGAGGTGATCGAAGCCGCCGAGCCGAGCATCAACGCCTTCCTGCAGGTCTCCGCCGACGTGGCCCGCGAGCAGGCCGACGCCTTCGACGCGAAGTCCGCGGACGAGAAGGCCACGCTGCCCGAGCTGGCCGGTGTGCCGATCGCGATCAAAGACATGATCGTCACCAAGGGCATCGCGACCACCGCCGCCTCGAAGATCCTCGAAGGCTGGGTGCCGCCGTATGACGCCACCGTGATCGAGAAGCTCAAGGCCGCGGGTATGCCGATCCTGGGCAAAACCAACCTCGACGAGTTCGCGCAGGGCTCGTCCACCGAGCATTCCGCCTATGGCCCCACCCACAATCCGTGGGATACCGAGCGCGTGCCCGGCGGCTCCGGCGGCGGTTCCGCCTCCGCGGTGGCCGCGTTCGAGGCGCCGCTGGCTCTCGGCACCGACACCGGCGGCTCGATCCGCCAGCCCGGCGCTCTGACCGGCACCGTCGGCGTCAAGCCCACCTACGGCGGCGTGAGCCGTTTCGGCGCGATCGCCATGGCCTCCTCGCTCGACCAGATCGGCCCCGTCACCCGCACGGTGCTGGATTCCGCGCTGCTGCAGGAGATCATCGGCGGCCATGACAAGCGCGACTCCACCTCCATCCCCGAGGGCCCGCGCCCGATGGCCGCTGCCGCACGCGAGGGCGTGAAGCGCGACCTGAAGGGCCTTAAGGTCGGCCTGGTCAAGGAACTCGGCGGCGAAGGCTTCCAGCCCGGCGTCGAGGCCCGCTTCAACGAGGCCGTCGCTCTGCTGCAGGAGATGGGCGCGGAGGTCACCGAGGTGAGCTGCCCGCACTTCCCGTACGCGCTGGGCGCCTACTACATCATCATGCCTTCCGAGGTGAGCTCGAATCTCGCCCGCTACGACGGCATGCGCTACGGCATGCGTGTGATGCCGCCTGCCGGCGTTCCCTCCACCGCCGCCAACATGATGGCCTATACCCGTGAGGCCGGCTTCGGCGACGAGGTCAAGCGCCGCATCATCCTGGGCACCTACGCGCTTTCCGCCGGCTACTACGACGCTTGGTACGGCTCCGCGCAGAAGGTGCGCACGCTGATCATCGACGACTTCAACAAGGCCTTCGAGCAGTGCGATGTGCTCGTCTCCCCGACGAGCCCCTCCACCGCGTTCAAGTTCGGTGAGAAGATGGACGATCCGCTGGCCATGTACATGAACGACATCGCCACCATCCCCGCGAACCTCGCCGGCATGCCCGCCATGTCGATCCCCGCGGGCCTGTCCGACGACGGTCTGCCGGTCGGCTTCCAGCTCATCGCGCCCCAGCAGCGCGACGAGGTGATGTACAAGCCGGCCGCGGCGCTTGAAGCCGCACTGGAAGAGCAGTGGGGCGGCCCGATCTGGCAGTCCCTCAAGACCCCGTGGCTGGGCGAGTAAGACGCGCGGAATCGGAAAGGAACCAAAGGAAGCATCATGGCTGACAAACTGATGAAGTACTCCGAGGCCGTCAAGCAATTCGACCCGGTCCTCGGTCTGGAAACCCACGTGGAGCTCAGCACCACCACCAAGCTGTTCTGCCCGGCCGAAGTCGCCTTCGGCGGCGAGCCGAACAGCCAGCTCACCCCGGTCTCGCTCGGCCTGCCCGGTTCGCTGCCGGTGCTCAACGAGACCGCCGTGGACTACGCGATCAAGCTGGGTCTCGCCCTGCACTGCGAAATCGCCGAATGGAGCCAGTTCTCCCGTAAGAACTACTTCTACCCGGATATGCCGCGCGACTACCAGATCTCGCAGTACGACAAGCCCACCAACGGCAACGGCTATCTGGATGTGGAGCTGGAGGACGGCACCGTCTTCCGTGTGCCGATCGAACGCGCCCACATCGAGGACGACGCCGGCAAGAACACCCACGTCGGCGGCTCCGACGGCCGCATCGAAGGCGCCGATCACTCGCTGGTCGACTACAACCGCGCCGGCGTGCCGCTGATCGAGATCGTCACCAAGCCCATCGAGGGCGCGGGCGAACGCGCGCCGGAGATCGCGGCCGCGTACATGCGCGCCATCCGCGACATCGTGCGCGCGCTGAACATCAGCCACGCCCGCATGGAGCAGGGCAATATGCGCGCCGACGTGAACGTGTCGCTGCGCCGCTCGGCCTCCGACCCCTTCGGCACCCGTTCCGAGACGAAGAACGTGAACTCGTTCCGCGCCATCGAGAAAACCGTGCAGTACGAGATCCGCCGTCAGGCGCAGATCCTCTCCGAAGGCGGCGAGATTCTGCAGGAGACCCGCCACTGGGACGAGTCCTCGCAGTCCACCGCCGGCGGCCGCGTCAAGTCCGACGCCGACGATTACCGCTACTTCCCCGACCCCGATCTGGTGATGTTGCACATCACCAAGGAGCATATCGCCCGTCTTGAGGCCGAAATGCCGGAGATGCCGCGCGAGCGTCGCAACCGACTGAAGGCCGAATGGGGCCTGAGCGACCTGCAGATGCGCGACGTGCTCAACGCGGACGCGCTCGACCTGATCGAAGCCACCGTCGCCGCCGGCGCCACCGCGGCCGGCGCGCGCAAGTGGTGGCTGGGCGAGCTCAGCCGCGAGGCCAACGCCAAGGGCATCTCGCTGGAGGAGCTGCCGATCAGCGCCGCCGACGTGGCCGAGGTTGAGAAGCTCATCGCCGAAGGCAAGCTCAACGACAAGCTGGCCAAGCAGACCGTCGTCGGCGTGCTCGCCGGCGAAGGCACGCCCGCCGAGGTCGTTGAGAAGCACGGCTACAAGATTGTCTCCGACGACGGCCTGATCGACAAGGCCGTGGACGAGGCGCTCGCCGCCAACCCGGATGTTGCCGAGAAGCTCAAGAGCGGCAACATGAAGCCGATGGGCGTGATCATCGGCGCCGTGATGAAGGCCACGCGCGGCCAGGCCGACGCGAAGGCCGTCACCAAGGTTGTGATGAGCAAGATCAAGTAGTCTCCATTACCTATTTGAAAGGGCGGTCTTTCCTCGTTTCCGAGCGAAAGACCGCCCTTTTTCGTCCCCGGGCGAACATGGAACACGCCGTGGGGCTTGGGGAGGTGTGGGGCATATCGCGCTCCGGCTTCTTCCAGCGTTCATACAGACGAGTAAGATATGTTCGGCATTGATTGTTGGCCAATCATGAGGAATGTTAGGAACCATGATCGAGAACACCGCGCAGAAAACGGGGGAGTCGTCCCGCGAGTTGCCCGCACGCATCGTCATTCCGCCGATTCGTGGCGAGATGGTGCATCTGAGGCCCGCCACCGTGGAGGATCTGCCCCGGCTCGACGAGCTGGACGCCTTCTATGGCGCGTCCAAAATCACCGGCAAGGACGCGGCCGCCGAGCGCGCGCTGGTGCATGCGTGGGTTCGCCGTTCCGTGGCGTGGACGAACGGGCAGCAGCCGGCCGAATCCGGCGTGGGCGATCCCGAATCCCGCCGTACCGTGGCCTGGGCCATCCTCACCGACGCCGACCATGACGACGACGGCGAAACCGACGCTCCCGAAACCGACAATGTGATCGGCATGATCTTCCTGATCGACGTCGACGGCTGGTCGCGTTCCGCGCGCATCCAGGTGATTCTGGGACGCGACTACCGCGGCCGCGGCTATTCGCGAGACGCGATGCCCCGCGTGATGACCTTCGGATTCGCGCCGCAGCCCGTCGGCCTGGGTATGCACCGCATCTGGGTGGGTGTGCCCGAGAAGAACTCCCGCTCGAACTCCGTCTACCGCTCGCTGGGCTTCGTGCCCTCCGGCGTCTCGCGCGACGCCCTGTGGGATACGGAGAACAACAAGTACCAAGACCTGATCGTGATGGACACGCTGGTCGACGAATACGATCCGATCCGCTCCCTCGACGCCTTCGGCATGCATGTGTTCGAAGACAATCCCGGCGTCAAGGAGGCCCTGAGCGCGCGCGAGCATTCCCTCGCCATCCAGAAAACAAGCTTCCTCGGCTTGGGCGGGACCGTTCCGAGCGAATCCGATCACGCCGACGAACAGCCCGCCGTCGAGCCGCAGCGCGAGGAGCGTGTGGCCGAGCATGAGCCTGAGGCGGCCGAATCCGCCGCCAAGCCGCGCCCAACCAACACCGGCACCTCGGGTGAGTCGGAGTCGGAGAGCAACTGGCCCTACGGTCAGTCCGAACGCAAGACATCGAAGGACGCGTGGTGGCGCACGCTGGGTCGTGGCCGCAAGCGCGACACGGAAGGTAAGTGAACGCACAGCTATGAGCGCTGAGGATCTCGATAACTACGAAACCGACGCCGAGCTCGCCCTGTATCGGGAGTATCGCGACGTCATCAAACTGTTCACCTATGTGGTGGAGACCGAACGCCGGTTCTACCTGGCGAACAAGGTCGATTTCAACGTGCGTTCCGCCGGGCAGGACGTCTACTTCGACGTGCAGCTCACCGACGCGTGGGTGTGGGATGTCTACCGTTCCAGCCGCTTCGTCAAATCCGTGCGCATCGTGACCTTCAAGGATGTGAACGTCGAGGAAGTGCAGAAAACCGACATCGACATCCCCGACGATATTCACTGATCGGTTGGCTGGCTGATTGATGGGTTGTCCGGTTGGCTGGCCGGTTGGGTGAGTGACCAATCGGCCGGTTTGCCTGATTGACTGATTGTCAGCCAGCCGCGCGATCACCCCTCTTAAGGGTGATGTGAACGATAACAGGCGTAATGGCGGGCTTTTCGCGCACTACGCTGGGAATGATTCTGTGTGCATTCGCACATCCGACGCGTGCGTTTGCTATGGGGTCGGGTAGACTGTCCCTGATTTTGATGAACAAGGAGAGATCGTGACCGAAAAGCAATCTGTGGTGATCATCGGCGGCGGCCCCGCCGGTCTGACCGCCGCTTGGGAACTGATCAAGGACGGCGGCGCCGAATCGTATGACGTGACCGTGCTCGAGGAGACCCGAGAGTTCGGCGGCATTTCGCGCACCGTGCGCCATAACGGCAACCGTATGGATATCGGCGGCCATCGCTTCTTCTCGAAGGACGAGCGCATCATGCAGTGGTGGAAGGACACGCTTCCGCTGCAGGGCGCGCTTTCATACGACGACCGCAAGCTCGGTCGCGAACACGATATGGAGCCGGGCGGCCCCGATCCGGAGCTGGAAGACAAGGTGATGCTCAAGCGCCACCGCGTCTCCCGCATCTTCTGGAACCGCCGCTTCTTCGACTATCCCATCTCGCTGAGCGCCAACACCTTCCGTGCGATGGGCTTCAAGCTGACCATGCAGGCGGGCTTCTCCTACCTCGCCTCCATGGTGCACAAGCTGCCCGAAGACAATCTGGAGAACTTCTACATCAACCGCTTCGGCCGCAAGCTTTACTCCATGTTCTTCGAGGGCTACACCGAGAAGCTGTGGGGCCGCCATCCCTCGCAGATCTCCGCCGACTGGGGTGCCCAGCGCGTCAAGGGCCTGAGCATCATGGGCGTGCTGAAGAACGCCTTCGCCAAGCTGAGCCCCAAGAAGCGCGACAATTCCGAGGTCGAGACCTCGCTGATCGAAGAGTTCTGGTACCCCAAGTACGGCCCCGGCCAGCTGTGGGAAACCGTTGAGGAGAACTGCGCCGCCGCCGGCGTCAAGGTGCTCACCGACGCCAAGGTGGTGGAGCTCAAGCAGGTGGACGGCGCCATCGCCGCCGTGGTGTACGAGGATTCCGAAGGCAACCGCACCGAGCTCGCCGCCGACCAGTTCATCTCCTCGATGCCGGTGAAGGATCTGGTCAATGCCATCGCCGCGCCCGCGGCCAATGGTGAGGAGCATGCCAAGCCCGCGCCCGCCGACATGGTGGAGGTGGCCAACGGCCTGCCCTATCGCGACTTCGTGACCGTCGGTCTGCTCGTCAAGCATCTGCGCCTGAAGAACACCACCGACATCCCCACCCTCGGCAACCCGCCGATCGTGCCCGACTGTTGGATCTACGTGCAGGATCCGGGCTACAAGCTGGGCCGCCTGCAGATCTTCAACAACTGGAGCCCGTATCTGGTCAACGATGTGGACGACACCGTGTGGGTCGGCCTCGAGTACTTCTGCGAGGAGGGCGACTCCTTCTGGTCCATGAGCGAGGAGGACGTCGTCAAGTTCGCCATCTCCGAACTCACCCGCATGCGTGTGATCAACGGCCCGCAGGACGTGCTCGATTCCCATCGCGAACGCGTCAAGAAGGCGTACCCCGCCTACTTCGACACCTACGACCGTATGTCCGAACTCGTGGAATACCTCGACGGTTTCGGCAACCTCTACTGCGTGGGCCGCAACGGACAGCACCGCTACAACAACATGGACCACTCCATGGCCACCGCCATCGAGGCCGTCGGCAACATCAAGTCCGGCAAAACCTCGAAGCGCAACGTGTGGAGCGTCAACACCGACAAGTCCTACCATGAGCAGAAGTAGCGGTATCTCGTACAGATAGCCGCGCGCTGACAGCCATTTCGCCAAGCCGATCCACCCATTGGGGAGGGTCGGCTTGGTTGTTTTTTGTATGGGTGATTTTTCGTGGCGGCCGGTGGAAAAACGGCGATTTCGCCCGCTGCCATGCCCTTTGCGAAACGAAATAATGATGAACGGGGGTTAGGTTCCTGAAAAAGTGCTGTGTGGGGGTATATACTGTCAAAGCGCAAGTCGTCTGACAACATACCGCCAGCGTCGAACGGTCCTCCACGGAACGTTCGGCACCGATATGACAGGGCGACACAACGCGGATAAGACGGAGCAATGGCGTCGGCGTGCGTTGCGACCGGACTTGCGACATATCAAACCGTGACCGACGACATCTTCGTGCAAAGGCGATGACATGACCACCAAACGATTCACCCTGACCGAACTCACCTACCTGCAACAGCTCGGAGCCGTGGAGTGCGTCAGCGAGAGCCGCATCCAGTACTCCCAGGCGTTCCGGGACGAATGCATGCGCCGGTATATGGCTGGGGAGTCCGCGAGCATGGTCTTCCGCCAGGCGGGAATGCCTCCGGAGCTGATCGGACGCAAGCGCATCGAACGCTGCGTGGCCCGCTGGAAGCCGGAGTGGCTGCAGGGCCATGATGACACCAGCGAGGAGGAGCTGGATGAGATTCGCTCCCACCTGTATCCGGATGAGACCTGGCGTCTGACTCGGTTGGAGACGCTGCTGGGCGAGCGCGACCAGCGCATCAAAGAGTTGGAAGCCGAAGTGGAGCGCCTGCGCAAACAGTGCGTGTGACCGCACGCATGTGTGATCGCATGTGTGATTGCGCATGTGTGATTGCGCATGTGTGATTGCGCATGTGTGATTGCGTGTGTGTGATTGCGCACATGTGACCGCGCGTATGTGACCGATCGTCCGCGATTCGTGAGGGGCCTTGCCGTATGCGTATTGCCATACGGCAAGGCGTTTTGCTTTGGTCGGGCGGGCGTTGTAAGGTTGGATGCAGTTCGCGAGCACAGTTTTGCCGCGGACGTTCAACAGCGGATTAACCGCAAATCATTCTTATGAGCCCTGTTCGGCCGTGCCGATTGGGCCAAGGAAAGGCATTACCAGTGGCAACAAGCCAGAATCTTGAAGATATGAAGCTCTCCGAGCTCAAGGAGCTCGCCAAGCAGATGGGTCTTCGTGGCACTTCCACCATGCGCAAGCCCGACCTGCTTGCCACCCTGCAGGCCGCCCGTTCCGGCGGCGAGGCGCCGGCCGGTGTGACCGTGCGTGCGCCCAAGGCCGCTCCCAAGGCCGCTGAGCCCGCGGCCGAACCGGCGGTCGAGCCGGCCGCCGCGCAGGCCGCGCAGGCCGCAGAGCATGAAGCGACGCCGGACGCCGATGACCGGCCAAAGAAGCCGGCTCGCGACAACGGCGACCGCCGTACCAGCCGTACCAATCGCACCGCCAACCGCGCCGCCGGCCGCGCCAAGGACGCCCAGCAGGACGTGCCGGCCGACGCCGCCAACCTCTTCGACGAGCTGGGCATCGACGCGCCCATCGCCCAGGACGAGCCGCGTGCCGCCCGCGATACCAAGAAGCGCGACCGCGCCCCGCAACTTGATGAGAACGGCGATGAAGTGATCGTGGCCAATGTGCGCCGCCGTCGCCGCCCCGAACCCGTGCTCGCGCCCGAACCCGAAGAGGGAGTGCGCGATCTCGACGACATCCTCGCCACCCTGCCCACGCAGAAGCATGACCTTCGTGACGCCGGCGAGACCGAGCGTCCGCGTCGCGCCCGTCGCGACCGCAACGCCGACGACCATGCTGATCGCTCCGAGCGCGCCGATCGCGGCGAACGCATCGAGCGTGGAGATCGTGCCGAGCGTAACGACCGCAATGCCGACCGCAATGCCGACCGTAACGTCGACCGCCGTGGCCGCCGCCTGCGTGGCCGCGACCGCGACATGGAAGACCAGCGCGGCGAGGAGCGTGTGGTGCGCGAGGACCGCCGCCGCGAGGAACCGGCCGAGGACATGGTCCCCGTGGCCGGCATCGTCGACGTGCTCGACTCCTACGCCTTCGTGCGCACCTCCGGCTACCTGCCCGGCCCCAACGACGTGTACGTCTCCATGGGCCAGGTCAAGAAGTACGGCCTGCGCAAGGGTGACGCCGTGCATGGCACGATTCGCGCCCCGCGTGAGGGCGACCGCCGCAACCAGCGCCAGAAGTTCGTGCCGCTGCAGGCCATCGACTCGATCAACGGCATGAGCGTCGAGGAGGCGGCGAACCGTCCGCAGTTCGCCAAGCTCACCCCGCTCTACCCGCAGGAGCGCCTCAAGCAGGAGACCACGGCCAACAAGCTCACCGGCCGCATCATGGACATCGTCTCGCCGATCGGCAAGGGCCAGCGCGGCTTGATCGTCTCCCCGCCGAAGGCCGGCAAGACCATCACCCTGCAGAACATCGCCAACGCGATCACCGCCAACAACCCTGAAGTGCATCTGATGGTGGTGCTGGTGGACGAGCGCCCCGAAGAGGTCACCGACATGGAGCGCACCGTGGCCGGCGAGGTCATCTCCTCGACCTTCGACCGCCCCGCCTCCGACCACACCACGGTCGCCGAACTCGCCATCGAGCGCGCGAAGCGACTGGTGGAGCTCGGCCAGGATGTGGTGGTGCTGCTTGACTCCATGACCCGCTTGGCCCGCGCCTACAACATCGCGGCCCCTGCCTCCGGACGCATCCTGTCCGGCGGTGTGGACGCGCAGGCGCTGTACCCGCCGAAGAAGTTCTTCGGCGCGGCCCGCAACATCGAGAACGGCGGCTCGCTGACCATCATCTCGTCCGCGCTGGTGGAAACCGGCTCGAAGATGGACGAGGTGATCTTCGAGGAGTTCAAGGGCACCGGCAATATGGAGCTGCGTCTGAGCCGCGAACTGGCCGACAAGCGCCTGTTCCCGGCCATCGACATCAACGCCTCCGGCACCCGCCGCGAGGAGCTCATCACCGCGCCGGACGAGCTGCCGGTCGTCTACCGTCTGCGTCGCCTGATGGGCGGCATGGAGCCGGAGCAGGCCTACCAGACTCTGGTGCCGCGCCTGAAGAAGACCGCCAGCAACCGCGACTTCCTCGCCGCCATCGTGCAGCAGCAAGGCGGCGGTGCCATCAACGGCAACTGACCGGTTGGTCGCGACTGGTTTCTTCCGTCGCGTAACAGCTGACTTAAGTGGGCACTTGGGACTCTCCCCAAGTGCCCACTTTGCGTATGGAGATGCCTCGACTGCGCTCGGCATGACGAGGGTGGGGTATTGCGCTCGGCATGACGAGGGTGGGGTGCGGTTGCGCTTGGCGTGACGGGGATGATGGTTGTTCGTCATGCTGAGCGGAGCGCAGCGGAGTCGAAGCATCTCCATGGCGTGACGAGCGTGGGGTATTGCGCTCGGCATGACGAAGGCGTGGAGCCGCACCTCTTCGGGCGGTTTCGTTACCCCTTTGGGCGGTTGATTATGGGACACGGGCGGTTGGCGTGGGCTTCGGGCGGTTTCTTTATCCTCTCGGGCGGTTGGTATGGGGTACGGGCGGTTAGGGTTTTGGCCTGTGGGCTGTTGGAGAGGCTTCGGAAGGATTAAGAACGTTGGAATTCCGCCATTCTTGATTTCGTTGAAGTGGTTGATTGAAGAGATCGGCGAATCCGGTAGCCGCCCGAAGGCGTGTGGAACCGCCCGAAGGCACGTGGAACCGCCCGGAGGTGTGTGGAGCCGCCCGAAGGCGTGTGGAACCGCCCGGAGGCACGTGGAACCGTCTGGGGTTAATCCTAACCACACGGCGGTGCAAGAAGTCGCCCGCTGTTATGTGGTCGATGGTTGATGAGACGTCCGTTCTCGCATCTGTCTCATCTGAACCTGATGAGATTGGGGGCGACTCTTCTTATGGAATTCCTCGGCGTGTCGCCATGTTGACAGCGGCTCCAATCCTCCCTATACTCAATGCTTAATCGCTTAAACATTTAAGCGCTTAAGCAAAACGGGCAGAACGTCTGCCATGCAAGGAGGCATAATGAACACCCCTGTTTTCTACCGTCCCAAGAACGCCTATGTCGGCGACGCCATCCCCTTTGTGGAAGACGGCACCGCATACCTGTTCTTTCTGCTTGACGAGCGCACCGAGCCGAAGCCCGGCATGCCGTGGGCGCTGGTGACCACCAAGGACTACGCACATTATGAGGATCACGGCATTGCTCTTGCCTCAGGCGGTGAAAACGCCAAAGACTTCAACTGCTATACCGGCAGTGTGCTGAAGGATGCTGATGGGCGCCATCATCTCTTCTATACGGGCAACAATCCCAAAACCACTGATGAGTCCGGCCGCTCCATTCAGCTGGTTATGCACGCCACTAGCGACGACGGCATGCTCACCTGGGAACGTCATGACGAACTGTCGTTCGGTCCTTGCGAAGGCTATGAGGCCTACGACTGGCGCGATCCGTTCGTGTTCCGCGATGAAGAGAAAGGCGTGTGGCGCATGCTTTTCGCCGCGCGGGCGGACCAAGGCGCCGACCGCCGTCGCGGTGTGACCATGCAGTACATTTCCGAGGACCTCTACCACTGGACTCCCACCGATCCGTTCTGGGCCCCAAATCGCTTCGTGGCGATGGAGTGCCCCGAGGTGTTCCAGTGGGGCGATTGGTGGTATTTCGTCTACTCTGAGTTCACCGACGCGTTCACCACCAAATATCGCATGGCCAAGAGCTTGGAAGGCCCCTGGATCGCTCCCGATAAAGACACCATCGACGGTCGTGCCTTCTATGCCGCCAAAAGCGCATTCCTCAACGGCAAACGTTATTTCACCGGCTGGATTTCCACCAAGAAAGACGAGGTTGACGATGGCGAATGGCAATGGGCGGGCACGATGTCTACGCTCGAAGCAGTGCAGAACGAGGACGGCACGCTTGGCTTCCGCTTCCCTGATGCACTGGTAGGCGACTTCGTCAAACCTGTGGAGCTGAATATCCCCGAAACGACCTTGAGTGCTCCTGACAGCTATGTATGCAGTGTCTCCGAGCAGGAGGCTCCGCGTGAGGCCACCTATATCAAGGCCACGCTCGATATTGCGGAAGGCACACATGAGTGTGGATTGTTGCTTCGTTCATCCGAGGATGGTGACTCATCGTATGCGATTCGTTTGGAGCCGCACCGCTCTCGTATGGTGTTTGACCGTTGGCCGCGCAAGACGACCGGTGGCGAGCAGTGGCAGATTTCCGGCGATGTGCCGTTCTATGTGGAATTGGAACGTCCCTGCGACCTGCCCGCCGGCGAACACACGTTGGAAATCATCATGGAGGACTCCATCGCCGTGGTCGTCCTTGATGGTCAGGTCTCCCTCAGCACACGCATGTACGACAAGCTCGACGGACGTGTGGGATATTTCGTGAGCGATGGAGCTGCTGCCATCGTCTCGCTGGAAGCGCGCACTCGATAAGCCATGATGGTGCGCAAGTCGTCGCGGCGCGTGGTCTAGGTGACGGGCCCGCGCCGTGGGCGACGATATGATCGTAAGGAAATGCATATGTCAACGACGGACAATCAACCAACAGCTAAGACTAAGCTCGGCGTCAGCGGGTATCGCTTCCTCTCCGGATTCGGAATCTACGCGATTCTGCAGAACATGGGCTTTTATATGATCGCTGCGGTGCTTATGCCGCAGCGTCTTAAGGATATCGGCATCGACAATCCCGACGCGTTGCTCGGTGTGATCAATGGTGCGGGCGCCATGCTCTCCCTATTCGTCAACGTGTTCGTGGGTGCTATGTCGGACCGCACGCGCAGCCGCTTCGGCCGTCGCACTCCGTGGTACCTCGCCGGTGCCGTCATCGCGGCGGTCTCGTTCTATGCCATCGGAGTTCCCACCACGGGCACCGGAGTGCTGCTGGCCTACTGCTTCGCCAATATCGGTCAGAACATGATGACCGCACCCATTGTGGCCACGCTTTCCGACAGGGTTCCCGAAAAGAGCCGCGGCACAATCTCTGCTGCGTATGGTGGAGGAATCACCGTGGGCCAGGCTATGGGCACGTTCCTCGCCTCACTGTTCATCTCGCAGACCCATATCGGTTTCGTATGCGCCGGCGCGATGTACATCTTCGCTGGAGCCATGGCTTTCCTGTTGATGCCGCGCGAGCCCCGCAATGATCTTGATCCCAAGCCGCAGCAGCAAGAAAGCCTGTGGAGGATCATCATCCGCGCGTTCACCCCGCCGGTCAAGGGCGCGGGTGATTTCTGGAAGGCTTTTGTGTGCCGCACCTGCTTAATTGTGGCCTATCAGATGATTGCCTCCTACCAGCTGTACATTCTGCAGAATCATCTGGGACAGAGCAAAACTCAGGCCGCTGGCGTAATCTCCACGATGTCCATCATCACGATGGTGGTGGCGTTCATCGCCTCGGTTACGTCAGGGCCGGTCTCGGACCTCATCGGCCGCCGCAAGCCTCCGGTGATTTTCGCCTGCGGACTGTATGCCATCGGCATCGCTATGCCATGGCTGATTCCCAGCACGTTAGGCATGTATCTGTTCGCCGGCATCGCAGGATTTGGTTATGGCATGTACATGGCGGTGGATCAGGCGCTGAATGTGGATGTGCTGCCGGATAAGAAGAACGCCGGCAAGGATCTTGGCTTCTTGAACGTGGCAAGCTGCGCGGGGCAAGCCATCGGCTCCGGCATCACCTCCACGCTAGTGACGATGACCGGCTCGTACAACCCCGTGTTCCCAGTCGCCATCGCCATCGCCGTGGTCGCCGCGCTTTCCGTGGTCGGAATCAAGCGGGTTAAGTGAGTGCTGCAAGGCGTCCCTAAGGTAACGTCATCCTGAGTGGAGTGAACGGAGTCGAAGGATCTCGCGACATATAGCGTGCGAGATCCTTCGACTCCGTTCTGCGAACTCCGCTCAGGATGACGTTACAGGTTTGCTTGGTGGAAGGGCTTGGCTGAATCGGATGCAATCCTATGGCGAAGGAGTATTGTGGGGACAATGGGTAAGGTGACTTTAAGCGACGTGGCGAGGGCGGCTGGAGTATCCACTGCCACGGCATCCTGGGCGATTAATGACAATAAGAAAGTCCGTATTCCCGAAGCGACGCGTATCAAAGTGCGTAAGGTGGCTGACCGTTTGGGGTATCGACCTAATGCTTTAGCCAAAGGATTGGCGCAGGGGGCATCGACTTTGATTGGTTTTGTCGCGGATGGTGTGGCAAGCACCCCGTTCGCCGGCCAGATGATCGCTGGCGCGCAGGAGGAGGCGTGGGCGCACGGCAAGCTGCTGTTGGTGGTCAACACTAATGGTGAGACCGCGTTGGAGGAATCTGCACTGACGTTGTTGCGTGAGCATCAGGTGCAGGGAGTGATTTATTCGACGTGGTATCACCGGTCGGTCGCGTTCCCCAAGGGGCTGGAGGAGATTCCCACGGTGCTGGTTAACTGCTTCGACGAGGACGGCAGTCATGTGGCCGTGGTGCCTGATGAGGAGCAGGGCGGCTACGCGGCCACTGTCGAACTGTTGAAAGCCGGGCATCGACGTGTGATGTTCTTGAACACTACAACGCCTTCGCCGGCGCAGACCGGTCGATTGGAAGGGTATCGCCGGGCGTTGGGCGAATGGGGTATCGCATTTGACGATGCTTTGGTGATGTCGGTTCGTCCGGATCAAGAGGGCGGATACGAGGCTGCGCGAATGGTGGCGGAAAGCGGTGTTGCCGCGGTGTTTTGCCATAACGATCGTGTGGCGATGGGTCTTTACGACGGTTTAAAGGAACGTGGCATATCGATTCCCGATGAAGTATCAGTGGTTGGATTCGATAACCAAGAGGTGATTTCCGCCCACCTGCATCCCTCATTGACCACGGTTGGATTACCGCATTACGAACTGGGCGTGCTAGGCGTGCGTCGGCTGCTCGCCATGGATGCGGGAACATCCGAAGAGGAAAGCGACCAGTTGAGGACCTTGGTGGAATGCCCCACGGTGCATAGGGACTCGGTCCGAGCATTGTGACGTTTCGCACGTCGCGTATTGCAGTGTGCGATGCGATGGCGTATGGAGATGCCTCGGCTCCGCTCGGCATGACGAGGGTGGGGTATTGCGTTCGGCATGACGAGGGTGGGGTATTGCGCTTGGCGTGACGGGGATGATGGTTGTTCGTCATGCTGAGCGGAGCGCAGCGGAGTCGAAGCATCTCCATAGCGTGACGAGGGTGGGGTGCGGTTGCGCTTGGCGTGACGGGGATGATGGTTGTTCGTCATGTGAGCGGAGCGCAGCGAGGCGCAAGCATCTCCACGGCATGACGGATGCGGTGGTGCGGGGGCGGCAGGGAGTAGGCTGGTGGGTATGAGTGAAACGACTGGTAGCGACTGGCAGAATTCCACTATTGATGAGGCGCAGGCGGCGGAGCATCCTGAAACCGCGGCGGCCGTGGCGGCGATCACCGCGTTGCGGCAGACCATCGATAATGTGGATTCCGCGATCATCTCGCTGCTGGCGGAGCGCTTCAAGGCCACGTCGCGCGTGGGTGTGCTCAAGGCGCAGGCGGGGTTCGCTCCCGAGGATATGAAGCGCGAGGATTATCAGATCGAACGTCTGCACCGCATCGCCGTTGATGCGGGATTGGATCCGGATATCGCGGAGATGTACCGCGAATTCGTGGTCACCGAAGCCAAGAAGCGCCATGCGCGCATCGCCGCTGCCGGCGGTGATCCCGGCGTGCTTGACGTTTTCGCCTGATTGCGCCGCTGCGTCGCGTGGCGCCCGTAATGCCACGATGTCACGATTGCTGGGGTGATTTTGGTGGGCTGTCGTGGAGGGTTGATGGGTTCTGAATGGCGGGAAACGCCGGTGAAATTAGACACTGAAATCCTCTGTGTGTGAAATGCACCCGATAAGCGGGGGTGTTTGTTCTTTGGTGGGATTGCAGTGCTGGTGCGTGTTTTGTGCGCATATAGGGGGCTGCAAACGTACTGTAGGGTGTCTATAGGTGTATGTGAGAGGGGTATGATGGGGGTCTGATGATGTAAGGACGCATAGATAGGGGGCGCGATGAAGTGCAGAATATCGCTGAATTCCAATAATCATCACCATGGTTGGCTTCGGGGGAAGCTGTTTACGAGGGTAGGGGGCAAACGTCATCTTGCATCACTGGCAGCGGCTGTGGTTGCCGTCGCGCTGTGTTCGAGCGCGGCCGTCGCTTTGGCCAATCCCGGTGAGGGGAACAGCGGCGAACAAACCCAGACCCTGATCACGTCAACCGACACGACTGATGGAAGCGGCCAGAGCGATGACACGAATGCCATCAACGTCGTAGATGAAGGGTCGGGTGACTCTGGCTCGGGCGACGCCGGTGATGCCACCGGTGGCTCGGGGAATGGCACGGATGGTTCCGGGGCGTCCGGCGACGCGAATACCTCCGGCGGTGATGGCACCAACGGTGACGTGTCTGGCGGCAGCAGTAGCGGGGACGGCGATGGTGCCAGCGATGCCGGTGGCGCGAGTGGTGCTGGCGATGCCGGTGATGCCGGCGATGCCAATGACTCCACCAATAGCAATGACTCCGCCAACACCAATAACTCTGATAACACTAATGACTCCGGCAGCACCGGTGACGGCAACAACGCCAATGACTCCACAGATGCCAATGGCGACGCAAACGAGTCCGACGAATCCGACGAGTCCGATTCCATCGATGCGCAGGCAGATTCAGATTCGGATTCGGATTCGGATTCGGAGGGCACGGTCGACTTCTCCGAACACACCGTCACAGGTGTGACGCCGAGCAACACCACGATCAATCTGTTCGATTACTGGGTGAATTCAAGTAATCCAACCAATGAGGACAACAATTTCGAGAGCATGATCAACGAGGATCATGCGTTGAAGTTCCTACGCAACGCGAATCCCGCCGACTATGAGAAATGTGAGCAGCAGGCCGCTCTTGCCGAAGAGGATCCTCAGCATAAGGACCTCCCGGATAATCTGAAAGGCAAAACGCCGGAGCAAATCATGCAGCAATGCTCGGTCCAGGACCGCGGTGAGGCGAACTTCTGGACGGGCGCGCGAAACAGTTCCGGTGGTGTGGAGAAGGATCTCCGCCGTACCGGCATCGTGCAGAACACATTGGATGAGAACGGTTATCCGCAGCTGTCCGGCGAAGCCAACAACTCGGATGATTCCGTGATGTTCAAGAACGCCGACGGCACCACATCGGACTCGACCGAGTCGTTGCAGTATCTGTTCGATCCGTCCGTGAACCATGAGGGCAAGCAATCGTATGCCGCGGTGAGCAATCTGCTGCAGATCGACGATGAAGGCTATTACTACTACGACAGCAGTGAGAATTTCGCCTCCTACGACAGCGCGAATAGGAAGTTCACGCTGTACGACAGCGGCGCGGTTGATGGCGGCGGCACCACATCGTCGAAGAACAGCGGCACGCAGTTCTTCCCGTTCAACACCGCGGAGGATGTGTTCGACGCCAACAGTCTGAATGACGACGGCACGCTGAAGCCGAACGACATCAAATCGGGTCAGCAAGGCGTGTTGAACCATTATTTCGGTCTGACGATGTCCACGCGCTTCACCACGCAGAACAACGGCAAGGTGACCGGCTATGACGGCAAAGAGCATGATATGCAGTACAACTTCGCCGGCGACGACGACGTGTGGATCTATATCGATGACGTGTTGGTGGCCGATCTGGGCGGCATCCACGACCCGGTGGGCACGAGCATCAACTTCGCGACCGGCGTGATCACGTTCGGCAGCATGAACGAGGACGGCACGCTGACGGAAATCGAATACACCACCACCATCCATGACGCGTTCGTGGCGGCCGGCAAGGAAGGCACCGTCGACTGGACGACCTTGGCCGACGGCACCAAGATCTTCGCGGATGGCGGCAACCACACCATCAAGATGTTCTATATGGAGCGCGGCAACCAGGCATCCAACCTGCGTCTGAGCTTCAACCTGGTGAACATCCCGGAGAGCTCGATCATCAAGGTCGACCAGTCCGGCAATCCGGTCGCCGGAGTGTCCTTCGAGCTGTACGGCGCGGAGGATGATTACAGCTATGTCTGGGGTAGGGATCAGGTCGCCGAAGGCACCACCGACAGCGCGGGCCAGCTGGTGCTCACCGATCCCGAAAGCGGCATGCCCATCTCCTTCGATGAGATATACGCCCGTGGGGAGGGCCAGAACGGCGGGTACACGCATTATGTGTTGCATGAGGTCTCGGCACCCGAGGGGTACCGAATATCCGGGGATGTGAAGCTGGACTACCATCCGCCGGACGACGACGGCACGCAACAGTTCAGCGGCTACGTCACCGCGAACACGGAGAGCATGTGGGAGACGGGCGCGTATACGAATACGGGCGTGCTGATCCAGGCTCCGGAGGATATCTACGCTCTGAGGGACCCCAACAATCCCGGTGAGGCGGGCGATCTGATCGACCAGACCACCGGCACCCTGTTCGCCGTGGTGCTGGCGTACCAGGGCGAGGAGCCGACCGATCCGTCTGATCTGGCCCATCAGGGCAATTGGAAGGTTGTGGTGGGTGATTCCCTGAACGGGTACACGTACTATGACGCAGACAACATCGGCCAGATCGCCTCCGTGGCGGCCGAACATCCCGAATCCACGTATCGTTTCGTCATGCAGGTCAAGGGTGGTCTTCAGGCCACGATCGACGAGCTTCCGGGCGACATCAGCACGTACTACAACCTGATCGAGTCCGAGAACGGCACTCCTTCGGCGGAGAATATCGAAGCCTACAAGAACCTCAAATACACGGTTTCGTATTACCACACGTCGGCGAGTTCGCTGGCGGATGCGACCGGCGAGAACACCACCCGTCTGTATATCGCGGGCGAGGAGCCGAACACGACGTGGCAGCGTCAGTTCTCCGCGAGACTGAAGGTGCCGAATATCAAGAACCGGCTGCTTGTGCAGAAGACGGATGAGAAGTGGAATCCGCTGACCGACATCGACGAGAATCTGACGGTGGAGTTCACGCTGTACTCCGAGGATCAGGTCAATGTCGCCGACGACGGAACCGTTACCGCGAAGGACAAGGACACGTATTACGACCGGGTGACCACTACACCGGAGTTTGTCACCAACGACGCGGGCAGCGACAACGGCAAGATGCTGATGCATAGCGCCGCGATGTTCCCCACAGGAAGCAATGTGCTCAAGACGGGCGTGTATTACCTCGTGGAGACGAAACAAGCCTCGTACGGTTACAAGCTGACCGACCAGGCCACCAAGGTGGTGGTGACGACGGACGGCGTGTACGCCGATGCCGGCGAGAGCGACGACGACGTGCGTGTGTGGAAGGGCGTGGGTTCGTTGGTGCGCTTGCGTCCGATGATGAGTTCGACAGCACGCTGCGGGACATCACGGCCACGTTGCAGACGGGTACGGAGCCCACGTATGACCAGTCTCTGGGTTGGCAGTACGACTGGATCGACGTGGAGCCCGAGCAGTCGCATAACCTGACCTATGGTTCGGGCGGCGCGGTACTGCAGTATGGTTTGACTGGTGTTGAGGCGGGCAGACCGGGGGCCTCGTTCGAGGATGTGTTCCTGATGGTCGACGAGGGTTGGTCGAATCTGAAGATCACGCAGAACTACGATGGTGCCGGCGTTTCGAGCGAGCACAAACAGAATCTCGGCGATCGCGATCTGGACAACCTGTTCTCCGGTCTCACCACCATCCAGGTGAGGAACCATCCGAACGCGCAGAGTGTGTCGGTGCCGCTTGAGGCGGTGAAAACCGTCACGGGTGACGACTGGCCGGATGATGCGACGTTCACGTTCAAACTGGAGGCGGGGGAGACGCCCAACTCTCGTATCGATGTGCCATTGCCTGTGGGTGATGGTGTGGTGTGTGACTCGGATGCCGGGAGCTGCACGGTAACGGTGTCGAAGCCGGAATCGGGTAATACGAACACGGTGTCGTTGGGTGAGCTCACCTACACATTGCGGCTGTTCTCGCCGTCGGGTGTGCAATGGAGTACTGATTCGTTGACCTTCACCTACACGATCAGCGAGGTCACGCCATCGGCGGACAGCGCGGTCAAGGAGCTGACCTATTCGAAGGCCAGCTACACGCTCTCCGTGACGGTGATCCGGTTTGGTGCTGGAAACGATTTGAAGGCCGAAGTGACGCTGACGCGAGATACCGCGGATAACGGTTCCGCAAGCGTTCAGCTGGTGAACACATCCGAGTGGGGGCAAGGCACCGAAGATGCCGACCATGTGACGCCCAGCGCCGAGTTCACGAATTCCTTCGATCGTGGTCCGCTCCTGGGGCTGCCGTCCACGGGCGGTTCGACCGCCCGCCAGTGGCTGGTTCTGGGCTTGAGCCTGATCGGAGTTTCGGTGCTGGCGTGGTTGGCCTATCGCGCATGGCGCCGTCGCAACGGCTTGTCCAACACGGTTGTGTGATGCCACACAATCCCCGATAACAGAAGATTTACGGATACGCAGAGGCGCTCGGCGCTCGAACGATGGTCGTTCCCGCGCCGCGTCTGGCTCGAACTCGAGTGTGAAAATCCTCCACGCTGTCCGTGAGAGAAAAAACAAATAACAGGAAGTAGGGATTCCCATGAAGATGAGGAAACTATTCGCCGGCGTCGCCGCCGCAGCAACGATGCTCGCCGGTCTGACGATCGGTGTGACCACCGCCAACGCGGCCGAGGATGATCCGATCACGTTGGATACCGGCACTCCGGCCACCATCACCGTGAACGCCCCGGCGGATGACCAGAGCACAACGGACGTCGATGAGAACGCATCGTTGAACGGACACACGTTCGTGGCGATTCGGTTGGCCTCATATGACGACGCGGTGTACGGTGCCAATGATGCGACCGCCAAAAGCGTGTCCTTGCTGACGGAATCCGCATTGGTTTCCGACATCGAGACGGTTCTGAATGACGTGATCGCCGACAGTATCACGCCGACCTATGAGAACAGCGAGTTCACCGACAACCCGATGGGTTATGTGGCCAAGTACATGCTCGGCTACAAGGTTGCGGGCAACACCGTCAACCGGGACGAGACTTCGAAGGACTCGCCGTATGCGGGCGCGCTGCGCGATTTCGTGACCGCGCTCGCCGGTAAAGCGACGTTCCAGAGTGAGGTCACCAAGGGCACTTACACCGCCACGGGCGCCAACGGCAAGGCCGAGTTCACGAACCTTCCGCAGGGCGTGTACGCGGTGGTCGATACCACCGATCTGTCTGCCGCCTCGGCCGATGTCGCCAAGTTCACCACGTCGATCCCGATGCTGCTCGGCACCAAGATCTACCCGCAGGGCGACGTCACCGGTCTTGATCTGGCGAACCAGAGCGATCTCGGCATCATCCAGGTCAAGAACGAGCCGACTCCGGTCGAGAAGACCGTGGACGAGTCGTCGCAGTCCGTGGGCAAGGATGTGACCTGGACCGTAACCGGCAAGGTGCCGAACGTGACCGGCTACGACACCTACACCTACACCCTCACCGATACCCCGGGCGTGGGCCAGGATGTGAAGCTGGATGCGAGTAGCCTTTCCCTGACCGTCAAGGAAAGCAAGGAATCCACCGGCACGTTGGCCACGTTGAACTACGGCACCGACTTCACGGTGAAGAGCGAAGGCGAAGACACCACCGGATACGAGGCTAACGGATCGACGACCTTCGTGGTCACCGTCTCCAACGATTGGCTGATGGGACTGAAGAGCACCAACTCGTCTTTGGTCGGCAAGACCTTCGTGCTGACCTATAAGGCCACGATCAACTCCGCCGCCATCGCCTCCAGCGGGGCCGTGGGCGAGATCGTCAACGACGTGGAGGTGAACAACAACGGATCCACGAACGAAGACGGCGACAAGACCTACACCTACAACTTCCAGTTCACCAAGGTCGATGCGGACGGCACTGGAATCGAAGGTGCCGAGTTCAAGATCAAGAACTCCGCCGGCACCTTCCTCACGCAGAACGCCGACAGCAAGGCGTGGACCGAGGCCGCAAGCGAAGCCGATGCCACGGTCTTCACCTCCGGCGCAAAAGGTGTGGTGAGCTTCACCGGTCTGGCGGCCGGCGAGTACACGGTCGTCGAAACCAAGGCCGCGGACGGATTCTTCCAGTCCGCCCTGCCGACCTTCACCGTGACGATCACCCAGACCAAGGACGGCACCGGCGCAGTGACCGGCTATACGATCACCTTCGGCGAAGACGCCGTCTGGGATCTGGTGACCCCGACCGACAACGGCACCGCCGACGCGACCGCGACAGTCAAGAACGTCAAGAGCATCACCCAGCTGCCGCTCACCGGTGGCGCGGGCATCGCCCTGTTCTCCGTGATCGGTCTGCTGCTTGCGGGCGCGGCCGCCACGGTGTACGTCAAGATGCGCGGTGTGAAGCAAGCCTCGCGCGCCTGATTGTGTTGCATCGGCGTATCGCGTCGGTGCAACCCTTCAGTAATGCGCGAGCGGCTCGTGCGGGGCGGCGGACTTCTGTCGGTCCGCACGGGCCATTCCTCGGTTAATCAGAGGATTTTTAGAGAAGAGAAGAGAAAAGAAGGAGTTTTCATGCCTGCGGTTCAACGTGAGTTCACTCCCGAAGAGACGGCTTATCTGAACATGCTTCCGGCCGTCATAAATGTGAGTGGCACACGCATCACCTATGCGCACGAATTTAAGGTCGCTTGTCTTGCCGACTATATTTCCGGGCACTCGCCGTCGGCGTTCTTCCGGCAGGCGGGACTTCCGCCGGCACTGATCGGTGCCAAACGCATCGAACGGTGCATCGCGCGCTGGAAGCAGGATTCCAAGCTGGTGAGAGAAGCCCGTATGTCCCTCGAAAACGACGGCGCGTCGCTGTTCGACGGCAAGGTTGATGCGGTGTCTCCCAGCGACGTCACCAAGTCGGTGATCTCGCTATCCAACTCGAAGCGCTACGATTTGCGTGATCTGGTGATCTATCAACAGTCATTGCATATTCACGAACTTGAACAGGAGCTTGCCCGGCTGCGCGCCTTCGTCGGGCCGTTAGCATGACCTTCGAAGAAGCCCTCGATACCTCGGATCTCGCCGCACGACGCCGGTCGTTGCGCCGCCAGTTGCTGGTGATGCGCACGGTGGTCATCACTTTGCTGGTGGCCGCCATTGTGGTGACGGGGTATCCGCTGGCGTTGCAGTGGTGGTCGGCGAGAGAGCTGGCCACCACTTCTTCCGACGCAGCCGCCGAAGTGTCCGGCTGGCCGTACCCCCAAGCCGAAGAGACGCTGGCCGCGGCGCGCGAGTACAACGCGCGTCTGGCCGAACAAGGGCAATCGGTGTTGGGCGAGGCGTCCGACCCGTTCTCGAGCGTGTCCGGCGGTTCGCGCGCGTCGGGCGAGGAGGATTCCGCCGCCGCGCAGGACTCCGAATATCAGTCTTTACTTGACGCGGGCAGTGGCGTGATGGGATCCATCCGCATTCCGAAAGTCTCCATCGAACTGCCGATCTACCATGGCACCAGCGAAAGCGTGCTGGCCCGTGGCGTGGGGCATTTATACGGTACGTCGCTACCCGTGGGGGGAGAGTCGACGCATAGTGTGATCACCGGGCATCGTGGCCTGGTGGAAGCGTTGATGTTCACGCGCATCGACGAACTCGTCGAAGGGGACTTCGTCTACGTTGAGGTGATGGGGGAGACGCTCGGCTATGAGGTGGACCGCATCAGCGTGATCGAACCGGATGACGATTCGCAACTGCGTATCGTGTCCGGTGAGGACCGTCTTACCTTAATGACATGCACGCCATACGGCGTGAACACGCACCGTCTGCTCGTCTCCGCTCATCGGGTGGACATCCCAGATCCCGCGCCCGACCCCACCGACCTGCATGACGCACGCACCATCGCCCTATGGATCGCCGTCGCCGTACTCGCCGCTGGATGGACCGCCATCCGCATCGCGACCTACCTTCGCCGACCCAAGCGCAACCCCCTCGGCCCATGCCGCCATCTGGCCAATTGACCCGGCCGCAACCTATCTTCCTGACTCAAATTCAGCCGGCAACAGTGGCCCACGCATTTGGCGTCCTCGTCAGCCCATCAGCAGAGCGAAATTCCGAAAAGTGTCAAAAACAAGGGGTTTGAAATTCTGAAAAGTGTCAAAAATAGGGTGTTCGAAATTCCGAAAAGTGTCAAACCCTTGGGTACTACCCCGTATTTCATAGGTGTCTGTTACCAACTGGCAAAGTAAAACTGCCAATTTTTCCAAAACTGGCAGTTTTATTTTGCCAGTTTCTGTGTAGCTGGTAAAATGAAACTGCCAGTTATGCGTCAGGTGGTTGGAAGGTAGTCGAAAGGAGGCGCGATGAATCAGGTCATCATGCAGACGTTGCGAGATTTTTCCCTTGATGCTTACCGTCCGATTACGCCGCGAGCGCTTGATCTTGGAGAACCGTTACCGCCTAAAATCGGCAATCTGGTGAAGGTCGTCACAGGTATGCGGCGCAGCGGGAAAAGCTACCGCTTGCTGCAGGAGATGGATGCGCTTATTGCGGGAGGCGTTCCATCGGAACATATTTGCTATTTCAATTTCGAAGACGATCGATTGTCGCCCGTCACGCCTGAAACAGGTGACGAGGTGTTGGAGTGCTTCTATGCGATGCATCCTACGGCGTTGAGTGAGGGAGCGTATCTGTTCCTCGACGAGGTGCAGGAGATGCGGAATTGGGGCACGTGGCTGCGGCGTATCGTGGACACGCGTAAAGCCACGATTTATGTGACGGGCTCCTCCTCGAAGATGTTGTCCAGCGATATCGCCACGGAATTCAGGGGCAGGGCTCTCGATTTCGAGTTGCTGCCCATGTCCTTTCGTGAAATCGCCGAGTCGAAGGGCCTTGTCGAGGCCGGTGAATCAACGGATTTTACGACTGAACGTCGTGTTCTGCTATCCAACGCGCTCGGTGATTATCTGAAGAGAGGGGGATTTCCCGCAGCGCAAGGATTGCCGGAGGGTTTGGCCACACCGTTGCTCCAATCTTATGCGCAGCGTGTGGTAGCGCGCGATGTCGTGGAACGTCACGACATCGCGCGCGCTCGCGTGGCATCCGTATTCACCAGTCGCGTGCTGGGATCCAATGGCAAACAGCTTTCCGTGCGCAAAACGGAGAATGTGATGCGTTCGATGGGATTGAAGACCAGTCGTGAGACGTTAACGGATATCCTCTCCTACCTTGAAGACGCATATCTCGTGTTTCAAGTGTGGGACTTTTCCAAGGCGTTAAGCGAAGCCACCACGGCATTGCCGAAGATCTATGCCATTGATCCCGGTCTTGCACTGGCCAACGCCAATGCGAATGTGCGCGATGAGGGGCAGCGGTTGGAGAATGCCGTGTATTTGGAATTGCGGCGTCGCGTCGCCGGTTCTCGCCGTGGCTCGATCAGCTCGTACCATACGCGCGCACACGGTTGGGAAGTCGATTTTGTGGTGGGCGACGAAATCGAGGGGCGTCCGTATGAGCTGTATCAGGTCACGGCCGATATGGATGACGATGCCACACGCGAACGTGAGACTCGCGCGCTATGGGAGGCGATGGACGAAGCCGGACTGGACTCCGGCATCATCATCGTCGAGCATGGAAAAGAAGCCGTCTACGAACGTGACGGCCACACCATCCATCAAATTCCAGCCTGGCAGTGGCTCCTAGACCCCCAATCCTGACATCGGCAACCTTTTGGGCGTCTATGAAAAGTGCCGTGAGGCATGGGGATTCCATGACTCACGGCACTTGATGGTTGCGATTCGTCGCTACCGATTCGCGGGGGCGATCAGGCCTTGGGCTTCTTGGCCGGGGGCTCGCCCAGCTCGCTGGCCTCGATGGAGACCTCGGCGGCGGATTCGGTGGCGGACTCAGCCTCAGCGGCGGCGGCCTCCTCGGCGTGCTTCTCCACCAGATCGAACTTGCCCACCACGCGGCCGGCCTGGGCGATGTCGCCCATGGCGGACTTGATCGCGTCCACACCGTCCTTCGCGGCGGAAAGCGCCACGGAGAGGATCGGGGTCTTCATGGAGACCTTCGCCTCGGACTTGATCTTACGCAGCTGCTCCACGGCCTTGCCGGCCCACGCGAGCACCTCGGGCGAAACACCCGTGGCGGCCTGCGCGTACGGTTCGGCGGTCGGCCAGGCGGCGCGGTGCACGGAACCTTCGCCCTCATGCATCCAGCTCCACACCTCTTCGGAGGCGTAGGGCAGATACGGGGCGAGCAGACGCGCGAAGGCATCCAATCCCAAGCCCAGCGCGGTGCGCGCGGACTTCACGGCGGCCTCGCTGGGCGCGTTGCCCTGCTCGTCGGCGGTGCCGTAGGCGCGGTTCTTCACCAGCTCGATATAGTCGTCGCAGAACTGCCAGAAGAAGCTCTCGATCACCTCAACCGCCTTGGAATGCTCGTAGGCGTTGAGCGCCTCGGTGGCCTGCGTGACCACAAGCGCCAGCTTCGCCATCGCGGCGCGGTCCAGCGGCTCGGTCACATCGGCCGGGTTCCAAGAGGCCACGGCGGCCTCGCCCACGTGATGGTTCTCGTCCTCGCGGCCGATCGCCAGCGCGAACTTGGTGGCGTTGAGCAGCTTGATCGCCAAACGGCGGCCGATCTTCATCTGGCCCTCGTCGTAGGTGGCGTCGAGGCCGAGGCGCGCGTTGGCGGACCAGTAGCGCACGGCGTCCGCGCCGAACTTCTCGATCGGCTCGTTCGGCACCACGACGTTGCCCTTGGACTTCGACATCTTCTTATGGTCGGGGTCGAGAATCCAACCGGACAGCGCGGCATGCGCCCACGGCAGGCAGCCGTTCTCCAGATGCGCGCGATCCACGGTGGAGAACAGCCAGGTGCGGATGATGTCTTGGCCCTGCGGGCGCAGATCCATCGGGAAGGTGGCGTTGAACAGCGCCTGGGACTCCTCGTCCGGCTCGGCCCAATGGGTCACGATCTGCGGGGTGAGCGAGGAGGTGGCCCACGTGTCCATAATATCGTTCTCGGCGGTGAAGCCACCGGGCACGTCGCGTTGCTCGGCGGTGTAGCCGGCCGGCACGTCGGTGGTGGGGTCGATGGGCAGCAGATCCTCGGACGGGATGATCGGGTTCGCGTAATCCGGCTCGCCCGCCTCATCCAGCGGATACCACAGCGGGAACGGCACACCGAAGAAGCGCTGGCGCGAAATCAGCCAGTCGCCGTTGAGGCCGTTCACCCAGTTCTCGTAACGCACGCGCATGAAGTCGGGGTGGAACTCCAGCTCCTTGCCGCGGGCGATCAGCTCGGCGTTCAGCGTCTTGTCGGTGCCGCCGTTCTTCAGATACCACTGGCGCGAGGTGACGATCTCCAGCGGCTTGTCACCCTTCTCGTAGAAGTTCGTCATACGCTTGGTGGGCGTCGGCTCACCGTCCAGATCGCCGGACTCGCGCAGCTTGTCGACGATGATCTTACGGGCGGAGAAGGTGGTCTTGCCGGCGGTTTCGGCGAACACGGCCTGTCCGGCCTCGTCTTCGATCCATTCCGGGGTATCCATCACGATGCGGCCGTTGCGCTGGATGATGGAGCGGGTGGGCAGCTTCAGCTCGCGCCACCACTGCACGTCGGTCACGTCGCCGAAGGTGCAGCACATGGCGATGCCGGCGCCCTTGTCCATCTCCGCGGCCGGATGCGCGAGAATCGGCACCTTCACGCGGAACAGCGGGGAGTAGACCTCCTGGCCGAAGTACGGCTTGTAGCGCTCGTCGTCCGGGTGGGCGATCAGCGAGGTGCAGGCCGCGAGCAGTTCGGGGCGGGTGGTTTCGATGTAGATCGGAGTGCCGTCTTCGAAGCGGAAGGCCACCTTGTGGTAGAAGCCGGGGTATTCGCGGCTTTCGAGCTCGGCCTGGGCCACGGCGGTCTGGAAGGTCACGTCCCACAGGCCGGGCGCGTCCTGCTGGTAGGCCTCGCCGCGCGCAAGATTGCGCAGGAACGCCTTCTGGGCCACGCGGCGCGGATGCTCGCCGATGGTGTGGTAGGTCTGCGACCAGTCGACCGACAGGCCCAAACGGCGCCACAGCGCCTCGAACAGCTTCTCGTCCTGCGCGGTGAGCTTCTCGCACAGTTCGATGAAGTTCTGGCGGCTCACCGGCACTTGGTCCTTGGCGTCGATCTTCTTGCCGTCGGTGCCTTCGAACGGAGGCTGGAAGTCGGGATCGTAGGGCATGGAGGTGTCCACGCGCACGCCGTAGTAGTTCTGCACGCGGCGTTCGGTGGGCAGGCCGTTGTCGTCCCAACCCATCGGGTAGAACACGTCGTAGCCCTGCATGCGCTTGAAGCGGGCGACCACGTCGGTGTGCGTGTAGCTGAACACGTGGCCCACATGCAGCGAACCGGAGACGGTGGGCGGCGGGGTGTCGATCGAATAGACGGCCTTGCGGTCGCGGGTGTTGCGGAACTGGTAGGTGCCGTCCTCATCCCAGACGGCACGCCACTTGTCCTCGAGCCCGTCCACGCCGACTTTGTCGGGCAGCGGGGTGAGGTGTGCGTTGATAGTAGTGCCTTCAGTCATAGGCTTGAGTTTATGCGCGTTGCATGACATAGCCGCCCGGTGCGCAAGCCGCGCTATTGCGTCGATACCGAGGCGAGCGGCAGACGCTGGTCGACCATGGCGGTCGGGTAGCCGGAAACCGTGGATTTCGCGACCACCGTACACTGGCGCGCGTACAGCCAGCCGCTGGCCGCATCCTCGCCGAGCACGCGGGCGTAGGCGCGCATGCGCTCCTGGAAATCGGCGTCGTTCGTGGCCGCCATCGCCTGCGCATAGGCCTGCTGGGCCGCGTCGTCCTCGTAGAAGTAGGGGGATTGCGAGCTGGAGAAGCCGCGCGCGTTGTCGCCGCCGCTCGTCTCGATGATGACCATGTCGTAGTCGTTGGCGGCGATGCGTTCGCTCACCTCGCCCTCGGCCAGCACCTCCAGCCGCACGGAGAATCCGCCCGCCTGCAGCTGTTCGACGATGGTCTGGGCCAGCGCGTCGTATTCGTGAGGCGCGACCAGATGGACCGTGCCCAGATAGCCGTAGGCGAAGTAGGAGAGCATGGATTGCGTTTGCGCCACATCATAGGGGTAGAGTCCGGTCAGATCCTCATAGCCCGGTTCCAGCGGGGTGAGCGGGCCGCCCAGGGCCTGTGCCGCGTCCGGCTGCGAGGCGACGATGGAGTCAAGGTCGAGCGCGTGGCGTGCGGCCTTGCGCACCTGCTCGTCCGAGCAGATCGCGTCGACGCTGTTATTGAACGCGAGCACCACCGATGAGGTGCTCGCTCCCGTGGCGACGGTGATGGTGGGATCCGCGGCCACCGCGTCGGCGGCGGAAGCGTCGGCAGGGATGGCCAGGTCGATGTCGTCGTTCTGCAGCGCGCTGATCATGGTTGCGTCGTCGTCGTAATAGGTGAGCGTCACCGAAGCCGGCGCGGGAGCCTCTCCCCAATAGGATTCGTTGCGGTCGAGCGTGATGGACTCGCCCGCGCGGAAACGGGCCACGGTGAAGGGGCCGGAGCCGACCGCCTCGTCCGCGTAATCGACGGAGGCCTGCTCGTCGAACACCACACCCAACCTGCCGGACAGCGTGCGCGGCAGCGTGGGATTGGGCGAGGAGAGGGTGATGACAACGGTGGAGTCGTCGGGGGCTTCGACCGAGGCGAGCGAGCCCAGCTGGTCCACGTCGCTGGCCTTGCTGCTGACCGCGCGCTGCAGCGAATAGACGACGTCAGCGGCGTCCAACGTATGCCCGTTTGAGAATTCCACGCCGGAGCGGATGGTGAAGGTGTAGGTCAGGCCGTCGCTTGAGACGGTCCAGTCGCTGGCTAAACCGGCCTGCAGCGCGTTGTTCTGATCGCACGTCACCAGCGTCTCGTACACGTTGCCGATCAGCGCGCGGGCCGCGGCCTCGGCCGCCTCGGAATCCTCGTCGAACAGGTCCAGCGAGGTGGCCTCGTCGCGCAGGCCCACGGAAATCGACGTGTCCGAGCGGATGAAGTCGCCGCCGCCCACGTAATGGCGGGTGACCAGCGACCAGCCGATCCAAACCAGTGCGAATAAACCGACGGCGACCCCGACGAAAATCCCCCAACGTGTCAACGCATTGTCTCGCTGCTTCTGCATGGCCCCCAGTCTAGTCAGGGCCATCGTCCCAGCGTTTTTCGTGGGGCACGTTGCGTCTGGCGGGCGGGCCGTCTTTCAGGTGTGCTATCAGGATGTTGGCAGGGCGCTGGCAGGTGGGGCGTTGCGCACTTCTGAATATGACGCCTCTCGCGTCTGTCAGGGCGCGCTGGGGCAGGTGTCGTTCAGCGGGCAGTCGGCGCAGTCGGGTTTGCGCGCGTGGCAGGTGGCGCGGCCGAACAGAATCAGCCGATGGCTCAGATCCGTCCAGTCGGACGGGTCGAAACAGGCGGTGATCTCCTTCTCGACCTTCACCGGATCAGGATGCGCCTGCCGCCAGTCGGCGCGCCAACGCAAGCGTCCGGTCACCCGCAGCACATGCGTGTCCACAGGGAATCCCGGCACGTCGAACGCGTTGCCCAACACGACGTTCGCGGTTTTGCGACCCACGCCCGGCAGGCTGGTCAGCTCCTCCATCGTGCGCGGCACCTCGCCGCCGAAGCGCTCGTCCAACGCGGCGGCCAATCCCAACAGATGCTTGGTTTTGGCGCGGTAGAAGCCCAGCGGGTGGATGATGTCTTCCACATCCTGCGGATTCGCGGCGGCCAGCGCGGCGGCGGTGGGGTAGGCGGCGAACAGGGCGGGCGTGACCGTGTTGACGCGTTTGTCGGTGGTTTGCGCGCTCAGCACCGTGGCGATGAGCAGCTGCAGGGGAGTGCGGAAATCCAACGCGCAGCGCGGCTCGGGAATCACCTCGCACAGCACGGCGTACTCCTCGTGCATGCGGGCGCGCCTCGCGGCGGCGCTTTCGCGGCCTTGCCGAGAATCCTTGGTATTCATGGCGCACCTCGCCGTCATTGATGATGTCTGCGCTTGCGACGCGGATGCTGGCGCTACTTGTTGTGCGCGGCCGCGGCCTTGGCGGCGTCGTCCTCCTGCTCGTCTTCGGGCGGGTCGAAGCGGTATCCCACATTGCGAACCGTGCCGATGAGATGCTCGTATTCGCCGCCGAGTTTGGCGCGCAGGCGACGGATATGCACGTCGACCGTGCGGGTGCCGCCGTAATAGTCGTAGCCCCACACCTCCTGCAGCAGCTGGGCGCGCGTGAACACGCGGCCGGGATGCTGCACCAGATATTTGAGCAGCTCGAATTCCTTATAAGCCAAGTCGATGGGGCGGCCGTGCAGGGAGGCGGTGTATCCGTTGGTGTCCACAATCAGATCGCCGGAACGCAACTGGCCATCCTCGACGGCCGCGTTCGGCTCACCAACCCCACCAAGCATCGCGCCGGCGGGCGCATTGCCGCGCTCCGACACCAAACGCAAGCGTCCCTCGACCTCGGCCGGGGAAGCGGTGGACACCACCACATCGGCGATGCCCCACTGCGAGTTGACCACGGTGAATCCACCCTCGGTCAGCACCAGCACAATCGGCGTGGACAGGCCGGAGGCGTGGATCAGACGGCATAGCGTTTTGGCGGTGGCCAGATCGTCGCGCGCATCCAAAAACAGAATCGTGCTTTCCGGCATCTTGATCAGGCTGTCCGCGTCCATGGGCAGCACGCGCACGCGGTGGGAGAGCAGCGCCAACGACGGCAACACGGTGGCGGGATCGCTGGCGAACGTCATCAACGTCAGATCCGTCACGATGACTCCCTCCACTTGTTGGGTTTCCCTGCCGCCGCGCCTGCTGAAATCACGTATGATACGTCTGCGGGCACGGGTTTGAGCCGTTCTGCGCGGCTGTTCACATTGTACGCGCCCGTCATGGACACCATCGCTCCCCGTCCGTTCACACGTCGTTAACGTGCGCGACATGACGAAAACGGGCGAAAACCGCCGTTTTTCCACTTCGGCGGTGCGGTTTTCCCAAGGCGGGTCGTAGGATGGTGACGAGAATGTTTCGGCAGGCAGGAGGCAAGAGATGACCCGCACCCCCGAAGAACGCACGCGCGGCAAAGTCGTACCCATGCTGCTGGTGCAGGCCGCCGCATACCTGGTGATGGTGTTGGCCGCAGTGGTGTCGGTCGCGGCAGGCTGGACGGACATCGCGGCACTGGGCGTGTGGGGCCGGATTCCGGGCTTCATCGCCATCGCCGCGGTGCTGTTGGTATTCGTGGCCTGCTGGCCGCTGCGCGCCACCCTCGCCGACCGCGTGGCGTCCGTGGTGTTCGGCGCGGCCTCCGTGGCGTTCGCCGTCACGCCTCTGGTGTGGACGATGGGCCTGCTGGAGCGCTCGCCGAAATTCGCGCAATGCGACGCATGGGCGTTGGGCGCGGGCGGACTGCTGGTGCTGCTGGTGGTCTTCGCCTTCGGACGGCAGATGGCGCGCGAGGAACGCTCGCATCTGATCCGCTCGCTTTCGCACTCCGTAACCTCCGGCACTGCGGCCATTTCGGTGGGCGGATGGGCATTCCTGCCCACGCTGCTGGCCTCCGCAACTGAGAATATGGCGGCGGTTGTCGCGCTTGTGGTGATTGTGGCGTTTGCGGTTGCGCTCGCCTTCGCCTCCGTGTACTGGCTGCGTGAGGTCGATCCCGACCCGGCCGCGCGCCATCCGTGGATCGGCGTCGGCATGCTGCCGGTGATGCTGATGGGCGTGACCGTCGCGCTCGCCACGTTGGTGCTGATGCGCCTGTAGATTTACAGCGGTTCCTGCGAAGGCCGCGTGCGGCTACAGGGCGAGTATGCCCATATGCTCCAGCAGCACTTTGCAGCCAATCACAATCAGCACGACGCCTCCGGCGATTTGCGCGGGCTTCTGCCAGCGGGAGCCGAACAGGCGGCCGATATGCAGTCCGACGGCCGAAAGCAGACCGGTGGTCACGCCGATGCAGGCAACGGACAGCCAGATGTTCACCTCCATGAAAGCGAAACTCACCCCCACGGCGAAGGCGTCGATTGAGGTGGCCACAGCCAACGGCAGCATATGACGCCAATCGAAATCAGGGGTCTCGCCTTCGTTCTCGTCATCCTCACCGAAGGCCTCGCGCACCATATTGCCGCCGATCAGCAGCAATAGCGCGAAGATAATCCAATGGTCGAAGGCCTCCACATACGAGCTGAACGTGGAAGCGGCGAAGAAGCCGAGAATCGGAAACAGCGCTTGGAATCCACCGAACCACAGTGCGGTTTTCAGTGCGTCTTGGGCGCGGAGCCTGCGCACGGTCAGGCCTTTGCCGACGGCGACGGCGAACGCGTCCATGGAAACGGAAATAGCGATAATCAGTGTCTGCAACATGTCGGTTCAAGGGTTCATCCCGACGAGAAGCTCCCCTCGGGATGGGCCTCGACGGATGCCCTTAACCATCCGCCTACGCCTCGGGGAGCGTCGACATTCAAACTGCCGGGTTGCACGGCTTTGAATCCAGTTGAATGCTGTTCGAGCAGTCAACGCGAATTACCAAACCGATTGTAACACTTCGCATGGTTGGCGTTTCGAGCGCGATGGGTGGTGATGAGGCGACTGGCGTGTCGCGGCTTGACTTGGAGCCAACTCCAAGTCATATGGTGGATTCATCGCGAAAGGAGGATGCATGGCGAGCATCAAAGAAGTGGCGGAGCGTTACCACGTGAGTCAGGACACGCTGCGCTACTACGAACGCGTAGGCATGATTCCGCCGGTCACACGAACTCCTGGAGGCATCCGGGACTACGGGGACGAGGACCTCAGATGGGTGGAACTGGCCATCTGCACGCGCAGCGCTGGCCTGCCCGTGGAGGCGATGATCGAATACGTGCGGCTGTTCCGCATGGGCGACGAGACCATCCCCGCGAGATTGAGTCTGCTGAACGAGCAGATGGAGACTCTGCGGGCGCAACTGGCGAATATCGAAGACACGATGGAGCGGCTTGCCTCCAAAATCGACCGCTACGAACAGGCCTTGCGGACCGGACGTCTGGTATGGGACGAAGAGAACCCGGAGAACGGCGGGCAGACGCGGCGAAACAGTGACGATGGCAATGACGACAACAATGACGGTAATGGGCAAAACGATGCCAACGAATCCAATGATTGATGGAAAGGTGAACTATACGATGGCAACAGAATACAACAAAGGATATGTATACGAGCTGATGGACCAGGGCGGGCCCACGGATGTGCGCGAGCCGTACTTCGACGAGGCCGGGGAGGAGATGATGCGTTCCCGGACGCTGTGCGCCAAAGCGAACGCGGCGATGCCGGACGACCCGTCGTATGTTCGCCATCTTGAGGAATTGTTCGGCCGCGAGCTTGACGACGTGCGCATCCTGACCCCGTTCATCTGCGACTTCGGCAACCGTGTGACGTTCGGCAAGCACGTGTTCATCAACCATTCCGCCATTCTGTCGGCGTCGGGCGGCATTGAATTTGGCGACGGAGTGATGGTTGCGCCGGGTGCGCGCATCGCCACGATCAACCACGATATGAATGAGCGGCACACCATATACACGTATGGCAAGGTCACTATCGGGCGTAATGCGTGGATCGGTATGAACGTGACCATTTGCCCGGGAGTGACGATCGGCGAGTGCGCCGTCGTTGGCGCCGGAGCCGTCGTGACCAAGGATGTGCCTGATTATGCCGTCGTCGCCGGTGTTCCGGCGAAGGTTATCCGATATCTTGACCCTGCCGATCAGCGCGAATAACAAGTGGTGATTGCGGTTTTCCCTCTCCTGAACGGGTCATCAACGTGATGAGCGACGCGTTCATAACCAGTCAGGTCCGGTTCCATAGCTTTTTCCCTCTCCCGAACGGGCCTTCAAGCGGGTATATGCAGTTTGGTGTGTCGTGTCTCGGAGACCGGCTCAGGTAAAACGATTGATTCTCGAGTTTGGTGTGGAAAATCGGCCTTATTCGGCAAACCCGACACACCAAACTCGATATCGCCTCATAAATCGAAGTGGCCGCAAACGAAGTGGCCCGTCCGCGACATGAAGTCGCGGACGGGCCACTTGCGCTCTAAGGGATTACGTCACTTGCCTTCGTTGGCGAGGCGCTCCTTGGCGGCGACAATCTCCTTCTCCGCCTCCGCGGCATTGGTCCAGTAGTCGCCGGGCATGACTTCCTTGCCGGGCTCCAGAGCCTTGTACTGCTCGAAGAAGTGCTTGATCTCGGCCTTGTGGAACTCGGAGACGTCGTCGATGTCCTTGATGTCGTCGAAGCGCACGTCGGCGGGCACGCACAGCACCTTGTCGTCGCCGCCGGCCTCATCGACCATGTGGTACAGGCCCACGGCGCGGCATTCCACGATGCAGCCCGGGAACACGGAGTTCGGCAGCATGATCAGGGCGTCCAGCGGATCGCCGTCCTCGCCCAGGGTGCCGTCGATGTAGCCATAGTCATCCGGGTAGCCCATCGAGGTGAACAGCGTGCGGTCCAGGAACACGCGGCCGGTCTCGTGGTCCACTTCGTACTTGTTCTTGGAACCGCGCGGAATCTCCACCACGACGTTGAAGGTCTCTGCCATGTTTTCTCCTTGAAAGTCGACAGTTGCGTTGTCGAACACCACAATACCGCGTTTGCATGGTTCGGTGCTACGGCGCGGCATCGTTTTGTTATTGTTCGGGCGGTTTTACTTAACCTTCAGGCGGTTTTCTGAGGCGTTCGGGCGGTTCCCATACTGCTTGGGCGGTTGCCGTTATTGGTGGCGTAATGCAAGAACGTTGAAATTCCAACGTTCTTGGAATGGATGAACTGTGGGATGTCGATGATCTAACCGCCCGAAGGTTGACCGAACCGCCCGAGGGTGGACTGGGCCGCCCGAACGGTCAGAGGACTCAGCGGGGCGAGGCCGTGGCGGTACCGACGGGCGTTCAAACGCCAGTGGGGCGTGCGGATATGTAATCCGCACGCCCCACTGCATGGACGGTGCTTGATGGAGATGCCATCGGCGCATCATCGACACATCGTCGACGCTTCCGATGGCACCAACGATGGCACCAACCGGTTAGTTGTGCACGACGTGGAAGATGTGCGCCACGTCGGCCCACGGAGCCAGCGAGACGAAGTTGTCCCAGCTCCACGCGAAGTCGCGGCCGGTCAGTTCGTCGCGCATATGCGCGCCCCACTGCGGATCGACCTCGAAGTCGGTCATCTCGAAATGCACCGACGCCTGATGCGCGTTGTGTCCGTCGAGGTTGACCACCACGACCAGCGTCTCCGGCTTACCGG
Organism: Bifidobacterium sp. LH_558; assembly: GCF_056356295.1. Classification (NCBI taxonomy): domain Bacteria; kingdom Bacillati; phylum Actinomycetota; class Actinomycetes; order Bifidobacteriales; family Bifidobacteriaceae; genus Bifidobacterium; species Bifidobacterium sp. LH_558. The sequence continues at coordinate 64,464 of NZ_JBKETZ010000002.1, read as the reverse complement.
TCGAGGTGAGCGCGGCGGGCGTGTGGCGGGCGAAGGCGAGGATGTTCGGATCGCTCGTCTCCAGCAGGCGCACGTTGTGGTAGCCGAAGGCCTCCACATGCTCGCGGCGGATGCGGTTGAGCGAGCCGAGCAGCGCGCCGATGCCGAAGTCGCCGGCACGGTCCCAATCGCGGATCTTGACCTCGTACTTCTCGTTGTCGATCTGCTCCTCGAAGCCGGGGCGCTGGCGGTTCTCGATCAACTCGTAACCGTTGTAGATGCCCCAGCTGGGCGAGCCCATCGCGGCAAGCACCGCGCGCACCGCGTGTCCGGCGATGCCGTTGTCGCGCACGTAAGCGGTGAGGATGTCCGGCGTGGTGGGCCAGAAGGAATTGTGCTGGTAGTAGCCGGCGTCGCCATTGGTGGTGAGCAGGTACTCCTCCAGCTCCTCCTTGGTGTTGCGCCACGGGAAGTAGCAGTGCGACTGGGTGAAGCCCACATAGCTCAGCGCGCGCATCATGCCCGGGCGGGTGAACGCCTCGGCCAGGAACAGCACCTCGGGGTGCTTCTTGGTGACGGCGGCGATCACATCCTGCCAGAAACGCACCGGCTTGGTGTGCGGGTTGTCGATGCGGAAGATCGTCACGCCCGCCTCGATCCACAGATTGAGGATGCGTTCGACCTCCTTCTCGATGCCGGGCATGTCGGCGTTGAAATCGATCGGATAGATGTCCTGATACTTCTTCGGCGGGTTCTCCGCGAAGGCGATGGTGCCGTCGGCCTTGTGCTTGAACCATTCCGGATGCTGCTTGACCCACGGATGGTCGGGGGAGCACTGCAGGGCGAAGTCGAGCGCGATCTCCAGTCCCAGCTCGTGTGCGCGGGCGGTGAGCGCCTTGAAATCATCCATATCGCCCAGCAGCGGATCGACCGTGTCGTGGCCGCCCAGCTCGGAGCCGATACCGAAGGGCGAACCCGGATCGTCCGGGCCGGCGACCAGCGCGTTGTTGCGGCCCTTGCGGTTGGTCACGCCGATGGGGAAGATCGGCGGCAGGTAGACGATGTCGAATCCCTGCGCGGCCGCACGCTCCAAGCCGGTCATCGAGGTCTTCAGCGTGCCCTGCACGATCTTGCCCGCCTCGGCATCCCAGTAGGCGCCTTCGGAGCGCGGGAAGAACTGGTACCAGGCGGCGAAGCTGGACTTCGGGCGCTCCACCTTGAAGCGCTGCGGGCGCGAGGGGGAGACGCCGTCGCGCAGCGGATTCGTGTCGTGCAGCTCGGCGATGTCGGCGTTGTCGGCGGCGGCCAGACGCTGCTCGGGAGTGAGCGAGGCGTCGGCGATGGTCGCGGCGGCCTGGGTGAGCGTCTTGCGGTCGCGGGCGGCCAGCTTGGCGTCCTCGCTCACGGCCCAACGCTCCAGCAGCGCTGCGCCGGCGGCGAGCGCGTTCTCCACGTCGTCGCCCACTTCCACCTTGATGCGCGCGTCACGCAGCCAGGAGACGTAGACGTCCTCCCAGCCCTCGATCACGACGGTCCACTCGCCCAGCTGACGCTTGACGGCGGCATATTCCTTCTCCCACGGCTTGGCGTCGCTGTGCTCGCCGCACATGAGGGTCGCGGCCCAACGGTCCAGACCGGCGTTCAGGCAGGTCATGGGCATGCGCAGGGTCTCCTTGCCGCGCGGGTTGCGCACCACCGCGGTGGCGCCCACTTTGGTGCGGCCTTCGATGAACACCTGGGCGGTGACTTCGAAGGGTTCGCCGAGCTCCACGCGGGCGGGGTAGACGCCCTGCTCATCGTTGGGGGTGATGTCCATCACGTTGACGCGGCCGAATTCGTACGGTTCGTTGATCGCGATGGATGGGGCCGGGGCATCACCTGCGATGCTCCGTGCGGGGGCGGGGGCGGCGGCGCGGGTTGCCGCGCCTCGCTTCGCCGTGGTCGTGGTCTTGCGGGTGGAAGGCTTCTTTGCCGTCTTGCCCGCTTTCGACGCGGTGGATTTCTTTACTTCGTTGGTGCGCGATGTCGCGCTGTCTTCTACTGCCATAAGGCCCTATTGTACGAGGCTTCTCGGCGCAACACTGACGTAGCCCACCAGTCGGGATGGTGGATAACTCGGACCGCCACCTGCCGCAAAGCCCGAAATGTGGATAACTATGCCGCGCACTTATCCACAACTCGCCGACGGGTATGGGGCTGGAACCACATAGGTCGAAATCCCCGCGCTCGCCGGAGCGAATCTGACATGCTCGTGCCAATCGCGTGGATAAGCGCGAACCGTTGGCTTATTTGGACTTATTTCAAGGAGGAAGTCATGATGGCAACCGCATGGCAACGAATGATGGCACGGGCGCTGTCGGCGCTTGTGGGACTGGTGGTGATCGTCGGCGCGGCGCCGGCGGCGTGGGCGGCGCAACTGCTCGATCCCGCGCCGGAAGACACCTTTTATCTCATCGACGTGGCCGAAGGGCAGCGTGCGGTGGGCGTCGCCGCGCGTGACGCCGCGGGCAACAATTATTACTGCATTCAGGCGGGCACGCTCGCCGACTACCAGATCGGCCCCACGTCGCAGGTCTCCGACGACGACAACGCGAGGCGTCTGGCATGGCTGTACGACACCTACCGCAATGCCGATACGCAGACGCATGCGGCGCTCGGCATATTGACGCAGAACCTGTTCGGCACCCAGCCGCAGGACTGGCAGCGCCATTTGGCCGCCGTGAAAGCCAAATATCCCGGCGCGGTGACCCGGGCGGATGCATTGTGGAAGGAGTCGGCCGAGCATACGCCCGCCTCGCTGAGGGTGGAGCGTACGGACGCGGTGGCGCTGCGCGGCGGCAATGTGCGCGTCCGTGTGGCCAACTCTGCGGGGAAGCTCATCGCGGGCGTGCCCTACACCGTGACGTTGGAGGGACCGGCGCGCTTCGCCAACGGCAAGTCCAGCATTTCCGGCGTCTCCGGAACGCGGGAGACCTCGTATGCGTGGCAGGCCACGGGAGCGGGTTCGGTGTCGGTGCGCACCTCATACCAACGCCACACGCTCACCCGCATGGACAGCAAGCAGGACTTCCTCACCTACGGATTCTCCAGCAGCGTCGGCGGCGAGGCGGTGACGTTCACGGCGCGTAAGGATTTCTCCCCCGCGGTTTCCACGGTCACTTCCCGCAAGGTGGTGGACGTCGGTGAACAGGTGGTCGACAAAGTGACCTCCGTGGTGGTCGGGGAGAACAGCGTATGGGTTCCGGGATTGGCATTGCGTGCGCGGGGATATTATTTCGCCGGTCTGTCGCGCGCGCATCTCGGCGTGCGGTTCGAGCCCAAGGAGGGCGAGAGCGCGGCCGCGTTCCTCTCCCGCCTGGCTTCGAACGGCTTCAAACCCGTGGCGTACGGCAGCGCCTCCTTCACCGATTCCGGCCAGAGCGTCGACGTGCGGGCCGTCACCGAACCGGGAGGATCCGACCCCTATCTGACCGACGGGTCGGGCGGCTTCGGCACATGGGTGTGGGCGTTCGAACGCGATGACCAAAGTCTCGAAGCCCAGGAATACGTGCTCAAGGATTGGACCAGTGCGTTCGGGGAGGCTTCGGAGACGAACAGCAACCGCGTCAAGGTATCCGTCGACTCCACCGTCACCGAGCATTCGGCGGATGTGGGCGCGCAGTTGAGCGACATCATCACCGTCAGTGGATTCCCCGACGACCACGGCACGTTCGCCGGCGATGAGGCGTTCGGATTGGGCGCGGATCGCCAGTACGCGCAGGTGAGCGTGTGGTGGTCGGGAGATATGGACGACCCTTCGAAGGACGACGACTACCGCCCGTCCTCGCCGGAGATTCCTGCTGAAGACGAGCATCATCGGTTGATCGGCACATGGGAGTATCGCGCGGCCAACGGCACGTTCAAAGTCGGTGCGGGCGCGCCGGACGCCCATGGCGAGGCGGTGTACATCACCGCGGAAGGCCACGGCTGGTACGTGTTCGTCTGGAGTTTCGACGGCGACGACCGGGTGGCGCCCCACGCCAGCCGCTACGACGACGCGTGGGAGACGGTCCGGGTCGGCGAGCCCTGGGAGCCCGAAGAACCCGAAGAGCCGGAAGAACCGGAAGAACCGGAGGAGCCCGAGGAGCCGCAGGAACCTGGGGAGCCGGAAGAACCCGAGGAGCCGCAGGAGCCGGAAGAACGACTGCCCGTCACCGGCGTGGGCGAGGCGCTCGCCGTGGGCGTCGGCGTGATGGCCGCGGCGGCCGTGGTCGGCGTGGCGATGTTCGCCGTCATCAAACGGCGCAGTTGGTGACGCGAGTCGTGTGAGCCGGGTGCTGCGTGCCGGCGTGGCAAGGAAACGGCACCGGATTGGGCTTCACCACCACCGGTGCCGGGCACTGCACGTCGGTATAGCAAGGAATGAAGGAACAGGACGATGATACGGAACATAATCGGCGGCGGCCGTCGCCTGCTGGCCGCGGCGGCGTTGGTTGTGCTGGCCGCCATGGCGTGCGCGATGCCGGTCGCGGCGGAGGAAACGAATGCCGGACAGCCGTATGCGAGCGTCTCCGTCGAAAAACTGGCGGACGGCACCGGTCACGGCACGGCCGCGCAAACCTTCGTCAACTCGGCCAACGGCTTCGCTCCGGGAGACGAGTCCTCCGACGACGGCGTGGTCGCCTCGGGAGACACCGTCACCTATCTGCTGCGGCTGTCCTTCACCGCGGCGGGCGAGCGTGACGTGCGCGTGGCATGGAATCTGCCGGAAGAGCTGTCCGCCGAAGATATCGGCTGCTATGCGGGCCGCGTCGTCACCGCCACCGCCGACGGCGAATCGGCCTGCCTGTACCATGTGCCGGCCGGAGTCGTCGAATCCTTGGAACGCATCGTCACCTTGGTCGCGCAGGACACCGGCGGCGTGGCGGTCGGCGGCGTGCGTCCCACGGTCTCCTTCTCCCGAGTGGGAGGGGTCGTCTACACCGTCAAGCCGGAAGCGTTGACCATCGTCAGCGCGCCCCGGGCTGATCTGGTGGTCGATAACGGCGGCCTCGGCGGCGCGGACGGCAAAACGGAACGCATCAGCGCATGGGCGCAAACCGGGCAGGTGAGCGGATGGTTCGACCTGCGCGTCCGCCAGCTGACCTATCCGGGGTATACGACCACCCATGGGGCCAGCGGCACGGGCGAATGGAGCGCCACCGTCGACGTCTCCGCATTCCCCGACTCCGCCACATGGACGGTGGAAGGCGTGCCAGTCGCGGCATCGAATGGCACGCTGCGCATCGAAGGCACGAAAGGCGACCGGCGTCTCGAATGGTCGATCCCCGCCTCGGATCCGATGATCCGCAACATGGCCGAAGGCGGCGTCATCAGCCTGGACATTCACGTTTCTCCCGACAAAGGCGGTTTCCAAGCGCAAGAGGAGGCGGCCCTGGCCAACAACGGCGACGGCGGGCAGCCGGGCGACGGCATGGCGCGTGACGAATCCACCCGCGACGAACGCACCGGGGCGATCGCCGGCTACCCGTACGCCAACAACGACTACAGCCGCGCGATCATCGAGCGGCCTTCCAGTTGGAGCAGCGAAGGAGACCATGAGTTCGGTCGGCACTATCCGCTGGCACCCGCCATCCCTTCCGGATCGACGCGCTTCGACCCCGAAGGTCGTGAATTCACCGACTCTGGTGCCACACGGGCCATCGACGAGCATGGCGTGGCACGTGGCACGCAAGTGCTGCATCGGCTGCTGCTCTGGCCGGGCAATATGCCCGACTGCGAGCGGGACTGCGATGTTCGGCTCTCCTACCAGTGGAACGCCACGCAGGAACGCTACGACGGCGACCTGCAAGTGCTGCTCGACGGGCAGCCATTGGACGGGCGCTTGTGGTGGGTGGAATGGAGTGCGAACCCGCCGGCCGACGCATCCGACGATGGCGGCGAATGGCATGCGGGAACCCCCGACGCCACGGCCCAGGCCATACGACTGCGTCTGCGCGACGGCGTGGGGTGCGGCGCCGTATCCTCTGGCGGCACGATTGAGATGCGCTTCGTCAGCCGCGCCATCGCCGATCCCGCCCACGGCAACGTGCGGGTGGAAGGCGTGACAAGCATGCGCATGAACGACCGGTCGGCAATCCGACCCATCGACACCAGCTACTGGGTGGTGGCCCCGGGCGACCCGGAGGCGACGGTGACGGCGGACGTGCGGGTCTCGTCCAGCGACGGGATGGCCGCCGACCCGCTCGATCTGCGCCCGTCGGATGTCGTCGCCTACACCATCACGCCAAGCGTCGCCAACATCGCCGACTCCTCGACCACGCTCACCGCCACCGTGACGGCCGGCCTGCCCGAAGGACTGACCTCCGTGGAGAACCTGACCCCGCAATGGGAGATGCGCCGCGACGGACGCACGCTGATCTTCACCCTCGTCGGGCATACGCCGGCATACGACGCGGATGGCAACGCCTCCCTGCCGGCCATCCGATGGAGCTCCACCATCTCCAACCTCGCGCAAGGCACGCTCGTCTCGGCCTGCGGCATGCGGGCGATCGCCGCCGGCGAGACCGTCGTCTCGAACACGGTCTCCACGCAGGTGGCCGTCACGCAGGCGGATATGCACGCCGCCCGCGTGACCGCCCTGAACGAACAGGTGGAAGCAGAGGATGCGCTGCGTTGGCGATTCGACATCGTCGACCGCGGCACCACACGCGAAGGCACAGTCACCACGGTGCTACGCCTGCCCTCCAATCAGGATTCGGCCATGACCGGCGCGAACGGCAGCGGACTCGACGGCACATGGAAGGAATACACGCTCGGCTCGTCGGCCTTCCACGGCAGTCTCGCCCTCGCCGAACCCGTGGCATTGGACGAGGAGAACACCAGCAGCGGCACCGCCGTGGCCTATACGACCGACGAGCGGCACTCCGACGATCCAAACGAGTATCACTGGCGCACGTGGAGCGAACTCTCCCAAGACGAACGGGCGCGCGTCACCGCCATCCGCATCACCTCGCCATTCACACGCGACCCCACCCGCATGGCCTGCGCGCAAGGAGAGGTCACGTTGGCCGCCGAAAGCAACCGGACCGACGACCGCTACCTGCTGTGGATCGGCCGCAGCCGATTCAGCGCCGGAACCATAACCGCCACCATGCCCTGGCCAGGCCTCATCCGCGTATCCGACGCCACCATCGCAGGCCGCCTGTGGTGGGACGAGAACGGCGACGGGCGTATGGATTCCACGGAATCCGGCATTCCCTCCATCACCGTCAGCCTGTGGAGGGCGAGCGAGCAGGGCGAACCCGTCGGCGCCGCGCTCGCCACCACACGCACCACGGCGGACGGCGGCTATCGCTTCGAACAACTGCGGCACGGCGACTACCTCGTGACCGTCACCCGCGACGGCGAACACGGCGTGCCCCGGCAACGCGACGACTATTACGGGCAGGCGCATACGGTGCGCAACACCGCCACATGGAGCGCGCGAGTCGGCACGCAGGCCACGGACGCCAGCGACCGCATCACGCTAGGCGTCGGCGAGACGAAAACGCGCGTGAACTTCGGATACGACGCGCCGGACCCCAAAATCACCGTCGACAAAACCCAGACCAGACTCAACTGCCCCGAGGATGAGAGCGAAACATGCGTGATCGCCTGGGATGTGATCGTCGACAACGTGGGCGACCAGACCATCGACGCCGACGGCATACTGAAGGACCGCACCAGCGGCAGCGTCACCGCGCTCGCCGCCACGGCCGGCACCCTCGCTCACACGCCCGACAGCGAGATTGTGTTCGACTCCGTGCGTTCCGGTGGCACCTTCGCCTTCGCCATCGACTCCCAAGGTCACCTGTGGGGTTGGGGCCGCAACGAATACGGGCAGTTGGGACTCGGCGACACCGCCGACCGCCATACACCCACCAGAGTGCCCACCGACCGCACCTTCACGCAGGTCGAAACGACCTCCAACGGCATGCTCGCCCTCGACGCGCAAGGCCACCTGTGGGCGGCGGGGCAGAACCAACGCAATGTGCTGGGAGACGCGAACAGCGCCGCCAACTACGCCTGGAACGACAAAACCGGCTTCTCCACCCTGCATGAGGTGATGCCGGAGCGCACGTGGGCGAGCATCAGCGTGTCCGGCGAGCTGACCCTCGCCATCGACTCCCAAGGTCACCTGTGGGGCTGGGGCGCGCTCAGCGACGGCCTCGGCGTGGGGAAGGCCGCAACCTCAGCCGTGGCGTCCTCATGGGTCGAGGCCACCCGTCTGGCTCTCGATCAGACCTTTTCCGTGGTGCAGGCCGGCAGCAGCGCGGCCTTCGCCATCGACACGCAAGGCCACCTGTGGAGCTGGGGAGACAACTGCCGCTTCGGAGCGCAAGGCAGCTGTCACGCGCTGGGAGACGGCACCTCCGCCGGGCGCACCTCGCCGGCCAAAGTGATGACCAACCGCACCTGGCGCGACGTCGTCACCTCCGGCAGCCGCACCAACTGCACCGTGCTCGCCTTGGACGCCTCCGGCAAACTCTGGGTCTGGGGACTCAACGTGCAGCAGCAGACATCGTGGACGCTCGGCATCGACGCGCAATCCGCGGACACGCCCACCGCCATCATGGCGAATCGCACATGGACTGCCATCGCCGGCGGCGACGTGAAATCCGCCATCGACGCGCAAGGGCACGTATGGATGTGGGGACCGAACGCCTCCGGCGTCTTCGGCGACGGCACCACCACCTCCAGCGGCACGCCCCGGCTGGTGCGCGACGACCGCGCGTACACCGCGACGGCGAACGGCATGGCCACCCTCGCCCTGGATGCGGACGGGTGCATTCGCAGCACGGGCATCGGCAAACGAGGCGCCCTCGGCCTCGGCTCAACCGTCACCTCCACGACCACGCCCGCATTGATCGACATGCGGGAATCCGGCGAACTGACGGACGGCACCGCCGTGCCGGTCGCGCCCGTCAGCGTGAGCCAGACGGGAGACCTTGTGGAACGCGCCTACCGCCTTCTGTCCGCCATCGCGCCCGGAGAGCGGGTGGTGTTCCACTTCAGCGGCACGGTGATGCGGTCCAGCCAGCGGAGTCCCATCGTCAACCAGGCGTGGTTCGACTCCCCGAACACGCCGTATGCGGGCACTCCTCATGCACGGGTAGCCGGAGTGGGTGAACCCGCCGCCCCAGACGCCTCGCGCCTGAACAACGCCACCCATGACGTCGTGGGCAACACCACATGCCGCAGCGGCGGCGATTACTCGTCGGGTGAACTCGAACACTCCTTCGCCGCGGGCAACGAGGACTCCTGCGACCAAGTGGGCGCGATGATCCCCGCCGTTTCCAGCGAACCCATACTCGGGTCGATCAGCGGGCTGGCATGGTTGGACGACAATGCGAACGGCCTGCGCGACGCCGACGAACGGCCGCTCGGCGGGTCGGTGACCGTCGCCTTATGGCGGGTGGATGCCTCCGGCGACGAAAGCAAAATCGACGAAACCGCCACCGATGAGAACGGACGGTATATGTTCGACCGGCTCGCTTTGGGGGAATACCGCATCTGGTTCGCGTTGGGTGACGGCCGATACGGCTTCACCCTGCCCGGCCAAGGCAATGGCGTCAACGATTCCGACGCCAGCGACCGTGCCATCGACTACGGCAACGCCGGCATACTCACGCTACGTTCCGACATTCCCACCCGCGAACACGTCGATGCCGGCGTGATCGTCACCAGCCCGACCATCGGCGTGCTGCCCTTCGCGGGCGGCCCTGCCTCGGCCGCGCTCCTCCTGTTCCTCGCATTGGCCGGCGGCTGCGTCGCCGTCTGCGCGAGACGCACACCCATCACCACCATCGGAAAGGACACCATCATGACCCGCACCTGCTCCATCGCCTCCTTCGCCGCCACGGCGGCCATCGCGATACTCGCGGCCGTAAGCATCGCACCCGGCGCGCTCGCCGCGGACTCCGCCGTGGATCTCACCGCCAAGGAAAGCATCTCCATCAGTTCCGCAGGAGCGCTGGCCGGGCATAGCTTCACCGCCGCGAACCTGGCCGAATACACGGCCGCCCAAACCGACGGCAGCGTGCTCACCGGCGTGGATATGAGCACCAACGGCAAACTCACGTCGGCCATCGCCTCCGCGCTAGACCGGATCGACACCGACACCACTCGAGAAGGCGTGCAGAAACCCTCCTATGACGCGAAGAATCCCATGAAATGGGTTTCGACGAATCTGAGCGAGAATCCGAGCCCGCAATGGTCCGGCCAGCTGCGCGAATTGGCCGGTCTGCTCGCGCGCAACGCCACGGTCTCCTCGGCCGCGACGATCAACGCGACGGTCTCCGGCACCGAGGCCACATTCGCAGGCCTGACTCCCGGCGTGTATCTCATCCTCGACTCCACGGCCGCGGGCACGCCGGCCTCGCTGCCGATGATCGTAAGCACCAAGGCCGGAGGGAAAAGCTTCACAACGATGACCTTGGGCACGGCGCAGATCAAACTCTCCTCCGTCGCCGCGCCGGTGAAGAAGATTCTGGAAACAGAGGCGGGCTCCACCAAAGCCGTGGATGCGACGCATGCCGCCATCGGCGAATCCATCACCTACCGCATCACCCAACAGGTGCCGAACTGGACCGGCTACGACGGCTATCGGCTGCATGTGGTGGACACCTTGGGCGAAGGACTGAGCTACGGCGAACTGATCGGCATCACCGTGGGCGGCAAGGCGTTGCAGGAGGGGCAATTCGCGGAAAAGGTCGTTGGGCAGGCGGTTACTTGGACGATGGGCGGCGCGGGCGACGATATTCTCGCCACGGAGGCGCTGCGCGCGGTGTTCACGCCGGGCGCGAGCATCCAGATCGACTATCGTGCGAGCATCAACGAGCGGGGTGTGATCGCGGCCGCGGGCAATCCGAACAGCGTCACGCTCAGCCACACCGCCGACCAGCGTGACAAAGGCGTGATGCGCGAGGTGCCGGGCAATACCGTCACCGCATATACCGGAGCGTTCAGTCTGAACAAAATCGACGGGCAGGGTGCCACTATCAATGCCTCGCTGGGCGCCCGATTCCACATATATACAGTGGAGAACGGCGCGCGCTCCGGAAACGCGCTTAAATTCTCGGCCACCGATTCGGGCGTGTACACGCTGGCGGGCGACCAGCAGGGCAACGGGCTCGTGAGCGAGATTCCGGCCGGCAAAGCCACGCTGAACGGCATGGACGGGGAATATGAGGTCGTCGAAGTGAGCTCGCCGCAAGGGTATCTCTCCGTGTTCAAGCCGACATTCCGGGTGTCGGTGGGCACCGACGCGCAGGGCACCACCCTGAGCATCAGCAAGAAGGACGGCGATGGCCTCGCCTCCATCGACGCCGTGAACGCCAACCAGGTCAACGTGGTGAACCTCACCTCGATGACCCAGCTGCCGATGACGGGCAGCACCATGCTGACCATCATGTCCATCGGCGCGACCGCGCTGATGGTGGGCGGGGGAGCGCTGATCCTGCGCGCCTCGCGCAAGGTCGGCGGTCGGTAATGGCCGACCTTATATTTCGTGAACGTCTGCGCGCGCGTATGTCGCGCGCGTGGGCGGCGCGGTTCCTTGGATTGACGGCCGTCTTGCTGGGACTATTGGCGATCGCCGTACCGCTGGTGTTGCGGGACGGCGAGGACGCGCGTCTGCACGCGGTGGTGCGGGCGACGGACGCGGATATCGCAACGCGCGCCGACGCCCTGGTACGTGAGCAGGTCGCGTTGGCCCAGGCGTACAACCGGTCAGTGGAGACCTTCGGAACGGTGATGCGCGCCGAAGCGGTCGATCCACTGCATGGCGACGACAGCGCGCGCAGCGTGGCGGACCTCACGTACCGCAACGCGCTCGACATGGACGGTACCGGCTATATCGGCTCGATCACCATCGAAGCGATCGGTGTGCGGCTGCCCATCTACCACGGCACGGGTGCTGCCACCCTGCTGCGCGGAGTCGGCCACCTGTACGGCTCCAGCCTGCCGGTCACCTCCGCATGCCTTGCGGATGATGCGGAAGATGTGAGAGCTATGGCGGTTGATGCCGCGGCTGTTGCGGATGGGGCTGACGGTGCGGAAGGCACGGGAGAAGCGCGTGCTTCGGGCGATCCGGAATCCGTGGATGGTGCGGGCGACATGTGCTCGGGCAGTCATGTGGTGCTCAGCGCGCACACCGGATTGGCCGACGCGACGATGTTCTCCCGTTTGGACGCGCTGACCCACGGGCAGGAATTCTCCCTGCACGTGGCGGGCGCGACCATGCGCTACCGCATCGACGGCATCGCGGTGGTCGAACCGAACCGCACCGATTTGTTCGGATTGGAGGCCGGCGAGGATCGGGTCAGTCTGCTCACCTGCGTCGGATTGGGCAATACGAAACGTCTGGTGGTCACCGGCTCGCGCGTGACGCGATCCGACAATGCCGAACCATCCCCGGACGCGGGCGGGGCGGCGGCGGGAGACGCGTCGCGCCTGAGCAACATCGTGCTTCTCATGCTCGGCGGCATATCATGGCTGGCGCTTTGCGGCGCGATGGTCTTCATCAGCCTTGAGGAATATCGCCTGCTTCGCGCGCTCGCCGCCCGTCACGCGCGCATTCGGTCTTCTCAGGCGGGCGGCGGATAGCAGGCGGAAAACGAAAAAAGCTAGGAATCTTGTGATTCCTAGCTTTCGTTGGTAGCGGGGACAGGATTTGAACCTATGACCTCTGGGTTATGAGCCCAGCGAGCTACCGAGCTGCTCCACCCCGCGTCGGCTTGCCGTTTGGCAGCTTTGTCTACCTTACTCAGTTTTTTCAATCCGTCAATCCAGCGTGTCGCATTCGCGCGCCGCCGTCCGACGCCGCCTGCGGCATGCCGGGCGGATACAGGTCCCCAAAGCCGGATTCCGTAAGGACGTCCCCAAGTGCCTGCTCGCCGCCCGGCTGATAAAGCCATGGCGCAACGGAGTCGCGAATATCCCGTGCTGCGTCATAATGGGAGGCATGCCTATCAAAATCCCCAGCGGCCTGCCGGCCCGAGACATCCTCGACTCGGAGCGTATCTTCGCGCTTGAGAAGCCCGAGGCGGAGCGTCAGCGCGTCCGCCCGCTCAAGCTGGTGATTCTGAATCTCATGCCCAAGAAGATCGAAACCGAAACGCAGCTGCTGCGTCTGATCTCCAAATCGCCGCTGCAGGTCGAGATCGACTTCATGAAAACCTCCACGCATGAGGGCACGCACGTCTCCGCCGACCATCTCGTCACCTTCTACGAGACGTTGGACCGCTTCCAAGACAACTACTACGACGGTTTCGTGGTCACCGGAGCGCCGGTGGAGCACCTCGCCTTCGAGGAGGTGGACTATTGGCGCGAGTTCGAGACGATTCTCGACTGGGCCTCGACCCACGTGTTCTCCACCATGTATCTGTGCTGGGGCGCGATGGGCGCGCTGCATTACCGCTATAACGTGGGCAAAATCGACCTGCCGGAAAAGCTGTTCGGTGTGTTCCCGCAGTATCTGCAGGACGAGTACTGCTTCCTGACCAACGGATTCGACGAGATCGCGCTGCAGCCGCATTCGCGTCTCGCCGGCGTGAACGAAGACGATATCGCCGCCCACCCCGATCTGCAGGTGCTCACCTGGGGACCGGAGTCCGGTCCGGGACTCGTCGCCGCGCGCGACTTCTCCGAAGTGTTCGCGCTGGGGCATTGGGAGTATGGCAAAACCACGCTCGCCGAGGAATACGAGCGCGATATGGCCAAGGGCATGACCAACGTGCCGTTCCCCAAAAACTACTTCCCGCACGACGATCCCTCGCTGGAACCGCTGTTCTCCTGGCGCGCGCACGGCAACCTGCTGTGGCGCAACTGGCTGAACTGGGTCTACCAGACCACACCGTACGATCTGACCGAAGTGCCGGCCCTGCGCGCGGAAAAGCGTCTGGGCACCGACCGTTCCATCCGCCATGAGCCGGGAAGCCCCCGCGAGGACGGCTTCGCGCCCTTCCTGCGCGACGGATATGGCGTGATCGAAGACCCGCAGGCGTAGGTTCACGTAGGTTCAAGCAGTCCTTACGCAAGTAAGTCTTACGTGGGTCCCACGCAGTCCTGCGTAAATCCCCACGCAGCCTCGCGTAAGTCCTCAAGTATGTCCTGTGCGGGTCCCGCATAAGACGTGGTCCACATATCGAGACATGAAGTGGTGCCTCGAACGGCATCGTCATGCAAAACCTGGCATTCAAGTTGTGCCCTGCCTCATTACCTCGTATTCTTTGGTTTTGTGCGGTTCGCCCCTCATCGACGAGCGGCGCGCGCCGGACGCAAAACCATACACAACGAAGCGTATGCGACCAATAACGACGAACGGCGGCGAACGCGCGAACCCGAAGCGAAACGCCGTGCGGGCCGCTTGGCAGTAAGGAGGCGAGCGACGATGCGAACGATGTCTAGAGACGGGACAACAATAACACCGCAGTCATTCGCCGGTGGGGCGCACGTGGGGACTTCGGCCTCCGCCGGGCGTCATCGGAACATGGGCTCGCCAATATGGATAGTTTGTAACCAAAGGGTCACATACGCGTCATGAAGTGGGCTAAACTGACATGGGTTGTGTGAAGTAGGAGGCGTGAGCATGATCGAAACCTTGGGGTCCGGAGTCACTCTGGCCGCGGAGGAGATGGAGCTTCCCGGCATCGGCGATTTCCTGCTGCCGGAGATTCTGTTCCAGGGCACACCATTCGCTTTGGACCGCATCATGTTGGTGCGCGTCATCGCCACCGTGGTGCTGCTGGTGGTGCTCGGCATCACCGCGTCGCGCGTCAAGCTCATTCCCGGCCGCTGGCAGGCCGCCGTCGAGTGGGTGCTGGACTTCGTGCGCTACAACATCGTCTATCAGGTGATGGGCGAGGAGCGCGGCAAGCGCTACGTGCCGATGATCACCGCCATGTTCCTCTCGATTCTCGTGTTCAACCTGTGCGGCATCATCCCCGGCGCGAACATCGCCGCCACCGCCACCATCACCATGCCGCTGGTATTCGCCGGCTGGTGCTTCGTGCAGTACTGGATCGCCGCCGCCCGTGAGAAGGGCCTGCTGCACTTCCTGCGCGACGAGATGTTCCCCAAGGGCGTGCCCGCGCCGATCTACGTGCTGCTCGCCCCGATCCAGCTGCTCGAGCTGCTGATCATCCGTCCGTTCTCGCTGACGATCCGACTGTTCGCGAACATGGTCTCCGGCCACATCATCGTGGCGCTGTGCCTCGCGGCGACCCAGTGGTTCCTCATCGAATCCCCCGACAAGATGCTCGCCTTCCTCGGCGTCGGCACCTTCGCCGCGGGCTTCGCGATGACCCTCTTCGAGATGCTGGTCGCCGCCCTGCAGGCCTTCATCTTCTCGATGCTGACCACGGCGTACATCAATATGAGCTTCCCCGAAGACGAGTAACGTCGCGGGGCCCGACAACAACCATCAAGATTTCCTTCGTAACAGAAGAAAAACCAGAAAGGACAAACCATGGATATCATCACCCTCGCGGAGGTCGCTGGTAACATCAACGTCATCGGCTACGGTCTGGCCACTCTTGGCCCCGGCATCGGCCTTGGCATCCTCATCGGCAAGACCATCGAGAGCACCGCTCGCCAGCCTGAGGTCGGCGGCCGTCTGCAGACGCTGATGTTCCTCGGCCTCGCCTTCGTCGAGGTGCTGGCCCTGCTCGGTCTGGTCGCGGGCTTCATCTTCCAGTGAGACCTTCGCCGCGTGCGCGAGACCCACACCCGTGGGCGGCATGCGGCGCAGCTAAGGGAAGTTTGAAAGCCAACGAAAGGAGAACGACATGACTTTTGCGGAAGAGAGCGGCATCGCGCTGTTCATCCCCAAGGTCTACGACATCGTGTGGTCGCTGATCATTCTGGTGATCATCGCGGTGTTCTTCTACAAGTTCTTCATGCCGAAGTTCCAGGCCGTGTTCGATGAGCGCGCCGAGAAGATCCAGGGCGGCATCGAGAAGGCCGAACAGGCCCAGGTCGAAGCCAACGCCGCCAAGGAGCAGTACGAGAACAAGCTGAGCAACGCCCGCGTCGAAGCCTCGAAGATCCGCGACGACGCCCGCGCCGAAGCCTCGCACATCATCGCCGACGCCCGGTCCCGCGCCGAAGCCGACGCGGCCCAGATCATGGCCAACGCCCAGCGTTCCATCGAATCGCAGCAGCAGCAGGCCCTGGTCTCGCTTAAGGGCGAGGTCGGCGTGCTGGCCACGGCTTTGGCCGGCAAGATCCTTGGCGCCAAGCTGGAGGACGACGCCGTGCAAAGCTCGATGATCGATTCGATGATCGACGGCATGAGCAAGAAGTGACAGTGGCTCGACAGTCAAACGCAAAGAAAGGGAGGTGAGACATGCGAGGAGAGGCATCACGTATCGCCGATCGCGAGTCGCGTGACTCGCTGGCCCCGCGTCTTCGCGACACCCGTGAAGAGGCGTGGCGCATTGGCAACGAGCTCTTCACCATCACGAACGTGCTGGATCATGACATCCATCTCGAGCGCGCGCTCACCGATCCGTCCCGACCGGTCGCCGACAAGCAGGCCGTGCTCAAGACGATTCTGGGCGACCAGGCGCACGAGATGACCATGACGATCATGAACGATCTGGTCGGCCGCAAGTGGAGCCGCGTGTCCGACATCGCCAACGCGGTGGAGGACTTCGCCGTGGACGGCATGATGTACTACGCCGACGCCACCGACGCCACATTGCAGGTGTCGATCGAGTTGGCGCAGCTGCATTCGGCGCTGCTCAACCTGCCCGTGGTGCGTTCGAAGCTTTACGACGCGAACGTGCCCGCCGAGGCGCGCATCAAACTGCTGTTCGCCCTGATCGACAATCAGGGATTCAGCAAGGTCACGATGCGTCTGGCCGAGCATGCCACCTGCAACCTGCGCAACCGCCGCTATCTGGAGACCATCCAGTGGCTGATCAACAAGTTCTCGCGCCATATGGGCGAGTCCATGGTCACCGTGACCACGGCCGTCGAACTGAGCGAGGACCAGATCCAGCGCCTGATCGCCGTCTACTCCGAGAAGACCGGACACCCGGTGCACATCAACTCGGTGGTGGACCCCACGGTGATCGGCGGCATGCGCGTCCAGGTGGGCGACGAGGTCACGGACAACACCGTGGTCGCGCAGCTGCAGCACCTGCACAGGGCTGTGGCGGCCTGACCGGAACTGAAGACTTACTTAACGAAACACAATCAGAAGGAGTGATCATGGCAGAACTGACCATCGATCCCGCCTCGATACGCAAGGCGCTCGACGAGTTCGTCGAGTCGTACAAGCCGAGCGACACCCCCACCCAGGAAGTGGGCTACGTCGCCACGGCAGGCGACGGCATTGCGCACGTGACGGGTCTGCCTGGTTGCATGGCCAACGAGCTGCTGACCTTCGAGGACGGCACGCTTGGTCTGGCGTTCAACCTGGACGCTCGTGAGATCGGCGTGGTTATCCTCGGCGATTACGCGGGCATCGAGGAGGGCCAGGAAGTGCGCCGCACCGGCGAAGTGCTTTCCGTGCCCGTCGGCGACGGCTATCTGGGCCGCGTCGTGGACCCGCTGGGCAACCCGATCGACGGACTGGGCGAGATTCAGAGCGAAGGCCGCCGCATCCTCGAGGCCCAGGCCCCGGACGTGATGCACCGCCATCCGGTGGACGAGCCGCTGTCGACCGGCCTTAAGGCCATCGACGCGATGACCCCGATCGGCCGCGGACAGCGCCAGCTCATCATCGGCGACCGCCAGACCGGCAAAACCGCCATCGCGATCGACACCATCATCAACCAGAAGGCCAACTGGGAATCCGGCGACCCGAAGAAGCAGGTGCGCTGCATCTACGTGGCGGTCGGCCAGAAGGGTTCCACCATCGCCTCGGTCAAGCAGAGCCTGATCGACTCCGGCGCCATGGAATACACCACCATCGTGGCCTCTCCGGCGTCCGATTCCGCCGGCTTCAAGTACATCGCCCCCTACACCGGTTCGGCCATCGGCCAGCACTGGATGTACAACGGCAAGCACGTGCTCATCGTCTTCGACGATCTGTCGAAGCAGGCCGAGGCCTACCGTTCGATCTCGCTGCTGCTGCGCCGCCCGCCGGGACGTGAGGCCTACCCGGGCGATGTGTTCTACCTGCACTCCCGTCTGCTCGAACGCTGCGCGAAGGTCTCCGATGATCTCGGCGGCGGTTCGATGACCGGTCTGCCGATCGTCGAGACCAAGGCGAACGACGTGTCCGCCTACATCCCGACCAACGTGATCTCCATCACCGACGGCCAGATCTTCCTGCAGTCCGACCTGTTCAACGCGAACCAGCGCCCGGCCGTGGACGTGGGCATCTCCGTGTCCCGAGTCGGCGGCGCCGCGCAGACCAAGGCACTGAAGAAGGTCTCCGGCACGCTGAAGATCTCGCTGGCGCAGTACCGCTCGCTGGAATCCTTCGCCATGTTCGCCTCCGATCTGGACGCGGCTTCGAAGGCCCAGCTGACCCGTGGCGCGCATCTGACCGAGCTGCTCAAGCAGCCGCAGTTCAGCCCGTACTCCATGGAACAGGAAGTGGTTTCGGTGTGGACCGGTACGAACGGCAAGCTCGACGACCTCGATCTGGCCGACGTGCTGCCCTTCGAGCAGGGTCTGCTCGACTATCTGGAGCACAACACCGACATCCTGACGACCATCCGCGACACCGAGGCCTTCACCCCGGAGACCGAGGCGGCCTTGTCCAAGGCCGTGGACGCCTACCGCGAGACCTTCGTCTCCACCGCCGGCAAGCCGCTGGTGGACAAGAAGCCCGAGGTCAAGCAGGACACCCCGGTCGACCAGGAAACGATCGTGGCGGGGGAGAGGTAACCTATGGGCTCGCAACTCGCATTGAAATCCCGCATTGCCTCCACGTCGTCGTTGGAGAAGATCTTCAACGCGCAGGAGATGATCGCGTCTTCGCATATCGCCCGCGCCCGTGACGTGGCGCTGAACGCGAAGCCGTACACCGATGCGATTTTCGATGCCGTGCAGGCTCTGGTGGCCCACACCCATGTGTCGCATCCGATCGTGAAGAAGGAAGAGGACAACCCCCGCGTTGCCGTGCTTGCTCTCACATCGGATCGCGGCATGGCCGGCCCGTACACCTCCTCGATCATCCGTGAGACGGAATCGCTGCTTGCCCGGCTCGACGCCGAGGGCAAGCAGCCGGAGCTGTACGTGTACGGTCGCCGCGGATCGACGTACTACAAGTACCGCAACCGCGCGATCGCCGACACATGGGAGGGCAACACCGACCAGCCCGGCGTGGAAATCGCCGAGACGATCTCCAACGCGCTGATGGAAGCGTATATGAAGCCGGCGAGTCAAGGCGGAGTCTCCGAACTCTACATCGTCTACACCGAGTTCATCAACATGGTGGTGCAGAAGGTGCGCGTGCTGCGCATGCTGCCGGTGGAGCTGGTGCGCCCCGATCAGCCGGACAACGGTCCCATGACCGAGGACGACGCCGAGAACGTCTCGCCGCTGTACGCCTTCGAGCCGAGCCTCGACGAGGTGCTGGATGCGATTCTTCCGAAGTACATCCAGTCGCGCATCCACGAGTGTCTGCTCACCGCGGCCGCATCCGAGACCGCGAGCCGGCAGAACGCCATGCA
The DNA here is from genome assembly GCF_056356295.1 of Bifidobacterium sp. LH_558. NCBI lineage: Bacteria > Bacillati > Actinomycetota > Actinomycetes > Bifidobacteriales > Bifidobacteriaceae > Bifidobacterium > Bifidobacterium sp. LH_558. The sequence continues at coordinate 44,830 of NZ_JBKETZ010000002.1, read as the reverse complement.
TACGGCCACGGAGAACGCCCGCAATCTGATCGACGATCTGACCCGCAAGCTCAACGCCTCGCGTCAGGCCTCGATCACCCAGGAACTTACCGAAATCATCGGCAGCGCTGACGCGCTGAACACAAAGGAAGAGTAGGAACGCATATGGCTGAGAATCTCACCACTGCGCCTCAGGAGAACGAAGTCGCCATCGCCGGCCGCGTGACCCGCGTGCAGGGCTCGGTGATCGACGTCGAGTTCCCCGTGGGCCACCTGCCTGACATCTACAACGCTCTGACGGTGGAGCTCGGCGATACCGGCGTTCGCGAGGAGGGCGAGGAGCCCACGCGCATCACCCTTGAGGTCGAGCAGCACCTCGGCGACTCCACCGTGCGCGCCGTCGCCCTGAAGCCCACCGACGGCCTGGTGCGCGGCGCGGTCGTCACCGACACCGGCGGCCCGATCCAGGTGCCGGTCGGAGACGTGACCAAGGGCCACGTGTTCGACGTGTCGGGCAACATCCTCAACAAGAAGGACGGCGAAACCGTCACCGTCACCGAGCGTTGGTCCATCCACCGCAACCCGCCGGCCTTCGACCAGCTGGAATCCAAAACCCAGATGTTCGAAACCGGCATCAAGGTGATCGATCTGCTCACCCCGTACGTGCAGGGCGGCAAGATCGGTCTGTTCGGCGGCGCGGGCGTGGGCAAGACCGTGCTGATCCAGGAGATGATCCAGCGCGTGGCCCAGAACCACGGCGGCGTCTCCGTGTTCGCCGGCGTGGGCGAGCGTACCCGTGAGGGCAACGATCTGATCGGCGAGATGGAGGAGGCCGGCGTTCTGGAGAAGACCGCCCTGGTCTTCGGCCAGATGGACGAGCAGCCAGGCACCCGTCTGCGCGTGCCGCTGACCGCGCTGACCATGGCCGAGTACTTCCGCGACGTGCAGAACCAGGACGTGCTGTTGTTCATCGACAACATCTTCCGCTTCACGCAGGCCGGTTCCGAGGTGTCCACGCTGCTGGGCCGTATGCCTTCCGCCGTGGGTTACCAGCCGACCCTGGCCGACGAGATGGGCGCCCTGCAGGAGCGCATCACCTCGACCCGCGGCCACTCGATCACCTCGCTGCAGGCCATCTACGTGCCCGCCGACGATTACACCGATCCGGCCCCGGCCACGACCTTCGCCCACCTCGACGCCACCACGGAGCTTTCCCGTGACATCGCGTCCAAGGGCATCTACCCGGCCGTGGACCCGCTGAGCTCCACCTCGCGAATCCTCGACCCGCGCTACGTGGGCCAGGCGCACTACGACTGCGCGAACCGCGTCAAGGCGATTCTGCAGCGTAACAAGGAGCTGCAGGACATCATCGCCCTGATCGGTATCGACGAGCTGAGCGAAGAGGACAAGACCACCGTCGCCCGTGCCCGCCGCATCGAGCAGTTCCTCGGCCAGAACTTCTACGTGGCTGAGAAGTTCACCGGTCGTCCGGGCTCGTATGTGCCGGCCGACGAGACCATCGAAGCCTTCACGCGCATCTGCGACGGCGTGTACGACGACGTTCCGGAGCAGGCGTTCTCCGGCATCGGCGGCATCGACGATCTCGAGCGCAAGTGGCATGACATGCAGAAGGAACTGGGTGCGTGATGACAGGTTCTGAACAGACCGCAGGCAAGAGCACGATGATGGTGACCATCGTCGCCGCCGACCATCCCGTGTGGCGCGGTGAGGCGGTGAGTGTGACCATTCCCGCCTCCGAAGGCGGCATGGGCATCCTGCCGAACCACGAGCCGCTGCTCACGCTGATCAAGCAGGGCCGGGTCACCGTGGTGGAACCCGACGGTGATCTGCACATGTTCGACGTGACCGACGGATTCATCTCCTTCGACTCGAACAAGCTCACCGTGGCCGTCGAACGCGGACACGACGTGGTGTACACCACCACCGAGCAGCAGTAACGCGCCATCCCATCTCCCAAGCGGGGCCTCACTCCAACCGAGTGGGCCCCGCTTTCGTATTCTCGTGGGTTTCCGCGTCGTGCGGCAGGGGATGGGGTACAGTGGGTGGCCGTGCGAATACTTGTTGCTGATTGCCGTGCGGAATACACCGGCCGACTGAACGCCTCGCTGCCTCTGGCGCGCCGCGTGCTGCTGATCAAGGCCGACAACAGTCTGCTGATCTTCTCCGAACTGGGCTCCTACAAGCCGCTCAACTGGATGAGCGCGCCCTGCACATTGAAGGACATCACGCCGGACAACGCCGATGCGGACGTGGACACGCCCGCCCCCGAGAAGGTGCTGCGCGTCTGCGCCGACAAATCCAGCGATGTGCTCGAAGTGACCCTGCAGCATATCTACTCCGACGAAACCTACGACCTGGGCGAGGATCCGGGTCTGATCAAGGACGGCGTCGAAGACCATCTGCAACGCTATCTGGCCGAGCAGATCGAACGCATCGGCGAAGGCGCGCGACTGGTGCGCCGCGAATACCCCACCGCAATCGGACCGGTCGACATCATGGCCATCGACGCGAACGGCGAGCATGTGGCCATCGAAATCAAGCGCAACGGCGGCATCGACGGCGTGGAGCAGCTCACCCGCTACTGCGAGCTGCTCAACCGCGACCCGCTGCTGGCGCCCGTGCGCGGCATCTTCGCCGCGCAGACCATCACCCCGCAGGCGCAGGTGCTGGCCAAGGACCGTGGTTTCACTTGCCTGCTGCTCGACTACGACGAGATGAAGGGCACCGAGGACGACTCCCTGCGTCTGTTCTAAGACCAATCCGAACGGATACAGCGAGGGCCCGGCCATCGGGCGGTGATGAACCGCCGATGACCGGGCCCTCGTCGTGTTAAGTGTTCAGCGAAGCTAGACGAATCAGTACGCCGCGACGATATCGACCACGAACACGATCGTGGCGCCGCCGGGGATGGTGTCGCCGCTGCCGCTGTCGCCATACGCCAGATCGGCGGGGATGACCAGCAGCACCTGCGAGCCGACGGTCTGGCCGATCAGGCCGTCCTTCCAGCCCTGGATGATCGAGCCGGAGGAGGAGAGGTCGGCGCTGAAGGTGGTGCCGCGGTCCCAGGAGGAATCGAACTGCGTGCCGTCGGTCAGCCAGCCGGTGTACTTGACCACGGCGGTGCTGGAGTCGGTCAGGGTTTCGCCCTCGCCCTTGATCAGTGTCTGCGCGATAAGCTCGTCGACCGTGCCCTGTCCGTTCATATCGATGGAGGGCTTGCCGTCCTCGTCGCGCGTCACCTTCGGCAGGTTGGAGGGCACGTCGGTGACTTCCTCGCCGGTGGCCTTCTCAAGGTCGCGAGACTTGGAGACCAGCGTCAGCGCCATGATGTACGAGGAGACGGTGGAGCTCGAGGAGCTGGAGGAGCTTGACGTGTCGTTGATACCGAACGCCACGGTGGTGTTGAGCGGCTGGCCTTTAAGCACGTCGTAATAGGTGGAGGAGAGGTAGTCGGAATCGACGAGGATCGAGCAGTCCGGGGTGTCGTCCTCCCAGGTGCTCATCAGCTCGGAGCCGTCCTCGACGTTGATGGCCACGCCCTGGGCGCAGACGCGGTCGCCGTCTTCGACGGTTTCGCCATTGCCCTTTTGCAGTACGGAGTACGCTCCGTTTTCCACGGTCATGGGGGTGTGCAGTTTGATGGTCGGCTTCTCGCCGAGCTCGCCGGTGGCGGTGATGCCCGCGATCTGGTTCGCTTCCGACGATGAGGTGGAATCGTTGGAATCATTGGAATCTGAGCTGCTGGAGCAGGCGGACACGGTAAGGCATAGAGCCAGTGAGGCAATGGCGGCCATCGTCTTGGCCGCGCCACGGAATACAGAATTGCGCATAGTCCCCCACAGTAGCCGTAAACCCTGATTTTGCCCCGCGTCTAGGTAATCAACAGGTGAAGATTGTAGAATGGTGCCGTTATGAGTGTTGAAGAACAAGAAAGCGCGGACGCCAAGCGTCCCACGCGTCATGCCATGTTCATGCGGGGTGTGGTGACTCCCATCTTCGGTCTGCTCGCAGTAGCGGCCGTGGTGCTGGGTGTTATGAACGCCACCGTATGGAAGCCGAGCGCCCAAATCGAAGCCACCGCGCGGGTTTCGGGCACCCGATACATCGTCACCGATCCGGGTGTGCTGCCGCTGGTGGACGCCAATGCGCGGGTGAACGTCGAGACTTCGGATTCCACGCAGGAGATATGCGTGGCGTTGGGGTCCGCCAAAGACGTCGTCGGCTGGGTCTCCGGCAACGATTACGTGCGGGTGACCGGACTGTCCGACTGGACCGAGCTGTCGACGCAGCGGGCCGACGCTCAGGGGGATGCGTCCTCCGAGTCGGATTCGTCCGTCGCCTTCGAGGACTCGGATATGTGGACCGACGTCTCATGTGATACGGGTTCGGTGGGCATTCGCGCGACCGACGCCACCGAAACGCAGGTCGCCCTCATCGATTTGGGTGAGGACTCCAGCGCGACGGTATCGCTCGGGTGGACCCGCAGCAATGTGCCTGATTTCGCCATGCCGTTCTACTTCGTGGGCGGGCTGTGCGTGGTATGCGCCGTGCTTTCCGCTTCGGTGTTCGCGATGGATCCGAGCAAGCGACGCAAAATGGTGAAGAAGACCGCCGAGGTGGTCGGTGGCGCAACCGGTGCCGTCGCGGGTGCCGCGGAAGGCGCCGGAGCCGCCGCAACGGCCGAAGAGGTGACCATCGGAGCGGCCGTCGCCGGAACCGTCTCCACCGTCACCTCATCGGCATCGAAGTTGTTCAGCGGCAAGAAGAGCCGCCGTCGCCACGCCCGCCATGGTGGCTCCACCACTTCCGTGAGCGAATCGCCGGCCACACCGACCATCGTCGATCCTTCGACCCGCAATCTGGTCGCCGACCAGCAGAACAGCGCCGAGACGCCGGCTCAGGACGTGACGCCGTCCAGCAGCGACAGTCTTCCCGTCGACGATGCCGCCACGTCGGTGATCAGCGCGGACGAACTGCAGGCGTACTTCGCCCGTCTCGCCCAGGAGGTGAGCGGAGGCGAGGAGACGGCCGAGCCTTCTGCTAGCGAATCCGCCGACGAATCCGCTGGCGAAACCGTCGAACAGACGGTCGCCGACGACGACGGGCAGGAGTCCGGTGAGACCGAACCGGAGGAATCCGAGGAAGTCGAGTCGTCTGGGGAAGTCGAGTCTGACGAATCGCAGGAACCGGCGGGCGAATCGCAAGAGACGACGGACGAGTCGGACGGCACCGAATCTCAGGAGGAACAGTGAACGCAACACGATTGAGTAAGGTGTGCGCCGCGGCGGCGATCGTCGTGGCCATGACGGCGTCGTTATGCGCGTGCGAAGGCCGCGTGCCCACGGTCAGCTCCCCCTCCTCCGAGAACACGTCCCCGGACCTGACCGAAACGCAGGAGCAGGAGATCCGCACGCAGATCCTTGAGACGCTGGAAGCGGCCAACGAGGCGAAAAGCACCGACGGACTCGACCAGATCCTCTCCGGACCGGAACTGCAGATTCGCACCAGCGAAATCCTCGTCGCGCAGAAAACCGGCAGCCTGCGCAAGGAAGCCACCATCCCCACGGATATCTCCCAAACCGTGATCCCCACGAACGATGGCTGGCCGCGCTCCGTGTTCACCATCACCACCACCACCGAGGACCAGCAGTCCATGCGTCTGTTGGTGATGACCCAGAACTCCGCGCGTGAGAACTACAAGCTCACCGCGGTGGCGCGACTGTTCTCCGGCGCGCAGCTGCCGAAGTTCGCCATCGCCGAAATCGGCTCGCAGATGGGTGATGCGCAGGACGAGAACCTCGTGGCCACGCCCGCCGAAGCGGTGGAACGCTACGCCGACGTGCTGCAGAACGGCTCCAGCAGCGAATACGCCTCCGAATTCGCGGACGACTACTTCCGTGAACAGCTCACCCAGCTGACGACCACCGTGCAGGAGGGCATGGAGCGCAACAACGGCACCCAAACGCAGACCTTCACCGCCGACCCGCAGCAGATGTGGATCATGCGGTCCACCGAAGGCGGCGACCTGGTGGTGGCGACCATCGCCTCCGAATGGACGCGCCAGGCGGGCGAGGGACGCGAATCCCAGCCGGCCTCCGATGAGGAGCGCGCGCTATTCGGCGACGGCACGGCCACCAGCACCATGAAGGTGACGTATGTGAACGTCGTGGCGCTGTATGTGCCGGGCGAGGACTCCGGACAGCAGATCACCGCGGTGGGCGCCGAACGCTACCCCGTGAAGGTCGAAGCGCTGTAAGCGCAGCGCTCAAAACGCGATACGCAATACGATGCTGGAACTATGATGAGTTCCAGCATCGTTTCTTTTTCGGAAGGTGAGTGGTATGGCAGGGCAGGCAGGATTCAATCCGGGAGTGTCGTTGGCGGGCGCGGTCGATCTGGAGGCGCTTAAGCACCAGGTCAAGGCCGAGCCGGGGCAGGCCGGGGGAGCGCCCGCGGCCGGCGGTTATGTGATCGACACCTCCGAGAACACCTTCCAGGCGATGGTGACCACCTCGGCCACCTTCCCCATTCTGCTGCTGCTGTGGGTGCCGACCGACGACCGTCTGTTCGACATGGCCCGGGCGCTCGGCGACGCGGTGAACGCGCAGAACGGCCTGATCCAGCTTTCGCGCATCGACATCGCCGCCAATCCCTCCATCGCGCAGGCCTTGCAGGTGCAGGGCGCGCCCGCGCTGTTCGCGCTGATCGGCGGACGTCCCATGCCGCTGCTGCAGGGGCTGCCGAGCGCCGACGAACTTACGCAGCTGTGCGAGCAGGTGGTGCCGAAGATCATCCAGGCGGCGCACCAGTCCGGTGTGGACGGCACCGCGCCGTACTCCGGCGATCCCGACGCGGGTGCCGATGGTGCTGCTGATGGTTCTGGCGCTGCGGGTGCCGCCGTGCCGCCCGAGCATATGGAGGCCTATCGTCTGGCCGCCGAAGGCGACTATGCCGGTGCGGCCGACGCCTACGCCCGTGTGCTGGAAGCCGACCCGAAGGATGCGCTGGCCGCGCGGGAACGCGCCAAGGCGCTGCTGCTGATGCGTTCCGGTGAGGCGAATGTGCGTGAGGTTCGTGCCGCCGGCGCCGCCGCTCCCGACGATGTCGAGGCGCAGCTGGCCGTCGCCGACATCGATATGATCGGCGGGCAGATTCAGGACGCCTTCGACCGCTTGCTGGACTTCCTCGCCAACGGGCATAAGGCCGACATCGAGCCGGTACGTCAGCGTCTGCTGGAGTATTTCGCCATTCCCGAGCCCTCCGACCCGCGTCTGGCGGCCGCGCGTCGCCGTCTCGCCACGCTGATGTATTAGTCGCGCTCCGTTGGGCGGGCCGCGACTACTGCATGCGGTTCTTGCCGAAGAATTGCTGGAACTGCGGGCCGTTCTGCGCGAGCTCCGCCTCGAATTCGCTTTCCCACAGGGAGAATGGACGTGCGGCCAGGCCGTCGTTGCTGAAGCGCGCCTGATCGGTGATTTCGGTGGTGCAGAACTTCGGAATGGTCAGATTGGTGACCGGGCCGGAACGCTCCGCCTCCGCGATGATCAGCGGCGCGTTGGCCCCGCCGAACACATCCACGCTCCAGCCGTCCTCCGCAATCCACACGGAGAAACGGTTTTTGACGATCACCTCGCCGCCACGTTTGATAAGCTCCGCGGCGATGCGGGTGTCGATCTCGCGTTCGGCCTCATAGCGGGTGCCGCCCACGGACGGGCCTTTAACGGTGACGAAGGCCTCGGAGAAACGGTTGCGGTATTGGTCGACGACGGCCAGCGGGTCGAAATCGGGCGTCATATCGAAGCGCAGCCCGTGCGCCTGAAGCCGCACGCGAAGCGCATAGTTGCCGTCGTGCACGTAATAGCTTTGCACAATCAGCGTGGGCGCGTCCCCATCATCCATCTCGTCGGGGAACTCGCGGCAGAAGAAGCGGCGCTCGTATTCGAAATCGTTGACTGGCTCAGACATAACCCTAGTCTACTGCCCGAGCGGGGTCGCACGGGCCAATCGGGATTTCGCGCCGTGCGCCGCCGCTGGGCACGTTTTGACCGTCGCGTGGTGTACAGTGATGAAGTCTTGGGCTTGTAGCTCAGTGGATAGAGCGTTTGCCTCCGGAGCAAAAGGCCGTGGGTTCGAATCCCATCAAGCCCACCAATGGCTGGAATCATAACGATTCCGGCCTTTTTGTTTTCCCGGAGTCGTGGGACCAGCGCGCCGCACGTCGGTATCGACGGGCAGCTTTTTGTTATGGGAGCTCACGAATTTGGACGTGATTTTGAGACGATTTGCGTTTATTGCGCTTTCCGATAGGATGACCTGCGGCCTATGCGATGCCGCCCGAGGAAGGCGCGGCATAAGAAGAAACAGGAGTGTGTGTTATGGCTGAAGAGAAGAAGACCAATAAGTGGCTGGTCCCGGTGATCGCGGTTGTCGTCGTGGTGGTGCTGGTGGTGGCCGGCGTGTTCGTGTGGCGTTCGATGTCCGGCGGTTCGGTCGAAAGCGCCAAGGCCGCCTGCGTGGAAGCCTCCGACGCGACCCGCGTGGCGACGAATAAGTACAACGGCCTGGTGAACGGCGACGCCTCCACCGCGGCCGAATACACCGAAGACGATGTGACCGACGCCTCCACGCTGGATGCCCTCAATGAGGCGCTCGCCGCCGAGACGCCCACGTATGTGAGCTGCGCCGCCGACGACGCAGCCGGCTATGAGGCTGTGACTCAGACGCTGAACGAGGCGACCGAATGGTACGAGTCCCATCTTGCGAGCCTGCAGGAGGCCGTCGACGCGGTGAACGCTTCGCTGAAGTGAGATAAGACCAAGACCCGTATCGCGTGATTTTTCAGTCCGCCGGCATCCCACGATGTCGGCGGACTTTTTTCGTATGAATGCGGGCCTTTGATTTATTTATGGGCAAAGCAGATGGAGCCCGCGCGGAGCTGCTAAAGTGCATAGCGGCGTTTCCGCCCGAGCTGCGCAGGTCAAGGAACGCCCGTGCCGGCATCGGCATGTCCGAAACTGTGCGCAGTCCGAGTGGGATAAGGAGCTTCCCATGGGCAACCATGCCTCAAATCAGGCCGATCAGGCCAACCAAGCCAATCAATCCAACAATCTTTCGCACCCCACGCGCGTTCTGCGCTGGACTCCGGCCGACATCGCCGTCGCCGCCGCGCTTGGCGTCGCCTGCGGCATCGTGTTCTGGGGCTTCAACTTCGCCTATGCCGCCATATCCCCGTTCCTGGGCGCGATTCTGCCCGGCGTGGCGAGCCTGCTGCACGCCTTCTGGTATTTCTCCGGCCCGCTGGGACTGCTGATCATCCGCAAACCCGGCGCGGCGATGTTCGTCAATGTGGTCGGTTGCGCGGCCGAGATGCTGATCGGCAACCAGTTCTCCATGGGCTTCGTGTTCGCTTCGGCCCTTCTGCAGGGACTGTTCGCGGAGATTCCGTTCGCGGCGACCCGCTACCGCGTGTTCAACCTGCCCATCTCGCTGCTTTCCGGCCTGTTGGTGGCGGTCGAATACGGTTTCTATCTGCTGTTCTTCCGCTATCAGGGCGTGGCGATCGTCAGCCCGCGCGGCATCACCCATCTCATCTGCGAGATGATCGGTGGTGTGGTGGTCGCCGGCGCGATGAGCTGGTTCCTGTACCTCGCCATCGCCCGCACCGGCGCGCTCGACCGTTTCGCCTCCGGCCGCGCGGTCCGTGGCATGCACGACTGACCGCAATGCGGGCAGTGATTGGGCGGGCGTGACATGCGCTCATTATCATCGCCAGTAGTCGGCGCGTTCGCACGCGAGCACACTGACGCAATCGGCGAAAAAGACTTAAGGAGCGATCAATGAGCGAGAAGATGGAAGCGGTGGCGACCTCCGAGGCGCCGGCGGCGCTGGGCGCGTACAGCCAGGCGGTTAAGGCGAACGGCTTCGTGTTCGTGTCCGGCCAGCTGGGCATCGACCCGGCCACCGGCGAACTGGCGGGCGAAACCGCGGGCGAGCAGGCCGCGCAGGCTCTGAAGAACATCAAGCATATTCTCGACGCGGCCGGCACCGGCATCGAGCATGTGTGCCGCGCCACCATCTACCTGAAGAACGTGGAGGACTTCAAGGAGGTGGACGCCCGCTACGCCGAGGTGTTCATCGGCTCCGTGAAGCCGGCCCGTTGCGCCTTCGGCGGCAACGACATCCCCAAGGGCGCGCTGGTGGAGATCGACGCCATCGCCGTGCTGTGATCGCCTGAGCCCACAGAGGTTTCGCGCCGCGGCCAAACGACATACCGTTTGGCCGCGGCGCAACCATATTATGGCGCGAATCCGCCGATTGGCGGTGGGATAAGGCACAATGGAGGGCATGGTATCGAAAGGAAAACCGTCGCCGCGTTCGGCCGTGAAGCCGCTTGCCGACGCTCAGGTCGCGAAGCTCGCCGCCAAGCATCGTCTGGTGGATCCCACCGCGTACTATCCGACCGGACCGCGCACGCCCAATGAGGCGGAGATCAACGCGCAGAATCCCAAAGCCACCAAACGTCTGCTGGCGGGAGTCTCCCTGGTGTTCCGCGCGAGCTGCAAAACCAAGGCCTGGGGATTGGAGCATGTGCCCGAAACCGGCACGTTCATCACCGCGGCCACGCATGTGACCATGTTCGATGTGTTCGTGCCGATGATGAGCCTGTTCCACCAGGGCCGCCGCCCTCGTTATATGGCCAAGGCCGAGATGGCGACGTGGCCGCTGATTGGCAAATGGTTCCAGCTGGTGGGTATGCAGCCGGTGCAGCGGCGCAGCGGCAAAGCCAAAGACATCACGGACACGTCGATCGACATCGTCACCTCCGGCCGCCCGCTGACCGTATGGCCCGAAGGCACGGTGACGAGGGATCCGCAGAAGTGGCCGATGAGCATGAAGAACGGCGTGGGCGTGATCGCGCTCGAATCGTCGCGTCGGCTGGGATATCAGGTGCCGTTGTTCTGCGCGGTGACGTGGGGCGCGGCCAGCATCAACCATTGGTGGCCGTGGCCGCGCAAGAACGTGGTGATGTGCTATGACGCGGCGCTTGACTACGCCGACCTGCTGGAAGGCATGGACGGCTGGGGCGAGGAGCCGCCGGTCGAGCTCGCCGACGAACTCACGCGCCGCATCCGCGTGCGCATGACCGAGATCATGGCCGAGATCCGCGGCGAGCAAGCCCCCGACGGCGTCTGGGACTACCGCACGATGACCCGAATCAAGGAGTAAGAAGCATGAGCAAGATTACGGTATTAGGGGCGGGCGCATGGGCGGCGCCGTTAAGCGAACAGCCCGGTGGGCTGTTCGTAGGCGACGCTGAGCGGCGACAGCCGCGAAGCAATATGGCAGTACCCCATGCGGAGGTGACGCGATGAGCAAGATTACGGTATTGGGTGCCGGAGCATGGGGTACCTCTTTCGGCCAGGTGCTGGCCGACGCCGGCAATGACGTGACCATGTGGGCCATCGAGCCCGACATTGTGGAGGACATCCGCGACCGCCGCCGTAACGAGGCGCGTCTGCCAGTCGTCGAGCAGCTGCCCGCCAATATGACCGCCACCGGCGATCGCGCCGAAGCCGTGAAAGACGCGCAGATCATCATCGTCGCCATCGCCGCCCAGTTCGCGCGTGTGGCGCTCACCGAATTCAAGGGGCTCATCCCGGCCGACGCCATCGTCGTCAGCCTGATGAAGGGCATCGAACGCGGCACCCACAAGCGTATGGATGAGGTCGTGCGCGAGACGCTCGACCTGCCGGCCGACCGTTTCGCCGCCGTCTCCGGCCCGAATCTGAGCAAGGAGATCGCGCAGCGGCATCCCGCCGCCACCGTTGTGGCCTGCGAGAACATCGACAACGCGCGCAAGGTCGCCGAAGCCTGCACCACCGACTATTTCAAGGCCTTCGTCACCACCGACGTGATCGGTTTGGAGATGTGCGGCTCTCTGAAGAACGTGATCGCGCTCGCCGTCGGCATGGCGCGCGGCGCGAGTTACGGCGAGAACACCGCCGCGATGATTGAGACGCGAGGTCTCGCCGAACTGACCGCTTTGGGCCAGGCGGCCGGCGCCGATCCGAAAACCTTCGCGGGACTCGCCGGCGTGGGCGATCTCATCGCCACCTGCGGCTCCCCGCTCAGCCGCAACTACACCTTCGGTGCGAATCTCGGCAAGGGGATGAGCGTTCAGGAGGCGACCGAAGCCAGCAACGGCGTGGCCGAGGGCGTGCCCACCACGGACGCGGTCGTCGCCCTGGGCGAGGAGCTCGGCGTGCCCACCCCGCTCGCCTACGCGATGAGCCGCGTGCTGGGCGAGGGCATCTCGTGCTCCGAGATGCTCACCCTGCTGTTCGGCCGCGACATCACCGAGGAATAATCATCCGCGCGTGCGTCGCCAACCGCCCCGGCCTACGGACCAGCCTAGGTCGGGGCGGTCGCATATGGGCCGAACCGCCGCATCGAATCGCCGCATGAGAAAGGCGCTGGCGGTTTTTCTGTGTGCATGTCCGCGTGCGAAACCCCGCGGACATGGCGGTGTGCATAATAAAGACTGGTAAACGCACGGTAGAAATGAGGAAAACGATATGGCCAAGAAGCGCGTGATGGTGTTGTACGGCGGCAGGTCCGACGAACACTCGATTTCCTGCATCTCCGCGGCCGGAGTGCTGAAGGCGATCGACACCGAGCGTTTCGAGCCGATTGCGGTGGGTATCACCAAGTCCGGGCAGTGGATCGTCGGCGGCGAGGATCCCCGCGGTTGGGATTTGAGCGATGGTGCCCTGCCGACCGTCGAGGTGACGGATGATTGCCAGCCGGTGACGCTCGACGTGACGCGTGGGCAGGATGGTTTCATGCCGATCGGCCACATCGATGCCGTGTTCCCCGTGCTGCATGGTCCGTACGGCGAGGACGGCACTCTGCAGGGTCTGCTGGAGATGATGGACGTGCCGTACGTGGGCTGCGGCGTGTTCGCGTCGGCCGCCTGCATGGACAAGCATTACACCAAGATTCTGCTCGCCGCGGCCGGCATTCCCGTCGCCCCCGGCATCACCGTGGACGCCCGCGCCTATGACGAATCCAACGCCGACGAGCTGCTCGCCCGCGTTGAGGAGGCCGGACTGCGCTATCCGGTGTTCGTCAAGCCCTCCCGCGCCGGCTCCAGTTTCGGCGTGACCAAGGTGGACTCTCCCCAGGCCGAGGCGATGGCGGCCGCCGTTATCGAGGCGGGCCGTCACGACTGGAAGGTGCTGGTGGAGCAGGGAATCAACGCGCGCGAGATCGAATGCGCGGTGCTGTGCCCCAAGCCCGGCGATGAGCCGATGACCTCCTGGCCCGGCGAGATCGTGCTCGACCGTGAAGGAAGCGACCAGTTCTACGACTTCGATTCCAAATATATGGACGACACCGCAAGCCATGTGGAAGTGCCTGCCAATCTGCCCGAGGATATGCTGCTCCGGGTGCGCGAGGTGGCCGCCAAGGCCTTCCTCGCCGTCGATGCCGCGGGTCTGAGCCGCGTGGACACCTTTGTGACCCCCGACGGCGAGGTGATGGTCAACGAAATCAACACCTTGCCCGGATTCACGCCGATCTCGCTGTATCCCAAGGCCTGGGAAGCGAACGGTTTGAAGTACGCCGACCTCATCACCACGTTGATCGAAGGCGTGCTGCGGTAACGCACGGAGTTCCTTCAAAGTCCGTCTTCCATTCACTATGACGCCACCGTGGCGTTAACCTACGCTCCTAGTCTCTATCTCGGACCAAGGCGGCAACCCGCCGCCGGTCCGGAACAGATAGAGATAGGAATAGCAATGAATTCCCTGCGTAAGATCGCCACCGGCTCCCTCGCCGCCATGCTCGCCGTCACCATGGGCGCCTGCGGATCGACCGCCGCCGGCGGCGAGGCCAACGCCGTTACTGTGAACGAACAGTACGCCTCCGCCACCTCCCTCGCTGATTTCGGCACTATGGAAGACCTTGAGAAGGCCGCCGAAGAGGAAGGCGCGCTCAACGTCATCGCCCTGCCGCACGACTGGGCCAACTACGGCAACATCATCGAGAACTTCAAGAAGAAGTACCCGAACATCACCGTCACCGAACTCAACCCGAACGCCTCCTCCAAGGAGGAGGTCGACGCCGCCACCACCAACAAGGGCACGGACGCCGCCCCCGACGTGTTCGACCTCGGCCAGTCCGTCGCCTCCACCAGCACCGACAACTTCGCCGCCTACAAGGTGCAGTCCTGGGATTCGATCCCCGACTCCGCCAAGGACGCCGACGGCCTGTATTACGCCGACTACACCGGCATCATGTCGATCGGCTGGAACAAAGACAAGTACGGCGAGATCGACAGCATCGACGACCTGCTCGACCCGAAGTTCGCCGGCACCGTGGCCCTGAACGGCAAGCCCGCCGAGGCCGGCGCCGCGTTCAACGGCTTCCTGATGGTCAACGCCCTCTCCGGCGGCGACCTTGACAACACCCAGCCCGGCCTCGACTTCTTCAAGAAGCTCAAGGACGCCGGCAACCTCACCCAGGTGGACGTGACCAACGGCACCATCGACTCCGGCCAGACCGGCGTCGTGTTCGACTGGACGTACAACCAGGCCTCCTACCAGTCCGACCTCAAGGAGAAGGGCGTGAACTGGGAGTACAAGACCTTCCCCGAAGCCCAGGTCGTGAGCTACTACAACCAGGCCATCAACAAAGACGCGCCGCACCCGGCCGCCGCCCGCCTGTGGATGGAATACCTGTACACCGCCGAAGCCCAGAACGAATGGCTCGCCGGCGGCGCCAGCCCGGTCCTGATCGACCAGATGCAGCAGGACGGCACTGTCGATTCCGACGCGCTCGCCTCCTCCACCACCGTCGAAGGCGAGCCGATCTCCTACACCAACGATCAGGCCTCCACCATCACCGAGTGGCTGCAGAACAACTGGGATTCCACCATCGGCAACTGAGCCAGGGTTCCCAAAAGGCTTCGCATCCACCGCAACCCGCCGCATCAGGCGAGCCGGGACGCTCCGAGTGACGGAACGTCCCGGCCTCGCCCGCGACTTGACGGAATCGCAACGATAGGACTGATATGAGTAGTACGACATTCTCCGCGCGCGGCGGGGGAGCGGCGAGTGGACTGCGCGGCGCGAACCGCGTAGGGCCCGCCTCCGGCTCCCTGACCTCCGTGATCGCGCGCCACCGCAAGGAACTCGGCACCCTCGGGGTGACCATCCCGTTCTTCGCCTACACGGCCTGCTTCCTGCTCGCGCCCACGCTGATCGTCGTGGTCGGCGCGTTCTCGTCCACGGACGGCAGCTTCACGCTCGACAACTTCCGCCGACTGGCCGAACCCAACACCATCGCCGCCTTCGGCACGTCGGTGCTCGTCTCCGTGATCTCCGCCCTGATCGGCTCGGTGGTGGGCGCGCTCGCCTCCTACGCGCTGGTGATCGGCTCGCGACCGAACGGTCTGGTCCGCCGGCTGATCGGCGCAATCTCGTCAGTGCTCGCGCAGTTCGGCGGCGTGATGCTCGCCTTCGCGTTCATCGCCACCCTCGGCATCAACGGCGTGGGCACCATGCTGCTGCAACAACTGTTCGGCCTGACCGTGAACCCCAACTGGTTGAGCTCGATGCCCGGGCTGGTGATGATCTACAGCTACTTCCAGATTCCGCTGATGATCATCATCTTCCTGCCCGCCGTCGATTCGATGCTGCCCCAGTGGCGTGAGGCGGCCGAATCGTTGGGCGGCAACACCTGGCAGTATTGGACGCGTGTGGCCGGGCCGATTCTGGCGCCCCGCTTCATCTCCGCCCTCCTGCTGCTGTTCGCCAACGCCTTCTCCGCCTACGCCACCGCGGCCGCGCTGTTCTCGCAGCGTTCGATCCTCGTGCCGCTGATGATCCAAGGCGCGATGCGCAACGAAATGGACGTGAACCAGCAGGGCTTCGCCCAAGTGCTGGCGTTCGCGATGGTCGTGGTCGTGGCTCTCGCGATGCTGCTCAGCCACGCCGTGGAAAAGAGGGCCGGACGATGGCAGTGACACCCGCATCATCCTCATCATTCGCACCATCCGCGACGGGATCCGCGACGGCGACGCAAGACGCGCCGAAACCGCCGCAGCTGCGCGCCGCGCGCATCCGCCGGCAGAACATCATCAAAACGGTTGTGCTCTCTCTGACCATGCTGTTTCTGTTCATCCCGCTGGCGGCCATGTTCCTGTTCACCGTGCACCATCCGCTCTCCGGGCGGTGGAGTCTTGACGCATGGCGGGCGATTTTCACCGGCGACGGCGAATCACTCGGCGCCGACCTGACTGTGCTGTGGCAGGGACTCGGCTCCTCGCTGGGACTGTGCGCCGTAACCGTGGCGCTGATGCTGGTGCTGATGGTGCCGACGATGGTGATCGTGCATATCCGCTCACGCCGGCTGGAACGCGCCATCGAATGGGTCGCCACCCTGCCGCTGACCATCCCCGCCATCGTGCTGGTCGTCGGACTCGGCCCCATCTACCGCTGGCTGTCCGCGGATGTGCTGAGCACCAAACCGATCTGGCTGTGCTTCGCCTACGTGGTTCTGGTCATGCCGTTCGCCTTCCGCGCGCTCGCCGTGGGACTCAACTCCATCGACGTGAAAACGCTGGTCGAAGCCTCCCGCTCGCTCGGTGCCTCATGGCCGCGCGTCTTCCTGCGCGTGCTCATCCCGAACCTGTGGCAGTCCATCCTCTCCGCCTCGTTCATCTCCATCGCCGTCGTGCTGGGCGAATACACCGTCGCCTCGCTGCTCGGCCGCATGAACCTGCAGGTCGCGCTGTACCAGCTCGGCCAATCCAACTCGCAGATCTCCACCGCCATGTCGCTGCTCGCCCTGGTGTTCGGCGTGATCCTGCTTGTGGCGCTCGACCTCATCTCCGCAGCGATGCGCCGCTCCAAAGAACAGTGAACAATGAAGGGTAATCCCATGTCTCTCGCAGAACAAAAAGCCGTCGTCGCGCACACTGCCGACGTATTCGAACCAGCCGTGGCAGACGGCGACATCGTGACCAAAGCAGCCAAGGCCGTGCTCAAGGAATCCAGCGAACGCGGCGGCGGCATCCAGATGATGAACGTCGACAAAATCTACCCCGGATCCTCGGTCAAAGCGCTCGACGGATTCAACCTCGACATCAAACCCGGCGAAATGGTCGTGCTGCTCGGCGGGTCGGGCTGCGGCAAATCCACCGCCCTGCGCTCGCTGGCCGGACTTGAGGATATTCAGGCCGGGCGCATCCTGGTCGGCGGGCAGGATGTGACCGCCACGCCGGTGAACAAGCGCGAGATGGCCATGGTGTTCCAGTCCTACTCGCTGTTCCCGCATATGACCGCCCTGCAGAACGTGGAATTCGGGCTCGAGGTGCGCGGCATGTCCAAAGCGGAACGCCGACGCATCGCCGGCGAGAAGCTGGAACTCGTGGGCCTGTCCGATCAAGCGAACAAATACACGCAGCAGATGTCGGGCGGGCAGCAGCAGCGTGTGGCGTTGGCCCGCGCGCTCGCCGTCCATCCGCGCGTGCTGCTGCTCGACGAGCCGCTGAGCGCGTTGGATGCGAAGGTGCGCGTGCAGCTGCGCGACGAAATCCGCCGCATCCAGCTCGAAACCGGCACCACCACCGTGTTCGTGACCCACGACCAGGAGGAGGCGCTGGCCGTGGCCGACCGCGTCGGCGTGATGAACCACGGGCGCATCGAACAGATCGCCGCGCCCAAAACGCTCTACCAGCGCCCGGAAACCGAATATGTGGCCACATTCATCGGTCTGACCAACCGCCTGCCCGGCGCGTCGAACGGCGATGAGGCGGTGGTGTTCGGCCAGCGCGTGCCGCTGATCGACGGCTCGCGCGTGGGCGGCAACGTCACCGTGCTCGTGCGCCCTGAGTCGTTGACGCTTCAGATGGCTGAAGATGGCCCGTTGCATGTGGGGGAGCGCGGCCGTGTGGAGACGGTGCATTTCCTCGGTGCGTTGGCCCGCGTCGATGTGGTGATCACCTCGGGTGAGTACCAGCGGTGGAACGACGGTGACCAGCTGCGCGCCACGGTGCAGCTGCCGGCCAACGAACTGCCCTTGGGGCTGGAGGTCGGCAGTGATGTGGTGGTCGCGCCGCGTCCTGTGGCGGCGTTGGCGGTCTGAAGACGGGCGTCACACGCAATCCCATAATCCCACATAGCCTTGGAAGGGCGAAATCACGCCATTCTGGACGGGTCTATGTTGTGATTTGGGGTGGTGATAGGGTGCGCACGGGTGGATGGTGAAAAGCCATCCGTGCGACCCACACATTACAATGGCCCACATGAGCGAATATCAGCCGCAGCAGCAATCGTCGATCAACCCGTGGTTCGTAGCGCACAGGCGCTTTTCGACGGTGGGCGTCGCGTTATGCGTGATGCTCGCCTTCTGGATCGGCCTCAACATCGTATGCGCGGGCGTCCTGCTCTCGTTGTTCCCCGACGGCTACCCGGCGTGGGTGGGAATGCTGGCCTCGTCCGGCCCGCTATACGCGGTCGCGATGCCGCTGAGCGTGCTGGCCATGGGCAATGTGCCGCCCTTGGAGACCAAGCGGTTCAACCTCGGCGCGAAGCGCTTCTTCACGTTGCTGGTCATCTGCCTGCCCGTGATGTATCTGGGCAATATCATCGGCATCATGCTGTCCGGTCTGGTCTCCGGCGGGCAAGCCACCAACCAGGTGGCCGAGGTGGTGCTGAGCAGCGACCCCGTGTCCGTGTTCGTGTTCTTCGTGGTACTGGCGCCGATTTTCGAGGAATGGCTGTTCCGCAAGCAGGTCATCGACCGCACACGCCGCTATGGCGAGAAAACCGCCATCGTGCTGTCCGCGCTGACCTTCGCGCTGTTCCACCTGAACCTCTACCAATTCTTCTACGCCTTCGGCCTGGGACTGGTGTTCGCGTACGTCTACATGCGCACCAGCCGCGTGCGCTACTCGATGATCATGCACGCGGTCATCAATTTCAATGGTTCAGTTCTGGCCCCGTGGGTGCTTTCTCAGGTGGATTCGCGCCTGCTGACCGGCGAGCTGAGCGAAGCCGATATGATGCGCTTGGCCGCCGATCCGTCGTCCGGACTGTTTGTCGTCGGCGTGTATGGTCTGGCGCTGATCGCGCTGCTGGTCGTCGGTGTGGCGCTGTTGATCGCCAACCGCAGGAAGCTCGAGTTCTACGCGACTCCCGAGCAGCTTCCCAACGGATTGGGCGCGCGCACGGCGTTCGGCAACCCCGGCATGGTGGTCTACATCATCTTCGCCTTGGCGCTCACCGCTTGGCAGATGCTGCTTGTCTAGCTTTTCGTCCGCTCGCTGATGGGCGGGCGGAGCCGGTGGGTCAGAAGGCCGTCGCCATCCAGTCGGCACCGACCAGCGCTCGTGAGGCGCGGTCCGCCACGGTGGAAGTCAATGTGGTCGCGTCGGCGAAAAGCAGTACTTCACCGGTGATGCCGTAGGGGGAGAATCCCGTGAGCTTGACCAGCGGAGGATTATCGGGGTTGGTGCAGTCGTCGACCGCGCCCTGCAGGCGGGTGAGGATGTCGCGCTCCACCTCGGCGATGTCCGCGTCGGCTTTGGCGGTGAACGGCACGCGCGCGATGCTTTCGTTGGACGCGGTCAGCCGCTCGAGCTGCGCGGTGTTGAGTACGGAATTCGGAATCACCATTTCGTTGCCGTTCCGCTCCGCGATCACCGTCTGACGCCAGGTGATGTCTTTGACTGTGCCCGTGGTGCCGGAGATGGTGACCAGGTCGCCCGGCTGGATCACCTTGCCGAACATCATGCCGAATCCGCCGATGATGTTCGCGATGGTGTCTTTCAGGCCGAGCGAAAGCGCCACGCCGCCGACGCCAAGCGCGGTGATGATGGTGGTCGGGTTGATGCCGAACACCGGCTGCAGCACCATGGCCGCGGCGAGAACCCAGATGAGCACGCGCATAAGGTTGATGAAAATCGATGCGCTGGGAATGTCGGTTTTGGCGAGCGCGTGGCGCATCAGGCGGCTGAGGATTCTGGTGGCCACCGCTGCGGCCGCGACCACAATCGCCAGCCAGATCAGCTTGCCGGCGTTGGTGGCGAACCACAGTCCCACCGCGGTCATCACATCGTTCATCTGTGTGTTCCTTAACGTCTATCCACCGTGTTCGTCTGGCGGGTGCGAACCGCGCGTGCCCTGTGCCGGGCGCGCGTGCATTGTCGTAGGAGACATGCGCTTCGCAATATGGTAGTCCGCCTCGCTGTTCGTTCGCTTGGTGATTGGGGAAACCTTGCGAATAGCGGCACAGAAATCTCGTGCATACTGGTGCGCCGAAAGGGAGGACGCTACCATGAAGGCTATGGCAAAGAATCCCGCAAAGAAGCGGCCCGCCATCTTTGACGTCGCCGAGCTGGCGGGGTGTCCAAATCCTTGGTGCCTCGGGTGATGCGGGATGCGGGCGGAGTGAGCCCACAGGGTGTGCCAAACGAAATCCGCCAATGACGGCGGACCTACAACCATAAGAAAGGACGGATCATGAAGCTTTCCTCTCCGCAGACAGGCCCTGTGCGGAGCGTTCCGGCAGACGGGACCTTCGGACGGCCGTGCTTTGCCGATATCAACACGGAACTCAACAAGGCCTTTTCCGCGCATGGAACGTTGATCGCGGCGCATCGAGGCGCCCCCAGAGGCGATATTCTCGAAAACACGCTGAATAGTGTGAAAGCCACGCGCTTCGTGGGAGCGGATATCGCGGAAATCGACATCATCCGCACAACGGACGGCGAGTATTTCGCTTTTCATGACGGATTTGAATACTCGCATCTGCGTTGCGAACGCAGTGTGCTGGAGATGACGGCTGAGGAATTGGCCGCGATCCGGTACAGCGATTTTCAGAACACCTATTACGGCTTTGTGGAGCGCGCCGGCTTCATCCTTGGCAATCTGCCGCAAATCCTCGTCAATGTGGACCGCTCCTGGCGATATTGGAGCAGCGGATTCCTCGATTGGCTCGACGGATTCGGCTTGGAGCGGTGGCTGATTCTCAAAAGCCCGGTGAATGACGAATACGTGTCCGCTTTGCGCGGCCACGGAGTGAAATACATGTATATGCCGATGATATGGTCCATGCAGGAGCTGGAATCCGTGGCCGACGATCCCGATATCAACGTGGTCGGCGCCGAACTGATCGAACCTCATGTGGGTGTGGAGCGATTCACCGGCGATGACTGCGAATCGCTGCATCGGCGTGGCATGTATGCGTTCGTCAACGCGCTGGGGCTCGGCAACGACAACCACGGCTTCCAAGGCATCTCCGACGCCACCGCCGTATTGGAGGGTCCCGATGCGGGATGGGGCCGCCTGATGGAGTTCGGAGCCGATATTATCCAGACCGATTGGCCCGAGATGCTGCGCTTCTACAGGGACGGCATCTTCTCGCGCTCTGAACGCTGAGTGAGTATGGTGTCGGAGAAGACCTGATTCCAGTAGGCGAGCATATCCGCTTTCGACATGCTTAAGTACATGCCCATGGACAGCACGGCGATGTCTTCGTTCAGCAGATCCTCCACGGCGATGGTTTCGCTCAGCTCCGGCCAGCGGCGCAGCACGGCGAGCAGGCCGCCGACGGCGAAGTCGAGCATCAGGTCGGTTTTGAGGTCGAGATGTTCGGGGTCGAGCTGCAGCATGGAGGTCAGGGTGAGCCGGCCGAAATCACAGAGCGAATCCAACAGCTCCGGTGAGCTGTGCGGGCCGGCCAACAGGGCCAGACGGTCGAGGCGTTGGCGTTGCTCCGGTGTGTCGAGCAGCTCTTTGGCGCGGGTGCCCCACTGGTGCTTGAGGTTCTCCTCGTGGGGTGCGGGGATCTCGACGAGCGGTGTGTGCTCCACCTCATGCAGGATCGCGGCGTCGGCCAGCTCCGGCAGTCCCGAATAGTGGTAGTAGAAGGAGTTGCGGTTCACGCCGGCCTCACGCACGATGTCGGTGACAGTGATTCGGCGGTATTCCTGGGATCGCAATAACTCCCAGAACGCGTTCTCCATGCGGGCCGTGGCGGGCAGGATCTCGGAGTCTCGGCGTGGACGTGGCATGGTGGCCTCCTTGGGGCGGTTCCCGCTGGAACGAATTGTGCCCAGTGTACAATAAAATATTGGGCAATCTGACCAATAAGGAGGCGTTTTCGTCTACCGCTTAACGGCGGTATTGCGCGCTATGGCCGCCGTGACCAGCATGCGCATGGCCTCGTGGATGTGCTTGCGTTCATCCGGCGTGAGCCCCACAATCGTGCCGATCATGCCCGGCAGCGCCAGTGGCATCGCGGACAGCATCCCCGAGAATGTGGTGGCGCCGCTCGCATGCAGCACTTGGAACAGCGCGTCCACCGCGTGCTCGCGCTCGTCGGGAGTCAGCTCGGTCATCCATTGGTTGAACGATTCATTGAACGTGTGCGAACTGGCGGCCATATCGTCGACCTCAACGAAACGGCCGCCCTCCACCTGCCAGGAGAAGGCAAAATGCTGCATCATGCCTTCCACATCTGACTTGACCACCGTGCAGGGTTCCGGCGTCTCCAACACCATGCCGATAATCGAGGAATCGGGCACGATTTTGCGGATTTTGGGCATAGCGGCGGCATAGGCGTCGCCCTTGACCACATCGCGGGGGAAACCGGGGCCGTCGAGGGAATACACCGTGGTGATGCGGTCCTGAATTTTCGCGGGCGCGTTCATCGCGGCGTACACCGCGAGATTGCCGCCTTTGGAATGGCCGGTCAGCACGATTGGACCCTTCCACATCCCCGCGACCATAAGCAGATATTCGGCGGCGGCCTCCTGCGCGGGCACGGGGTATTGGAAGGCCATGTTGAAGTCTTCCTTCCATCCGACCAGCGAATCGTCGGTGCCGCGGAACGACAGCACCAGAGTGCCGTCGGGCAGGCGGAACGTCACCGCGGCGAACTGCGTCTGCTCGCGGCGGTCGAATTGTTCGGCGAACGCGCCCATGTTCATGTTGGCAAAACGCGGATTGGAGGCCGTGTCTCGCACGAAGTTGTGCATCTGCTTGGTGTCGGCCAATCCGACCAGATGCACGGGATGCGTGCACACATCGTCGAGATCGCCATGCAGCACCGTGTTCACCTGGTCGAGCGTGACCGGCGAGAACGGGGCCCGCACAATGGCTTTCACGGATCGCAGCGGCTCGCGCCATGAGAAGCGGCGCAAACGCCTCGCGACGGTGCCATAGCATTCGATCTCATCGGTGAGGCGCGGCACCAAGGAGGGGATGTTCTCATAGGAAAGCTGCGCCAGCACAAGCGCATCAACCGCGTTGAACGGCGCCTCGCTGAACGGGCGCGTCTCTCCGCGCACATAGTCGCAGATATTGCCCATCACGCGCCTCCCGTCGGTTGTCTCGAATGGCTTCGCCACCATCCTAGTCTCGATAGGAGTCCGTGGTGGAAACGTTCATGTAAAAAGCGGCGCTGACAGGACGCCAACGCCGCTTGTTTACGGTAATTACGCGAGGGATGAAACTAGTTCTTGCGTTCGCGCAGGAAGAACGACATAACCAGCACGATCACGACCAGCACGAGGCCGAACACGTAGCCGTAGCGGGAGCCGTCCACAAAGCCCTGGGCGGCGTTGGTGCCGCCGGCGGCAGTGTAGTTGGATTCGCCCAGGCCAAGCAGGCAGGTGGCGATGGCGGTGCCGATGGCGGCCACGACCTGCTGCATGGTGTTGAGGATCGTGCTGCCGTCGGTGGCCAGTTCACGCGGCAGACCCTTGAGCGCGGCGGACTGGGCGGGCTGCTGCATCAGCGGAATGCCGATCATCAGCACCACGTGGGCCAGCACGAAGAACGCGGTCGAAGTGCTCACACCCATCGCCAGCAGCAGCGCGTCGCCGATAATCGCGATCACCGCACCGATGCGCACCAGCATGGACGCGCCCTTACGGTCGTACAGGCGGCCGGCCATCAGCGAGCAGGCGGCGTTGACGATGCCGCCGGGCAGCATGAGCAGACCCGCGAGAGTGGAGCTCAGGCCAAGACCACGCTGCAGCTCCTGCGGCACCAGATACATCAGCGCCAGCGTGCAGGTGAACGACAGCGTGACCATGATGGCCGGGGTGCGGAATGCGGCGATGCCCAGCGCGCGCAGGTCGAGAATCGGGGATTCCATGTGCAGCTGGCGCCAGACGTAGAACGCGAGCACGACGATGCCGACGACCAGCAGCACGATCACCGTGGGGGAGAAGCCCATGTCGCTGATCATGGAAACGCCGGCGACCAGACCGCCGAAACCGATCACAGAGGCGATCACGGACGGCAGATCGATCTTCGGGCGGGTCACTTCGATCGGGTTGGTCAGCGTGGTGGCGGCGCAGACGAGCGCGACCACGGCGACGATGGCGAACATGGCGAAGATCGCGCGCCACGAGAACGCGCCGATCAGCATGCCGGCGATGGTCGGACCGATTACCGGCGCGAACATGATGACCAGGCCGGCCACGCCGTTCGCGGCGCCGATCTGGCTCATCGGGAACACACGCATGATCACGGCGTACATGGTCGGAAGGGCGATGCCGGTGCACACGCCTTGGATGATACGGCCGGTGAGCAGCATCGGGAAGTTCACGGCGAAGGTGGAGATCAGCGCGCCCACGAAGAAGCAGGTGAGCGCGAACAGAGCCAGTGTGCGGGTGTTGACCCACTTGAGCATCAGGCCAACGAACGGCAGCACGATGCCGATGGCGAGCATATAGCCCACGACCATCCACTGCACGGTGCCGGCGGAGACGCCGAAGGAATCCATCAGGTCGGGCAGGGCGATGTTCATGGACGTTTCGGACAGCATGCCGAGGAACGCGCCGATGTACAGGCCGAGCATCACGCGGTGCGGATGCTTCGGGTAGGCGGCGTTTGCGGCGTTTGCGGCGTTTGCGGCGCTTGCGGTGTTCGCAGTGTCGGGGCCGCTGGCGGCATGGTCGATTGACGTGGTTTCAGACGAAGTCACGTATGGTACCTCTCTCAATATGGTGCGGGAGACCTTCTCCCGATTGCAACCTCAACTTGTGCCCGCGAGATGAACGGATCGCGCTATGGTTGCGCGCCGTGGCCGTAAGGCCGGTTGGTCGGCATGGCATGCGACCGGCGGATGGCCGATTCGGCGCGATGCGCGACCGCTGTGCGGGGCAAAGAAAAACCGCATGGCTGCTTTCCCAAAGGGATACGGCATCAGCCATGCGGTTTTCGAAACAGGACTCACCGTACACATTTTTTCAAGTCTTCGTAAGTCGGCGTGTCCCGTTGATTCGACAGGGGTTTGCGAGTTTGGTGTGTTTGGATTCGAGAAGAAGCTCAAGTAAAGCGTTTGATCAGAGAGTTTGGTGTGGTTTTTTCGCCTCTACTCTCCGATTACGCACACCAAACTCGCTTTAAGCCCGGAATGGGTGAATGGCGCTGGATGATATCAGCCTCGCGTCGGATCCTTCTGCAGCAGGAGGAAGACGAGCGCGAGCACCAACAGAATGGCGATGGAAAGCACGCCGATCGAGGCGTTGCCGGTGATCGTCGTGGTGGTGGCCACCAGGAACGTGCCGATGATCGAGGCCGTTTTGCCGAAGATATCGTAGAAGCCGTAGTACTCGTTCGCATGGCTCTTCGGAATCAGCTTGCCGTAGTAGGAGCGTGACAGCGCCTGGATGCCGCCTTGGAACATGCCGACCAGAATCGCCAGAATCCAGAACTGCACTTCGGAACGTAGGAAGAACGCGGCGAAGAACACGATGCACATATACGCCACCACGGCGATCAGAATCATCGTTTTCGCGCCGAAACGTCCGGCCAGGCGGCCGTATGCGATCGCGCACGGGAACGCGACGAACTGCGTGACCAACAGCGCGATCACCAGCTGTGTGGAATCCAGTCCGAGTTGCGTGCCATACGAGGTGCTCATCGTGATCACAGTGTTCACTGCGTCGATATAGAAGAAGAACGCGATCATGAACATCCACAACGGTTTGTTATGCATAATCTTGCCGAAGGTGGAGCCCAGCTCGCGGAAGGTGCCGCGCACCGCCGTGCCCAACTGGTCGCGTGTGGCGCGGTAGTGCTTCTGCCGATAGCTGGTGAGCAGCGGAATCGTGAAGGCCACCCACCAGACGGCCGTGATGAGGAACGACATGCGCGTGCAGAACGCGGTGTCCAATCCGAGCAGCGCGGGCCCGCCGAAAATCAGCGCGATGCACACGAGGAATGGCACGGTCGAGCCGATATAGCCCCAGCCGTAGCCGTGCGAGGAGACGCGGTCCATACGCTCGTTCGTGGTCGTGTCGATCAGCATGGAGTCGTAGAAGGTGAGCGATCCGTTCAATCCGATGGTCGCCAATACGTAGAACACAAGGAACGGCAGCCAGGTCAACGGCAGCGCCATCGCGCAGCACATCACCACGCCCGTGCCGAAGAAGCCGCAGAAGAAGCGGACCTTCATGCCCTGTACGTCGGCGATCGAACCGAGCAGCGGCATGAGCACGGCGATCACCAGCGAGGCGATCGTTTGCGCATAGCCCCACGTGGACACGATATTGTCTTGACCGGCGGCCTCGAGCAGCGAGTTCGCGTAGATCGGCACCACGGCGGTGGAGAGCAGCACGAACGCGGAATTGCCCACATCGTAGACGATCCACTTCTTCTCGCGGGCGGTCAGCTTCAAGCCGGTGCCGGCCGGTTCGTTTTGGTCTGCGGTTGTGGTGTTCGTCTGTTCGGCCATCGATACTCCTGCCTGATGCGATACGTCCATCGTAGAAGATGCTCCGGAGCGTGGCGGGCGCAACTAGGTGAACAGACGATGAACAAATACTTAGTCCGCGCTTGCTTCTTCGGATTCCTCGCCGTTGGCCAAGGCGAGCGCCTCCTCGTAGCTGGGCGCCACAGGCACGCCGTTGACGTTGCGCTGGATGGCGAGGGCCGCCGCGGCGTTCGCGATGCGGGTCGCGTCTTCAAGACCCCATCCTTTGGCCAGCATGGCGCACATCGCGCCGGTGTGGCAGCCGCCCGCGGAACGCGTGTGCACGGCCTTGGTGGGGAATCCCTCGATATGACGGGTCTCGCCGCCCGGTTCGCGCACCCATGCACCGCGCGATCCGGCACGAACCACCAATGGCGCGCGCAGCGTTTCGCCGAGCGCCTCGCATAGCGCCTCCATCGACTTGTCGAATCCGCCGCCGACGGTGAGCGTGGCGGAATCGTCCACCATCACGCCGAGCCGATCGGCCAGAGTCTGCGCCTCCTGTCGGTTGCATGACCAGATAGGGCGGGCAAGCACGAGATCCTCCAGTAGGTGGTCGTTGACCAGGCTGAGCGTTTTGGTCGGGTTGATCACCAGCCGGTATCCGCGCTGTTTGGGGTCGGTGCCGGCGCGGTGGACGAATTCGTCGATGCCGGCGGCGGTGTGGTCGAGCAGCGTGTTGCCGCTGATGTGCACCACATCGCCCGCGGCCGGATCGAGTGCGGCGAAGGTCGCCTCATTGCCCTGCGCCTCCGCGCCATAGCGGGCGACGAAGGTTTTACGGTCCGTGCCGTCGTGGAATACGAGACGGAATCCCGAATCGGCGTCGAGCCGGTCCGGTCCGATGTGGCGGATGCCGGCCTCATCGAAGGCGCGGCGCACAGTGGTGGCCCAGATTCCGCTGCCGATGATGCCGGCGTGCGCGGCGGGGACTCCCATCGCGCCGACCGCTTGCAGCACGCGGTAGCTGCCGCCGACCGTTGGCGTGGTGTCGCCGGCGACGGTGAATCCGCCAGAGGTCGGCAGCGTGTCGACGTCCATCATGATGTCGACCCAGACCTGCCCGAGTGAGATCACGGAAGGTTTGGAAGACGTGTAGTCGGCGGCTGATGCGCCCGCGTTTGGCTTGGGGGTTGTGTTGGCAGTTGTGTTGGTCGCCGCCCGTGCGTCGGTGACTGCCGTGCTGGTGCCTGATGCGTTCGTGCTTGCGGCGTCCGTGATTATGCCGCCAGCGCCGGTCGTATTCGTTGCCGCGACGCCCGTCGCCTTCGCCTCCTGCGCGGTGCCGTCGGCCTTCTTGCGGCGCTTTGCCAGCAGATTGCCGAGCCAGGTGTTTTCTGGGATATCCAATCCAAGCATGCTGTGTCCTCCTTGACTTACATCCCTTCGTTGTAGTCTTACCGCGAGTTTATGAACGTCAGCTGGGAGCCGCAATAGTCATCGGGGATGATTGTGTCGTGCTTAGCCCGGTACGCTGGCGGCGAACATGGCACAGGGTTGCGTGGTCGGGTGTGGGTGGCATGGTTGGCATGCTTTCCGTACCTGCGTGATTGGGCCGGTTTTTGGTGATTTGCCGCCGAAAACGCTCAAGATGGGCGGCTATGATACACGCTGATGTTGCATATGTCGGCATTTCGCGGTATATTCGGGAAGTTGTGTGTTCAGGACAGTGCCCTGGATACAGGAAGACTTGAAAACACAAAGGTTTAAGGGAGTTCATCATGGCAGCTCGTTGCGCAGTGTGCGGCAAGGGACCGCAGACCGGTTTCACCGTTTCCCATTCGCACCGTCGTACCAAGCGTACCTTCCGCCCGAACTTGCAGCCTGTGCGCACCACGATCGACGGCGAGAACACCCGCGTTCGCGTGTGCGGCAAGTGCCTCAAGGCCGGCAAGGTTCAGCGCGTGGTCGCCTGAGTCGCGAATAACGCTTAAAGAAGCCCCATCGAGTTCGCTCGGTGGGGCTTCTTGCATTTTCCTCTCGTCATCCTGAGCGGAGCGTCCTCCACCCTCCTCCCCGTCATCCTGAGCGGAGCCCGATGGGCGGAGTCGAAGGATCTCACACCCCTGCCATCAAGTTGAGATCCTTCGACTTCGCTGCGCTTCGCTCAGGATGACGAGGGGTGTGGCTGTGTCTTGCTCAGGATGACGAGGGCGTGCCGCTGGGGCGGCGATGACGGTTCGGGCGTCGCGCGCCATACAATGGTGCGTTATGAGCATCACCTTGGACACCGCACTCTCGTCGCTACTGACGAACAAGCGTCGCGTGTCCGCGCTCAAATCGTTGGGTGTGACCACCGTGGGCGACGCGCTGACCTATTATCCGTTCCGCGTCACCGAACCCGTGCCCCAATGCGCCATCCGCGAAGCCTCGCCCGGCCGGCCGATGGCCTGCGCCGTCGTGGTGCGATCGTTGCGCGTGGTGCCGATGAACACACGCCGAGGCTACCGTTTGGAGGCGCTGGTCGACGATTCCGACTTCGCCCGCGCACGCAACGTCGGCGGCTCGGTGGCCCGGCTCACCTTCTTCTCCTATAAGAAATCCTATGTGGATTGGCTGAGCATGCGGCTGCGCGCGGGCGAATCGATCGTCATCGCGGGAACCCCAACCGAATACATGGGGCAGGCGCAGTTCACCCATCCTGAAATCCTCACCGTCGCGCCCCAAACGAACCGGGCTGCCGATTTCGAGGCAGCGTCGGCTACGGGAGAGACCCTCCCCGCGTCGCTTCCCCCGGCGCTACCCTCTGCTCTGAAATACGATGCGGACACGACCGCCGAGGCGATGCGTCGCCTGACCCGCCCCAGGCCCGTCTACCATGCCAGTTCGCGCATCTCCTCCGAACATATCCACGAGACGATTCTGAACCTGCTGCGGATGCTGGCCGATGCGAATGACGCCGGTGTCATGAACGCCGACGAAGTGCACGTGCGCGCCGCCGATTCTGCGGGCTTGACGGGTGGCATCGAGGGAGATGAGGCAATCGAATCCATCGAAATGGGTGGGGCCATTGATTCGGCTGGGACGCATGGAACCGCGGATTCACCCGAGATGGAGTCGGATATTCCCGCCGACCGTCTCGCCGGAGCCATCCCTGACGTCTTGCCTGAAGCGATCCGCGCCGAACGAAGACTTCTGCATCGGGCCGAAGCGTTCCTTGCCATCCATAATCCCGCCTCCACCAAAGCCTTCCGCGCCGGCATCGATACGCTGCGCTACGAGGAGGCCTTCGTCGCGCAGACCTCGCTGCTGCAAGCGCGCGCCCATGCCCGCAAATCCGCGGCGCACCCATGCCCGCTGGTTGCGCAGGACATAAAGGCCCCGCAAGGCGCGCAACCCTCGTCGAAAGCCATCGCCGCAGACGGTGCCGCAAACGGTGCCGTGGGCGACCGCGCGGGCGAATGCATCAACGGTACGTCGCCATTGGAGTCGCAAGATACGCAGAACACCGAGGATGCCGGTACCTCACTACGCGACCGGTTCATCGATTCGCTGCCGTTCGCGCTTACCGGCGGCCAACGTCAGGTGATCGACGATATCGCCGTGGATATGGCGCGCGACTGGCCCATGCAACGCCTCCTGCAAGGCGAGGTGGGCTCCGGCAAAACCGTGGTGGCGCTCGCCGCCATGCTGCAGGCCGTCGGGGCCGGGTACCAAGCGGTGCTGGTCGCGCCCACGCAAGTGTTGGCCGAACAGCACGCCGATTCCATCACACGCATGGTGGACGGGCTGGATGTGCCGGTGACGCTGCTCACCGGCGGAATGAAACTCGCCGCGCGACGCAAGGTGCTCGCCCAGGCGGCCAGTGGCGAGCCGTGCATCGTGGTGGCCACGCATGCCGCGTTCTCCAAAACCTTCCAAGCGCCGAATCTGGCTCTGGTGGTGATCGACGAGCAGCATCGCTTCGGAGTGGAGCAGCGCGAAAGCCTGAACGCCAAAGCCGATTTGGCGCCGCATCTGCTGGTGATGACGGCCACGCCGATTCCGCGCACCGCCGCGATGACCTGGTTCGGCGACCTCGACATCTCGTGGCTCACCGAACTGCCCGGCGGGCGCAAGCCGATCCGCACCGTCGTGGTCAACGAAGCGGACGCCGCCACCATGGGGCGCATGTTCGCGCATATCCGGTCGCGGATTGACGCGGGGGAGCGGGCATATATCGTCTGCGCGCGCATCGACGACAATGCGGAAGATGACGGTGACATGGGCGCGGCCGGAACGGAGTCCACAGTGGGCGGCGCTCGAGCCCGGGCTCATGCCGACGCCGACGGCGGTCGTGCGGAACGGCAGGCGTTCGCCGAAATTGATCCCTATGACGCTCCCGATGCGCAAAACGAAGACGCGCCCGCACGCCCTCCGTTGCATACCGTGGCCGAAATCGCCGACCGTTTGTCGAAACTGCCGCAATTCCAAGGCGTCACCTTCGCCACGCTCACCGGGCGAGACAAGGATGAGACCAAAACCCAGGTGATGAGCCAGTTCGCGGACGGCACGACGCCGGTGCTGGTGGCCACCACGGTGATCGAGGTCGGTGTGGATGTGAAGCAGGCCAGCTGCATCGTGATCTTCGACGCCGACCGATACGGCCTGTCCCAGCTGCACCAGCTGCGAGGCCGGGTGGGGCGCGGCGGCACGCCGAGCTGGGCCTTCCTGATCTCACGCGCCGAAGCCGCCTCTCCCGCCGAGCAACGACTCGAAGTGATTCACGGAACTCTGGATGGTGCCGAGATCGCGCAAGCCGATCTGGAATTCCGTGGTGCCGGTGACGTGTTGGGTGATGCGCAATCCGGCGGCAAGTCCGGATTGAAGCTGTTGCGCGTGGTCAAGGATGTGGATCTGATCACCGACGCGCGCGCCCGTGCCGAACGTCTGCTTGCCGAGGATCCGGAACTGGCCGACGAAGTGCAGCTGGCCGGAGCGGTGCTCGATTTCACCCGCGGCAACGAGACCTTCCTGACCAGCTCGTAAACGCGTTGGCACTTGGGCGCTCCAGTTGGCACCCCGCTTTTGGCACCTGCTCCAACGAGCGCCCGCAAATCGTTGATTTTCCAATATTTTGAAATGGCGGCATCGGTGGACGGCCCGTCCCGGGTGCCAACTGGAGCGACCACGTGCCAACTGGTTGCCGGACGTTAGGCGGCGCATGGCCTACAGTGGGTCGATATGCGCGTGATTTCAGGACGATTCAAGGGCGTGGCGCTGGCCACGCCGAAGCCGGGCACCAGACCGACCACCGACCGCACCAAAGAGGCGATATTCTCCCGCCTTGATGCGTGGGGCGTGCTCGACGACGCCCGCGTGCTCGACCTGTTCGCCGGCACCGGCGCGTTGGGCATCGAAGCGTTAAGTCGTGGCGCACGGGAATTGGTGGCCGTCGAAGCCGCCGCGCCCGCGGCCGCGCTGATCGCCAAAACCTTGGGCGAGTTAAAGCGCAATCGTTCGTGGGAATCCGATATGGCTGCCAAAGTGGTCAAGGCCAAAGCGGAAAAATACGTCGCCGTGCCGGCCGCCGCGCCGTTTGATGTGATTATGATCGACCCGCCGTACGCCTTCGCCACCGAGGACTGCGACCGGCTGTTGACCGATCTCGCGGCGAATGGTTTTGCTGCCGACGGGGCGCTGATTATGCTTGAACGCTCCACCCGCTCCGAGGAACCTACGGCACCCGAAGGCTGGGAGATTAGCGAGCGTCGTGATTATGGCGAGACCGCCGTGTTCTATATCGAGCGGGTCGACGAGTGAGGGGCTGACAACGATTTAGCCACGCCTCAATCCGTCTTGTTGGAATTGCGCCATTTCTTGGCCGGGTATGGACTTCGGATGGCTAAATCGTTGTAAAACCCTACGCCAGGCGACGCGGATGCTCGCCGGAAACCTCCCAGCCAAGCGCCATCAACGTTTTGCGATCGGCCTTGTTCAACGCCGAGCAATCCAACGCCTCGATCAGATCCGGGCGGATTTCGTTGGTGCGCGTCAGCGCCTCGTCACGGCGGAATCGATCGACTTTGGCATGGTCGCCCGACAGCAGCACATCAGGAACCGCCACACCGCGCCACACCGCCGGCTTGGTGTACTGCCGGTGCTCCAATAGAGCGTCCTCGCCGGTGTACGACTCCGTCACGATGGACTGCGGATTGCCCATGAAGCCGGGCAGCAGGCGGGTGATCGCCTCCAGCATCACCGACACCGCCACCTCACCGCCGTTGAGCACGTAGTCGCCGATCGAATATTCGCGCACGTCCACGCCCTGCGCGCGATAGTAGGCGGGAATACGCGCGTCATACCCCTCATAGCGCCCGCAGCCGAACAGCAGATGCTTGGCATGGCTCAGCTCGGTCGCGTCGCGTTGGGTGAACAGGGGAGCGGAGGGATTCGGCAGAATCAGCACCGGACGACTCGCGTCGGCTTGCTCGTTTTGCTCAAAGTCGGTCTGTTCGGTCTGGTCAGCCTGATCGGTCCGCTCAACAGGACTGGTCCCATCGGCCGAAACCACCGCCTCGCCCTGCGATTGCGGGTCGAGCCCCAGCAGTTCGTCCAGGCATTCGGCCCACACCTCGGGCTTCATCACCATGCCCGCGCCGCCTCCGACCGGGGTGTCGTCCACGGAATGATGCACGTCATGGGTCCAGTCGCGCAGGTTGTGCGCCGTGACCTCCACCAGTCCTTTGGCTTGCGCCTTACCCAGCAGGCTCAGGTTCAGCACCTCGAAATATTCGGGGAACACGCTCACGATATCGATCTTCATAAGGCACTACAGTAGCGGGACCACTGCCACCGATACACTGTTGGGCGTGATGAATTCGATGGTCAATATGCATATGCGACGCAAGCCCGAGGTGCTCGCCCCTGCGGGCAACCTCAGGGGATTGAAAACCGCGGTGGATTACGGTGCGGACGCCGTCTACTGCGGCGGCAAGGCTTTCGGCATGCGTTCCGCCCCGAAGAACCTGAGTTTGGAGGACTTCGAGGAGGGCGCGCGCTACGCCCATGAGCGCGGCTCGCGCGTGTATGTGACCTGCAATGTGCTGCCGCGCAACGACGAGGTCGAGGCCCTGCGCGCCTATCTGGGCCAGCTCAAGGACACCGGCGTGGACGCGCTGATCGTCTCCGACATCGGCGTGCTGATGATGGCCCGTCAGGTCGCGCCGAATCTGGAACTCCACGTCTCCACACAGGCCGGCGTGACGAATTACCAGGCCGCCAACGCCTTGTATGAGCTGGGCGCGCGCCGCGTGGTGCTCGCCCGCGAGATGGACCTGCAGGCCGTGCGCGACATCCGCGCGCGCATCCCCGACGACATGGATGTGGAATGCTTCGTGCATGGCGCGATGTGCATGGCCTTCTCCGGCCGCTGCCTGTTCTCCAACTATCTGACCGGCCGCGACGGCAACCACGGCGAATGCGCCCAGCCCTGCCGCTGGAAATACTCGATCGTCGAGGAGAAGCGCCCCGGCAAGTACTATCCGATCGAGCAGACCGAAGAAGGCGCGTACCTGTTCAATTCGCAGGATATGAACATGCTCGCGCATATCGACGCGCTTATCGATTCGGGCGCGACCAGCCTGAAAATCGAGGGCCGTTCCAAAAGCGCGTATTACATCGCCGCGATGACCAACGCCTACAAAACCGCCGTCAACGAGTACATGGTCCAGCGGGGGTTCGAGGATGCGGATGGCACCGTGCTCACGCCCTTCCATGACCGCGTGATCCGCCCCGACCGCCCCATGCCGTCCTGGCTGGCCGACGAGGGCGTGGATGAGCGCAGGTTCGCCGCGATGCTCGCCTCGCCGGATGGGATTATGGCTCAGGCGGACGCCGCGTTCGCCGGCGTGCCCGATGCCGCCGCCCGTTGCGATGGCGATGGCGATGGTGTTGGCGATGGCTCCTGCTCCTGTTCCGTCGATTCCGTCGATTCCGCCGACTCTGCCGACTCTGCCGGTACTGCTGGGCCTGTTGATTCCGCTGGCGCAGTTGATTCCGCTGGTTCCGCCGGGTCCGTCGGCACTGCTGATTCCGCCGCACGCAGCACCCGCCGCAAGGCCAACGCCGCGTCGGCCGACGCGCGTGAGATCGCAGGCTTGTCCCCGGAGGCCGACGGCTGGCAGCATGCTCCGGCCGTGCCCTCCCCGCCCGTCAACCTGCCCGACTGGTTGCTCGAAGAACCGGACAAGGTGGCCCACCGCGACTACTCGACCGGCTTCTATTACCCCGAGCAGAAAGTCACCCAGAACACCGACCGTTCCGCGTATTTCCGCGCATGGCTGGTCGTCGGCGAAGTGCTGTCGTGGAGCGCGAGCGAAGGCGGGCGCGTGACCATCATGAGCCGCAACAAAATCGAACCCGGCCAGCTGGTGGAATTCGTGCTGCCCGGCGCGCCGCCGCTGGTCTACACCGTGCCCGAAAGCGGTCTGCGTGACGAGAACGGCGATCCCGTGCCGGCCGTCAACAATCCGGCCCACGTGTTCTCGCTGCCCTGCCCGCACGAGGTGCCGGTGAACGCGGCCATCCGCTCGCGCACCAAAAAGCCCACGCTCAAAGCCGCCTGAGGCGTGCGCAGCCGCTCCTGATAGGTGATTCCGCCGCGCCGCCCCGCGGATGCCCGCCCGCCGCACAAGGCACCCACTACACTGGGTGCCATGGTGAAATACGACGACGCGATTCTCAACAGCACTGCCCTCAGTCCCGTGGACAAGCAGGGCCAACCCATCCCCGTGACCATCCCGGTCGCCCTCGCGCCCGGCATCACGGCCGTGTACACCACCCGTCTTGGCGGTGTGAGCGCGGGCGGGTTCGGCAACTGCAATCTCGGCGGCAAATCCGAGGATTCCCCTGCCCATGTGCTCGCCAACCGCGTCGCGCTCGCCGAATCGTTGGGTTCCCGCCTCTCGCTGGTCAGCCAAGTGCATTCCGGTCGCGTGGTCGACATCGACGAGGCCTTCGCAGACAACGCGCCGTTTGGTTTCGACGCTTCGGGCACGCGTGGCACCGACCTGCATCCCACGGTGATCGAGGCCGACGCCCAAGTGACCAGCCGCACCGGCATCGCCTTGGGCGTGTTCGCCGCCGACTGCCTGCCCGTGCTGCTCGCCGACCCGGTGGCCGGCGTGATCGGCGCCGCCCATTGCGGCCGCCGCGGACTGCAGCAGGGGGTCGTCGCTGCCACCGTCGAGATGATGTGCGCCAAGGGTGCCGACCCGAGCCGCATCGTCGCCACGCTCGGCCCCGCCATCTGCGGCGACTGCTATGAGGTGGGCGATGAGACGGCCGACGAATTCGACGCGCAGTTCCCCGGCACCTTCACGCTCAGCCGCTTCGGCAAGCCCGGTATCGACATCAACGCCGCCGCGCTCGCCGAGCTCGAGAAAGCCGGCGTGCCGCGCGACAGCGTGATCATCTCGCGCCCGCGCGTCGCCGCCGCGACCCAATACCTCTCGCAGGACGCGGAACTGGTCGAATTGTGCGAGGGCGACGGCGAGGGCGGCGATCTGCCCACCCGGCTGCAGGAGATCCGCCACAGCATGTGCACGCTGGAGAATCCGCTGTGGTACTCGCACCGCCGCGCCGCGTTGGCGAACAAGCGCCACGAGGGGCGCATGCTCGCGCTGATCGTGCAGGAGTGAGCGGCGATTCCGTGCAGAATGCGCGCGTCGGCGACCGTGCGGCGCGCGCCACGACCTACGGTGGGTAGCTATGAGCGAGAATGATGAGATTCGTAACGTGCCGGTGGTGGCGGTGGTGCTGGCGGCAGGCTTCGGCACGCGTTTCGACCCGGCCAATCCCAAACAGCTGGTGTCGGTCGGCGGCAAGCCGATCATCTGTTGGAGCATCGAGGCCTTCGACCGCAACCGCAGGGTCAGCGACATCATCGTGGTGGTCAATCCGCAGGTGCGCGCCACGGTGGAGCAGCTGATCGGCCGCTCCGGCTACGGCAAAGTGCGTATGGTGATCGACGGCGGCGCAGAACGCGCGGACAGCACCGCCGCCGCCCTGAACACGCTGGAACAGGCCGGCATCCCCGGCGAGGCGAAAATCCTCATCCACGACGCGGTGCGTCCGTTCGTGGAACAGTCCGCCATCGACGGTTCGATTGACGCGCTCGACCGCTTCACGGCCGCCACCGTGGCCATCCCCTCCACCGACACCGTGCTGCTCACCGCCGACCATAACGGGCATAAGGTGGTGCGCAACGTGCCCGACCGCCCCCACACGTTCCGCGCGCAAACCCCGCAATCCTTCCGCTATGCGACCATCCGCCGCGCCTACGAGCTGGCGGCCGCCGACCCGGACTTCCATCCCACCGACGACACGCGCGTGGTGGTCGACTATCTGCCCGACGAGCCGGTGGCCATCGTCGCGGGCGCCGAAACTAATCTCAAAATCACCACTCTGGCCGATATGCCCACGGCGGAACGCATCGCCGAACAGGCCGCGGCCGCCGATTCCAAGGAGCGGGCGCACGCCCGTATGCGCGAGATGCTCGCCGACGCGCTGCTGACGGGCCAGCAGTGAGCGGCCGCCTGAGCGACGGTTAGACTGGAGGATTATGAAGCAGCTGAATGTCGTGATTTGCGGATTCGACCACTACGACGACGTGCGCGTCAACCCCTCCTATGAGGTGCCCAAAGCGCTGGCCGACCAAGGCCTGGGCGACATCGACGCGCTGGGTGGCGTCAGCGTGGCGATCCACACGGTGAGCCTGCCGGTGAGTTTCGCCAACGCCTGGCCCCTGCTGTTGGAATCCATCGAGGCCGTGCACGCGGACATCATCATCGCCACCGGCCTGAAGCACGCCGCCCGCGGGGTGATGCTCGAGCGCTGCGCCACCAATCTGATGGACGCCGCCAAACCCGACATCGACAACATGACTCCCACCCGCGAGCCCATCGACCCGAACGGTCCGGCCGCGTACTGGACTCGTCTGCCGCTGCGCTCGATCATGCGCGACTTCACCCGCGACGGCATCCCCTCCACCTTGAGCTCGGACGCGGGCACCTTCGTATGCAACTCGCTGTTCTACAACCTGCTCAACTGGACCAGCGCGCAGGAGCATGTGCTCTCCGGCTTCGTGAGCTTCCCTTTGGTCACCGAAAACGGAGAGGCCGGCGTGGGGCGGCATGGACTGCCGTTGGAACGCCAGATCGACGCCTGCCGTGATGTGGTGCGCGAGACGATCGCCTACTACCTCAAACCCTCCTCGTCCGACATCCTCATCGACTAGCCGCGTAGGGCGTCGGTCCTCTGACCCCTTTGGGGACAATGCCTTTTGCATGCATGGTGAGGATTCGCAACTCATTGGGCGTGTGTTGATTTCCATGCGCTACAGTGCATTGCGGTGGCACCGATAGACGAGGGTGCGTGTGCGAAAGGACGAATAATGGTGGATCGTTTTCCGGTCGTGTTGAGGGGATATGACAAGGACAGGGTCGACGAGGCGTTTGCTTCGATGCAGGAATCCGTCAAGCAGGCCCAGCAGACGTTGGCTCGTATGCGCGAGCAGATCAAGGCCGGAGACGACCGCATGCTGCAGTTGCAGGCGCAGCTGCAGGAGGAGAGGAACCGCAAGTCGCAAAGCGGATCCTTCGCCTCCCTCGGCGCCAACGCCCAGAAGATGCTCGCGTCCGCGGAGCAGACCAGTTCGGAACTGCTCGAACGCGCCAAGCAGGACGCCTCCGCCACACGCACCGCAGCCCAGGCCCAGGCTGAGACGCTGATCAACAACGCCCGTCTCGACGCGCAGCACATCATCGAGGACGCGAACGCCAAAGCCGCGACCGTGCTCGACTCCGCGCAGAGCGAGGCCGAAACGCTCAGCTCCAGCGTGCGTGAGGAGATGGAGCAGCTGCGGTCGGAAACCAATAGGAACGTCACCGAGCAGCGCCAGACCATCGAGCTGGAACTGAACAACCTGCGCGAAGAGCATGACAAGCGTCTTGCCTCCGAACGCGCCTCGCACGAGCGCGAACTGTCCGATATGCGCGCCGAAGCCACGCAGCAGGTGGCGGAGATGCGCAAAACCGCCAATCAGGAGATCTCCGACCTGAAAAGCGAGGCGAACGATCAGATCGAGGCCGCGCTCGCGGAGGCGAACAAGCGTCTCGCCGACGTGCGCGAGCAGGTCGCGAAGATGACCACCGACGCCCAGCGCAAGGCCTCCGAAATCGTGGATTCCGCCAAGGCCAAGGCCCAGGAGATCCTCGATGATGCCGAGGTGAGCCGCACGTCCACGATGAGCCAGGTGAACGCCGAGGTCGAGCAGATTCGCGCCGACATCGCCGCCCAGCAGGATGACGCCACGCAGAAGGTCAACGAGTTGCTGGCGAATCTTGAGGAGCGTCGCGAGGCCGCCAAGCGCGAGGCCGACGAGCTGATTTCGCAGGCCAAAACCGTGCGTGAGGAGGCCGACTCCTATGCGGCTGAGCGCCGTCAGTCCGCGGATGAGCAGGCCGCGAGCATCGTCAAGAAGGCCGGTGAGGACGCCGACTTGCAGATCGAGGAGCGTCGCCAGGCCGCGCAGGGCGAGTTGGACGGGCTGACCAGCCATATCGCCGACCTGCAGCAGCGTGAGGCCGCCATCACCCAGCGCGTGTCCGAACTGCGCGCCATGTTCGCCAACGCGTTCAGCGGCTTCGCGTTCGGTGGTGAAGGTGAGGGCGCGGGGTCGCCCGCCGCCGACCTGCCGGTGATGAACGCGGTGGATGAGACTCCCGAATCCACCGAAGACGAGTCGGGCGAGCCGGGTGAATCGAGCGAGTCTGGCGAACCGGGCGGCGAGTCCGGTGAATCCGGCGACTCCGAAGAGTGGGATTTCGTACCGGAGGGTGAATCCGAAGGCAACGAATCCTCCCAGCAGTAGTCGGTCTGCTTCCGCCCGGTCGACCGGTGAGCGGAAGTGTACTAGACTTGCACAACGGTGAACGCGCGGCATCTGGATGAAGCCATCCAGATGCCGTCCGTATGTTTGCGCCACAAGCGCACGAAAACAACAAAGGAGCAGATATGAGCGAATTGACGCCACTGACCGGCGAGGCGCTGGGCGTCCTGCGCGACGAGTTCCAGGCCGACGGCACGAACCGTCTGGCGATGAACGCCGTCACCGCCGCCGGCATCGACAAGGTGGCCCGCAACTATGACCGCGCCCGCCTGCTGCAGCGCCGCTTCTCGACCACGGTGGACAATGGCGAGGCCACCCATCAGGATCGTTCCGGCCGTTGCTGGCTGTTCAGCTCCCTGAATGTGGCCCGTTTCGTGGCCAAGAAGAACATGGGCCTCAAGGAGTTCGAGTTCTCGCAGAATTACGCGATGTACTACGACAAGCTCGAGCGCGTCAACTACTTCCTGCAGGATGTGGCCGCCCTCGTGCGCGCCGGCGAGCCCTCCGACTCCCGCCTGATCCAGCATCTGCTCGCCGACGTGATGGGCGACGGCGGCCAGTGGACCATGGCCATGAACATCTACAAGAAGTACGGCGCCGTGCCGAAGGACCTCTACCCGGAGACCGCCTCCTCGATCAACACCGGCGATATGAACACGCAGCTGCGTCGCCTGCTGCACACCGCCGTGGCCCACATGTATGCCGATCAGAATGCGATCGACGAGACGATCGCCGACGCCCGCGCCGCCGGCCACCGCATCCTCACCATCCACTTGGGCGAGCCGCCGGTCTCCTTCGACTGGGAGTGGACCGACAAGGACGGCGAGTTCCACCGCGATGGCGAGATCACGCCGGTCGAGTTCTGGAACAAGTACGTGGGTTCCGCCGGTCTCGAGGACTACGTGTGCCTGGTGGACGATCCGCGCGCCGAGCACGCCAAGGGCAAGAAGATCGGCATCGAGCATCTGGGCAACGTGGCCGGCGGCGACGCGACCGAATACCTCAACGTGCCCAACCAGTTCATGAAGGATTGCGTGCGCAAGATCCTCGTGGAACAGGGCATCCCGGTGTGGTTCGGCGCCGACTGCCACCCGTTCATGGATCGTGAGAACGGCGCGTGGGCCACCGACCTGTTCGAGTATGGCAAGGTCTACGATGTGGACTTCGATCTGGACAAGGAGCAGCGCGTGCGCTTCGCCGACTCCGCCATGAACCACGCGATGGCTTTCGCCGGTGTGGATGTGGACGAGGACGGCACCACCACCCGCCGCTGGCGCGTGGAGAACTCCTGGGGCGCGAAGATCGCCGACAAGGGCTACTTCACCATGAGCGACGACTGGTTCACCGAATACGTCTACGAGGTGGCCGTCCCCAAGTCCATGCTTCCGGCCGAATACCAGGCCGCCCTAGAAGAGCCCGCCACCATGCTCCCCGCCTGGGATCCAATGGGCGCGCTGGCGTAATTGCGCAAAGCGCAATTACAAAACCAGCGCGGAGGCGGTGGAGCCTTGGACAGCCCTGTGGGCTGTCCAAGCGTAACTCCATAGAACCCAACCGAGCCCCCCCCAATCGGAGGCTCGGTTTCTCTTTTCCCCGTCATCCTGAGCGGAGGCCGAAGGCCGAGGCGCAAGGATCTCACAACCAATGACGCCAAAGGCGCGTCGCCCGCCAATCTGCTAATCTCCCGCTGCCCTCCGCTATTCCGACCTAAGTCCCCGGCGGCTGCCTCTGACCATCGCATAACCCGGTAGCTCGGATCTCCAATCCCTATCTAGGATACAAAAGGGGGTATCGTCCGTTTGCCGGAGTTTTTGACTTCGTGGCATTTCGTGCCTTTCGACGCGCCGCATATCCCTGCCGGGGGGGGGGGGGGGGGGGTTGTTACCGTGGGAGACGGATTGTGTCGCATGATGGTGTGCGCATTTGTGCGTGACGGAAAGACAAAGGTGTGATGATGTTGGGAGAGCTAAGGAAGCCCGCTGCGAAGGACGTGTGGTTCGTGTTGTCGATGGTGCTCGCTTCGTTCGCTGTGGCGTTCGGGCTGTGGTTGTTCCCGGCCCAGGCTCAGGCGCAGGATGTGAGTGTGACGAGGGGTGCATTCACGTTGACCGCCACTGACGGGAGTGGTCTGGTTGAGAATGACGACTACAAGTACGAGGGCACTACGCTGACCATCCTGTCGGAGAAGCCCGTGACGGTGGGCATGTCCGAGAGCGCGACGGAAACAATCGACTACACGGACGCCAACGGCGATTCTCAGAAAACCGATCGAGGTACCAAGTCGGACATGCTTGTCGTGTCCGCAGGCGATGGCAAGACCGCCCACGTGACCTTTGACAGCGTGGTCATCGATCGAAGCATCATCTATAATTCGGCCGCCGTGCGGGTGTCTTCAGGCTCATTGGAGCTTACACTCAAAGGATC
Source organism: Bifidobacterium sp. LH_558 (assembly GCF_056356295.1). Taxonomy (NCBI): domain Bacteria; kingdom Bacillati; phylum Actinomycetota; class Actinomycetes; order Bifidobacteriales; family Bifidobacteriaceae; genus Bifidobacterium; species Bifidobacterium sp. LH_558. The sequence continues at coordinate 2,757 of NZ_JBKETZ010000002.1, read as the reverse complement.
GAGTGTCCTTAAAAGCGGACTTTTTATCGCTGGTCTGCAGAACGACGCACAGTCGTTATTCATTTCCGGTGATGGTTTCCTCAGCGCAACGGGCGGCGAGGACGGTGCCGGTATTGGTGGCGGACGCTATGCTGCGGGTTCCAATATCACTATTTCGGGTGGTACGATCGTCGCGACGGGCGGTTTTCAGGGTGCCGGCATTGGCAGCGGATACTCTGAAAACGGTAGAGATTCGGTTAGTGTCGAGATTTCAGGCGGTACGGTTATCGCGTCGAGCGGTGGTGCGGGTGCTGGCATTGGCGGTGGACTCTTTGCTGGCGGTTCGGTTAGTGTGGAGATCTCGGGCGGCACGGTTGTTGCGACGGGCGGCGTGGGCGGTGCCGGTATTGGTGGCGGCTTTGGCTGTCGCGATTCGGTTAGTGTTGAGATTTCAGGTGGCATGATCAGTGCGACGGGCGGTGAGCGAGGTGCTGGTGTTGGTGGCGGCTCATATACCGCCGTTTCGGTTAGCGTTGAGATTTCAGGTGGTACGGTCACTGCGACAGGTGGTAGACGTGCTGCCGGTATTGGCTTCGGAGATTTTACGTATAAGACGAACGGTATTGTGATTTCTGGTGGCTGGATTGCTGCTGAGGGGCAAGGCGACGCGGCTGCCATAGGCGACGGTGAAGACAGGAAGTCTGACGACCCCACTCAGGTTTCCATTTCAGGCGGTTTCTTCGCGGATAAGACGGCTGATGCTGTGGAGAAGAATCTGGTGTATGGGGTGACGCCCGTTGAAGGACATCTGTATGCCAATGATGATGAGAATTTAAGCGAGGCTTATCCGTTGGCGGTCGGTCGTGATCCGCTTCTGAAGTTGAGCGGTTCGGCGGAGTATGACGGTTCGCCGCTGTCTCCCGATGATGTGGTTGCCGTAGAGCCGGCTATGTCGGTGTCGTTGAGGTATCACAGCTCCGGCGCAGACGAGAACGTATGGACGGATGTGCCGCCGTCAGATGTGGGTTCGTATGAGGTCGAAGTCTCGACCAGCACATTCTTCTCCGGTGAAAGCACCGACAAAGTGCAGTGGGCCGCTGCAAGGACAACCGGGAGTTTTGCCATCACTCCAAAGAAATTGACCGTAAAAGCGAATGATGGTGCGGTTACGTATCAGGCGGATATACCCAAGTATTCGGTTACGGTGTCTGGCTGGGTCGGCAGCGAAGATGAGAATCTATCCGATGCGTTGCTTAAAGCGCTCAGTTACGATTGCGATTACGTAAAGGGAGCGCCTGTCACGGCGGTTGGCTATGCAATCACTCCACAGTGGTCTTCCGGCGTCGCCCCCAAAGAGCTCTCAAACTACGATGTGCAGTTTGAACCCGGCACGCTCACGGTTTCCAAAAGCGATGACGCCTTCCATCTGGATGAGGGAGACCTCACCGCAATGTATGGTGACTCGGACTTCATGTTGACGCCGTCCGTGTCCAGCGGAGCCGGAGCAATCAGCTATTCCAGTTCCGACGAGGACGTGGCCACCATTGATGGCAGCGGTCGAGTGCATATCGTCGGTGTTGGCTCCACGACTCTGACCGTGCAGTCCCAAGCCAGCGATGACTTTAATGCGAAGAGCGTCGAAATCGAGTTAAAGGTGGAGCCGCGCCCTGTTGCTGTGGAATGGGCCGATGCGGTGTTCGTCTACAACGGAGCCGAGCAGGTGCCCGTCGCTTCCGTGGCGAATCTTGTGGAGAGCGACGAATGCACTCTGACGGTTTCCGGAGCCCAATCGTCCGCTGGATTGCATACCGCCACCGTGACCGCCGTGGGCAACGACAACTACACCTTGCAAGGTGCGTCCAACCTGACCTACGAGTTCTCCATCGTATCGGCGAAAGCTTCGTATGTGATTGCGGACCAGACGGTGGCGGAAGGCTCTACGCTCGCCGACCTTGTGGTGCCGCAATCAGCTTCGGGCGTGACGCTGTCGGATGGCACCGTCGAAGCGGTGCCTGGCACGTTGGTCTGGTATGCGGACGCCGAACGCACGATGCCACTGGATGCCTCCTACGTTCTGCAAGCCGCGGAAGATAACTCGCCGGTGTCGCTGTGGTGGGCTTTCACTCCGCAGTCCTCGAACTATGAGAGCGAGATGCTTGGTACGGTATCGGTCACGGTTGAGTCCGAGCCTGAGCCTGATCCGGATCCCGAGCCGGAACCAGATCCTGCACCTGAACCGGAGCCTGAACCGGAACCGGAACCTGCGCCTGAGCCTGCGCCTGAGCCGGAACCGGATCCTGCGCCTGAGCCCGAAGAGTCTGGCGACGAACAGTCCGGTGATGACGGCCAGTCCAAGCTCCTGTCCAAGGGCGGTAGCGGCGTGGTCGTCCCGTTCGCGGCCATGAGCATCTTTACTCTCCTCGCCGCGGTCCTCATCATCCGCCGTCGCCGCGCCTGAAGACCACCCGCTGTTCATCCTGAGGGATTCTCTCGCCATGCCGAGGGACTCTTTCTCGTCATCACGAGCGGAGTCGAGGGATCTGCCTGTCTGGGATGCTTCGACTCCGCTGCGCTCCGCTCAGCATGACGAATAACCGTCATCCCGAGCGGAGCGTGTGGCGCGGAGTCGAGGGATCCCTCGACTCCGCGTTCGCTCCGTTCGGGATGGCGGTGCGGGGTTACATGAGGCTGGTGTAGATGGCGAGGATGTCCTCTTCGGTGGCGGGGCGGGGGTTGCCGGGGGTGCACACGTCGTTGAACGCGTCGTGGGCGAGGCCG